>DASXZB010000072.1:0-6956 GCA_036502145.1 Solirubrobacteraceae bacterium | reverse complement strand
GGCGGAAACCTGGAGAGCGCCGTTCAGGAGGCCATGGTCAGGCATTTGGGCCGGGGCCAGGTGTTCTATGACGTCGGCGCCAACCTCGGCTTCTTCTCGCTGCTGGCGGCGCACCTGAGCGGACTGGAGGAGGGTCGCGTGTACGCGTTCGAGGCGGCCCCCGACAACGCCGAGGCGATCCGCCGCAACGCCGAGCTCAATCTGATCCCCAACGTGACCGTTATCGACAAGGCGGTGGCCGCTCGGGGCGGCCGGGGCCGGCTGCAGGTCGTCGACGATCAGAGCTGGTCCAAGCTCGCCGAGTACGGCGAGCACCCCTACACCGAGCACGTGATCGAGGTCGAGCTGGTGGCGATCGACGATCTGGTCCGCGAGGGGGCGCTGCCCCCGCCGGGGCTGGTCAAGATCGACGTCGAGGGCGCCGAGATCGCCGTGCTCGAGGGGATGAGCGAGACGATCGCGCGCCACCGCCCGGCGATCGTCTGCGAGCTGCACGACACCCATGCCCAGTTTGCGGCCACGATGCGCGCCCACGGCTATCGGCTGATCAACCTGGAGGGGACGATCCCGGTGGAGCAGGAGGGGGCCAGCGCCCACGCGCTGGCGCTGCCGCCGCTGGACGAGGGCGACTGACTCGCCGCCGATCAGCCAGGTGCGCGCTGCGCGGGGACCCGGCGTAGCGGAAGCGCAGCGACGGGTGGCTGGCGCGCCGGGCCCAAGCCGCATAAGCTGTACGCCGGGTCTGGGCATGATTCTGATACTTGGTGCCACAGGGATGTTCGGCAGCCGGGTGCTGCGAGAGACCGCCGCCACGGGCGCTCCGGTGCGGGCGCTGGTGCGCTCGCCGGCGCGGGCCGAGGCACTTCCCGATGTCGGCGCCGAGACCGCGATCGGCGACCTCGACTCGCCGGAGAGCCTTGATCGCGGCTTCGCCGGAGTCCACACCGTGTTTGTGGTCTCACCGATGGACGACCGGATCCAGGTCCGGGAGATGAACGCCCTCGAGGCGGCCCGGCGGGCCGGAGTGCAGCGGATCGTCAAGCTCTACGGAGCCGTACGCCACCGCGGGGACTCGCTGGACACGCTGCACGTCGCCAGCATCGAGGCGATCAAGACGTCCGGCCTGGAGTGGGCGCTGGTGTCGCCCAACTCGGTGATGGAGACCAGCCTTTTGAGCCAGGTCGAGTTCATCAAAGCGGCCGGTGCGCTGATCGCCCCGGCGGGAGAGGGGAGGGTGGGGCTGGTGGCGGCCGACGATGTGGCCCGGGCCGCCGCCGTGATCCTGACCGAAGGCGGAGAACCCGGCGCCAACTACGAGCTGACCGGTCCGGAGGCGCTGACCATGGGCGAGATGGCGACGGCGCTCAGCGAGGCGCTGGGCCGGCAGATCGCATACGTCGACATGCCCGAGGACGAGTTCCGGCGCATCCTGGTCGAGGAGGGCGGGATCCCCGCCGACCGGGTCGACATCGAGGTCATGCTCCACTTCGCGGCCTGGAAGCGCGGCGACGCCGATCTGGTGACGGACACCTACCGCTCACTGACCGGAAACGAGCCGATGGGCGTGGCCGAGTGGGCCGCCGCCAACTCGGACCGGTTCCCCGCCGCGCCGCCGGTCTAGTGCCGGGTCTATCGGGGGCTGTAACCGGGGCCGGTGTAGATCCGGTCAAAGCGCCGCCGGGTGCAGAAGCTGGGTCCCGGGACGGCCGGGTTCTGGCGGTACAGCCTGAAGCCGGAGTTCTGCCGGAGCACCGGTCCTGAGGCATCGAACGGCCGTCCCGCCACCTGCGAGGCCACGATGTAGTCCGCCTTGCGCGACACGGCCACGTGCGGGTAGTCGGTGTCGAGCAGCGGCAGCTGTGAGCACAGTGGGCGCGACGCCATGAAGTACGCCGCCCACAGCTGAAGCGGCGGCCACATGTCGAGCCGGACCGAGGCGCCGGCCGGCAGCGAGCGCACCCAGCCGGCCAGCTGGATCGTCGCCTGGGGCAGCTGCGAGCCGGTGTCGGCGATCTCCGCCACCACGCTGCCCGCGGTGGAGATCGCCATCGCGGCGATCGCGACCGGCCCCCAGCGCCGTAACCGGGCCGCCCCCACCACCGCGATGGCGATCACCAGCGGGCCGATGAACGCCAGCAGCTTGAAGTGGAAGTAGTAGCCGTACTGGCGCTGGCGCAGGTAGACAGCCAGCAGGACGCCGATCGCGAACAGACCGCCCAAGCCCCAGGTCAGCGACCGCGAGGACCGCCACAGCCCGAACGCGGCCAGCGCGAACACGGCCACGGTCAGCGGCACGAAGATCAACGAGCCCGGGAGCGAGACGAAGTAATTGAAGGGGATGAAGCCGGGCAGGTCTCCGGCCCAGGCCTGCAGCGAGTTTCCGGGCGCCAGCACCTTTGCCGCCCCCACCGCCTTCTGGCCGACCCCAATCGCCGGGACCGCCAGGAGCACCACCAGCGGGATCAGCCAGATGAGGCTGCGCCGCCCGCGGTAGAGGTCGCGAGGGCGGAACACGGGCTCGCCGGCGCGGAGCTTGCGACGCCACTCACGCCAAACGAAGACCGCCAGCGGGACCGCCGGTATGGGGGCGGCCAGGGGGTAAGCGAACACCAGCACCAACGCGAACATCGCCAGCAGCACAGCGGTGCCCTGGCGGGCCCGTCGCCCCTGGGCCGGCTGGACCAGCCACCAGCCGAGCACCAGCGTGAACGGCATCGCAAAGAAGCCCCAGGTCTGGTTGAAGTACGGGTTGAGGATCGTGTGCAGCGCCTCGCGGTCCAGGGCGGCCAGCAACATCGCCGCCGCCGCCACCGCCGCCGGGGCGCGGAAGACGTCGCGGGCAACCAGGAACAGGCCCACCGCGGCCAGGCCGAGCATCGCCGCCGCCGTGGTGGCCAGGACCTGCCAGGTGCCCAGGCCGGAGACCGACGAGATCGCGGCCAGCGCGTAGTAGATCGGGTATTTCGACTGCCACGTCGGCGGCATCTGGTCGATCGGCTGTGAGACGTCGGTGCCGGTCGGATAGGCGTGCTTGAGGAAGTTGGCGGTGCCCGCAGCGACGTGGGCGTCGGACCCGGTCCCGATCGGCGCCGCGTAGTGCTGGCGCATCAGCATCGGCACCAGTGCGACGAACGTCACCGCCAGCGCCAGGAATACCGGCCATCCCAGCCGCCCTGCGCTGATCGCCGGCCAGCCTCGCCGCCGGACGGCGACCGCGCCCAGGGCCAGGCCGGCGATCAGGATCACGGCCAGCGCGGCGGGATACGGGACGTAGGCGAAGCCCAGCAGCGTCAGCGCCAAGCCGACGGCGCAGCCGCCCGTGGGAACCACCCACAGCAGCTCGTAGTCGCGCAGCGCGGCGGGCAGCAGCAGCCGGACCAGCCCGAACCCGCCGATCCCGAACACCACCAGGGTCGCCGCCAGCCCCCGAAGGGCGTCGGGCACTGCCGACAGCGCCTCGTGACGAGGCTTGGCGTTGAAGTGCCAGGCCAGCGCCACCAGTGCGACCAGGATCCCCGCCGCCGCCACGCGTTGCAGCCGCCTGGCGCCGAAGCGCTCGACGAGCGCTGTCAGTGCAGGGAAGTCGGCTGGCTGCGCGACTCGGCCAGCACCCGGGACAGGAACACCGGGTTGCCGATCAGATACCTGCGCCACATCCGGTGAGGCTCGATCGCGAGTCTGAAGATCCATTCGAGTCCGTTGTCGGCAAGCCACCGCGGCGCCCGCGGTGTGTGGCCGGAGACGTAGTCGAACAGCGCGCCGACCGTCCAGACGACGGCGCCGCCCAGGCGGTCAGCGTATCGGTCGACCCACAGCTCCTGCTTCGGGGTACCCATCCCCACCAGCACGATCCGGGGGCGGTGCTCGACGATGTCATCGATCACGCGCTCGTTGTGGGGCGAGTCCAGCGGGAAGAACCCGTGGTGCGCCCCCACGATGTCCAGCCGCGGGTACCAGCGCGCCAAGCGCTTGGCGGCCTGGCGGGCGATCGGCGGCTCGGAGCCCAGCAGGTAGATCGACTGGCCCGAGAGCTCGCACAGCGCGGCCAGTCCCCAGATCCAGTCGGCGCCGGTCATCCGGTGTGGCACCTCGAGGTGCATCGCCCGCGC
The DNA here is from genome assembly GCA_036502145.1 of Solirubrobacteraceae bacterium. Lineage (GTDB taxonomy): Bacteria > Actinomycetota > Thermoleophilia > Solirubrobacterales > Solirubrobacteraceae > Palsa-465. Next base: position 2,847 of record DASXZB010000072.1, on the reverse strand, counting down.
CGCCAGCCGAACGCCGTAGCCGTCGCAGTAGACGAGGTCGGCCCGTCGCAGGGAGTCCCCCAGCCCGGGGGTCACGTGAGACTGGTTGACGACATGCGCGTTGACGTACATGACCCGCCGCGTGCGCTGATCAGACGCCCAGCGTGAGACGGTACGGAGCAGGTCGGCGGGATCCGCGAGATCGATTGGAATGTCGAAAATCGACGAGGACGGGCGGGGCAGGGCGGCGAGCGGAGGCACGGCCTCGCTGGCGCGCTGCTCCTCGCGGAAAGCATGCGCGGACACCTGATAGTTGATCCTACGCTTGAAACAGGAAAATGTCATATCGATGGCGCCGATCGTGATCGACGCGCGTGACGTGGCGGCGGCGGAGCTGCGCGGCTGGGGCCGCTATACGCGGGAATTGGTGGCGGCGCTGCGGGCGCAGCCCGGCCTGGGGCTGGAGCTGATGGTGCTGGCGGGTGGCGGCCGGGGGCCGGAGCTCCTGTTCGAGCAGGTCGGGCTGCCGCGGATCTTGAGGCGCCGCTCGGCCGCGCTGGTGCACGCGCCCAACTGCTTTCTACCGCTGCTCCGGCCGTGCCCCGGCGTGGTCACGATCCACGACCTGGCGTTCGAGGCCTGGCCCCAGGACTTCGCCGCAGTCACCGCGGCCAAGTTCAAGCTGATCACGCCGCTGGCGGCCCGGTCGGCGCAGCGGATCATCTGTCCCTCGCGGTTCACCGCCGACGATGTCTGCCGGCGCTACCGTGTCGATCCGGGCAAGATCAGGGTGATCGCCGAGGCGCCGGCGCTGGCGCTCGGCGGACGAGCGGGGTCGGTGGCCGGCGGGCGAGGGGAGCCGGTGGCCGGCGGGCGAGGGGCGTCCGCGGCCGGCGGGCGAGGGGAGCCGGCGACCGGCGGGCAACCGGGGGAGCCGTACGTGCTGGCGGTCGGAGACCTGCGGGCCAAGAAGAACCTCGCCGCGCTGGTGCGCGCGTTCGTTGCGCTGCGCCGCCGCGGGGCCGGCCACCGGCTGGTGCTGGCGGGCGTCGACGCCGGTGAGGGCCCCTGGCTGCGCGAGCTGGCCGGCGGCGAGCCGGTGCAGCTGACCGGCTACGTCAGCGACGCGCGGCTGGACGCGCTGCTCGCCGGCGCCGAGCTGCTGGTGCACCCCAGCCTCTACGAGGGCTTTGGCCTGGTCGTGCTGGAGGCGATGGCCCGGGGCACGCCGGTGCTGGCAGCGCGCGCGACCGCCCTGCCGGAAACCGGGGGCGACGCCGCCGAGTACTTCGATCCCCACGACCCCCGGGACCTGCCGCGCCGGCTCGAGGCGCTGCTGCAGGACGCCGCCCGGCGAGCCGAGCTGGCCCGGCGCGGGCTGGCGCGCGCAGCGCAGTTCAGCTGGGAGCAGACGGCCCGGGCGACCGCCGAGGTGTATCGGGAGCTGCTGTAGGCCTGCGACCCAGGCGGAGGGGCAGAGTGGGGGGGGAACCACGATTTTCTGCGACAAATCCAGAGCCACGGTCCGGATTTGTCGCAATGAGGCCGTCACGCTTACGTCTGGCGACAAATCCGAGACGACCGGCCGGATTTGTCGCAAAAAGCGGGGCGCGCGGGCGAGGATGCTGACACGGCAGGCGCGTGACAGGACAGGCGCGCTGCGTCGCCAAAGGGATCCTCGAGCGCGCCCCACAGAGAATCGATGTGAAAACTGCGTCACACAGTGTCTCGGGCGCGTGCCAATTCGGGGCTCGGGCGCTCGGTGGCGGCGCTTGGCGCCTTACGGTCGAGCGATGTCCAAGCTCCTCAGCCAGCGGCTCGCGATCCGCCTGCTGCGTGGCGATGGATGGCGGCAAACGGTGGGCGGCAAGCACGCCGTAAAGATGGTCAAGCCGGGCCGGCGTCCGATCACGCTGCCGCGCCACAGTGGCCGGACCTACGGGAAGGGGCTGACAAACGAGATACTCAAACAGGCGGGTCTGAAATCGACGGAGGGTCAGGCATGGAGCTCACGGTCATCGTCCATCAGGAGCGCGAGAGCTTCTGGTCTGAGGTCGCCGAGCTACCGGGATGCTTCGCGTCAGGCGGAACGCTAGAAGAGCTCCGCGAGGCGCTGGCCGAGTCGGTGGGCCTCTACCTCTGGGACGCTCCGGCTCGGCTGCCGCCCCGGATGCTGGCCGTGGGCGAGTCGCGGATCGAGATCGCCAGGCCGTGAGGACAACGATTCTTCTGCTCAGCGTCGACGAGGCGCCGATGCTCGAGCGCTCGCTGCCGGCGGCCGTGTCGCAGGACCCGGCGGCCGAGGTGGTGGTGATCGACAACGGGTGCACCGACGCGACCGCCGAGCTCGCCGCCCGCCACGGCGCGCGGAGGCTGAGGATCGAGCCGCGGCGCAGCTACGCCGCTGCGATCAACGAGGCGATCGCCGGCACCGGTGGCGACGCGGTGCTGCTGCTCAACGCCGACTGCTTCCTGCGCCCCGGGTTTCTGGCCGCCGCGCTGCCGAGGCTGGCCGAGCCCGGTGTCGGCTCGGTGGCGCCGGAGCTGCTGCGGACCTCCCGTGAGCCGCCCGCCCCGGCGTCCGCACCGACTCCGCCCGCCCCGGCGTCCCCACCGACGCCGCCCGCCCCGCCGCCGACTGAGATCGACGCCGCCGGCATGTTCATCGACCGCCGGCGCAAGAACGGGCTCGTGGGCCACGGGCGTCCGGCGGCGGGCTTCGGGCGGCCGGCGCCGGCGTTCGGCGCCGACGGGGCGGCGGCGCTGTACCGCCGCCGGACCCTGGAGGACTGCGCCCTGGGTGGGCGCGAGGTGCTCGACGAGGACATGGGGCTGTGGGCCTCGGACGCCGACCTGGCGTGGCGGGCG
>DASXZB010000071.1:0-1631 GCA_036502145.1 Solirubrobacteraceae bacterium | reverse complement strand
TGATGCTGGCCGAGGCGATTGCCTCATTTCTGACCGTCGGCCTGGTCGCTGCCCGTGCCGTGAACATTCTCAACACGTAGGCCTCTGTCTGAGACCCTTGAGGGCATGGGGTCGGGCCGCTCTCAACGCAAGCAGCATGCGCTCGAGCTGTTCGAGGAGCTGCCGGCGCGCTACGACGAGCTCGGAGCGGCGCTGAGCTTCTTTCAGGATCCGCGCTGGAGGCGAGCGGCGGTGGAGGCGGTCCAAGCCGGGCCCGACGATCACGTTCTCGATATCGCCTGTGGGACCGGCCTGGTGAGCCGGGCGCTGGTCGAGCGCTGGGGCTGCCGAGTGGTCGGACTCGATCAGAGCGCGTCGATGCTGGGACGCGCCAGGGCGAAGTTGGCTGACGATCCACGGCTGGCGGCAAAGGTCGCCCTCGTCGAGGGCGAAGCCGAGAACCTTCCGTTCGCCGACCGGGAGTTCGACCACCTCACCTTCACCTACCTGCTGCGCTACGTCGACGATCCGGCGGCGACGTTGCGTGAGCTGGCGCGGGTGGTCAAGCCGGGAGGGCAAGTGTCGAGCCTCGAGTTCTGTGTCCCGCGCGGGGTCTGGTTCTGGCCCTGGCGCCTCTACACCAGGGTCGGGCTGCCGGTCCTCGGGCGGATCGCATCGCGGAGCTGGTTCGAGGCCGGCCGCTTCCTCGGCCCCAGCATCGAGGGCTTCTACCGCAGCTATCCGTTGCGCCGGCAGGTCGGGCTCTGGGAGGCGGCGGGCATCGAGCGGATAGAGGTACGACGGATGAGCCTGGGCGGCGGCATCGTCATCTGGGGCACCGTTGGAGACTGAGTCCAGCCCACGCCCCGCCTTCTACGCCCTGCGTCCAGGCGGCTGGCGCGACCTGGTGACCGTGCTGCACCCGCCCTACACGCTCTGGCACGTCAGCAATGTGGCGATCGGGGCCGCGGCGGCGTCGCACATCTACGGCGGTCGCCTGGCCGCGGCGATCGCGGCCTTTTTCCTCGCTGTCGGAGTAGGAGCCCACGCCCTGGACGAGCTTCACGGACGGCCGATGGGCACGCAGCTTTCCCGACGCACCCTCATCGCATTGGCAATCGGCGGTCTCGGCGGCGCCCTGGCGATCGGCATCGTCGGGACGATCGTCGTCTCCCCCACCCTGGCGCCGCTGGTGCTCGCCGGCGGGTTCATCGCTCCCGCCTACAACCTGGAGTGGTTCGGCGGTCGCTTCCACACCGATTTCTGGCTCGCGGCGTCGTGGGGCGGATTCTCGGCATTCACCGGTTGGTGGGTGAACTCCCTCGGCCTGCACTCGGTCCGCGAAGCGATCGCAGCCGGCGCCGCGGTGCTCGCCTGCTTCTTCCTCACCATCGTCCAGCGGCGCCTCTCGACGCCGGTCCGGGAGCTGCGACGCCGCACCTTGGCGGTCAAGGGTGAACAGCAGCTAGCCGACGGGAGCGTCCGTCAACTCGATCGCGGGGACCTCACGGCGCCTCTCGACGGCGCATTGCGGGGCCTCTCGGTCGCGGTGCCGCTGCTCGCTGTCGCGACGATCGCCCTGCGGCTCTAGGCGTAGTTCACCGTGCGCTGGGCGGCTCGGGGCGACTTTCGACCTCCGCCGTCGGCTCGGC
>DASXZB010000070.1:0-24319 GCA_036502145.1 Solirubrobacteraceae bacterium | reverse complement strand
GCCACCAACAACGTCGCCGAGTACCGCGCGGTGCTGCGCGGCCTGGAGCGGGCGGCGGCCCTGGGGGCGCGGGAAGTGGAGCTGATCGGCGACTCGGAGCTGGTGGTGCGCCAGCTGACGGGCGCCTACAAGGTCAAGCATCCGGCGCTGCGGCCACTGTACTCGGAGGCCATGGCCGCGCTGCGGGGATTTGACCGCTGGCAGATCCGTAACGTCCCGCGGGCCGAGAACGCCCACGCCGACACTCTGGTTAACGCCGCGCTCGACGGCTGAGGGTGCCCGCTAACCTTCCGTCGGTGACCGATGCCCTGATCGAGCTGACGGCTGCGCTCAACGACGCCGCCGAACGGCTGCGCGCGGGCGATCTCGCCCCGGAAGCCGCGCTGACGCTGATCGAGGAGTGCGCCAGGCTCGCCTCCGACGCGAGCGCCCAGGTCGACGAGCGGGCGCGCGCGGCGCTCGAGCCGTTGCCGGACCTTCCCGGCCAGCTCCCGCTGCCTGCGTCCTAGTGGCCCCCACGGTTTCGAAGCCGCGGGCGGCCTACCCGGAGCGCCTGCGCGCCGACGTCGAGCGCTACCTGGAGACGCTGCGGTTCTCCGGGGAGTTCGCCACCGCCGGGCTCGAGGAGGCGATGCGCTACTCGCTGCTGGCCCCGGGCAAGCGGATCCGGCCAGTGCTGGCCCTGGCCACGGCCGAGGCGATCGGACGCGAGCCGGCGACAGTGCTGCCCCTGGCGGCGGCGCTGGAGCTGATCCACACGTACTCGCTGATCCACGACGACCTGCCGGCGATGGACGACGACGACCTGCGTCGCGGGCGGCTGACCTGTCACAAGATGTTCGGCGAGGACGTGGCCATCCTGGCCGGCGACGGCCTCTACGCCGAGGCCTTCCGGCTGCTGCTGTCCGAGCAGCGGGCCGAAGCGGCGGCGCTGCTGGCGGCCAGCTGCGAGCTGGCGGCGGCGACCGGCGTACAGGGCATGGTGGGCGGCCAGTACCTCGACGTCGCCGAGACCGCGCCGGCGGGCACGGCGGGACTGCGGCGCCTGCACGAGCTCAAGACCGGGCGGCTGATCGCCGCCAGCATCGAGTGTGTGCTGCTGCTCGCGGGTAGCGATAAACCTGACACAATCGATTTCTACCGAGCTTTTGCGAGCGAGCTGGGCGTTCTCTTCCAGATCGTCGACGACATTCTCGACGTGACCGGATCGGAAGCGACGCTCGGCAAGCAGCAGGGCAGTGACGAGCGACTCGGCAAGCGCACGTACGTGACCGAATTTGGCATCGACGGCGCACGCAGGCTGGCCGGGGAGTCGCACGAACGGGCTCGCGGCGCATTGCGCTCCGCGGCGCCCGTGGGAGCCTCGGAGCTCGAGCAGATCACGGACTTCATCGCAACCCGGAGCTACTGATGACAGACCTCTTGCAACGCATCGACAGGCCGCAGGACCTGCACGGCTTGACCGACGAACAGCTGCAGCAGGTGGCCCAGGAGGTGCGCGAGCACATCATCGACACCGTGGGGGAGATCGGTGGCCACTTCGGGGCCAACCTCGGTGCCTGCGAGCTGGCGGTGGCGCTGCATTCGCTGCTCGATTCGCCGCGCGACAAGATCCTCTGGGACGTCGGCCATCAGGCCTACCCGCACAAGGTGCTGACCGGGCGCCGCGATCAGCTTCAGACGATCCGCAAGTACCAGGGCCTGGCCCCGTTCTGCTCGATCGGGGAGTCCGAGCACGACATCATGGGCGCTGGCCATGCCTCGACCGCGATCGGCTACGCGGTTGGGATCAAGGAGGCGATGCGCCACGGGCGCGGCCCCGACGGCCACGTGGTGGCGGTGGCCGGTGACGGCGCGCTGACCGGCGGGGTCGCTTTCGAGGCGGTCCACCAGGCCGGCGGCCAGGGCACTCCGATCGTCGTCGTGCTCAACGACAACGGGATGTCGATCGCCCCCAACGTGGGCGCGATGTCGCTGTACTTCAACCGGGTCCGCCTGAACCCCAAGCTGTGGCACGCTCGCGAGGGCGTGGAAGGCGGCCTGACCAAGCTCCCGGCCGGCATCGGAGCGGCCTTCGAGCGGCTCGGCCCCCACGTCAAGGAATCGATCAAGGCCTTCTGGGCGCCAGGCCTCTGGTGGGAGGAGCTCGACTTCGCCTACATGGGCGTGATCGACGGGCACGACGTTCGCGCCCTGCGTCGCGCCCTGCGTGAGGCGCTGACCGCCGAACGGCCCGTGGTCGTGCACTGCGCCACCGTGAAGGGCAAGGGCTTCGCGCCCGCCGAGGAGGGCGGCCTGGAGGGGATGGAGAAGTGGCACGCCGCCAAGCCGAACTCGATCGCCAACGGCGCTCCGGCGCGGGCGGTCGCCACCAAGCGCGGTCGCGGCAAGCCCGCGCCGCCGGCCTACACGCAGGTGTTCGGCGAGGCGCTGGTCAGCGAGTGCCGCCGCGACGAGCGCGTGATCGGCATCACCGCCGCGATGAACTCCGGCACCGGGTTGAACATCCTCCAGCGCGAGCTCCCCGACCGCTACCACGACGTCGGGATCGCCGAGCAGCAGGCGATCCTGTTCGCCGCCGGGCTGGCGCTGCAAGGCTGCAAGCCGGTGGCCGCGATCTACTCCACCTTCCTGCAGCGGGCCTACGACCAGATCGTCCACGACGTCTGCCTGCAGAGGCTCAACGTGGTGTTCGCGATGGACCGCGCCGGGCTCGTCGGCGACGACGGGCCCACGCACCACGGCGCGTTCGACATCGCGTACCTGCGCTGCCTGCCGAACCTGGTGATGATGGCCCCGCGCGACGAGGCGATGCTGGTCGACATGCTCCACACTGCGCTCTGCTACGACGACGGGCCGGTGGCGCTCCGCTATCCGCGCGGCCAGGGTGTTGGCGTGCCGCTGCCCGCGCGGCCTTCGGCGATCGAGATCGGCACCGGCGAGATCCTGCGCGAGGCTCGGGCCGGCGGCGCCGACGGCGGCGCCCGGGTGGCGTTGCTGGGCTACGGGACCGGGGTGGCCAAGGCGCTGGAGGCGGCCGACATCCTGTCCACCGACGGGATCGCCGTGACCGTCGCCGACGCCCGCTTCGCCAAGCCGATCGACGCCGGACTGGCCGCCCAGCTGGCGGCCGAGCACGAGCTGCTGGTCACCGTCGAGGAGGGCGTCCTGGCCGGCGGCTTCGGGTCGGCGGTGTGGGAGACCCTGTCGGACACCGGGATCGCCCCGCGGATCCTGCGCGTCGGGCTGCCCGACCGCTACGTGACCCACGGCGCTCCCAAGCTCCTGCACAGCGAGGTCGGGTTCACCGGCGAGCGGATCGCCGAGCGCGTGGCGGCGGCGGTGGCCGAGCGCAGCGGGGTCGCCAGCGGCTGAGCGGCGGCGGTGGCCGAGCGCAGTGGGGTCGCCAGCGGCTGAGCGGCGGCGGTGGCCGAGCGCAGCGGGGTCGCCAGCGGCTGAGCGGAGCTGTAGCCGGATGTGCGTGAGGCCGATCACGTACCGTGTCGGCCACCATGAGGCGCGTTCGGCTCGACAGCCTGCTCTCCGAGCGGGGCGTGTTCGCCTCGCGCAGCCGCGCGGCAGCCTCGGTGCTGGCGGGCGAGGTGATGCTGCTCCCCGAGCGGCGGCGGGCCGAGAAGCCGGGCCAGCTGGTGCCCGAGGACGTGGAGCTCGAGCTGGCCGGCGGTCCGGAGTTCGTCTCCCGAGGCGGTATCAAGCTCGCCAACGCGCTTGACTCGCTGGAGTTGGACGTCGGCGGACGGCGGGCGCTGGACGTGGGGGCGTCGACCGGAGGGTTCACCGACTGCCTGCTCAAGCGCGGCGCCGAGCACGTCGTCGCCCTGGACGTCGCCTACGGGCAGCTCGACTGGGGGCTGCGCTCGGACCCCCGGGTGACGGTGGTCGAGCGCAGCAACGCGCGTGGGCTGCGTCCGGACGAGCTGCCCTACGCGCCGGACCTGATCGCGATCGACGTGTCGTTCATCTCGGTGGTCAAGATCCTGCCCGCGGTGCTGGCTTGCGCCGCGGAGCGTTTCGATGCCCTGGTCCTGGTCAAGCCCCAGTTCGAGGTCGGGCGGGCCGCCGTCGGCAAGGGCGGGGTGGTGCGCGAAGCCGCGCTGCGCCGCCAGGCGCTGGTGGACGTGGGGCGCAGCGCGAAGCAGCTCGGCGCCTCGCTGCTGGGCTACGCCAGCTCGGGGCTGCCCGGGCCCAAGGGCAACCGCGAGAGCTTTGCGTGGCTGGCCGAACGGTCCCGCGACGGCGTGGCCGACATCGAGACGGCGGCGCGGCAGGTCGAGCCTTGAAGGCGATCCGGACCGCCGCCGTGATGACCCACCGGCGGCCCGAGCTGACCCAGGCGGCGCTGTGGAAGCTGCTGGAGCTGGCCGCCGAGCGCTACGTGGAGATGCGCTTTGACTCGATGGAGTCGGTCAAGCACCGGCTGGCGCCGGGCCCTCTGATCTGCACCGATGCGCCCCGCGACGCCGACGTCGACATCTGCTTCGCGCTCGGGGGCGACGGCACGATCCTCAACGCGCTGCGAACCTATGCCGGCACCGGCGTACCGGTGTTCGCGATCAACTTCGGAGAGATGGGCTTCCTGGCCACGGTCGATCGCGAGGACGCCGCGGTCGGCTGCCTGCGGGCGTTCGGCGGCGATTTCGAGGTTATGTCGCTCCCGGGGATCGAGTTGTCCGGGGCCCGCGGGCGGTGGCTGGCGATCAACGACGTCTCGATGCACCGCCAGCAGGGCAAGCGGGTCGCCGATCTCGAATACGCGGTCGACGGAGACGAGGTGGGACGGGTGCGCTGCGACGGGCTGGTGGTCGCCACCCCCGCCGGATCGACCGGATACAACCTGGCCAACGGCGGTCCGGTGATGGCCTGGGGGGTGCACGGCTACGTGGTGTCGTTCATCGCGCCGCACTCGCTGACCGCCCGCACGCTGGTGGTGGCCCCCGACGACCGGCTGGCGGTCCACAACCGCTCCCAGGAGGAGCCGGTCGACGTCACCGTGGACGGCCGGCCGATGTGCGTGCTCGAGCCGGGCGAACGGTTGGAGGCGCGCTTCGCCGCCGACCAGGGCGCGCTGGCCCAGATACCGGGAACGACCTTCTACCACCGGCTGCGACAGAAGTTTGGGCGGCTGGCGACTCCGCTCTGACCCGTCCGCCGGCTTGGTTCGGCCTGGGAGGCGCGTGAGGGTTTCGCGATTTCGGGGCGGGGTGCGGTGAGGGTGCCGGCCGTCGTGGCTACGGAGGGCGCCGGCCGCCGTGGCTACGGAGGGCGCCACCGCGCGGCCACCGACGTGGTGCAAGTTAGTTCCGCATAGCAGACCCCAGATGACCCACGTCCTCCGCTCTCGGGGGCAGGCCCGACGCGGCCCGGGGCCCGAGTCCATCGCAGCCCCGGCCCGGCCGGGGCCCCGACTCCATCGCGGCCCCCGACCCGCCTGTGGTCGGGTTCCCCCGAGGCGTGCTCCCCGGTCTGTCAGGAGCGCGTGGTAGACCGTTCGGCATGCTCCACGAGCTCCGCGTCGAGAACCTGCTGCTGATGGAACGAGCCGAGCTGCGGCTGGCCCCGGGGCTGAACATGCTCACCGGTGAGACCGGGGCCGGCAAGACGCTGCTGGCCCACGCGCTGGACCTGCTGCTGGGCGGGCGGGCGCGCCGGGGAATCGTGCGACCGGGGGCGCCGGAGGCCTACGTGGAGGGCGTGTTCGCGCTCCCGCCGGAGCTCGAAGGATCGGATCGGCTGCCCACCGGTGCCGAGGAGATCGTGCTGGCGCGCCGGGTGTGGCCCGACGGTCGCACCCGGGCGTACGTGTGTGGCCGTTCGGCGACGCTGGCCGACCTGCAGGAGCTGGGCAGCCGGCTGCTGTCCTTCTACGGCCAGCACGAGCACCGCAAGCTGATGCTGTCCACCGCCCAGCTCGACCTGCTCGACGCCTACTGCGGCGCCAAGCAGGCGCGCTTGCGCGACGAGCTGCGCGCCGCCTACGAACGCGCCCGGGCGGCCGAGCGTCGTGCCGCCGAGCTGCGCGAGCTCGCCGGTGCCCGCGACCGGGAGCTCGACCTGGTCCGCTTCGAGCTCGACGAGATCGACGCGACCGCGCCCAGCGAAGACGAGCAGCCGTCGCTCATTGCCGAGCGCGATCGGCTGCGCCACCTCGATGCACTCCAGGCTGCCGCGGCGGCAGGGGCGGAGGCGATCGCGCCCGAGACCGGCGCCGGCGTGACCGAGCTGCTGGCCCAGGCCGCCCAGCAGCTGGAGCACGCCGGGGCCGTCGACCCACAGCTGGGCGCGCTGGCCGAGCGAATGCAGGCGCTGCGCTATGAGGCCGAGGACATCGGCGGCGAGTTGCGAGGCTATCTGCTGGGACTGGCCGGCGAGGGCGCGGGCGAGGCCGGAGGGCCCGGCCGCCTGGAGGAGGTAGAGGAGCGCCTCGCGCTCCTGACCCGTCTGGAGCGCAAGCACGGTGGCTCGATCGCCCAGGTGCTGGCGTACGCCGAGCGCTGCCGGGCTCGGCGCGACGAGCTCGAGCACGCCGACGAGGCGCTGGAGGAGGCCGAGGGCCGGCTGGCGGCGGCCCGGGCCGACCTCGACGGGCTCTCCGCGCGGCTGGGGCAGGCACGGCGCCGGGCGGCGCCCAAGCTCGCGGCCGCGGTGCGGGACCGTCTCGGCGAGCTGGCGATGCCCGACGCCGCGTTCGAGATCGAGTTGAGCCCGCGCCCGGATGGATGCGGGCCGCGCGGCGCCGACGCGATCGAGATGCTGATCGCCCCCAACGCCGGCGGGACCCCGGGGCCGCTGCGCGAGGTCGCCTCCGGGGGCGAGCTCTCACGGGTGATGCTGGCGCTGCTGAGCGTCGCCCAGGGAGAGCCCGGAGACGACCAGCGGTCGGCCCCGCTGCTGGTGTTCGACGAGATCGACGCCGGCATCGGCGGCCACACCGCCCGGGCGGTCGGCGAGCACCTGCGCCAGCTGTCACGGGGGCGCCAGATCCTCTGCATCACCCACCTGCCCCAGGTCGCCGCCCTGGCCGAGCGCCACTTCACGATCGCCAAGAACGCCGCCGTGGTTCCGGCCACGACCACGGTGAGGACGCTCGATGGGGACGCGGTCGTCGGCGAGCTGGTCCGGATGCTCGGCGGCGAGACCGACGACAGCGCCGCCGGCGAACACGCCCGCGAGCTGCTCCGCGCGGCGTGATCTGCTCGGCCGAAGACGATTTGGCCATCGAAAGCGACGTGGGAGGCCGCGACGGCCCCGGTGGATCGGCCCGACCCGTGGGGCTTCGACGTGCACTTCTTCCCACGGTTGCGGCGGCTCGATGAAGTGTGCACGGTTGTGCAGCACATACGTGCTCTGAAACCCACGCCTCGATCCAAGCTGCGGAGCGGTGGACATTGTGCACGCCGCCGCCCAAGCCCGCCGATCGACGCAGCTAGCGTGATTTGCCGCGACGCCGGCGGCAGGGCTGATCGGTTCCGTCGAGACCGCCGATAGACTCGAAGACAGATCGAATGGCCCAAGAAGAGACGCGCTTCATCTTCATCACCGGCGGGGTCGTCTCCTCGCTGGGAAAGGGCATCGCCGCCGCCTCGATCGGTCGTCTGCTGGTGGCTCGCGGACTCGACGTCCAGCTGCAGAAGTTCGACCCGTACATCAACGTCGACCCGGGGACGATGTCGCCCTACCAGCACGGCGAGGTGTTCGTGACCGAGGACGGCGCCGAGACCGATCTCGACCTCGGCCACTACGAGCGGTTCACCGACGCCAACACCAGCCGTGCCTCCAACGTGACCGCCGGCGGCATCTACAACACGGTCATCCGCCGCGAGCGGCGCGGCGACTACCTGGGGGCCACCGTCCAGGTGGTCCCGCACATCACCGACGAGATCAAGCAGCGGATCAAGCTGATGGCCGATTCCAGCGACGTCGACTTCGTGGTCACCGAGATCGGCGGCACCGTCGGCGACATCGAGTCGTTGCCGTTCCTGGAGGCCATCCGGCAGTTCCCGGTCGACGTCGGCCGGCGGCGCTGCATGTTCATCCACCTGACCCTGGTGCCCTACATCGGCCACGCGGGGGAGCTCAAGACCAAGCCCACGCAGCACTCGGTCAACGAGCTGCGGCGCATCGGTATCGCCCCGGACATGGTGGTGTGCCGCTCCGAAGGCGAGCTGTCGACCGACATCCGGCGCAAGATCGCCCTGTTCGCGAGCCTCCCTGTCGAGGCGATCGTGTCCGCCTACGACGTCGCCGACATCTACCGGGTGCCGCTGGTATTCAACGACCAGGGCGTCGACGACTTCATCCTGCGTGACCACTTCGGCCTCGATCCCGGCACGCCGGACCTCAGCGGCTGGGAGGAGATCACCTGCCGCGCCGGCGTCGTGGAGCGGACCGTCCGGATCGCGCTGGTGGGCAAGTACGTCCAGCTCGAGGACGCCTATTTGAGCGTGGTCGAGGCGCTGCGGCACTCCGGCGTGCACCACGGCTGCAAGGTAGAGGTCGAGTGGGTCGACTCCGAGTCGGTCGGGGAGCCCGAGGTGACCCAGCGGCTGCACGAGGCCGACGGCATCCTAATCCCCGGCGGCTTCGGAGGGCGCGGCTGGGAGGGCAAGATCCGCGCGGCGCAGATCGCCCGCGAGAACCGGATCCCCTACCTCGGCATCTGCCTCGGGATGCATGTAGCGGTGAGTGAGTTCGCTCGCCACGTGGCCGGGATGGACGGCGCCAACTCGACCGAGATGGACCTGGAGACTCCGTTCCCGGTGATCGACCTGCTCCCCGAGCAGAAGGAGATCGCCGACATGGGCGGGACGATGCGGCTCGGCGCCGATCCGGTCAAGCTCCACGACGCCACCCGGATCCGCGCCCTGTACGGCGAGGCGGTCGTCTACGAGCGCCACCGTCACCGCTATGAGGTCAACAACCACCTGCGCCGCAAGCTCGAGGCGGCCGGCCTGATCTGCTCGGGCACCTCGCCCGACGAGCGGCTGGTCGAGGCGATCGAGCTGTCCGGCGATCGCCACCCGTTCTACGTGGCCTCCCAGTACCACCCGGAGTTCAAGTCCCGGCCCGAGCGCCCGGCGCCGCTGTTCAGGGAGTTCGTCGGCGCCGCCCTGGCCCAATCCGAGCAGGCTCCCGTGGAGCCCGAGCTGCCCTCCACCGGCGACGAGCGAGATATCAGCGTCTCGCGCGGCGCCGGGTCGTGAGGCGATCGACCGAGACCGAGCGCGAGCGGCTCAACGAGACGTTCGCGGCGCTGTGCCGGATCCCGAGCCCGTCCCGGTCCGAGCGCTCGTGCGCGGACTGGGTGGCGGCCGAGCTCGAGGCGATGGGGCTCGAGGTCCACGAGGACGCCAGCGCGCCCGCCGTCGGCTCCGATGCCGGCAACCTGCTGGCCCGGATCCCGGGCCGGCGGGACGCGAGCATCCTGCTCTGCGCCCATCTGGACACGGTGCCGCTGCTGTCGCCGGTGGATCCGGTGCTGGTCGACGGCTACTGGGAGAACGCCAACGAGGGGATCCTGGGCGCCGACAACAAGTCCGCGGTGGCGGTGATCCTCGAGCTCGCCCGCCGGTTGACGCGCGCCCCCGAGCCCCCGCAGATCGGCCTCGAGCTGCTGTTCACCGTCTGCGAGGAGGTGTCGCTGCGCGGCTCCCGGGAGTTCGACGCCTCGCAGCTGCGCAGCGCCTTCGGCTACGTGTTCGACCACGCCACGCCGATCGGTGAGATCGTCGTGGCGGCACCGACCCTCTACCGGATCGTGGCCGAGTTCCGCGGCCGCGCCGCCCACGCCGGAGTGCGCCCGGAGGCCGGACGGAGCGCGATCGTGGCCGCCGCCAACGCTGTCGCGGCGATGCGGCTGGGACGCCTGGACGACCAGACCACCGCCAACGTGGGGATGATCGACGGCGGCAGCGCGATCAATGTCGTCCCCGAGCGCTGCCGGGTCGAGGCCGAGGTTCGCAGCCTCGACGAGGCCACTGCCGCCTCGGTCGCCACCGAGACCGTCGACCACTTCCAGGACGGCGCCAACGCGGCCGAGTGCGACCTCGATGTCGACGTGCAGCGGATGTTCAGCGGCTTTCGTATCAAGCCCCGCGCCCCGCAGCTGGCTGTCGCCGAGCGCGCGCTGCGGGCGTGCGGCTACGTGCCCAAGCAGATCGCGTCCGGGGGCGCCTCGGATGCGAACTCGTTCGAGTCCGCCGGCTTCTCGTGCCTCAACATCGCCGACGGCACCGAGCGCAACCACGAGCCGGGCGAGCGGATCAGCGTGTACGCGCTCGAGGGGCTGCTGGACATCGCGATCGCCCTCCTCGACGAGGCCATCGGCGAGCTGGCGGCATGAGCCCGTTTCAGCGCAGCGGCTCCGAGACGATCTGGAAGGGATCGATCATCGCCGTCGGCGTCGAGCGCTTCCGCCACGACGACGGCGCCGAGGTCACCCGGGAGAAGGTCTGGCACCCCGGCGCCGTGGGGATCCTGGCCGTTGATTCAGAGCACGTGTGGCTGACTCGGCAGCCGCGTGAGGCCGCCGGGCTTGCCGACTCGCTGGAGATCCCGGCCGGCAAGCGCGACGTCGAGGGCGAGCCCCCGCTCGAGACCGCCAAGCGGGAGCTGGCCGAGGAGATCGGCAAGCAGGCCGCCTCATGGGAGGAGCTCAAGGTCTTCTACACCAGTCCCGGGTTCAGCGACGAGCAGGTGTGGTGGTTTTTGGCCCGGCGGCTGTCCGACGCCCCGCCGTCGGTGGTCGAGGAGGACGAGCGGATCGAGATCGTCCCGTGGCCGCTTCAGCGCGTCGATCAGGCGATCGCGGAGAGCCGGGACTCAAAGACGGTGATCGCGCTGCTGTGGCTGGCGCTGGCGCTCGAGCGCGGCCAGCTCGACTCGCGCTGAACGGGGCGGCTCGGGGCGCGACGGGCCGGCGGGGAGCGCCAGGGGCGCTGGCGGGGAGCGCCCAGGACGCTGAACGGCCGCGCCCAACCGCAGGACCCCTCCCGGCCCACCCGAATACCGAACTCGATGGCGACCGCCGCGATCACTCCCGGACAGCGCCGGCTGACCGATCTGACACTAGATTTCCTCGGCTCCCTGGAGCTCGAGCGCGGGCTCTCGCGCAACACGCTCGAGGCCTACCGCTCCGACCTGCAGCAGTA
Source organism: Solirubrobacteraceae bacterium (assembly GCA_036502145.1). Lineage (GTDB taxonomy): Bacteria > Actinomycetota > Thermoleophilia > Solirubrobacterales > Solirubrobacteraceae > Palsa-465. The sequence continues at coordinate 13,151 of DASXZB010000070.1, read as the reverse complement.
CGGCGCATTCCTGGCCCGCGGCGAGCGGGACCCGCTCACGGTGGCTCCGAGCGATCTGGCGGCCTTCGTGTCCGAGCTGGCCACCGGCGACGGGGGCAAGCCGCCGGCGGCGCCGGCCACATTGCAGCGCAAGATCGCCTGCCTGCGCTCGTTCTACCGCCACCTGCGCCGCGAGCAGCTGATCGACCATGATCCCACCGCCGAGCTGCGCCCGCCGCGGGCGCGCGGCCGGCTGCCCAAGGTCCTAAGCCGCGACGAGGTGGGCCGGCTGTTGGAGCAGCCGCGGGGCGGCTCACCGGCGGCGCTGCGCGACCGCGCGCTGCTGGAGACGATGTACGCCTGCGGTCTGCGGGCATCGGAGGCGACCACCCTCGAGCTCTCGCAGCTCGACCTCGAGGCCGGGATCGTGCGCGCCCGGGGCAAGGGATCCAAGGAGCGCCTGGTCCCGATTGGCCGGACCGCAATCGCCGCGCTCCAGGAGTACCTGGAGCGCGGCCGACCCAAGCTGGTGGGGATCCGCGACGAGCCGCGCGTATTCGTCAACCTCCGCGGGGGCGGGCTGTCGCGGCAGGGGCTCTACAAGATCGTCCAGGGGCACGCCCGCAGCGCCGGGCTCGAGCACCGGATGAGCCCGCACACGCTGCGTCACACGTTCGCCACCCACCTGCTGGCGGGAGGCTGCGACCTGCGCTCGCTGCAGGAGATGCTCGGGCACGCCGATATCGGCACCACTCAGATCTACACGCACCTATCGACCGATCGGCTGCGCGACGTCTACTTCGACGCCCATCCCCGGGCGCAGATCGTGAGCTCCGCCAGCGGCTCGTAGGCGGTGCGTCGCCCGCGCCGGCCGCGGTCCGGTGAAACACCGCAGGGCGGTGGGTAGGCCCCGGCGGCCGCGGTCCGGTGATCCCCCCCGGGGCGGTGGGTAGGCGGCGATGGCTGGCAGAATCGCGGGGTGCCAACCAAGCGGACAATGCTGCTCGGGTTCTCGATCGTGGTGGTCGCGGGGTGCGGCAACTCTCGCACTCCGGTCCCCAGCGCCACCCAGCCCGCGGCCCCGGACGGGTTTCGAACCCTGACCCGGTCCTATGCCGGCGTCCGGTTCTCGATCCCCCGCAACTGGACCGTCACCGGCCAGCGGGCGCCGCTGGTGGTCACGGTGGCCTCCGGCACCGCGGTGGTGGCGTTGTGGCGGTTCGCCCGCCGGGCGCCGGCGCCGGCCGGCTCACGGGCTCTGGCCGGTGCCCGGTCCAGGCTGGTCGCGGCGGCCCGGGCCCGCGACCGGACGCTGCACGTGCTGGGCTCCAACCTGGCGCGGATCCACGGAGCGAGCGCCGTCGAGCTCGACGCGATCGAGACGATCCGCGGCCGACCGCGACGGGTCAGCTCCACCCATCTCTATGTGCGCGGCGCCGAGCTGGTGCTGGACGAGTACGCGCCGCCGGACCTGTTTGCGGCCGTGGATCGCAGCGTGTTCGTCCCGGTCCGGCGCTCGCTGGCGTTGCTGGGAGCGGGTGGGGCGTGACGCGGGGGTTCGTCGTGGTGCGCGGTGGTGGGGCGTGAGACGCGCGTTCGTCGTCGTGCTCGACGCCTGTGGGGTCGGCGCGCTCCCCGACGCCGCCGACTATGGCGACGCCGGCACCAACACGCTCGGCCACCTGGCGGAGCACTTGGGCGGCCTGAGGGTCCCCGCCATGGCCGCGCTGGGGCTCGGCTCGATCATCGAGCTCGAGGGCGTCGCGCCGCCGCCGGCGCCGGTCGTCCACGGGCGGCTGCATCCGCTGGGCACCGGCAAGGACTCGACGGCCGGTCACCGCGAGCTGATGGGGGTGGTGGCGACGAGCCGGCTGCCCACCTACCCGGCGGGCTTCCCACCTGAGGTGCTCGACGTGGTGCGCGCGGCCAGCGGCCGCGGGATCCTCTGCAACCGCCCCGACAACGGAATCGAAGCGATCGAGCACTTCGGAGCCGAGCAGCTCGCCGATGGAGATCTGATCGTCTACACCAGCCAGGACTCGGTGCTGCAGATCGCCGCGCACGTCGACGTGGTCGCGCCCGCCGAGCTGTATTCGATCTGCGCCGAGGTGCGGGTGAAGCTGCCCGGAGAGCATGCCGTCGGCCGCGTCATCGCGCGTCCATTCGCCGGAGCGCCGGGCACGTTTGAGCGCACCGACGGTCGCCGTGACTTCGCCCTGCGCCCACCGTCGGTCAGCTACCTGGAGGCGCTCCAGGACCACGGCGTGGAGGTCCACTCCGTCGGAAAGGTCTCGCAGCTGTTCGCGGGGGTGGGGATCGACGTCGAGCACGCCGGGCCCACCAACGCCCGTGCCCTGGAGCAGACCGGCGAGCTGATCGAGACGCTGGACGGAGGGTTGGTGTTCACCAACCTGATCGAAACCGACCAGGTCTACGGCCATCGCCACGACTTCGACGGGTTCGAGCGGGCGCTGGTCGAGATCGACGGCCACGTGGCGCGGTGGCTGCGGCGGCTGGGCGACGACGATCTGCTGGTGCTGACCGCCGACCACGGGTGCGACCTGACCTCGCCCCGCACCGACCACACCCGGGAGTACGCACCCCTGCTGGCCCGGTTCGGGGGCGCCGCGGCCGCCCGCCACGACGGTCCGCTGGCCGATGTCGGCGCTTCGGTGCTGGACTGGCTCGCCGGCGCCCGGTCCGACGAGCTCCCCGGCGAGTCCTTCATCGGTTCCGGTCAGCGCTGATGCCCGAGCTGCCCGAGGTTGAGACGATCCGCCGTCAGCTGGCGCCCCACCTGGAGGGCCGCACGATCGTCGACCCCCAGATCCTCGATTCCCGCTGGACGCGGCCCGTCGCTCCGGAGCTGGTGCAAGAGCAGCTGCGGGGGCGGCGGGTGGAGCGAGTGGCGCGATCGGGCAAGTACCTGGTCTGGGAGCTCGAGGGCGATCTGTTCCTGCTCATCCACCTGCGGATGACCGGCGCGCTGCTGTTCGATCCCGACGTCGAGCCGCCGCACACCCGGGTGCGCTTCGCGCTGGACAGGGGCCACCGCATGATCTACATCGACCCCCGGCGGTTCGGCACCGGCCATGTGGCGCTGGGCGCGGCCGGCCGCGACGCCTACCTGGCGCAGCGGCTCGGCATCGAGCCGATGACCCCCGCCTTCACCACCCGGCATCTGCACGAGGTCACCCGGGGACGCCGCGCGCCGATCAAGTCATTCGTGCTCGACCAGCGCCGGATCGCCGGCGTCGGCAACATCTACGCCGACGAAGCCCTGTTTCGCGCCCGGATCCATCCCCTGCGCGCGGCCGGGACGCTCAATCGCCCCAAGCTCGAGGCGCTGCGCCAGGCGATCGAGGAGGTGCTCCTGGCCGGGATCGAGGCCAAGGGAGCCACGATCGACGATTTCCGCCACGTGGACGGCGCCCGCGGCTCCTTCCAGGACCGGTTCCTGGTCCACCGCCACGAGGGCGACCCCTGCCCGCGATGCGGCACGAGGATCCGCAAGCTGGTGGTGGGAGGGCGGGGGACCTACGTCTGCGAGCACTGCCAGCCCAGGCCGCGGCGGCGGCGAGCGGCCGCCGGGGCCCGAAGGCGACCGCCTGCTGCGCGAGAAATGTCCCCGCCGACGGGGTCGGAATCGCCCTCGTGAAAGAGTCGCGTGTCACAACGCGGTCCGCTATTGCGTCAAGAGTGGTATGACCGTCGCGATCTCCGATGAGCAGCTGGAGGCGCTCCGGCGCCACGGGTTCGGCGTCGCGTACCGAATGCTCGGCAGCGTCTCCGAGGCCGAGGATCTGGCCCAGGAGGCGCTGCTGCGCCTCACGCTCCACGAAGGCCCCGTCGACGAGCCGGCCGCGTGGATGACGACGGTGGTGACGCGTCTCTCGATCAATGTCCTCAGGTCGGCGCGGGCCCGCCGTGAGTCATACGTGGGACCGTGGCTGCCGGAGCCGCTGATCGAGGACCCGGCGCCCGGCCCGGCGTCGCGCGCCGAGCTGGCGGATTCGCTGTCGCTGGCCTTGCTGGTGCTCCTGGAGCGGCTGAGTCCAGTCGAGCGGGCGGCCTACCTGCTGCGCGAGGTGTTCGGGTACGAGTACGCGCAGATCGCCACCGTCATCGAGCGGACAGAGGTGAACGCGCGGCAGCTGGTGACGCGGGCGCGCAAGCACCTCGAGGCCAGCCGCCCGCGCTTCGACGCCGACGAGGCGGCCCGCGACGCGCTGCTGGAACGGTTCCTCGCCGCCGCCGAGGAGGGCGACCTGGAGGCGCTGGAGGAGCTCCTCGCCAAGGATGCCGTCCTGTACGCCGACAGCGGCGGCAAGGCGAGGGCCCCGCAGGAGCCGCTGGTGGGCGCCGCGCTGATCGCGCGCTTCATGGCCGCCGTGGCTGGGGTGGGCCCGCCGTCCGGCACTTTCGAGAGCCGGAGGGTGAGGGTCAACGGCCAACCCGGCCGCCTGGTGCGAGGTCCGGCCGAGCCGCCGCTTGGGGAGGCCGAGCGGCTCGCGGCCGAGAAGGCGCTGGCGCTCCTGAAGTCTGACGACGTCGACGGCGAGCAGCTCGCTGCGCTCGCCAAGGAGGCCCGAGACGCCGCCGGCGGGCCAACGACTCCGGGTGCTCCCCAGCCGCCGCCTGAGATCCGGGTCTGGAGCGTGCTCACGGTGGATGTCGTCGAAGGCCGGATCCAGAACGTGCGCATCGTGCGCAACCCGGACAAGCTCGGTCATCTCTGAGCCGTCACGGGGCGGCCCGCGCTGGAGGGGTCCGTGCGTGTCGACGCTGTGTCAGGCGGCCAGCAGCTGGGCGAGCCGGCCCGCGCGGTCAGCGGCCAGCAGCTCGTCGAAGCCCCCGAGCGTCTCTCCGTCGATCACGATCTGGGGAAAGGTGATCATCCCGGTCTGCTCCGCGAGCTTGGCGCGACCGTCCGGGTCCTTTGCCAAATTGATCTCCTGGTAGGCGATCTCGCGGCGACCCAGCAGCATCTTGGCGCTCACACAGCGGGAACAGTGGTCGGTGGTGTACAGGGTGACGGATTTCATAACTTCAGAAAATATAGCCCTCCCGGGCGGGGGTGAATCGTGGCTGGAACGCTGAAGACCGAGGCGATTGTCCTGCGCTCGATCCGCTACGGCGAGGCCGACCGCATCCTGCATCTCTACACACCTACCCACGGGCGTCTGAGTGCTATCGCCAAGGGGGCGCGGCGCTCCCGCAGCCGCTTCGGCGCTCGGCTCGAGCCGTTTCTCCACATCCGCGCGGTGCTGCACGAGGGGCGCACTGACCTGCTGACCGTGACGGGCGTCGACACCGTGGCCGCCCACCCGGCGCTGCGCGAGCACGCCGCCACGCTGGACGCCGCCGCCCGGGCCTGCGACGCCGTGTCGAGGCTGTTCGAGACCTCGGAGCCCCATCCCGAGGTGTTCCGCCTGCTCGCCAACGAGCTGGCGCTGCTGCACGGTGACGCCGCTCAGGCCCGGATCGCCAACGGGCTCTCGTTTCGCCTCAAGCTGCTGCTCGCAGCCGGGATCGTGCCTCAGCTCTCCGCCTGCGCGGTGTGTGGCGAGACCGAGCACCTGCAGGGCTTCTCGGGCGCCGCCGGGGGCGTGGTCTGCAGCGCCTGCGAGGCCGCCGCCTTCCGGCTCGATGAGGATGCCTACCGGTTTCTGGTCGCCGCCCTGGGCGCGCCGCTGGCACAGGCCCCGGACGGATCGGACCGCGCCTTGCGCCAGGTCGAGCGCGCGATCGGCGAGACCGCCGAGCACCATGCCCACGTGCGGCTGCGGCCGCTGCTGGCCGCCTGAAGTCAGGCTCAGCGGCGGGGCGGCCGCTGCTGGCGCCCGAAGTCGGGCTCAGCGGGCGGGGCGGCCGCTGCTGGCGCCCGCAGTCGGGCTCAGCGGGCGGGGCGGCCGCTGCTGGCCCTGCCGCGCGAGGGCGCCGTCAGCGAGACCTTCAGGAGAAGCTGCGAAAGAAGCGCCGGCCCTGGGCGCGGGTGCGGGCCATCCGCTGCTGAGCGACCCCCACCTCCTGGACCACTCCGTGGCGCACCTTGAGCACCCCGCGCGTGCTTTTGCCCGGGGTCAGATACCAGGAGTTCCTGCCGACGTGGAACGGCTGGGAGACGTGCAGCCGGCGCGCCACCTTCGACAGCCGTGTCCCGGGCTTGACGCCGTGCAGCGCGTAGTGGCGGTTGGCGGTCAGCGCCAGCACCACCTTCCCGCGGGACCCGCCGCGCTGGCGCCTGGGAATCGTGCGCAGGAGCCCGGGGGAGGGGAAGCCGACCCGGATCCCGTTCGGGCTCAGGCAGAAGAAGTCCATGTAGCGATGCCCGCGGGTGGAGCTCTTGACGAACGCGGCGCGCGCCCGCTTGGCGGTCATGCCCAGGCGCACCGGGCCCAGCGCGCTGCCCGACAGCCGGCCGGTGGCGGCCGGACAGCCCAGCGGCGTCTTGGCCACCGGCGCCAGTGCACCGCCGGTGCCGATGCCGCCGGCAACCAGGGGCAGCTCGACGCTCGAGGGATAGGCGGCGCTGTGCTGCAGCTGGTACACGCCGCCGACCAGGTTCGGGGTCTGGGTCGCCGAGGGGAGCACGTGCGGGAAGTCCGATGTGGCGATCGTCACCCGGAGGCGGTGGCCGGGCGCCAGCGTGTCGAAGGTCGGAAACACCTCCACGTCGTAGCGCGTGACCTGACCGGGGACGACCGGGGTCTGGGCGACCTTGGTGTAGGGGTGATAGGGAAGCAGCGGCTTGCCGTCGGCCGCGTACCAGGTCATCGACGAGTTCAGCGCGCGCTGGTTGCCCTCCAGCAGGCCCGAGGTGAGCGCGGTGGCGTTGCCGTTCGGCGCCACGTCTGAGAGCTGGACCACCCACTCGGTGTCGCTGGTCGTCGAGCCGGCGTAGAGGGTCGCGCCGACCGGCCCGGCGAGCGTGGTGGGGGTGGTGAACGGCGCCGTGGTGTAGCTCTGGGTGCCCGGCCCGAGCTGGGACAGGTTGGCGCTCTGGGTGCACGGATCCTTGATCCCGAAGTAGCTCAGCGCCAGCGGACCGAGGCCGGCGGCCCACTGCTCGGTCGAGCTGGTGCACGGGATCTGGCTTCCGTCGAACACCAGCGGATCGGCGGTCGGGGACCCGGTCGGCGCGCGCGCTGAGAGTCCAGAGCCCGGGTGCAGGTAGTAGGCGGTCGGCTGAGCCTGGTCCAGCGGGTAGCGAGATACGTCGGCGTACTTACCGCTGGCCAGGTCCTCGAGGTGCAGCGGCGTGGTGGTGTCGGTGATCCCGGTGTCCACACCCTTGAGCCAGTGATCGAACCAGGCCAGCTCGACGCCGTCCATGTCGAGGCCGTGGTAGTCGAGCCCGGTCCCCGCGGTGACGTGATACCACGGGCCCTGAATCAACTGGTAGCGCGGCGTGACCGGCTGGTCGGCGCTCATCGCCGCCAGGACCGGGCGGTTGTCGTAGGCGTTCTGAAAGCCCGCGTAGTTGAGCAGCTCGCCACGCTGGAAGAGGTCGTACCAGCCGCCGATCAGGAACGCCGGAATTCTGTCGCGCACGATCGTCTGGATGTACTGGACCGGGTTGCGCGCCCCCCAGTAGCTCTGGTCGTAGGCGGAGTCCTGGCCCGTCTCGGAGTTGGCCAGGATGGTGGCGTCAAAGTCGGCGAGATCGTGGACGTGGCCGATCAGCGCGGTGGCGAAGTCATTGTTGGCCTCGGTGACGGGCAGCAGCAGGTTCAGGCTGGCGGTCAGGCCGAGGTAGAAGGACGAGAACTCGATGTCGGGAAAACCGCCGGCGAACGAGGTGTCGCGGTACAGGTCGTTGCCGGCGATGATCGGGAACATCGCCTTGACGTGCGAGGGTCCCGCGTCGGCGGCGGTCGCGAACTGGTTGATCCCCAAATAGGACGCTCCGAGCAGCCCGACATCGCCGTCGGAGTGCGGGAGTCCCGCCGCCCAGTTGACGAGCGCGGCCCCGTCCTGGCCCTGAACCGGATCGAACAGACCCCATTCGCCCTGCGAGCCGCCCGTCCCACGGACGTCGACCAGCACGTCGATGTAGCCGCGCTCCACCAGGTAGGAGCTCTGGCCCGATAGCCCCGAAAGCGAGGAGTTGCCGCCCGCCGAGGCGTCGTCCTTGCCGTAGGGCGTCTGGGTCAGGATCACCGGGAAGCTGCCGTCGGCCGCCTTGCCGGCGCTGTCGGTGGGGTAGTAGACGTTGGCGCGCAAGACGGTGCCGTCGCTCATCGTCACCGGCAGGTTGGTCCGTGAGCCGACCCCGTAGCGAGCCGGCTCGGGCGTCCAGGCCGACGCGACCGGAGCGGCGATCGCCGACAGCGCCAGCACCGCGAATATGCAGCCCAGCAGTTGCGTCGCTCTCGGCGCGCGGGTTGACCTCATGCGGCAGGGCAGCGACCTCATTCTCGAGCTCCGGAAGCATAACTCCATAAGACGGAGTGATGTGTCGGTGCCGAATTCGTCACGGCTTTCGCGACCGTGGTCGATGCGGTGTCAGAATCGAACCGTGAGCGATCAAACCCTGACAACCGGCCACCAGCATCCGCGGGGGCCCGTGGCGGACGCATTCGAGCGGCGCATGCGGGCGCGCGAGGATTCCGAGCTCTCGCCGCTGGCCACCCGCTCGTACCCGGCGACGCGGCTCGCGCCCGAGGCCGACTGCGGCTTGCGGACCCCGTTTCAGCGCGACCGCGACCGGATCGTGCATTGCAAGGCGTTCCGGCGGCTCAAGCACAAGACCCAGGTGTTCGTGGCTCCCAGCGGAGATCACTACCGCACCCGGCTCACCCATACCCTGGAGGTGACCCAGGTCTCGCGCACCGTGGCCCGCGCGCTGTCGCTCAACGAGGACCTGGTCGAGGCGATCGGGATGGGCCACGACCTCGGCCACCCGCCGTTCGGGCATGTCGGCGAGGAGGCGCTCGACCGCTGCCTGCGTGAGCGCTTCGGCGCCTCGTTTCTGCATCACGCGCACTCGCTGCGAGTGGTCGACTCGCTGGAGCGCGACGGGCAAGGACTGAACCTGACGCTGCCGGTCCGCGATGGAATCGTCAGCCATTCCGGCCGGGCTGCGGATCCGGCGACGCTGGAGGGCAAGATCGTCCGGCTGGTCGATCGCGTCGCCTACATCAACCACGACATCGACGATGCTCTACGCGCCGGGGTGATCTCCGGGCGGGAGCTGCCGGCGGGGGCGATCGAGACCCTCGGCGACACCGGGCAGCGCCGCATCGACACGCTGGTCCACGACCTGGTCGAGAACTCCGACCGGGCCGGGGACATCGTCCAGGGCGACTCGATCGGTGGCGCGATGATGGAGCTGCGGACGTTCATGTTCGACCACGTCTACCTGGGGCCCGTGGCTACTCGCGAGCACGCCAAGATCCATCGCGTGATCGAGGTGCTGTTCGATCACTACTGCTCGCACCCGGAGGAGCTTCCGGCCACCGTGCCCGACGCCGACCTCGCCACCCGCGTCACCGACTGGATCGCCGGAATGACCGACCGCTACTGCATCCGCATGTTCGAGGCGCTCAGCGTTCCGGTGGCGTTCGCGCCGTGAGCCGCTACACCGCCGATTCGCGTGACCGCGTCCTGGCGGCGGTCGACATGATCGCGCTGATCTCGTCCCGGACGGACCTGCGTCGCGCCGGGGTCAACAGCTACTTCGGCCTGTGCCCGTTTCACGACGAGCGCACGGGTTCGTTCCACGTGCGACCCGACGAGAAGCACTACCACTGCTTCGGCTGCCAGGCCTCGGGCGACCCGTTCGACTTCGTGATGGAGACCGAGGGGCTCGACTTCAAGTCGGCGATGGAGTCACTGGCCGATCGCTTCGGCGTCAAGCTCGAGACCGAGGCCGAGGATCCCGGCGCTGCCCTGCGCCGCGAGCGGCGCGAGCGGCTGCATTCACTGCTGGGGCGGGCGGCCGCCTACTACTCGCGCTACCTGTGGGAGGCCCGCGAAGCCGAGCCGGCTCGCACCTACCTGTTGGGTCGGGGACTGACCGAGGAGACGCTGCGGGAGTTCCGAGTCGGCTACGCCCCCAGCGCCTGGGACCGGATGCTGCTGGCGTCACGACGCGCCGGTTACAGCGACGACGAGCTGCTGGCGACGGGGCTGGCGCAGCGCTCCAAGAACCGCCCGGGCCAGATCTACGACCGCTTTCGCGAGCGGATCATGTTCCCGGCAGTGGACCGCCGCGGGCGCGTGCTGGGGTTCGGAGCGCGGCGGATGCGCGAGAACCAGGGCGGGGCCAAGTACCTCAACACCTCCGACGGCGAGCTCTACCACAAGCGCGAGCTGCTGTTCGGGATCGATCTGGCCCGCGGTCCGGCGGCCAAGGCCGGCCGGATGATCCTGGTTGAGGGTTACACCGACGTGCTGGCTCTCCATCAGGCGGGGCTGCGCAACGCGGTCGGGATCATGGGCACCTCGCTGACCAAGGAGCAGGTCGACGAGCTCGAGCGGGTGGTGCGGGTGCTGGAGCTGTGCCTGGACGCCGACCGTGCCGGCCAGGACGCGATGCTCAGGGCCTCCCAGCTGGCCAGGGGGCGAAACCTCGAGCTGCGGGTGGTGGGGCTCCCCGAGGCGACGGACCCGGCCGACCTGGTCGAGCGCGAGGGCGCGGACGCCCTGCGCGCCCGGGTCGACGGCTCGGTCCCGTTCGTGGTCTTCGAGGTCGACCGGATCCTGGGCGCCGCCGACACCGGGAGCGCCGAAGGGCGCGACCGGGCGCTGCGGGAGCTGGCGCCGGTGCTCGACGGGCTGTCCGGGAGCGTGCTGGGCGCCGACCTGATGCAGCGGGTGTCAGGGCGTCTCGAGCTGACCGCAGGCCAGCTGCGCAACGGGCTCGCTTCGGTCAGCGCGTCGGCGCCGCCGGCCGCCACGGCCGCCAACGGCTCCTCCGAGCGCGCCGGCGGCGAGCCGGCGCCGGCGCCGCGGGCGCCTCGGTCAGAGCGGGAGTTCCTGTCGCTCTGCATCGCGCTGCCGGAGCTCGGCGCCGAAGTGCTGGGGCGGATCGACGTCGATCAGCTGCTGACCGCCGAGTCGATGCGCCGAGCCGCCCGCCACCTGGCCGGGCGCACCCGCACGCCGTTGGCCGAGCTGCCGGGCGACGACGACGAGTTCGCGCGCCTGATGGCGCGCCTGGTGGAGCTCGCCGGCCGGCTGCCCGACCCCAGCGGGGAGCGCCTCGAGCACGCGCGGCTGGTGCTCGAGCGCGACCGGCTGGACCGGGCGATCATCCGGGCTCGCGGCAAAGGGGCGGGGACCAACGAGCTCGCCCACGAGCGCGAGACCGTGCGCGAGGAGATTCGCGGGGTGGTGGCAAGGCTCGAGAAGACCCTCTGAGCAGGTCGTTTCCGTCCGGCACGGGTGGGAACATATGTTCGATCACGCCTAGAGTATGGAGGACGATCGGACGTGGAACGGGAATCACTCAGACTGCTGCTGTCACAGGGGCTGAGCGTGGAGAGAATCGGACAGCAATTCGGCAAACACCCCTCGACTGTCTCTTACTGGATGGAGAAGCACGGCCTAGAGGCGGTCAACCGCGACAAGCACGCCGCGAAGGGCGAGATTGACTTCGAGCGGTTGCAGGCGCTCGTCAACCAGGGGCTCAGCATCACCGAGCTTGCGGAGGCCCTGCAGCGCAGCAAGGCGACCATACGCCACTGGCTCGAGCGGTACGGCCTCCAGACCGTGTTGTCCGCTCGTCGCAGCGCTGTTCGAGCCGCGGTCGCCGTATCGGAACGCCCGCCCGAGCGCCTGGTTCTGCACTGCCGGGTACACGGGGATACGGACTTCGTCCGGGAGGGCAGCGGGTACTTCCGCTGCGCGCGCTGTCGCTCCGCTTCGGTGATGCGACATCGTCGGCGCCTCAAGGAGCAGTTGGTTGCCGAGGCCGGTGGCCGCTGCCTCCTATGCGGCTATGACAAGAGACCGCGGGCGCTCGAGTTTCACCATATCGATCCCAAGTTGAAGCGATTTGCGCTTAGCCGTAAGGGGATCACCCTGTCGATCGAGGCCCTGCGCGCTGAAGCGCGGAAATGCGTGCTGCTGTGCTCCAATTGTCACGCCGAGGTCGAGGACGAGACGGTGGCACTACCCGATACAGTGCCAAGGACGGCAGCCTAGGCGCAGCCGGTAGACGCATTACACCATAATCCGGGGTAGCTCAATCAGGCAGAGCATTCGGCTGTTAACCGAAGGGTTGTGGGTTCGAGTCCCACCCCCGGAGCTTGTCTCGCCGAGGAGAGGTCGGTCGCTTCGATGAAGCTCTACGTCTGCTACGGAACCTGGACCGCCGGCAAACCGGTGCACGCGCACCCATGCGGGGAGGCTCACAAGGCGGTGGTTGAGGCGGGATACGAGCCGGAGGTGATCCGCTCGTATGGCTCAGGGCTGCTGCCCGGCGCCCTCAACGACCTGACCCGCGGCCGGCGCGAGGTCAAGGAGATGACCGGCAACCACTGGGTGCCGGTGCTGGTCACCGAGGACGGGACGGCGATTCAGGGCTCGGGGGAGATCATCGAGTGGGCGCAGGCAAATCCGGCCGGGGCGGCTCCACGCCCCGGGTGAACGGTGCGCGCGGCGACGATCGACGAGCTCGAGCGCTGGGAGGAGTACGGCGCCGTCTGGCGACCGCTGGAGCTGAGCGACGCGCGGGTCGTCGTGGAGCTGTGCACGTGCTACGGCGAACCGGTGGACGTGGTGCAGAGCGAGGACGCCGAGCTCATCGCGTTCGTGCGCCGGCGCCGCGACGCTTGACGGCGAGCGCTTCGAGGAGATCGGCCGCCCGCGCGGCGCCACTGCTCAGTCGCGCCCACGCTGACAGTTCGCGCGCCGTCTGCGCCAGGGATTCGGTCCGCAGAGCCCGGCGCGCCGCCAGGCGCAGCGTTCGCGGGCTCAGCAGCGGCCAGGGCAGCCGCACGCCGGCGCCGGCCCAGTCGACCCGGGCCGCGTTCTCGGCCATGTCGCCGGCGTGGGGGACCGCCAGCACGGGGCAGCCGGAGGCCAGGGCGCGGACCAGCGTCCCGTGGCCGGCGTGGCAGATCACCAGCGCGCAGCCCGGCATCGTCTGCGAGTAGGAGAGCCATTCCACCAGCCGGGTGTTGGCGGCCGCGGCGGCGGGCCGGTTCAGGGGGCGCCGGTTC
>DASXZB010000069.1:0-29337 GCA_036502145.1 Solirubrobacteraceae bacterium | reverse complement strand
GCTGTTGCTACTCCCGCGCGTACCGGGCCTGGGCGCGCAGGTCAACGGCGCCTACCTGGGGATCCGGATCCCCGGCGTGTTCATCTTCCAGCCGACCGAGTTCGCCAAGATCGGCCTGGTCATCTTCCTGGCCAGCTACCTACGCGACACGCGCCAGGTGATGGTGGTGGGGGCACGACGGATCCTGGGGGTCACCATCCCGCCGATCAAGCACTTCGGCCCGGTGCTGGTGATCTGGGGCGTGGCGATGGTGATCCTGCTGCTGTTGCACGACATCGGCTCCTCGCTGATGTTCTACGGCGCGCTGCTGTCGATGCTCTACGTGGCCACCGGGCGGCTTTCGTTCGTGGTCGTAGGACTGCTGGCGTTCGCGATCGGGGCCTGGTACCTCGGCGCCCACATCCACCACATCAACGACCGCGTCGACGCCTGGCTTCACCCCTTCAACCACGTCCTCTACAACAAGATCGGCGGCAGCTACCAGGTCGCCAACTCGGTCTTCGCCCAAGCCGCCGGCGGCCTGTTCGGGCAAGGGTTCGGCGAGTCGGTGCTGACCACCATCAGCGGCGCGCCGCTGCTGCCAGCGCCACAGACCGACATGATCTACGCCGTCATCACGGACGAGCTGGGGCTGTTCGGTGCCACCGCGGTGCTGCTCACCTACCTGATGCTGATCGCGCGGGGGCTGAAGACGGCGACGCTGGCCCGCGACTCGTTCTCCACGCTGATGGCGACCGGCCTGTCGGCGGTGTTCGCGCTGCAGGTGTTCGTGATCGTGGGCGGTGTGACCCGGGTGATCCCCCTGACCGGCGTGACCCTGCCGTTCATCTCCTACGGCGGCTCCTCGATCGTGGCCAACTTCGTGCTGCTGGCGCTGCTGCTGCTGGTGTCCGATCGCGCCCGGAGGCCGGCCCCGGCATGAATTCGCAGATCATCAAGCTGTTCGGTGTGATCGTGGTGCTGTTCGCGCTGCTGATCGGCTGGACCTCGCGCTGGACGGTGTTCCAGGCCGGGGCGCTCGACAACAACCAGCTCAATGTGCGCACGCTGATCGACGAGCTGCGAATCAAGCGCGGCCGAATCCTCGCCGACGATGGCGAGACCCTGGCACGGTCGGTGCGGGCAGGCCAGGGGACCTGGAGTCGCACCTATCCGACCGGCCCGCTGTTCGCGCAGGCCGTGGGCTACTCGACGGCCGCCGCCGGCGATGCCGCCGGCCTGGAGCTATCCCGCGGCCCGGCACTGCGCGGAGAGCAGAACGGGCTGTCGTCGGTGTTCGGCCAGTTCGGCGGCACGCAGCGGGTCGGCGACGACGTCCAGACCACGCTCGATCCCAAGGCCCAGCAGGTGGCGGTCCAGCAGCTGGCGGGCCGGGCCGGCTCGGTGGTGGCGCTTGACCCCCAGACCGGGGCCATCAAGGTCATGTACGCGAATCCGAGCTACAACGACAACGATCCTCACAAGAAGGGGTCGACGAGTTTCAACCGCTCCACCCAGGGCGCCTACCCACCCGGTTCGACGTTCAAGGTGGTGACCGCGACGGCGGCGATCGACAGCGGCAAGTACACCCCGAACTCGACCGTCGACGGGCGCTCGCCGATCACCGTCTCGGGGGTGCCGCTGTCCAACGACAACAACCAGAGCTTCGGCAGCGTCGACCTGACCACGGCGCTCACCTACTCGATCAACACCGTGTGGGCCCAGGTCGGCGAGTCGCTGGGCCGCGGGACGATGACCAAGTACATGAAGCGCTTTGGCTTCTATGCCAAGCCGCCGCTCGATTACCCGCCCAGCGAGATCAACGCCAGCCGGCCCTACTCCCCGAATGGCAAGCCCTACCCGCCGGCCAGCCCCAAGGAGGACATCGGCCGGATCTCGATCGGTCAGGGCGGGCTGTTGGTGACGCCGACGCAGATGGCGATGGTGGCCTCGGCGGTGGCCAACAACGGCAAGCTGATGAAGCCGCGGTTCACCAGCAAGGTGGTCGACCAGGACGGCCGCACGGTGCAGACGATCAGCCCCAGCGTGCAGAGCCAGGTGATGAAGCCTTCGACCGCGCAGGCGATCGCGCAGATGATGAAGAAGGTCGTCGACGAGGGAACCGGGACCCCGGCTCAGCTGGGGTCGGGGGTCGAGTTCGCCGGCAAGACCGGAACCGCGTCGGTAGGCGTGGCCGGGCTCAACCTGACCCAGCCCTGGTTCATCGGCTTTGCCCCGATCCAGAACCCCAAGGTCGCGATCGCGGTAACCGTGGAGCGCTCGCAGGGCGGGTTCGGGGGCACGGTGGCGGCTCCGATCGCCAAGGCGGTCGTCCAGACCCTGTTGTCGGAGGGGCGGTAGGCGCGACGTGGCCGAGCCGACGCCGAACACGCTGATCGACGACCGCTACAAGGTGATGTCACGGCTCGGCTCCGGCGGCATGGCCGATGTGTTCCTGGTCGAGGATCAGCAGCTGGGGCGCAAGGTGGCGCTGAAGCTGCTGCATGGCCGCTTCGCCGCCGATCCCGACTTCGTGGAGCGCTTCCGCCGCGAGGCCCAGGCCGCCGCGGGGCTGCAGCACCCCAACGTCGTCGGCATCTACGACCGCGGACGCTACGACGACACGTACTACATCGCGATGGAGTACCTGCCCGGCCGTTCGCTCAAGCAGCTGATCCGCCAGGAGGCGCCGCTGGATCCGGTGCGGGCGATCGAGATCACGATCCAGATCCTCAAGGCGGCCCGGTTTGCCCACCGCCGTGGGGTCATCCACCGCGACCTCAAGCCCCACAACGTGATCATCGACGATGCCGACCAGGCCAAGGTCACCGACTTCGGGATCGCGCGCGCCGGCGCCTCGGACATGACCGAGACCGGTTCGATCATGGGCACCGCGCAGTATCTGTCTCCAGAGCAGGCCCAGGGCCACTCCGTCAACGCCACCTCGGACCTGTACTCGATCGGAGTGGTGCTGTACGAGATGCTCACCGGGCGGGTGCCGTTCGACGGCGAGTCGCCGGTGACGATCGCCCTCAAGCACGTCTCCGAGGCGCCGGTGCCGCCGAGCGAGCTGAACCCCAACGTGCCGCCGGAGCTCGAGCAGGTCGTGCTGTGGTCGCTGAACAAGAACCCGGCCGACCGCCCGGCCGACGCCGATCAGTTCATCACCGCGCTGGAGGACTGCAAGGCGGCGATCCGGGCCGGGAGCGGCGGCCAGCACACGACCAGCATGGCCGCGGTGATCGCGGCAGCGGCAGGCGGCGCGGGAGCGGGGGCCGCGGGGGCGGCTCTGGCGGGGGCTGCCGGCGCGCCGGAGGCGGGCTACGCCGACTCGGCCACCAACGGCTCCGGCGAGCTCGGCGGGCCGGTGGGCGCGGAGGAGGGCGACGAGCATCGCCACAACTGGAGGCCGTGGCTATGGGCCCTGTTGGTGGCGCTGCTGATCGCCGGTGCCGCCACCGGGGCCTACTTCCTCAGCCGGCCCCACAAGCGCGTGGTACCACCCGTCACCGGCGAGCAGCTCAACGTGGCCAGGACCGTGCTCCAGAACGCGGGCTTCGCGGTCGGCGTGATCCAGGTGCCGAGCAAGCAGGCCGCCGGCAACGTGATCGGGGAGAACCCCGCTGCCGGCATCAAGGCCGACAAGGGCTCGACGGTGACCCTGACGGTGTCGCAGGGTCCCGGAGAGCAGGCAGTTCCCTCGGTTCAGGGGTTGAGTCAGGGCAAGGCCACCAAGCTGATAAAGGGGGCCCACCTCAAGGTCTCGAGGGTGATCATGCAGAGCTCGAGCCGGTTCGACGCGGGCCAGGCCACGGGCACCGACCCCGGCGCCGGGACCAGCGTTCCCTTCGGCACCGGCGTGACGCTGTTCGTTTCCTCGGGACCGCCGTCCAAGGCGGTACCCGACGTGACCGGCCAAAGCCAGAGCGACGCCACCTCGGCGTTGACCGCGGACGGTTTCAAGGTCAACACCGAGACGCAGACCTCGAGCTCGGCGCAGCCCGGAAACGTGATCAGCCAGGATCCCAGCGGCGGATCGAGTTCGGCGCCCGGCTCGACCGTGACGATCGTGATCGCGGCGGCGCCGAGCACGACCACCGTGCCGCCCGTGGTCGGCGACCCAGCCGACGGCGCCACGAGCGCGCTGCTGGCCGCCGGCTTCAAGGTGCAGCGCAAGACCACCAACGTGAGCAGCCAGAACCAGAACGGGACCGTCGTCTCCCAATCGCCCAGCGGTGGATCGACGGCCAAGAAGAACAGCACGGTGACGATCACCATCGGCCAGTTCACCCGCAGCTCGTCGTCGACGACCACCACCAGCTCGACACCGTCGTCGAGCTCGAGCACGACTACCTCGACGACATCGAGCAAAGCCAAGAAGAAATGACCGCGACCCGGGCCGCGGTCCTAGCCGGCGGGAGGTCGTCGGAGCACGAGGTCTCGCTGGCCTCGGCCGCCTCGGTGGCCGCAGGACTGAGGACCGCCGGATACGAGGTGACGGTGATCGAGATCTCGCGTGAGGGGCGCTGGCGCCGGGAGGACGGGCCGGTGACCCTGAGCCCCGGGGCGGGGCTCGAGGGCCAGGACGTGGTCTTCCCGGTGCTGCACGGCCCGTTCGGCGAGGACGGCACCGTCCAGGGCCTGCTCGAGTGCCTGGACGTCCCCTACGTCGGCGCCGGAGTGCTGGCCTCGGCGCTGTGCATGGACAAGGTGATGTTCAAACAGCTGATGGCCCAGGCCGGGGTGCCCCAGGTCGACTACCGGGCGGTCCGCGTCCAGGACCACCGCGCCGACCCGGCAGCGGCGCCGCGGATGCTGGAGGCGCTGGGCTTTCCGATGTTCGTCAAGCCCGCCCGGCTGGGCTCCTCGGTGGGCATCGTACGGGTGGGCGCTCCCGAGGAGCTCCCGGCCGCGCTGGAGACCGCGTTTGGCCACGACCCGCTGGCGATCGTGGAGGCGGCGGCGGTGGGGCGCGAGATCGAGTGCTCGGTGATCGGCAACGACGAGCCGATCGCCTCCCAGCCCGGAGAGATCCTGCTGGCCACCGGCGAGGAGGGCTGGTACGACTACGAGGCCAAGTACTCGCCGGGCGGGATGCGGCTGGTGGTTCCGGCGCGGGTTCCCGAACACGTCCGGGAGCGAGTGCGCGAGCTGGCGGTCGAGGCGTTCGTGCTCACCGGCTGCGCCGGGCTGGCCCGGGTGGACTTCTTCGTGGTCGGGGAGATCGTGCTGCTCAACGAGCTCAACACGATGCCCGGGTTCACCGAGACGAGCGTCTTCGGGAGCCTGTTCGGGGCCAGCGGGATCCCCTATCCGGAGCTGCTCGACCGGCTGGTCAAGCTGGCCATCGAGCGCCACCAGGCCGAGCGGGCGTACCAGTTCTGAACGCCTTCGAGGCCAGCCGGGCCTTGCTGGCTGTGGGCCTTGCTCGATTTTATGGCTGTAACGCACAAAATCGAGCAAGGTCTCCGACCAGGCCGAACGCCTGGCGACACTAGGCGAGGTCATCCGCCGCGCTCGAGTTCGACCCCAGCCCGCTCGGCGACCCACCGGGCACCGAGAAGCTCGCCGTCGACGTCCCCGTAGTGCCTGAGGGCGCTGCGATGCACGTCGGTGACCGCCGAGATCAGGTCGAGCTCGACGCCGAGCTCGCGGCCCAGGGCCTGCACCGAAGCCAGCTCCTCGAGGCACCGCGCCAGCGAGAACGAGGTCAGGTTGTCGCCGTCGAGCAGCGATCCGAGGTCCTCGGCGACGAACCGCCCGCCGCTGGCGCCCAGGTTGAACGCCTGGCGCAGCACGTCGAGGTCCAGGCCGAGCTTGTCTCCCACCGTCAGCAGCTCCGCGCTCGCGGCCGCCTGCGTGAACCACAGGGCGTTGACGAACAGCTTGACCGCGTAGCCGCTCCCCGAGGGGCCGACGTGGAACACCCGTGCGGCGAGCGCGTCGAGCACGGGACGGCACCGCTCCAGATCGCCGGCCTCGCCACCGGCGAAGGCCAGCAGCCGTCCCTGACCGGCCTCCGCGGGACCGCCGCCCACCGGGGCCTCGACCACTGACAGCTCGCGCACGGCGGCAGCGGCTTTGACGGAACGCGCCACCGCCGGCGACGCCGTGCTCATCTCGATCCAGCACGCCCCGCGCGGGAGCGCATCCAGAACCTCGTCGGCGACGGCGGCGACCTCATCTGGGCCCGGCAGCACCGTGACAGCGATGTCCGCGTCCGTGCAGGCCTCGGCCGCCGACTGCGCCCAGCCGCCTCCGAGCGAGACCACGGCACGGCGCGGCTCGGATCGCAGGTCGGTGGCGCGGACCTCGAATCCGGCCGAGATCAGGCGCGCACACATGGGCAGCCCCATCCGGCCCAGACCGATGAAGGCGAGCTTGGTGCGTGGTGGACCCATGGCAACGTCAATAACCTGCCGCCGGTGGTTTACACCCGTTATTGCTCGAGCTGCGGCACCGCTCTGAGCGGCCCGCCTCCGACCCGCTGCGGACGCTGCGGGGAGGTGCACTACCTGAACCCCAAGCCGTGCGGCGAGGCGGTGGTGATCGAGGATCGGCGGGTGCTGCTGATGCGCCGTGCGCGCGACCCTTGGCGGGGGGCCTGGGACGTGCCGGGCGGGTTCTGCGAAGGCGACGAGCACCCCATGCACGCGGCCGAGCGGGAGCTGGCCGAGGAGCTGGGGATCGCCGCCGAGGCCGTGGCCTACGTCGGCACCTGGATCGACGCCTACGGTCCGCCGGCTCCCGACGGGGTGCAGCTGCACACCGTCAACAGCTCCTACCTGATGCGGCTGCGCGAGCCCCTCGGCGCGCTGCAGCTACAGGCCGACGAGGTGACCGAGGCCGGCTGGTTCGGGCTGGAGGAGCTGCCCGAGCCGCTGGGGTTCCCCGGCCACATGGAGATGATGCTGCGAGCGGCGGCGAAGCTCGACGGCCGTCCGTCCGGCCCGCTGCCGGACCGCACCTGGTGAGCGCTCAGGTGTAGAGCGCCAGTTCGTTGATCGCGACCTGGTTGTGGTTACCGAGGGCGGTGATCCAGACCAGGTAGTACCGGTACTTGACGCTGCCGGTGCTGAGCGCGATCGTCTGCCGGGCCGACGCCTTGGCCACCGACCCGACCTTTACCCAGCCCGTGGGACCGGGATCGAAGGTGTCGGCGCGCGGGGCGCTGTTGCGGCCGTAGATCGTGGCCGCGAAGCCCGGGGTCACGGTGTCGAGCACGATTGAACGGGCGCTGACGCCGGGCTTGGCGTCGACGTAGATCCCGACTCCGGCCTTCTGAAGGCCGTTGTAGTACTGCTCAGTGGTCCAGGCGGTGCCGCGCTGGTTGTCGATCGCCAGCCCGTCCTCGCCCGGGTGCTGGGTCTTGGGCCCGACCGGCGCCAGCGGGTTGTAGTCGTGCGCGCAGGAGGCGCACAATTGAACCTGCGTGGGGGTCGCCGCCGGAGGCGACTGCTGAAGCTTGCCGGTGCCGTGGTGCGCGCGGTTGGCCAGGAACACCAGTCCTCCGGCGATGATCGCGGCCACGATCAGGACGATTGCGCCCACCGTGAGCGGGTGGCGAAACCGGAACGGGACCCGCCGCTGCTTGCCCGACGGCAGCGTTCGCAGGACGGTGGTCACCTCGCCGGTGGCACTCCCGGCCCGAGCGGCCTCGATCGCCAGCACGTCTTCGAGATCGGAGATCAACTCCGCGTCGTTGGCGTAGCGGTCCTCCTGGCGCTTGGCGGTGGCGGTGTCGAGCACCGCGGCCAGCGCCGCCGACACCTCGGGCCGCTTGAGCTGGACGTCGGGGATCTCCTCGCGGACGTGCTTCATCGCCACCGCCACCTGGCTGTCACCGCTGAACGGCACCTCGCCGGTGAGCATCTCGTAGAGCACGATCCCAACTGAGTAGAGATCCGACTGGCCGGTCACATCCTGGCCCAGCGCCTGCTCGGGCGAGACGTAGTCGGTGGTGCCGAGCACCCGGCCGTCGGCGGTCAGGCCGTCCTCCTCGAGCGTGCGCGCGATCCCGAAGTCGGTCACCTTGGCAGACCCCTCCTCGTCGATCAGGACGTTCTGGGGCTTTACGTCGCGGTGAACGATGTGGCGGGCGTGCGCGGCGCCCAGGGCGCGGGCGATCTCGATCGCGTAGGCCACGGCCTCGGCGATCGGCAGCCGGCCCATGCGGCGGATGCGGTTCTTGAGCGTCTCGCCCTCGACGTACTCGAGCACGATGTAGGGACGGCCGTCATCTTCTCCGGCGTCGATCACCCCGACGATGTGGGGATGGGAGAGCTGCGCCACGGCGCGCGCCTCGCGCCGGAAGCGCTCGAGCTGGTCGGAGTCCGAAGCCACCTCCCGGTTCATCAGCTTGATCGCCACCTGGCGCTCGAGCGTGACATCCGTCGCGCGGTACACCGTCGACATGCCCCCAGAGCCGATCCGCGCTTCCAATCGGTAGCGGCCGTTGAGACTGGTGCCCAGCAGGGTGCTCATCCGTGTCAGGTCTTATTTTGCGCTACCCGGGGATAGTGCCGCTACCACCAACTGCAACACCGCTCTCGGGTCAGGCGTCTCCAAGGCCGGCTGGGCTCCCCTCGATCTCCAGCTCCGGGACCCGCACCACGCCCGCGCGGGCGGTGAGACGGCCGATCACCGCCGTCCCGGGGTGGTGGGCGGCGAGCAGCTCGACCGCGGCGGCGGCGTCCTGGGCAGCGACCACCGCACAGAAGCCACAGCCCATGTTGAAGACCTCCCACATCTCAGGCGGGGACACGTCCCCGAGCCGGGCGATCAGCTCGAACACCGGCAACACGGGCAGCGGCGCCGTGATCTCGAATCCGACCCCCTCGCCGAGGCGCAGCAGGTTGAGCAGGCCACCGCCGGTGATGTGGGCCAGCCCGTGGACGCCGAGGCCGGAGCTCAGCAGCGCCAGCGCGGCGCGCACGTAGATCACGGTCGGCTCCAGCAGCGTGTCGGCGACTGTGGCCCCGCCGAGCTCGGGAACGACAGAGTCGAGCTCGAGGCCGCCGTCGTCCAGAAGCGCTCGCCGGGCCAGCGTCAGTCCGTTGGAGTGGACGCCCGAGGCCGGCAGCCCGATCAGCGCGTCTCCGGGGGCGCAGGCGCTGCCATCGACGATCCGGTCGAGCGCCACGGTCCCGAACGCCGAGCCGACCAGGTCGAAGCCGTAGGGCGAGGGATGGCCACGGATCACCTCCGGCAGTTGGCACACCTCGCCGCCGGGGATCTCGACCCCGGCCGCTTCGGCGCCGGCTCGCAGCCCCACGGCGATCTCGCGCAGCAGCGCCGGGTCGGCGCGCTCCACCGCCAGGTAGTCGAGCAGCGCCAGCGGTTCGGCGCCGACGCAGACCAGGTCGTTGACGTTCATGGCCACGCAGTCGATGCCGATCGTGTCGAAC
Source organism: Solirubrobacteraceae bacterium (assembly GCA_036502145.1). Classification (GTDB taxonomy): domain Bacteria; phylum Actinomycetota; class Thermoleophilia; order Solirubrobacterales; family Solirubrobacteraceae; genus Palsa-465. Next base: position 19,951 of record DASXZB010000069.1, on the reverse strand, counting down.
CGGCCGGCCTGCTCGGCCACGATCACCTTCGAGCCGACGCTGTCGGTGGCCAGGGCGATCCCCAGCCCGGGCGCCACCCGCAGCACGCTGGCGTAATGGCCCGGCAGCGAGACCGCCAGCGACTCACGGCCGGGCTCGATGCCGCGCAGCACGTCGACCAGCGCGGCGACGCCGCGATCGGCCTGGTGGGTGTCGACCCCAGCGGCTGCGTAGGCGTCACTCACGCCGTCATTGTCTTACATCCGGCGGACCGCCCTCGAGGCTGGCGCAGGCGCCGCAGCACCGCCCCGGCCAGCACGATCCGGTAGGCGGCGTAGGGGAGCAGCGAGCGATCGCGCTCCACCTGGCTGATCAGCCACGTGGAGCCCAGCGTCGACACGAACGACGCCGCGGCGCCGAGCGCAAACGATCCCCCGGTGCCAGGTGGAAGGCCCCGTTTGGCCAGCCTAACCCCTTTGAGCGCCGTGGCCCCGGCGATCACCGGCAGCGCGACGTGGCGCGACAGGCGGTTGGCGTCGGCACGGGTGAAGCGCCGCAACCGGGCCACCGCCAAGGTCGCCCCGTTGCGTGACACCCCCGGCATCAGGGCGCAGGCCTGGGCCAGGCCGAGGAACAGGGCGTCCCAGGGGCCGGCCTCCTGCGAGCGGCGGCGCTGGGGCGTGCGGTCGGCCCAGGCCATCACGATCGATCCGCCGATCAGACCGGCGGCGATTGTCGGCGGGGTGCCGAACCGGCGCTCGATCACCCGCTCGAGCTTGTAGCCGATGATCGCCGGCGGAGCGAAGGACAGCGCTATCAGCCCGACCAGCCGCGGCGTCATCACGTGCAGCGCGTCCCCCACCTCGGAGCGCAGGGTGATCAACAGCGCGGCCGCGGTGCCGGCGTGCAGCGCCACCTCGAACGACTTGCGCAGCTCGGCGTCGAGCCGGTCGTAGTCCCAGCCGCGCAGCCAGGGGATCAGCGCGACGTGGCCCGAGGAGGAGATCGGCAGCAGCTCGGCGGGACCGTGCAGGGCGCCGAGGATCAGCGCCTGGCCGGCGCGCAGCTGTGGCCCGCGATGCTCCGGGCGAGAGTCCGAGCGCGGCTCCGCGTCCGAGCGCGGCCCGGCGCCCGAGCCCGGCTCGGTGTCCGGGCGCGGCCCGGCGCCCCCGGGCGGCGCGGCGTCCGAGCGCGGCCCGGCGGCCCGGCGTCCGAGCCCAGCGGCGCGGTCCCGGTCTGAGCCCAGCTCAGTCGGACACGACATCTGCGCTGGGCTCGCCCCGATCGGTCCGGTTGCGCCGCACGATGAAGTACACGATCGCCAACACCAGCACGGCCGCCGCGGCGTAGTCGACGTACTCCAGGTGGTGACGCCAGCTGGGCCAGTTGCTGCCCACCGCGCGTCCCAGGAAGCCGAGCGCGCCGATCCAGATCACCGAGCCCGCCGTCGCCAGGGCCAGGAATCGCCAGTACGGCATCTTGGCCACTCCGGCCGCGTAGGGGAAGACGGCGCGGATCAGGGGCAGCAGGCGGGAGACGAAGATCACCGGCGCGCCGTAGCGCTCGAACCAGCGGTGGGCGCGGTCCAGCCGCGCCGGGCTCACGTGGAGCTTGCTGCCCTGGTGCTCGAGCAGCTCACGACTGCCGAAGTAGCCGATCGCGTAGGCGATCGAGGCTCCGGCCACATCGCCGACTACGCCGGCGGTGATGATTCCGGGCATCGTCAGGTTGCCCTGGAAGACGTCGAACCCCGCGAACAGCATCGTCGGCTCGGTGCCGGGGACTCCGACCACGCCTGAGGTGAGCGTGAGCAGGGCGACGCCGCCGAGCCCGAGGCTGGCGATCAGATGCGTGGCCAGCCGAACCAGCGGCTCGGTCAGGGAAGCCAGCGTAAGGAGCACCGCGGGCCTAGCGTAGCGGCAGGATCGGGAGCCGACGCCCCGCGCGTCTGAGAAGGTCCTCATGATTCGCCACTAGGGTTGCCGCCGGATGCGAGTCTGGGTCGACCTGACGAACTCGCCGCACGTGCTGGTGATGCGGCCGGTGATCGAGACGCTGCTGGCCCGCGGGCACGCGGTCCAGGTCACGGCCCGCGACTTCGCCCAGACGCTCCAGCTCTGCGAGCGCTTCCAGATCGCGCACACCGAGATCGGCCGCCATCGCGGGGCCGGCCTGGTCGACAAGGCCCGGGGCCTGGCCGCCCGCTCGCTGCAGCTCACCCGGTGGGCCCGCCCGCGCCGCTTCGACCTCGCCCTGGGCCACGGGTCAAACGACATCACCGTCGCCGCCGCCATTCTCAGGATCCCCTGCGCGACGACGTTCGACTACGAGTGGGCCAAGGTCCAGCACACCATCAACTGCCGTCTGGCTCAGGCGGTGGTGGTCCCCGAAGTGATCCCGCCGGAGCGCTTGTATCGCTACGGGGCGCGCGGGAAGCTGCACCCCTACCCCGGGCTCAAGGAGGAGTACTACCTGTCGGACTTCGAGCCCGACCCCGCGGTGCTGGCGGCACTTGGGCTCGATCGCACGCAGCCCATCGCCGTGGTCCGGACGCCGCCCGCGGTCTCGCTGTATCACCGCTTCGAGAACGATCTGTTCGGCCAGGTGCTGGAGCGCCTCAGGGGCCGCCAGGCGGTGGTTCTGCCGCGCACCCCCGAGCAGCGGGCCGAGCTGCTCAGAGCCGGCGGCTTCATCGTTCCCGAGCGCGCGATCGACGCCCAGTCGCTGGTCGCCTATGCCGACCTGGTGGTGTCGGCCGGGGGGACCATGAATCGCGAGGCGGTGGCGCTCGGAACGCCCGTGTTCACGGTCTTCGAGGGCCGTCTCGGCGCCGTCGACGCGGCGCTGATGGAGGCCGGCCGGCTGCGCCGCCTGCGCACCCCCGATGAGGTGTCGCTGGTCAAGCGCGACCCCGGCACACCCGGCGTGGAGCGGATTCGCCGTGATCCCGCGCTGTTGGTCGACCGGCTGGCGTGTGCGCTCGATTAGCGTCCTGGCGCCTGGCCGCCGGCGCCGGCGAGACCCCGCGGGCCTGAGGATCGCAGCGAGTTGCCGGGCTGGTACCGTCCGAATCTCCTCGTGTCAGACACCACGCTAGAGACGCCGCAAGTCCTCGGCTCAGAGGACCGTAGATCCGAGCGTGCGACGGGCCCCGGCGGTCCGCGCCCGTTCCTGCTGCGCCACGTCTGGTGGCTCGTGGCCCTGGCCGTGTTGGCGGTGGCCGGGCTGCTGATTGTCGTCACCGGCACTCGCCCCGGCTATGACCCTTACGGCTGGCTGGACTGGGGCTATCAGACGCTTCGCGGCTCGCTGGACCTGGGCGGAGCCCCGTCCTGGAAGCCGTTTACCTACCTGTTCAACGTTCCCTACGCGCTGTTCGGGCACTTTGCGCTCTGGCTGTGGATGCTCACCGCGGTTTCGGTATCGCTGGCCGGGGCGGTGTTCGGCGGGCGGATCGCCTACCGGCTGACCGCCACCGAGGGCGAACACCGCTATGCCCCCATCGCCGCCGCGATCTTCGCCGGCGCCGCGGTGCTGGGGATCCAGGACTACTTCCACTACGTGCTCAGCGCCCAGTCGGACTCGATGCTGGTCACCTTCTGCCTGGCGGCGATCGACTGCCATCTGGGTGGGCGCCACCGCTGGGCCTGGTGGCTGGGAGCGACAGCCGCCCTGGGCCGTCCCGAGGTATGGCCGTTCGTGGGCCTGTACGCGATCTGGCTCTGGCTGAAGATCCCCAAGATGCGGTGGATGCTCTACGCCGGGGTGGTGATCAACGCCTTTTTGTGGTTCGGCGTGCCGACGATCACCAACGGGCGCCCCAACATCGCCGGCCAGCTGGCGCTCAAGTCCCCGCGCGAGCTGCACAGCAACAAGGTGGTGGGCACGTTCGATCGATACGCAGCGCTCGACTTCCTGCCGCTGGAGCTGGCCGCGCTGCTGGGGCTGGTGCTCGCCTTCCTGCGGCGCAACTGGATCTACATCACCCTGGCGGCGGGCGTGCTGGCCTGGGTGGTGATCGAGATCGCGTTCACCCTGCACGGCTTCCCCGGCGTTCCGCGCTACCTGTTCGAGCCCGCGGGTCTGACCGCGGTCCTGGCCGGCGTGACGCTGGGGTGGCTGTTACTCGACGCGTCGAAGATCAACCGGAGCCTGCCCAGCTGGGCGGGGATACCGTTGGCCGTGATCCTGGTCGCCTCGATGATCCCGGACGCGATCACCCAGGTCCGCGCCGAGCACAAGGACGTGGCCCACGAGCGCGCGCGCACCAAGCAGATCAACAAGCTGTCCTCCTACCTCAACGCGCTCGGCGGCTACAAGCAGGTGCTCAAGTGCGGGCGGCCGGTGGTCAACGTCGAGTACGTGAGCATCATGGCCTGGTACACGAAGAACGACACGGGCTTCATCGGCCATCGCCCCCAGTTCGAGCTGCGCCAGAAGTATCCGATCGTAATGTTCACCCCGCTGTCCAACGGCTGGTCGGCCCAGGCCTATCGTCCCCCGCCCGGGCTGGCCAGCACCTGCGGGGCGCTGAAGTCGTTGTACGTGCCGACCGCCCGCCACCCCGGGGGCGTGCTGGTCCGGAAGTGACCGTCGTGGGGTTCGCAAGCCCCCATGCACGGCGGCGCTCGCAGCGCCTGACCGCCTAAAACAGGGGCGTCGCCACTAGAATTGCGCCGCATGCGCCGGCGGATCAGATCCGCGGCCTTTCCCGTCCATCGTCACGCGCTGCCTCAGCTACTGGTGGACGGAGTCCTGGTCGCGTTGGCATATTTCCTCGCCTTCTGGCTTCGGTTCGAGGGCGGCTTTCGCGGCGACAACCACCGCTACGGGCACCTGTTCGACGTAACGATCGTGTGGGTCGTCCTGGCGACCCTGGTCGCCCTGGCCGCGTTTGGGCAGTACCAGCGGCTGTGGCGGTTCATCGGCCAGCGCGACTACGAGGCGGTGCTCAAGGGCGTCGTCGTGGCCACCGTGGTCGTGGTCGGCGTGATCGCGCTGCTGCACCCGGTCGAGGCGGCCACCACCCAGCGTGTCGCCATTCACCACTTCCGCCACGGCATCCCGGTCCGGACCACTTACCGTCTCGAGCGCGGGCCGGCCACCGCTGTCAACCTCCCGGGCAGCGTCATCTCGCTGTACTTCCTGCTCACGCTGGCGTTGCTGGTGGGGGCGCGCTTCGCGGTGCAGTTCATCGGCGAGGGCCGGGTGCGCAGCTTCACCGTCGGTAAGGGCGCCCGCGAGGTGCTGATCGTCGGCGGCGGCGACGGCGGGCGCCTGGTCGTCCGTGAGCTGATGCGCAACCCCCAACTGGGGCTGCGCCCAGTCGGGTTCCTCGACGACGATCCTCGCCGGCAGGGGATCAAGGACGAGCACGGCCTCAAGGTGCTCGGCACGACCTCGAGCGCGGACCTGGAGCGGGTCCTGGACGAGGTCGAGCCCGACGAGGTCGTGATCGCGATCCCCTCGGCCCCCGGCACCCTCCGGGCCCGGGTCGTGATGGCCTGTCGCGCCCGGGGGATCCCCGTGCGCACGACGCCGACCGTGTTCGAGCTGCTGCGCGACGGCTCCGGTCAGCTCAAGGTGGCAGGCCAGCTGCGCGAGGTCCGCGTGGAGGACATCCTCGGCCGCGAGCCGGTCCGGGAGCAGCTGGACCGGGTGGGGGCTTATCTGGCCAACCAGGTGGTGATGGTGACCGGCGCCGGCGGCTCGATCGGGAGCGAGCTGTGTCGCCAGATCTCGCGGGTGGGGCCCAGGCAGCTGGTGCTCGTCGATCACGCCGAGGACAACCTGTTCGACATCGTCCGCGAGCTCGAGGACGACCGTCACGTGCGAGTCGCGCTCCCCGTGCTCGCCGACTGCAAGGAAGAGGAGCGGATGCGTGAGGTGCTGACCCAGTACCGGCCCGCGATCGTCTTCCACGCCGCTGCCTACAAACACGTCGGCCTGATGGAGCAGAACCCGGTCGAGGCGATCCGCAACAACGCGCTGGCAACACGGTTGGTGGCCCGGATCGCCGGGGAGGCCGGGGTCGAGACGTTCGTGCTGGTCTCGACCGACAAGGCCGTCAACCCAGCGACCGTGATGGGCGCGTCCAAGGCCCTGGCCGAATGGGCGGTGGAGGCCGAGGCCGTCAGGCACCCCCGGACCAAATACGCGACGGTCCGGTTTGGCAACGTGCTCGCCTCATCGGGTTCGGTGGTGCCGATCTTCCGGCGCCAGATCGCCGAGGGCGGCCCGGTGACGGTCACCGACTCCCGGATGAGCCGCTACTTCATGACGATCCCCGAAGCGGTCCAGCTGATCATCCGTGCCGGCAGCCTGGGCGAGCGAAGCGGCGAGATCTTCGTACTCGAGATGGGCGAGCCGATCCGGATCGTCGACCTGGCCGAGACCATGATCCGCCTCTCCGGCCTGGAGCCCGAACGCGACATCGCGATCGAGATCGTCGGCGCCAGGCCGGGCGAGAAATTCCACGAGGAGCTGTTCAACCCCTCCGAGCATCCCCAGCCCACGCCGGCCCAGCGCATCCTCCGGGCCAGCCACGACTGGCTCGATCCGGGCTGGGTGGAGCGGACCTTCGCCGAAATCAACCTGCTCGTGCTAGAAGGTGACGTGGCGGCGCTCGCGAAACACGTCTTCGAATTGTCCGGCTCCCGCGTCACCCGGCCTGAGGGTGAAGGCGCCGGGATCGCCCCTTAGACTGGCGCAGACACCATGGGAACCATTCCGTTTGCTTTCTCGGTGCACCACTTCATCTCGACGGTGGGCGCCGACGCCGGGTTTGCCGCGATCATCGGGCTGGCGATCCTGGTCATGCTGTTCTTCGCGCAGGCGCGCGAGACGGCATCTTTGAGGGAGCAGGCCGCCGACTCGGCGGAGCACCTGCAGGAGTTGGAGCTCCGCCTGGCCCAGCTCTCGCGCGGGTCGGTCGGCTCGGCCACCGGGACAATCCCACCGGTGCCGGCTCCGGCTGGGGTGGCCCGCACGCCCGCGACACCGGCACCGGCTCCGGCCGGGGTGGGCCGCAGGGCTGCGGCGCCGGCGCCGGCAGTGGCGGCCAGGACCGGAACCCGTGCGCCGGTCTCCGGGCGCCTGGCGGGCACGCCCGCGGCCTCTGCACCGGGTAGCGTCCCGGTGCAAGCGAGCACGCCCGGTGGCTTTCCAGGCGCCCCGGCGGGTGTCGGCGCTCCGGCTCTCAGCGCCGCCACCAGGCTGATCCCCACCCCCGATCCGAGTTCGATCGCGGCCCGCGGCAACGGTGGCGCCGGGCAACCCGGCAGCGCGGTGCTCACGCCACCCGGCCCGCCTCCGGCGACCGCCGCCGGAACCGCCAACGGCAGCGCGACGCCCCGGGGTTCGACAACCGCGCCCCCAAGCGCGCGTCCCGCCGCCCGCCCCGCCGCGGCCCGTCCGCCCGCGCCCCCGCGGCGACCCGGAGCCCAACCGCCAGGTCGCTCGTCACAGGGTGGTGGAAGCTCGCGGACCAGCCGTGTATTCATCGGCTTGGCCACCCTGCTGGTGGTGGCGGCGGTGGTCATCGTCCTCTTGGTGCTCACCTCCGGTGGATCCTCCAACCACCCCTCCGGCACGGCTGCAGCGACCAGCAATGCGCAGGCCACCAGCCACGGTTCGACCAAGGCCACCGGGCCCGTCAAGCCGGCTTCGGTGACGGTCGCGGTGCTGAACGGGACCTCCAAAGCGAACCTCGCCCAGTCGGTCGCGACCCAGCTCCAGAACGCCGGCTTCAAGCACGGGACGATCGGAAACGCTTCGGACCAGACGGAGACCGCCACCGTGGTCGGGTACATGCCGGGTCAGCGTCGCGCCGCCCTGATCGTGGCCAGGTCGCTGAAGTTGGGTTCCGCGTCGGTCCAGCCAGTCGATCAGAGCAACAAGACGGTCGCCTGCCCGGCGTCGTCGACTCCGTGTACGGCTCAGGTGGTCGTCACGGTCGGCTCTGACCTCGCCCCGAACACGTAGGAGACCCAATGCCGATGACGGACCTGCTCGACCTTCCAGAGAGAGCTGCCAAGCCTCGGCAGCAAGGCCTCACGCACCTGCTCGACCGCGGCCTGTCGGTGGCCGAGGTCGACGGTCTGGCCGAGGTCGCCGGAGAGTACATCGACATCGCCAAGCTCGGGTGGGGGACCTCGGTGGCGACGGGGAACCTCGAGGCCAAGCTGGCGCGCTACCGCGAGCACGGCATCACCCCGATGTTCGGCGGCACGCTGACCGAGCTGGCGATCGCCCAGAACCGCCTGGATGCCCTGGTGGCGTGGATGCACCAGCTCGAGCTCGAGCACATCGAGGTCTCCGACGGCACGATCATCCTCGAGCACGAGCGCAAGGTCGAGTTGATCAACCGCCTGTCGGCCGAGTTCACGGTGCTGTCCGAGGTGGGATCGAAGGACAACACGCGGATCATGGCCCCGTACCGATGGGTGGAGCAGATCCAGGCCGAGCTCGACGCCGGCGCCTGGAAGGTCATCGCCGAGGCCCGTGAGAGCGGCAGCGTGGGGATCTTCCGCCACGACGGCGAGGTGCGGATGGGGCTGATCGACGAGATCGTGCACGCCATCCCGCAGGAGAAGCTGCTGTTCGAAGCTCCCCGCCGCGACCAGCAGGTCTGGTTCGTGCGCCGCTTCGGCCCCGACGTCAACCTCGGCAACATCATTCCCGAGGAGGCCCTTTCGCTCGAGACGATCCGGGTCGGGTTGCGCTCGGACACCGCGGTCGCCGACCTGGATGATTGAGCTCTTCGCCTTTCCGCGATGAGTCTGCGCGGAGTGCTGCTAGCTCGTCACGGGGAGACGAATGACAACCTGGAGCCGCTGCGCTTCCAGGGCTTCACCGACACTCCCCTGAACGAGACCGGCCGGCGCCAGGCCCAGGAGCTGGCCGAGCGGGTCGCCGGTGACGGGATCCACTCGCTGTGGGCCTCCGATCTCAGCCGGGCCCGCGAGACAGCGGAGGCCGTCGGGGCCCGGATCGGCCTCTCCCCTACGCTCGACGCGCGATTGCGGGAGGCCAACCGCGGCGACTGGGAGCGACGTCTGTTCAAGGACGTCGAGCGCGAGGAGCCGGAGGCCTTTGCCGCGTGGATGCGGGCCGGCGCCGAGTTTCGCTTCCCCGGTGGCGAGTCGCTGCTCGATCAGCAACGACGGGTCACCGCGGCGGTGCAGGAGATCCACGCCTCAGCTGAGCTGCCGGCGCTCGTCGTCTGCCACGGCGGCTCGATCCGGGTCATGTTGTGCGCTCGTGACCCCCGGGGTCTTGCGGCCTTTCACGAGTTCGAGGTCCCCAACGTGGCGGTGATACCGCTGTGAGGCGGGTGCCGGTCGCGGCGTTTGTCGCGCTGGCGATCGCCACGGTCGCTGCGTTCTTCGTAACGCAGCACCTCAAGGTGACCACTCCGCTGCTGGATGGCCTGCCGGCGCCCGCGCCGGCGGTGATCAACCCGGTCGACGGAGGGGTGTGCAAGGTCCGCGGGCCCAAGGGCACGGTCAAGGCGCTGAGTCACCGCTCCATGTTCGTGTCGTTCTATCTGCTCAATCGCTCCGATGACGTCGACGTCTACATCGTCGATCGCGATGGCACGATCGTCAGGACGATCGCCTCGGGCGTCCACATGCAGGGCGGTCGACACCCGGTCCGCAAGGCGTTCACCTGGGACGGCCGCCTCGGTGACGGCTCGGTGGCCCCCGACGGCAACTACTTCATCCGGGTCTCGCTGATCCATCAGGGCCGCTCGGTCCTGATCTCCAACAACGGCGGCGCCGAGCCGGTGACGGTGAAGACGGTGCCGCCGCGGCCGCGGGTCACATCGGTCACGCCGTCGCTGATCCCTCAGCCCGGGGTCACCTCGGCCAAGATCCGCTTCACCGGAACCAGCGGCCTGAACGCTCGAGTCCTGATCTACCGCACCGACCTGCCCGGTCCGCCGCGGCTGGTCAAGAGCTTCGCTTCGGGGCGGCGCAGCTCGGCGGTGTGGGACGGGACCGTGGCCGGTGGGCGGCCCGCGCCGCAGGGCACCTACCTGGTGGGGCTGAAGGTGACCGACCGGGCCTGCAACACCGGGCGGTTCCCGCCGGAGCTCCCGCCGGTGCCCGGGACGACCCCTCACGCCGGGGTGACGGTTCGCTATCTGGCCGCCCAGGCGCCACTGACCCCGGTCGCCGCCGGGACCGACACCACTGTGTACGTGGACGCCCGGCGTCACCAGTACCGCTGGACGCTGAGCCGCACCGGTGGCGGTTCCAGGGTCGCCTCCGGCAGATCAGCGAGCTTTCTCCTCAAGGTTCCGATTCCGCGGGGCGGCCCCGGCCTGTACCGGCTGTCGCTGCGCTGGGGCGCGCACCGGGCGGTGGTTCCGGTGGTGGCCGGCGCGGCGGCACCCGCCCATCCGCGCGTGCTGGTCGTGCTGCCGGCGCTCACCTGGCAGGGCGAGAACCCGGTCGACGACAACGGCGACGGAGTCCCGGACACGCTGGCGGCCGGAGATCCGATCAAGCTGGCTCGCCCGCTGACCACCGGGCTACAGGCCGGCTTCGCCGGCGAGGCGGCGTTGGTCGGGTACCTGCGCAAGGTCCGGCTGCCGTTTGACCTGACCACCGATCTGGGGTTGACCGCCACAACTCTGGGGCGCTTTCGGGGGGTGGTCTTCGCCGGCGACGAGCGGTGGATCCCGGCCTCGCTGGCCGAGGCGCTGGCGTCGTATGTCGCCGGCGGGGGCCATGTGCTGTCGCTGGGGATCGACTCGCTGCGGCGGATCGTCCGGGTCGCGGGTGGTCAGGCGTCCGCTCCCACCCCCGCCGGGGTCACCGACATCCTCGGCGCCCGGCCAGGGCCGGTCGTGGCCAGCCGCGGCGCCCTGGTCCTGGTCGACTCCGACGGCCTGCACATCTTCTCGGGCAGCTCCGGCGCGCTGCGCGGCTATCGCTCCTACCAGCGCTTTGCCCGGGTCACCGCGTCCGGGCCGGTGTCGTCCTCCGCCGGGGTGGCAACCGGGGAGCCGGCGATCATCGGCTACCGGGTCAAGCGGGGCACCGTGGTCGAGATCGGCCTGCCCGGGTTCGCCTCGAGCCTGGCCCGGAACTTCGACGCCCGCCAGCTGCTGGGTCGGATCTGGACCGTCCTGTCACGTTGAGATAAACGCCTCGGCGGGGCGGCGGCGTGATCGGCGGCGCGGCGGCACTGGCGACATGCCGATCACTACGATTCGCCGCCATGGACGCGATGGGGCCGGGCAGCGGCGAGAGCGAGCAGCTCACGGTGGCTGGATGAACGCGCTGGTCACGTTGTCGGCCTCCTACGGGGCCGGTGGCGGCCTGATCGGACCCGCGCTCGCCAAGCGGTTGGCGGTTCCGTTCGTGGACCGGGCGATCCCGCTGGGGGTCGCCGAGGATCTCGATGTTGCGCTGGACGACGCGGTGGCGCACGACATGCGGCTGGCCTCGAGCTTTCTGGAGCGCCTGCTGCGTAGCTTCGCCGCCGCCGACCCCGGCGGGCCGGTCCCGCTGCCGACCGAGCAGCTCACTCCGGATGAGTTCCGGCGTGCGGCCGAGGCGGTCATCACCAGACAGGCGGCCACCGGCGCTGGAGTGATCCTGGGCCGCGCCGGCGCCATCCTGCTGCGCGACGACCCGCGCGTGCTGCGAGTGCGCCTCGACGGTCCTGCCGACCGCCGGGCCCGGCAGGCGATGAGATACTCCGGCCTCGACGCGGCGACCGCCGAGCGCGCTCTGGCCAAGGCCGACCGCACCCACGTGACCTATGTCAAGCACTTCTACGCGGCTGACATCCACGATCCCCGGCTCTACCACCTGATGCTCGACACCACCGCGGTCTCGATCGACGCCTGCGTCGAGCTGCTGGCGCTCGCGGCGAGCTCGCACGCCGAGCTCGCCACGGATTGAGCGCACGCCCGTAGTGGTCGGCGGTTGCCCGTACCGTTTGCCGCCGTGGCCTCATACCTGAAGCGCCTCGTCTCCTCGCTCGCCGCCTATCAGGTGGCCGACGTGGTCTCGAAGCTGATCGCCGTCCTGCTGCTGCCGGTCTATACGCGATACATCAATCCCGCCGGCTACGGGGTCGTCGAGCTGCTGGCCAACGGCGTCATCTTCGTCAGCATCGTGGTGCGCTTCGGGATGATCGAGGCGTTCCTGCGCTACTACTTCATCGACCAGGATCCCGCCCGTCGGGACGCGCTGGTGCGCCGGACCGCGGCCTTCCTGCTGGTCGCGACCACGATCAGCTCGCTGGCGCTCGCCGCGGCCGCGGTCCCCCTGAGCCGGCTGGTGCTCGGCTACCGCGACCCGACGACGTTCCGCATCGCGGTGCTGGGACTGTGGTCCTTCACCAACCTGGAGCTCGCCTACGGGCTGCTGCGAGTCGACGAGCGGCTGCGCACATACGCGGTGGCGTCGCTGAGCAACGTGTTCTTGACCATCGCCGGCTCGCTGGTGCTGGTGGTGGGGCTCGGCGACGGGGCGCGCGGTCTGCTGCTGGCCAACTACGCGGCCTCGACGGCGGTCCTGCTGGTGCTGTGGTGGACGATGCGCCGGCGCCTGGCGCCACGTCGCGGCGCGGCCGACCGGATGGGCGTGCTGCTGCGCTTCGGTCTGCCCACCGTCCCGGCCGAAGCGTCGGTCTACGCGCTGAGCATCGTCGACCGCTACTACGTCTACCACGCGCGCAGCCCCACGCTCGCCGGTCTGTACTCGATCGCGATCAAGCTCGCCGGCGCGGTCGCGTTCATCGTGCGCGCGTTTCAGTACGCCTGGCCGCCGCTGGCCTACTCTGTCCGCGACGATCTGGAGGCGGCGCGGCTCTATGGGCTGGTGACCACCTACTACGTGTTCGTCTCCGGCTGGATGGTCGCCGGCCTGGCGCTGCTGGGACGGTGGGTCCTGCGGCTGCTGGCGGCGCCGCAGTTCTTCGGCGGCTACCGAGCGTTGCCGTGGGTGGCACTGGGCTGGGCGATGTACGGCCTGTGGGTGGTGTTCCTGGTGATCGCCGGCCGCGCCAAGGTGACCACGCGCAACTTTCCTGCCTCGTTGGCCGGGCTGGCGGCCAACGTGGTCCTGATCCTGGTGCTGGTGCCGCCGCTGGGCATCGCCGGGGCCGGAATCGCCCTGTGCGGCGCCTACGCCGTCATGCTGACGGTGATGTACCTGCTGACCCGTAACGCCTTCAAGGTGTCCTTCGAATGGGGTCGGCTGGGCCGGTTGGTGTTGGTTATGGGCGGCATGGCGGCCGTCGGCGATTTGGTATTGCCGACCCACGGAGTCGTCGGGCTGCTGACGCGGGCGCTGGTGGCGGCGGCGATCCCGCCGGTGCTGCTGGCGACCGGGTTCGCTCACGGCGCCGAGCTCCGGCAGGCCCGCGCGCTGCTCGCCCGGGCGCGCCGGGCCTACCCGCCACCGGCCGGGAGCGAGTCGTGAGCCGCCCGGCGGTCAGCGTGGTGATGCCGTTCGCGGGCTCGCGGGCGGCGGCACAGCAAGCGCTCGACGCGCTGCTGGGGCTCGATGCGCGAGCCGACGACGAACTCATCCTGGCCGACAACTCCGGGGTGGCCGACGGCCGGGACCCGGTGCTCGTCGTCCCCGCCGTCGGCGAGCAGTCGCCATCACACGCTCGCAACGTGGGCGCCGAGCACGCCTCCCGGGACTGGGTGCTGTTCCTCGATGCCGACTGCAGCGCCGCGCCCGGGCTCATCGCCGGCTACTTCGCCGAGCCGATCGAGTCCGACGTCGGCGCGCTCGCCGGGGAGGTGGTGCCCTCCGACGATGGGGCCACCTTCGCCGCGCGCTATGGAGCGGCCCGTAGCTTCCTCGGCCAGCGCGCGCACCTCGCGCACTCCTACCTGCCCCGGGCGGTCGCCGCCAACCTGCTGGTGCGCCGCGTCGCCTTCGATGAGGTGGGGGGCTTCTACGAGGGCGTGCGGGCGGCCGAGGACACGGACTTCAGCTGGCGACTGCAGCAGGCCGGCTGGCGGTTGGAGCCTCGCCCGCAGGCCCGCGTCGCGCACCGTTACCGCACCACCGTCGGCGGGCTGCGCCGCCAGTGGCGCGGTTACGCGGCCGGCCGGGCCTGGCTGGGCCGCCGTTACGAGGACTTCGAGCCCCAGCCCGCGCTGCGCCGGGCCGGCGCCCGCGCGCTGCGAACGGTCACCGGTCGCCGGGGCCGGCTCCCGCCCCGGCCCGCTCGCCCCCGCCCCGGCGCTGCCCCGGGGCGCCTGGACAAGGGCCGCTTTCTTGCTCTGGACGCCCTGCTCGGCGTCGACGAGCTGGCCGGCCTTGCCCTGTCCAATCGCCCGGGCTCGCGGCGCGGGCGCGACGACCCCGCCCGCGTCGTGATGGTGGCCGACCGCTTCCCCGCCCGGGGGGATCCGCTGGGCGACTTTGCGCTGACCCTGGCCGGGGCCCGGGTCGAGGCCGCTGCGCGCCCGGCGGCCGTCGAGCAGGAGGTGGCCAGGGCGATGCCGATCGACTACCGCGAGGACGACGGCGCCGCGGCCCGCGCCGTCGCCCTGGTCAGGGTGATACTGCGCCATCCGCTGCGCAGCGCTCGCGATTTCCTGGCTCGCGACGCCGCTCAGCCGCCGCTGTCGGCGCTCGCCCCGGCCGTGGTGCGCCTGGTCGGTGACCGCGACGCCCGTGTGCACTCGCTCGGCGGCGAGGAGGCGACGGCGGTGGCGCGGCGACTGGCGAGGCTGACGGGGCGGCCGCTGCAGGATCCAGAGCCCTGATGCGCGTCCAGGTCGTCGATCCCTCGGCGTTCACGCCGCCCTACGACCACGCGCTGTGCTCGGCCCTGGCCGGTCTGGGAGCCGATGTCGAGCTGGTCACCAGCCGCTTCGCCTACGAGGCGGTGCCAGACCCCCAGGGCTACGCGCGCCGGGAGCTCTTCTACCGTCGCGCGCTGGGTGCGCCGGGCTCGCAGCTGCGCCGCGTCTCGAAGCTGCTCGCCCACGTCCCCGACATGCTCGCCTACCGCCGCCACGCCGCCGCCGCCGAAGTGGTGCACTTCCAGTGGCTGGCGCTGCAGTGGCTCGACGCTCGTCTGCTGCCGGACCGTCCGCTGGTGCTCACCGCCCACGATCTGCTCCCGCGCGAGGCGCGGCCCGGGCAGGCTCGCGCCCAGCGGCGTCTGTATGACCGGGTGGGCGCGGTGGTGGTCCACTCCGAGTACGGCCGCCGGCTGCTGGCGGGGCTCGGAGTCGACCCGGGCAAGCTGCACGTGGTTCCCCACGGTGCGTTCGAGCACCTCACCCGGCAGCCGGTCGAGGTCCCGCTGCCGGCCGAGCTGGCACAGGTGTCGGGGCCGGTGGTGCTGTTCTTCGGCCTGCTGCGCCCCTACAAGGGCCTGGAGACGCTGCTGCGAGCCTGGCAGGGGGTGTCGGGAGCCTGGCACGGGGTGTCGGGGGCACGGCAGGGGGTGTCGGGAGCATGGCAGGGGGTGTCGGGAGCCGAGCTGTGGGTGGTGGGGCGGCCGCGAATGGACCTCGACCCGCTGCGGCCGCTGCTCACCCCCAGCGTCCGCCTGCGGCCGCAGTTCGTCTCCGATGCCGAGCTGCCGGCCTACTTTCGTCGCGCCGACGTGGTCGTGCTGCCCTACTCGCGCACCGATCGGCTCGACCAATCAGGAGTGCTGGCGACGGCTCTGGCCTTCGGCCGGCCCAGCGTGGTCAGCGACATCGGCGGCCTGTCGGAAATCGCCGCCACGGGGGCGGCCAAGCTCGTGGCGCCGGGCGATCCGAGGGCGCTGCGCGACGCACTGATCGAATTGCTGCAGGATCCGGGCGAGCGCGAGCGGGTGGCGGCGGCTGCGCTGGCGGCCGCCCGGGGACCGTATTCGTGGCCCGCTGTGGCCCGGCGCACGCTCGAGGTCTACGAGCGGGTCAGGAGGTCGTGATCGGCTGGGCCTGGCCGCGGGGTCGTGACCGGCTTGGGGTCCCGGTCAGGCGGGCGTGACCGCGGCCGCTTCGGCCTCGTGGCGCTTGGCCACCTCGGCTCGCACGAGCGGCGCGACCTCGGTCCCGAACAGCTCGATCGAGCGCATCACGTCGCGGTGGGCGACCGCGCCGACACTCATCTGGCCGATGTACCGGCTGTTGCCGAACAGCTGGTGCTCGAACAGGATCTTCTCGGCAACCTGCTCGGGCGATCCGGCGGCGACGGCGCCGCTGGGAGCGCGAAGCGCTTCGTATTCGGCGCCCCCGGAGGGTGGCCACCCGCGCTCGCGGCCGATCCGGTTCATCATCGCCAGGTAGGGCTGCGCGAAGGCGCTGTCGGCCTCGGCCTGGGTGGCCCCGACGAAGGCGTGGGTGTTGATGGCCAGCGGCAGCGCGGCGGCGTCGTGGCCGGCCTGCATGGCGGCGCGGCGGTAGAGCGCGACCAGCGGGGCGAAGCGCTCCGGCTGGCCGCCGATGATCGCCAAGGTCAGCGGCAGGCCGAGCGTGCCGGCGCGCACCACCGACTGCGGCGAGCCTCCGACCGCGACCCACACCGGAAGCGGGTCTTGAACGGGGCGGGGCCATACGCCGGCGTCGTGCAATGGCGGGCGCAGGCGCCCGGACCAGGTCACCCGGGTCGAATCGCGCAGCTTCAGCAGCAGGTCGAGCTTCTCGGCATAGAGCTCGTCGTAGTCATCGAGGTCGTAGCCGAACAGCGGGAAGGACTCGATGAACGAACCGCGCCCGGCCATGATCTCGGCCCGGCCTCCCGACAGCAGGTCGACTTCGGCGAACTGCTGGAAGACCCGTACCGGGTCATCCGAGCTGAGCACGGTGACCGCGCTGGAGAGCCGGATCCGCTCGGTCTTGGCCGCGATCGCAGCCAGCGCGATCGCCGGATTGGAGATCAGAAAGTCGGCGCGGTGGTGCTCTCCGACCGCGAACACGTCCAGACCCAGCTGGTCGGCGAGCACGGCCTCTTCGAGCAGGTCGCGCATCCGCTGCTCCGGACTGATGCCGGAGCTGAGGTCGGCGAAAGTGGCGAGTCCGAGTTCCATGGGGTGTTTGAGGGTAGCAGGTAGTTGCGCAGACAACTATCGGGGAGAGGGGTGATGTCAATTTGGTTCCGTATAGCCCAACCAGAATGCATCACGTCCCTGGACGGCGCTCGGAACGCTCAGTCTGTAGCCGCCTGCGCCAGAATGCCACCGCGATGACTGCGACCAAGATCGCCTTCTGGGGCTCGGCCGGGCTGCTCGTCTACACCCATCTCGGCTATGCCGGGGTCCTGGCGGCGCTGGCTCGGGCTCGCCGGCGCGGCGCGGGCGCCGGCGGCGGGGCCGGCGAGGGCGTCGGGGTGGCCGGCGAGTGCGTCGGGGTGGCCGGTGGGGGCGTCGGCGTGGCCGGTGAGGGCGTCGGGGGGGCCGGCGAGGGCGTCGGCGCGGCCGGGGGGGACGACGCACTGCCGTCGGTGTCGGTGATCGTCGCCGCCTACGCGGAGCAGGAGGTGATCGCGGCTCGGGTCGCCAACCTCCGGGCGCTCGACTACCCGGCCGGCAAGCTCGAGGTGATCGTCTCCTGCGACGGCTCGCCCGACGCCACTGCGGCCCGGGCCCGCGCGGCCGGCGCCGACCTGGTGCTGGAGCTCCCGCGGGGCGGCAAGATCCGCGCCCAGGACGCCGCCGTGCAGCGCGCCAAGGGCGAGGTGGTGGCGTTCTCGGACGCCAACGTCCAGTGGGAGCCCGAGGCGCTCACCGCGCTGGTGGCGCCGTTCGCCGATCCCGGGGTCGGCTACGTGTGCGGCGACGTGATCTTCGTCAACGACAGCGGCACCAACCAGGAGGGGTTGTACTGGCGCTACGAGATGGCGCTGCGGCGACTCGAATCCGACCTCCGGTCGGTGACCGGCGGTAACGGGGCCATCTACGCCACCCGGCGCGAGTCCTACCTGGTCGTCGATCCGATCATGGGCCACGATCTGTCACTGCCGTTCAACCTGGTCAAGCGCGGCTGGCGGGCGCTCTACGCGCCAGACGCCCGGGCCCGAGAGAAGATGGTGCCGACGATCGAGGGGGAGTTCGCCCGCAAGCGGCGGATGATGGGCCACGGCTGGCCGATCATGCTGCGCGGGGGGATGCTCTCGCCGCGCGGCTATGACCCCGTCTATGCGCTCGAGATCTTCTCGCACCGCGTCCTGCGCTACTGCTCGCCGTTCCTGCACCTGGTCGCGCTGGCCACCAACGTGGCCCTGATCGGTCGCCGGCCGGTGTACGTGGTGGCCCTCTCGGCCCAGCTGGCGCTGCTGCTGGCGGCCGGGCTGGCCGCGCGGGTGCCCGCCCGCCCGCTGCTGGTCGCCCGCTACTACGTGATGACCACCGCCTCGCTGGCCGCCGGGCTGTGGGACTGGCTGGCCCACGGCACGGGCGCCGGCTGGGAGCCGGCCGCGGGGACGCGATGATCAGCCGGGCGCCCCACATCACGATGATCAGCCGGGTGAGCGACCACCGATGATCAGCCGGGCGCTCGACATCGCGCTGGCCTTGACCGGCTCGATCCTGACCGCCCCGCTGGTGGCGCTGCTGGCGGTCGCGATCCGGCTCGAGTCACCGGGGCACCCGATCTATCGTCAGACCCGGGTCGGCAAGGACGGCCGGCTGTTCTCGATCTACAAGCTGCGGACCATGGTCCACGGCGCCGAGTTCTCGGGAGCCGGGCTGGCGATCGCCGAGGGCGATGACCGGATCACCCGGCTCGGGGCGCTGCTGCGGCGCTACTCGCTCGACGAGCTGCCCAACCTGTGGAACGTGCTGCGTGGGGAGATGGCGATCGTCGGCCCGCGGCCCACGATCGAGAGCCAGGTCCGCCAGTACACGCCGCACCAACGCCGGCGCCTGGCCGTCAAGCCGGGCCTCACCGGGTGGGCTCAGATCCACGGCCGGGCCTCGCTGCCGTGGCCCGAGCGGATCGAGCTGGACATCTGGTACGTCGAGCACCGGTCGCTGGCGCTCGACTTCCGGATCCTCCGGCGCACGGTGAGCCTGGTCGCCAACGGCAGCGGCATCTACAAGGGAGCGAGCGGCGGATGGCAGCCACCGAACCAGCAGACGTAGCGGTCCTGCTGACCGGGGTCGGCAAGCGCTACGCGATGGTGTCGGCGTTTTCGCAGTGCGCGCCGACGGTGGCCGCCGATCCCAACCCGCTGGCGCCGGCCCAGTACGCCGCTCACCACCGGCGCTCGGTGCCGAGCATCGACGATCCGGAGTACGTGCCGGCCCTGGAGGCGCTGTGCCGGGAGTTCGGGGTCGGAGCGGTGGTGCCGCTGACCGATCTCGATCTCGAGGTTCTCGGTCACGCCCGGAGCGCCGGCCGGCTCCCGGCGTTCGTCCCCGACGGGGAGATCGGCCGGGCCACCTTCGACAAGTACGAGACCCACCTGCTGCTGGAACGGCTGGGGCTGCCGTCGCCCCCGACCGTGCTGCCGGGCCTGCCGGTTGACGCCTACCCGGTGATGGTCAAGCCGCGCTGGGGATCGGGCGCGCGCTCCATCCACCGCGCCCGGGACGCCCGGGCGGCGGAGTTCTTCGTCGAGTACATCGAGGAGCCGGCGATGATCCAGCGCTGGATGGACGGGCCGGAGTTCTCGATCGACTGCCTCTCGGATCTCGAGGGGCGCTGCCTGAACGCGATTCCGCGGACGATGATCGAGTCGCGCGGCGGCGAGTCGATCAAGGGGACGACGATCGCCGACGAGGAGCTGATCGACCTCGGGCGGCGCGTGGTGGAGGCGCTGGGCTGCCGGGGGCCCTGCACCGTGCAGGCATTCCGCGACGCCGAGATCGGCCTGGGCATCACCGACGTCAACACCCGCTTCGGCGGCGCCTGCCCGGCCCACCTGTACGCCGCCCTGCCCGGCCAGACCTACCCTGAGCTGATCGTCCG
This sequence comes from Solirubrobacteraceae bacterium, assembly GCA_036502145.1. Classification (GTDB taxonomy): domain Bacteria; phylum Actinomycetota; class Thermoleophilia; order Solirubrobacterales; family Solirubrobacteraceae; genus Palsa-465. The sequence continues at coordinate 75 of DASXZB010000069.1, read as the reverse complement.
CCTCGCCCGCGGCGAGCCGATAGAGCCGCACGTGGGCGACTTCAGGGCCGGGGTGACGTTCACGCGCTACTTCTG
>DASXZB010000068.1:0-139538 GCA_036502145.1 Solirubrobacteraceae bacterium | reverse complement strand
CGCGTCACCGCGACGCCGGTGCGCTCTTACCGCACCATTTCACCCTTGCCGGCCTGAAGCTCTGCAGCGGCTCCAGGCTTAGGCGGTGTCATTTCTGTGGCACTTTCCCGCGGGTTTCCCCGGGTCGGCGTTACCGACCACTCTGCCCTGTGATGTCCGGACTTTCCTCGAAGGCTGTTCACCTCCGCGACTGCTCAGCCTGCAACAACCGAGGATAGCGCCGGGGCGCCTCGGCGCCTAGCCGCCCGAGGGCCCGCCGTCCAGACGTGCAGCGGTCCGCCCGCGGCCGGTCCAGACGTGCAGCGGTCCGCCCGCGGCCGGTCCAGACGTGAAGCGGTCCGCCGGAAGCCCGGTGCCCCGGGAGTCGCTCCGGCGGCGGCCTCAGCTCAGGACTGTCCCGCAATTGGCGCAGCGGCCGCCGATCGGCCGGGCATGGGCTCCGTACTCCGGCGTCATCGCTTCCCCGCACGCCGGGCAGGCACTAGATCGATGAGCGGCGAGCCCCTCCCACACCCCGACGAGAAGCTCGTCGAGGGTCGGCTCGCCGCCCAAGTCGTCGAACAGCGACGGCGCCGGCATCGTTCGCTCCCCCTCGCCGGCCCCGGGCCGGGTTGGCGCCAGCGCGCTCACGAGATGTTCCTCATCAATCCGACCACCCTCCCCAGCACCCGCACGTCACGGCTGCGGATCGGCTCCATCGACTCGTTCTCAGGCTGCAGGCGAATGTGGTCTGGCTCGTGGAAGTAGCGCTTGACAGTCGCCTCCTCGCCCACCAACGCGACCACGATGTCCCCGTCCTGTGCGGTCTCCTGGGGCCGCACCACGACCAGGTCGCCCTCCAGGATGCCGACGTCCTTCATCGACTCCCCGCGCACCCGCAGCAGGTACTCGCCCTCCCCACCGCCGGCGAACGGCGGCGTCTGGACGTACTCCTCGATGTTCTCCTCGGCCAGCACCGGCTGGCCGGCCGCCACCTGGCCCACCAGCGGCAGGCCCGGATTGACGAATCCCCGCACCCCGGCAGCGGCCCGGTCGAGCAGCTCGATCGCCCGCGGCTTGGTCGGATCCCGGCGCAGCATGCCGATCCGCTCTAGGTTCGCCAGGTGCGCGTGGACCGTCGAGGACGACGCCAGGCCCACCGCCTTGCCGATGTCACGCACGGTCGGCGGGTAGCCGTACTTGGCCGAATAGCGCTTGATGAAGTCGAAGATCTCCTGCTGACGCTTGGTCAAGTCCATGCGTGAACTCCTTGATCAGATTGTCCAGCGTGGGCCATATCGAACATGTGTTCGTGAATCTAGCGCGAGCCACGGACGGACACAAGCCAACAGCACCGAAACCGCGCCAAACCGGGGCTATACTGCCCGCCCACGCGCCTGTGGCGGAATTGGTAGACGCGCAAGGTTGAGGGCCTTGTGGACTGAATGGTCCGTGGAGGTTCGAGTCCTCTCGGGCGCACTAGCGAAGCTCGGTACGGCGGAGCTTTTTGCTGTCAGGAGCCGAGCATTAGCCTGAAGGCATGCCCTGCACGACCGGCGAGCCGACCGTCGGCGACGTGCGCCGCCGCGGAATGGCGGCGCAGAGGTCGCCCGCACGCAATCGAGTCACGCCGATGGGCGACGTCGAGGCGATCGCGCTGCGTGGGGCGTGGACCGGAAACCGCGGGATCATCCACTCCGGCACCGAGATCGTCCGGTCTCACGCCAGCGATCTCTGGATCACCTGCGCGCTGGAATTCCGCGGCCGCTGGCACGAGCAATGGCAGCCGCATCACTTCACCTTCCTGTACTTCTACGACGAGGCCGTCTCCTTCGCCGCCGGGCATCGCCCGTGCGCGGAATGCCGCCGCGAGGCCTACAACGCCTACCGCGCCGCCTGGGCCGAAGCGCTCAAGGTCGCCGTGCCATCGGCCAAGCTCATCAACCGGCAGCTGCACGGCGAACGGATCGTCCGCGGGACGCACCGTCGACGCATCCACGCGATGCTCTGGGCTGGCTTGCCCGACGGCGCGTTCGTGCGGCTCGGCCAATCACCGGCGGTCGTCGTGGGCGGGCATCTGAGCGAGTGGACGCCGTCGGGATACGCAACCCGACACAAGCGGCCGCGGCACGGGGTCGCCGATGTGATCACGCCACCGTCGACGATCGCCGTCCTCTGCGCCGGGTATCCGGTCCAGATCGACGCCGCCGCGCGTCGCTAGCCACTTGTCGAGGTCATCCATCCCCTGGCTGCGGGAGGTAGCTGCAGCCCTCATCGACGTCGTGGTATAGCGGTTGCCGACGTCTCGGTGGCGGAAGCTTAGAATCGGGCCAGCGTGCGCAGCCGTTGAATCTCACTAGCAGATTGGAGTCGGCCTGATGGTGATAGCCACGTCGTATCCCTTTTTGGACGTTCTGTGGTCCATTCTCATCTTCTTCGCCTGGGTGATCTTCATCTGGATCGCCGTGACTGTCCTCATCGACGTCTTTCGGCGCCATGACATCTCGGGCCTGGCCAAGGCGGCATGGGTGATCTTCGTCGTCGTCATTCCATGGATCGGCGTGCTGGTCTACCTGATCGCCTACCACGACGGCATGAACGAACGAAGGGCCAAGGAAAGCCAGGCCGCGCAAAAGCAATTCGACAACTACGTCCGCACAGCTGCTGCCACCGGCGGTCCGGCGGCCGAAATCCAAAAGGCCAAGCAGCTGCTTGACAGCGGGGCAATCACCCAGGCCGAGTTCGACGCCATCAAAGCCAAAGCACTCGCCTAGACCTAGCCCCACGCGGGTTCCCATCGAGACCCGCCCGTTCGACCGTAGTTTCGCGTCCCTCGGGTGCGCTGGGAGGCCCGGGGTTTGCCGGCGGCTTTCGTCTAGCTCGGCCGTCGGTTGAGCCGCCTTGCGGCCCGTGCCTTCCGGCGTGCCTGCTTGCGGGCATCGTCGCTCGCCTTGTTCCCGGAGCACTATGTCATGCGACCATGGAAGCTCAGCTCCTCGTATCGCAGCCATCGCCTTGAGAGCCTTCTCCACCGCCTGCTGGAAATGAAACCCACGGCTCCGGTCCAACCAGTGGACAACGTGTCGAACCGCGATCTGCCGCGTGTGACGTACGTGGGCGGGCCCACAGCGGTTCTTGAGTGGCACGGTCTACGGCTGCTCACTGATCCCACGTTCGACCCCGCCGGCACGACCTACGAGCTGCCTGCTTACACGTTGCGAAAGACCGCGGGCCCGGCGGTCGCCGCGGCCGAAATCGGCGCCGTCGATGCGGTCATGCTCAGCCACGAACATCACTTCGACAACCTCGATCACGGCGGCCGGGCGCTCGTGGCGACGGTTCCGCGCGTACTGACCACTGAATCGGGTGCGGCGACGCTTGGATCCCGGGCCACCGGGCTTGCACCGTGGGAGACGGTCGACCTGGCGGCGCCCGATGGCGCTACGGTGCGCGTGACCGCAACTCCCGCCAGGCACGGACCTGCACATGGCGACCGGGGCCCGGTGATTGGATTTGTGCTCGACGTCGCCGACGAAACCCGCGGCGACCTCGCCGACGAAACCCGCGGCGGTGTCTACTTCTCTGGCGACACCGTGTTCTACGACGGCGTCACCGAGATCGCGGATCGCTTCGATGTTGCGGTGGCTCTCCTCTGCCTGGGGGCAGCACGAGTAAGCGCCGTCGGTGACAGTCCGCTCACCCTCACCGCCGCGGAGGCAGTCGGTCTGGCCCACCTGATGCCGTCGGCGCTCATCGTGCCCCTCCACTTCGAGGGCTGGGAGCATTTTTCCGAGTCGCGTCCGGAGATCGATCGCGCGTTCACCAGCGCGGGTCTCCGCCATCGCCTGCTCTGGGCGAAGCCGGGCGAGCCGACGGAGCTGCCCTAGAGCCCGACGTCACCGGGCGAGCCGACGGAGCTCCCCTAGAGCCCGACGTCACCGGGCGAGCCGACGGAGCTCCTAGCGCCCGACGTCACCGGGCGAGCCGACGGAGCTCACCTAGCGCCCGACCTCACCGGGCGTGATGGACCTCCTGCAACCCGTACACCGGCGTGTCGATCCCTTCGGCCCGCGCCTTGAGCTGCAGCGCCAGGTACAGCGAGTAGTGACGCGATTGGTGCAGGTTGCCACCGTGAAACCACAGCGCCGGCTGCTGGGTCGGCTTCCACATGTTGCGCTCTTCACCCTCCCAGGGACCGGGGTCCTTGGCCGTCCCTGAGCCCAGTCCCCACACCTTGCCGACCTTGTCGGCCACCTCCTGGGAGATCAGGTCGGCGACGAAGCCGTTCATCGACTCGTACCCCGTGGCGTATACGGCGAGATCGGCCCGCAGCTCGGTGCCGTCGGCCATCACCACCGCGTCTTCGGTGAGATGGTCGACCTGGCCCGGCTGGAGCTTGATCTCGCCGTTGGCGACCAGCTCGGAGGCGCCTACGTCGATGTAGTAGCCCGAGGCGCGCCGCAGGTACTTCATGAACAGTCCCGACCTGTCCTCACCCCAGTCGTGCTGGAAGCCGGCCGCCTCCAGACGCTCGTAGAAGTCGGCGTCGCGATCGCGGATCTGCTCGTAGACCGGGACCTGGAACTCGGCCATGATCCGGTAGGGCAGCGAGGCGAAGGTCATGTCCGCCTTCTCGGTTGTCATTCCCGCCGCGACCGCGTCCTCTGAGTACAGCGCACTGAGCGCGACCTCCATCAGGCTGTCCGATCTGACCACGTGTGTTGGGGACCGCTGCACCATGGTCACGTCCGCGTCGTGCTCCCACAGCGCCGCGCAGATGTCGTGGGCGGAGTTGTTGGAGCCGATGACCACGGCCCGCTTGCCGCGATAGGTGTCAGGGCCGGGATGCTGGGAGGAGTGGTGCTGATCGCCCCGGAAGCGGTCCATGCCCGGAAACTGCGGAACGTGGGGACGACCCGACATGCCCGTCGCCATCACCAGCTGCCGGGGACGGAGCGTCAGCGTTTGACCTTCGCGCTCCACGGTCACGATCCACTCGCCGGCGTCCGCGTCGAAGCGGGCGCTCCGGGCGGTGGTCGAGCCCCAGTAGTTGAGCTCCATCACGCGCGTGTACATCTCCAGCCAGTCGGCGACCTTGTCCTTGGGCGAGAACACCGGCCAGTTGGGGGGGAACTTGATGTAGGGCAGGTGGTCGTACCAGACCGGATCGTGCAGACACAGCGACTTGTAGCGCTTGCGCCAGGAGTCGCCTGGCCGAGCGTTGCGCTCGACGATGATCGTCGGCACCCGCAGCTGGCGAAGCCGGGCTCCGAGCACGATCCCGCCCTGTCCCCCGCCCACGATCACCACGTACGGCTGGCTCGTGTAGCCGAGCTCCTCGGCCTCGCGGCGGCGGTCCTCCAGCCAGGTCCGGCGCTCCGGATTGGCCCCGTGCTCGACCCCCTTGGGGCGGCGCGGACCCAAACCCTCCTCGTGTCCCTTGAGCTCCTCCAGCGACGTGAGCAGGGTCCACGCCTCGCCATCCCGGAGCCGCAGATGGCCTCGACCCCTCCCCGCCGCGGTCTCGAACCCGATCCAGGCGTCGATCACGCCGTCGGCTTCGGTCGGCTCCTCGGTCGTGCGCCAGCCCTGGGGCTTGGTGTGCTCGAGCGTCTGCGCGAGCATCTCCGCAATCTCCGCCCGGCCTTCCACCGTCTTGATGTTCCAGGTGAAGGCAACGAGATCGCGCCAGAAGCTGTCCTCGCCGAACAGGTCCGCGGCCCCGGCGGCGTCGCCTGTGGCAAGCGCCTCACCGAACCGCGACAGCCACTGGTCGACCTCGCTGGCAACGGATGGGCTGGCGGCGGTGCTGGACATCGTCTCTCCTCAGTGCCGGTGTCGATGGCGACCCATTGTCCTCCTGTCGGACCCGATCCGGCACGCGCGCGGCTGCTCAGTGCGCAGACCCGGCGCGCGCGGGGGCCGCGAGCTGCTCGGCCAGGCTCGGCATCGCCGTCACCCGGGGACTGCTGCTCGGCCTGCCGGCGACCCGCGACGTGGACGGTGTCAACGCCGCGATGGACGCGTTCATCGACGTCTACGAGTCGTGGCTGGCCAGATTCGGCGATCGTCCCGGGCCCGGCTAGCGAACGCCGCGGTGGGGAATACTGCATGAGTGCTTCGAGTTCTGACCTGCCCGCATAGCGCGATCGACCGGCGTTCCGGTGAGGCCGAGGGTCAGCTGAGGTGACGGCCAGGGACGTCTCCGCGCGCGGCGGGCGCGCGGTGCTCCGCGTCACCAGGTGGACGGGCCGCTGGATCCGGGGCGAGGTCGTCAAGCGCACCGGCGGTCCGGCCCGGGCGCGGGTGATCACGCTGTTCGGCGCCGTCCTGGCCCTCAATGGCGCCGACACGGCGACCGTCGGCGCGGTGGCGCCGCAACTCGAGCACTCGCTGCACATCGGCGACACCAAGATCGGCCTGCTGACCTCGGTCGCGCTGCTGGTCGGCGCGATCTTCACGATTCCGGTCGGCCTGCTCGTCGACCGCATCCGGCGAATCCCGATGCTGTCGATGAGCATCGTGCTGTGGAGCGTCGCGTCGCTGGCCAGCGCGTTCGCGGGAAGCTACTCGACGCTGCTGCTGACGCGCCTGGCGCTCGGTGCGGTCACCGCCACCGCGGGCCCGGCGATCGCCTCGCTGACCGGCGATTACTTTCCCGCCCGCGAGCGCGGCCGCGTCTACGCCTACATCCTCGGCGGCGAGATCCTGGGCACGGCTGTCGGCTTCATCATCAGCGGCTCGGTGGCCAGCCTGATCGACTGGCGCGCCGCATTCCTGCTGCTGGCCCTCCCGGGGTTCTGGATCGCGCGGGAGCTGTACCGCACCGTCCCCGAGCCGGCCCGCGGGGGTCAGAGCCGGCTCGAGCCGGGCGCGGTCGACCTCAAGGCGGCGGTCGCCGAGGCCGCCGCGCGGCCGCCCAAAACCGAGGACGAGGGTGACGCGCCGCTCGACGCCGACGATCTCGCGCGCGAGGCGGTCCGCCGCAAGGGAGTGGAGCCGGACCCGGAGCTCGTGCTTCACGACGACCCGCGCACGCTGCCGCTGGTGACGGCGGTCAAGTACATCCTCTCGATCCCCACCAACATCTTGATGATCATCAGCTCGTCGCTGGGCTACTTCTACTTCTCAGGCCTTTCAACGTTCGCGCTGCTGTTCGTGCGCGGCCACTACCACGCCAGCCAGGCCACGGCGGAGCTGGTGCTGGCAATGCTGGTGGGCGGGGCGATGGTGGGCACCCTGGTCAGTGGCCGAGTAACTGACTTCATGCTCCGCGACGGCTTCCTGGAGGTCCGGGTATGGGTTCCAGCTGTGTGCTATCTGGGGGCGGCCGCGCTGCTGGTCCCCGGCGTTCTCGGCAGCCACCTGATGCCGGCGGTGTGGTTCGACGTCGCCGGGGCGGCGCTGCTGTCGGCCGCCAACCCGCCGCTCGACGCCGCCCGCCTCGACATCATGCCCGCGGGCCTGTGGGGCCGCGCCGAGAGCACGCGCACGGTGCTGCGCTCCCTGGCTCAGGCCTTGGCGCCCCTGTGCTTCGGAGGTCTCGCCGACCTAATCGCGGGAATCGCGCCCAAGCAGGCTCCGATCGGCACCCACCCCGGGCTGGTCTCACCGAGCGCCGCCCGCGGGCTCGAGATCAGCTTCCTGCTGCTGATCGTCACGCTGGCCGCCGCCGGCGTGTTCCTGCTCCGGGCCCGTGCCACCTACCCGCGCGACGTGGCCACCGCGGCGGCCTCGAACCAGGGCTCGCAGGCCCCCACGGTCTGACGCTGGCGCCCGATCGTCTGACGCTGGCGCCCCATCGTCTGACACTGGCGCCCGATCGTCTGACACTGGCGCCCGATCAGTTCGACGCGCCCGCGGGGATCTCGGCAACCACGATCGGCTCCGCCAGTGGCGCGCAGATCGATGCCGGCGCCTTCTCACGCTGCAGCGTCTTGCGCAGCTGGACGAAGGCGATGCTGCCGAGCATCGCCGGGATCCACAGCGCCAGGACCCGGTAGGCGAGCACCGCTACCGTGGCGTCGGCCAGCGGCACCTGGTAGACGACGAACGCGCCGATCAGCCCTCCCTCGATGCCCCCGATCCCTCCGGGAAGCGGCAGCAGGCCGCCGAGCTGCCCGATCAGATAGGCGACCACGAGCACGCCCAGCGAGGGGGCGTGGCCAAAGGCGAGAAAGCAGGCCCAGATAACCGCGATGTCAAAGCCCATGTAACCGAAGGAGCCGATCAGCACCCCCGGCGATCGCCGCCGCAGCAGCAGGACCGAGTCCCGGACCCCGTCGCCGAGCGCATCGCGGGTGCCGCGGAGGGCCCGCTTGAAGCGGCTGGCGCCGGCCGGCAGCGCGGGCCGACGGTGCGAAGACCCCGTGAAGGCGGGCAGCGAGAGGACCACCACCGTCCCGATCACCCCGGCGCCGGCGACGCCGTAGGTGAGCGCCGGCGCCGTGTCGCCGTGGATGAGCCCGACCGCGTACGCGGCCGCGAAGACGATCAGGGTCCAGACATTGGCGAAGCTGGTGAGCAGGAAGAACGCCACCGTGCGGCGGCCGATGTGCTCGGCGCTCATCCCGCCCCGGCGCAACGCCCAGGCCCCGAGCGCCAGGCCACCGGCGCCGCCGGCGGGGAGCAGCGAGTTGGCCGCCTGCTCGGCCATCCCGATCTGATAGCTCAACCGCCAGCCCATCCGGGCGCAGAACACGGCCCGGAACACGACCACGTAAGACAGCGCCGACAGCAGCTCCAGCCCCGCCGCCGCGACCAGCCAGCCCGGGGAGGCGTGGCTCAGCCGGCTGCGGAGACTGCCCAGTCCGGGGCTGACCCACAGCAGGACGGCCACGATAACCACCAGCCCCGCGAGCTGGAGCAGGCGGGCACGCAGGTTGCGCGTGCTCAGCGCCTCGGGCATCGTCGCGGCGGGGTCCTCCTGAACTGGTTTGGCCATGCCCACGGACGGTAGCCGGGTCGCCCGCCGCGGCTCAGGCGGCCAGCCCGGCGATCCCGAGCGTCAACAGCGCCACCCCTCCCAGCCCGGCCACGCCAGTGAGCACGATCTGCCCGACGCGATGCAACCGCGTCTCGGCCACCGCGATCCACTGGTCGGCCCGGTCGCCGGCCAGGCGGCGGACGACCAGCAGCGCGATCAGGGGTGCGACGAACAGCACGTTGTAGGCGAGCAGCAGCGAGATCTCCGCCGCTGCGCCGGGCCGCGCGGCCAGGATCGCGGTGATGGCGCCAAAGTAGATGAACGCCGTCGGCAGCTCGAGGACCATGATTCCGGCGCCCAACGTGAATGCCGACATTGGCGAGATCGAGCGGCGCAGACGCCGCCGATGCTCCTCGTCCTGGCGAGAGCGGAGCAGGATCACCGCAAACACGATCGCCCCGATGCCGAACGCGGCCTCGATCAGGTGCTCCACGGTTCCCTGGAGGTGGTGAAGCCCGTGGATCAGAACCGGCCCCGGGCCGAATACGAGCACGATTCCACCAACCAGATACACGGTGAACACCCCCAGCGTGAACCCGGCCAGCACGCGCGTAGCGGACGTACCGGCCAGCCACAGCGCCGGGACCACCGTGGACGGGTTGACCGAGTCAGCGAGCCCGATCGAGGCGACGAGCAGGGCGAGTCCGAACACGGGGCGTCTCGACCGAGCATCGCACCGGCGTGGAGCGGTTACAAGTCCCCAGACGACCACGCAAACGGCGTAGGGTTCTCATCGTGCGTCTGATCCTCAACGTGATCTGGTTCGTGCTGGCCGGGGTCTGGCTGGCGATCAGCTATCTGCTGGTCGCCCTTCTCTGCTTCGTCCTGATCGTGACGATCCCATTCGGGTTCGCGGCCCTGCGGATCGCCGGGTTCGCCATCTGGCCGTTCGGCCGGACGCTGGTCCACCGTCCCGGCGCCGGAGCAGCGTCGGCGATCGGCAACGTGGTGTGGCTGATCCTGTTTGGGTGGTGGCTCGCGCTCGAGCACCTGGTGACCGGGATCGCGCTGTGCATCACGATCATCGGGATCCCGCTGGGGCTGGCGAACTTCAAGCTGATCCCGGTCTCGCTGACGCCGCTGGGGCGGGAGATCGTTCCCAGCTCGGCGCGGCACGAGTTCGTCTCCGAGCCCTGATCCGGCTCGGCCACGGGCAGGCGCCTAGCCCGGCCAGGTCGGTCTCGCGAATATTGCGGCCGTGCGGGAAGGCCGGGGCGAGAGCCGGCGTCTTACAGGCAAGCGACTCAAATCGAAAGGGAGAGGAATGCTTGCTCAACCGAGGTCTTCCCGCGCCCGGCTGCGGCGCCGGACCCTGATCCTGGCCGCCGTCGTTGCCGGCTTTGCGACGACCGCGCTGGCCGGGTACGCGATCGCCAAGACGTTCACGCTCAACGTCGGCAAGAACGCCACGGTGACGAACTTCAACACCCACGCCAAGACGACCGAGAACGTCGCGACCAACTCCAGGGGCTTTGTCATCTACACCCTGAGCGGGGACAGCAAGCAGCATCCCAAGTGCAGAAAAGACAACGGCTGCCTGGGCTTCTGGCCACCGGTCACGGTCAAGTCCTCCTCGGTCAAGAAGCTGTCGAAGGCTTCCGCGATCAAGGGGCGATTCGGCATCTGGAAGCGCAATGGGTTCAACCAGGTCACGTTGAACGGTCACCCGCTGTACACGTTCTCGATGGACTCCAAGAAGAACACCGCCGGCGGCGAGGCGCTGAACACCTTCAAAGGCACCTGGCACGTGGTCAAGTCCAGCCAGCAGAGCAGCGGGCCGGTGATGTCGACTCCGACCCCGGCTCCGATGCCGCCCCCACCCTACCCCGGCTATTGACGGATCGTGTGGTGCCGCGCGGCTCACGCGGCGGCCAACCGGCGCGGGCTCTCCTCTCACACCCAGCCCGCGTCGGTGTCCGTCGCAGCCTGAGCCCGCGTGGCGTCAGGCGGTCTTCATCGCCGCCGAGTCGCCGAGCTCGAGCTCCTCGATCGCCTGCTCGCGCAGCTTGAACTTCTGCACCTTGCCGGTAACGGTCATCGGGAACTCCGACACCAGCTTGACGTAGCGCGGGACCTTGTAGTGGGCGATCCGGCCGTCACAGAAGGCGCGCAGGCCCTCCACGTCCAGGGTGGCGTCGCCGCGAGGAATGATCCAGGCCATCAGCTCCTCGCCGTAGCGCTCGTCGGGAACGCCGATCACCTGGACGTCGGCGACGTCGGGGTGGCCGTAGAGGAACTCCTCGATCTCCCTGGGATAGACGTTCTCCCCGCCCCGGATCACCATGTCCTTGCTGCGCCCGACGATGTTGACATAGCCCTCGCCGTCCATCGTGGCCAGGTCTCCGGTGTGCATCCAGCCCTCTGAGTCGATCGCCTCCGCCGTCCGCTCGGGGTCGTTCCAGTAGCCGGCCATGACGCTGTAGCCGCGGGTGCAGAGCTCGCCGCGGTCCCCTCTGGGCACGGTCTCTCCGCTCTCGGGGTCGACGATCTTGAGCTCGAGATGCTGCTGGACCCGCCCCACGGACCCCACTCGCTTCTGGAGCGGATCGTCGGGCGCCGTCTGGGTCGAGACCGGCGAGGTCTCGGTCATCCCGTAGCAGATCCCCACCTCGTTCATGTGCATGCGCTCGATCACGCGTTTCATCACCTCGACGGGGCACGGCGAGCCGGCCATGATCCCGGTGCGCAGCGCGCTCAGGTCGAAATCGTCGAACTGCGGGTGGTCGAGCTGGGCGATGAACATCGTGGGCACCCCGTAGAGCGACGTGCAGCGTTCCGCCGCGACCGCCTTCAAGGTCGCCGCGGGGTCGAACGCCGGCGCCGGGATCACCATCGCCGCACCGTGCGAGGTCGCCGCCAGGTTGCCCATCACCATTCCGAAGCAGTGGTAGAACGGCACCGGGATGCAGATCCGGTCCTCCTCGCTGTATCTGCAGCCCTCGCCGACGAAGAAGCCGTTGTTGAGGATGTTGCGGTGCGTGAGCGTCGCGCCCTTGGGAAATCCGGTGGTGCCGCTCGTGTACTGGATGTTGATGGGGTCCTCCGGCCCCAGCGCGGCGGCCCGCTCGGCCAGCTCGGACTCCGGCACGTCGGCGCCCGACGCCACCAGCCCGTCCCAGTCCTCGCCGTCGAGGAACACCACGCGCTCGAGCTCGGGCAGGCCGTCGCGAGCCTCGGACACCATTGTGCGGTAATCGGAGGTCTTGAAAGCCTCGGCGGCGATCAGCATCCGGCACCCTGACTGCTTGAGCGCGTACTCGAGCTCGGACGTCCGGTAGGCCGGGTTGATGTTGACCAGGATCACCCCCAGCTTCGCGGTCGCGTACTGCACGAGCGTCCACTCGGCGCAGTTGGGGCTCCAGATCCCCACGCGGTCGCCGCGCTGCAGCCCGGCAGCGATCAGTCCCCGGGCCAGCTCGTCGACGGCCGCACCCAGCTCGCGGTAGGTGTAGCGCAGCCGCTGGACGCAGGAGACCAGCGCCTCGCGCTCGCCGACGCGCTGCACAGTGCGATCGAAGTTGGCGCCGATCGTCTCCTCCAGCAGAGGAGTCCGGGCGGTTCCCCGCGCGTAGGACGGCTCGGTGGTCGTGTCTTCGCCAGCTTCCATCGCCATCTCCTAGCCCTCGAGTACGGACGGGATTCTACGGAGGGCCTCTCGATTTCAGGCGTTGTGGAGAGCAAATCGAGGGCGGTCGCTCGCCCGCGCCCCTCAGCCGACCGCAGCCACCCCGGTGTGGTCGACGGCGCCGAGCGCTGGGACGCCCGCAGCGGCAACGCCCGCGGCAGTCAGATGGCGGCACACCGCGTCGACCACGGCGGGATCGAACTGCGTCCCCGCCCCGCGTCGCAGCTCGGCGATCGCCTCCGCGGCGCTTCGGGCGCGCTGGTAGACCCGATCCGACGTGATCGCCTCGAAGGCGTCGCAGACCGAGACGATCCGGGCGCCGAGCGGGATCTCGGTCCCGGCCAGTCCGTCGGGGTAGCCGGTGCCGTCCCATCGCTCGTGGCTGGAGCGAACCAGCTTGGCCACCGGGTGCAGAGCGGGAGCGGCACTCAGGATGCGCTCCCCGATCACCGGATGCTGGTGCATGAATTCCCACTCGGATGCGGTCAACCGCCCGGGCTTGTCGAGGATCTCGTCCGGGATCGCCAGCTTGCCGACATCGTGCAGCTCGGCGGCCCGCAGCAGCACGTCGAGGTCCTCGGGCTCGAGCTGCATGTCGATCCCGATCGCGTTGGCCAGCGCGCCGACGCTGGTGACGTGCTCGTGCAGGCCGGGAGTGCGCTCGCTGAGCAGCTGCATCAGGACATCTCGGGCCTGGGACCGGCTGTTGCTGCCGGACGTCTTGTCGGCGTACATGCGCTCGTCGGCCAGCTGCAGGGCGGCGCCCGGGGTCAAGGCGTCGTCGGGGATGATCGCCACGCCCACGGAGGCGCCGACCGTGAACGCGCTGCCTCGCTCCACCAGCGCAGCGGCGGCGGCGGCGATCATCCGGTCGTGGCGGGCGAAGCGCCCGTCCAGCAGCACACAGAACTCGTCGCCGCCGAGCCGGTAGGCCCGGCCCGATTCGCCGATCGAGGTGCGCAGCGCCGCTCCGATCCGCGCCAGCAGGGCGTCGCCGGCGGCGTGGCCGAAGCTGTCGTTGTAGCGCTTGAACCCGTTGAGGTCGAAGAACGCCAGCGTGCAGGCATGGCCTTCTCCGGCCCGCGTGAGCGCCTGCTCGAGGTCGTCCATCAGGGCCCGGCGATTGGGCAGGCCACTGAGCGAGTCGATGGTCGCGTCCCGGGCGCTGCGACGGAGCATCCGCACGTTCTGGAGGTAGGTCAGGGCGGCCCGCACGCTGGCCAGCACCAGCGCGCCGGCGGCGAGACCGACGGCCAGCGGTGTGACGGTCCGAAACGCCGCCGTCACCAGCAGCGCCAGCGACCCGGTGGCCGCGAGCAGGGTCAACAGGATCGTGTGGGGGGCGTCGACCGATCCGCGCTGCGGGGCGCGGACCGACATCCAGGCGGCGAGCGCGAGCAACGCCATCGATGCCGGCCACATCGAGTCGAGCAGGGTGCCCGCGACGTAGGTTCCCTTGGCCACCTGGTAGACGAAGATGATGTCGGCGATCGCGGTGACGGCCACCCCCAGGCCGACCAGCAGCCAAGCCCGGCCGGGGCGCCATCCCGCCAGCGAGTAGGCGACCGCGACGAAGATCAGCAACACGAAATCGCCCACCGGGTAGGCGACGTTGACGGCCTCGGCGACGAAGCGGCCCCCACCGCTGCCGACCACGGCCGGAAACGTCACCGCCGCCGCAGCCGCAGCCACGGTCAGACCGACGACGCCACCGTCCAGCCATTGGGCGGCGCCGGCGTTGCGCAGCCGAGATCGGATCAGCAGCATCAACGACCCGTACATGGCCGGATACATCGCCAGGTAAAAGGCGTCGGCGACCGACGGAAACGGTGGGTTGGCGACGTTGTCGAGCCACAGCGTCCAGGTCAGGTCACCGGCGGTCCACATCACCAGCCCCACCGTCATCAGCGCCCATGCCGCGCGATCCTCGCGCCGCCGCACCACCCGGGCAAAGCAGACGCCGACCGCGATCAGCTCCATGCCGGTGTAGACCCAGTCATCGGCGAACTGCGCCAGCGGGCGGCCGCCGAACCCGACGACGCCCTGGAGCGACTCGAACGCGACCCCGACCGCCAGCGCGGCGACCGCCACCGAAAGCACCGGGTGTCTGCGCAACTGTCCCATAAACAATGCGACAAACACGGACGCTGCGCGCCCAGCGTCGCATAGTCACCTGATTCGTCATCGCGCGCGCGGGACTGTACTCCGGCCCGGCACAGCTGGACCATCGTCCGGTGGGCGCGGCCACCCCTGCTCAGCTGGCGGGTTCGATCCCCCAGCGGCCCCTGAAGCTGTCCCCCGGCGCCAGGCGCAGCAGGTCCTCGCCGGACTGCAGCGCGTTCGGGGGGCAGGTCATCGGCTCGATCGCCAGCCCGCGGCGGCGCTCGGCGGGCGCCAGCGTGTCGCCAGTGAACAGCATCAGATGCGTGTAGGTGCCGTCGACCCACATCGTGGCGCGGCTGGCCCCGCCGGCGGTGGCGATGCGGACTCTGGCGAACCCGTCGTGTTCGCGCTCCAAGTCGGTGAAGGCGTGGTCCAGCTGTGCGGGACCGATCTCCCGGGGTGAGCGGAAGTCGAGCTCGGTCGCCTCGACGGGACGCGAGCCGGTCGGGATGCCACGTTCGTCGGCCTCGAGGTACCGGCGCCCGGGCGCCTGCAGGATCAGCGAGTCGATCGTCGCCGTGCCGAGCGTCAGATAGGGATGCTGGCCGGCGCCGAAGGGGCAATCGCTCACCCCCACGTTGGTCGCGGTGGTGGTGACGGTCAGGCCGCCGTCGCCGAGCTCGTACTCGATCCGCAGTGCCAGCGTTCCCGCCCAGCCCGGCTGGGGGTGCAGGATGTGCTCCATCGCCACGTAAGACGGGCCCTGGTCGGCCGGCGCCCAGTTCGCCCAGCGGGTCAGGCCGTGGATCGCCGACCGCGTCTCGACCTCGGTCAGCGGCAGCTGAAACGACTGGCCGTCGAACTCGTAGCGGCCGTCTCGCAGCCGGTTGGGCCACGGGAGCAGCGGTTGCCCGCGGCCGCCGCTGCACTGCTCGTCGGCCGCGTAGCCATCGAGCCGGTCTCCGACCGCCGCGACGTAGGACCGCAGCCCTCCACCGACCTCGACGACGACCGCGTGCTGATCACCGTGCCGGATCTCGTGCTGGGCCCCTGAGGGCATCACCGGGGGTTGGGGTCCGACCACCGTAGGGCACGATACTCGCGGGCCGACCGGCCGCCGGCGCCCGGTCGCCGGCGATCCGAGTCCGATAGGCCCGAAGGACCTGGCGGTGCGAAAGCCATCCCACCATCCGATCGTCGCCCGCGCCGAGCACCGGCAGGCCCTCGTCGTCGGTCATTCCCAGGGCCACGATCGCGTCCTCCAGCGAATCGCTGGCGTGCAGCCGGGGCGCCTCGCGCACCAGCGTGGACGCGAGCACGGGAGCGTGCTCGTTCTCGTCGAGCTGGCGCTCCACGTCGGTCGCGGCGACCACTCCCACCAGCCCACCGTCCTCGCGCACCACCGGCAGGCAGTCCGATCTCTCGGTGGCGAACCGGCCGACGATCTCGTCGAGCGAAGCCTCGGGCCGCAGCGGCGCGGGAGCCACCTCCATCGCCGCTCCGACTTGGATCTGCGCCATCAGCCCTGCCCGGGGTGCCTCGATGTCGATCCCTCGCCGGCGCAGCTTGAGGGTGTAGACGTTGTCGTGGGTGATCGCGTTGGCGAGCGACGTGGCGACCGCGATCGCGAACATCAGCGGCAGGATGATCTGGTAGTTGCCGGTCAGCTCGAAGATGATCAGCAGCGAGGTGATCGGAGCCCGGGCGGCGGCGGCGAACACCGCCCCCATCCCGACCAGCCCGTAGGCGCCGGCCGCCGGGGCCAGGTGCGGGACCACGTCGTGGGCGACCTGGCCGTAGGCGCTGCCGAGCATCGCGCCCATGAACAGCGACGGCGCGAACACGCCGCCCGAGCCGCCGATCCACATCGTCAGGCTGGTGGCGAGGATCTTGGCCGCCAGCAGGCCGAGCAGGGCCAGGATCAGGTAGTGGCCCCCGACCGCGTTCTCGAGCACCGGGTAGCCGACGCCGTACATCTGCGGGACCGCCAGCAGCAGCAGGCCCAGCAGGATGCCGCCGACTCCGGGACGCAGCCAGTCCGGCCCGCGCCACACCCGGTCGGCAAAATCTTCGCCCTTGTAGAGGACCCGGACGAACGTCAGCCCCACCAGCGCCGCCAGAACACCCAGGCCCGCATACAGCAGCAGCTCCACCGGGGAGGTGAAGTTGAAGTGCGGAAGGGTCAGGAAGGACTGCCCCCCGAAGGCCGCCCGGCCGATCGCGTCGGCGGTGACCGAGCTGAGCACGACGAGCCCGAAGGAACGCGTCTCGAAGTTACGCAGGATCAGCTCGAGCGCGAAGAACACACCGGCGATCGGCGCGTTGAACGTCGCCGAGATCCCGCCGGCCGCACCGCAGGCCACCAGCAGCCGCAGCTGGGTCTCGGACACCCGGCCCCGCTGTCCGAGCACCGAGCCCAACGCCGAGCCGATCTGCACGATCGGGCCCTCGCGCCCGACCGAGCCGCCGGAGCCGATGCACAGCGCCGACGCCAGCGACTTGACGATCGGAACCTGCGGGCGCATCCGGCCGCCGTTGCGGCTGACCGACAGCATCACCTCGGGCACACCGTGTCCTCGGGCCTCAGGGGCGAAGCGACTCACCAGCGGCCCGTACAGGAGCCCGCCGATCACCGGAGCCAGGACGATGAAATAGCTCCCCAGGCCGGGGACGTTGGGGTTGATCGCATGACCGGCGGCGCTGTAGTCCTGGTGGCCGGTGAAGATCAGGGTGAACGCGCGGATCAGGTCACGGAAGGCGACCGCGCCGAGCCCAGAGCCGACGCCGGTGGCGATCGCCAGCGCGGTCAGCCCGCCGCCGCCGCTCGCCAGCGAGCGCTGCAGTCGTTTCCGGAGGGGGCCGGTGGCCGCGGTCAAGTGTTCCTTCACCAAGCGAGCGTAGGATCAGACCTAAGTGGGTACCTGAGAGTTCCCGCGGCCCGGTCAGGTCCCTGACCGATTTTGTGCCTCCAGCCCTGCCCACCCCATCTCTTCCGGGTGCTAGTCACCCCCTCTGACCCTTGAGCGTCTGCCAGGTCCTGCGTGAAGATCCGGAGCTGGCGGAGGCGATCAGCCCGGCCGAGCGAGAGCGCGCCACCGAGGAGTGCGTCGCCCGGACGATTCGCCTGGCGCGGGGGCGCTGGAACATCCAGGACGCCACGGCGATAGAGGCCGGAATCGGCCTGCTGATCCTGGATGGGCTCCTGATCCGCCGGGTCGGGATCGACGGCCGCTTCGGCGCCGAGCTGCTGGGCGTGGGGGATCTGCTGCGCCCGTGGCAGGGTCAGGCCACTGCGCCGACACTGGCCCAGACCACCGGCTGGCGCGTGCTGGAGCCGGTGCGGATGGCGCTGCTCGACGAGCACGTGGAGCGCCGCTTCGCCGCCTTCCCGCCGCTGACCGGCTGCCTGGTCGGCCGAGCCCTGGAGCGCTCGCGCAACTTGATCGTCAACATGGCGATCGTTCACCAGGCTCGGGTCAACGTCCGCCTGCACATGCTGTTCTGGCACCTGGCCGAGCGCTGGGGCCGGGTCGGCACCGAGGGTGTGATCCTTCCCCTGAGCCTGACCCACACCGTGCTGTCTGATCTGGTCGCGGCGCGCCGGCCCACGGTCACCAGCTCGCTGAGCGAGCTCTCCAGGCAGGGGCTGGTGCGTCCGTTCGGCGATGGCTGGCTGCTGTCCGGTGATCCGCCCGGAGAGCTGCTCGAGCTCCGGACCGTCGCCGTGCCCCAGAACAACCTGGCCGGCTGACACTGGGGCGCTTGGAGCGCCCGCCCGGTCCTCGGCTGAGACAGTCGGTGATCCGGTGCCACACTGCCGACGTAGAAGGGGTCCCAGTGTTCAGATCGCCACGCAGCCGCAGTCAGTCGCAGGGCAAGCTGCTCGCTCTCGCCGACGAAGAGCTGATGCCGCTCGTCCACGACGGCAGCCCGGGCGCGTTCGAGGTGATCTTCGACCGTCACGGAGACGCCGCCTTCTCGCTCGCCTACCGGATGTGTGGCCGCCGCGCGATGGCCGAGGACGTCGTGCAGGAGGCGTTTCTGTCTCTGTGGCGAAGCGGGGCGCGCTACGACCGGGGCCGGGGGAGTGTGCGCTCCTGGGTGCTGAGCGTAGTCCACCACCGGGCGATCGATGCCTTCCGGCGCGACGCCTCGCGCACCAGCCGGGATGTGGGCGACGAGGGTTTGGCCGAGCGAATGCCGGCCGCTGAGCGGACCGAGGCCGAGGTCGAGCGCCGCGACGAGGCCAACCAGGTGCGCACCGCGCTCGGCGAGCTGCCGAGCGAGCAGCGCCAGGTGATCGAGCTCGCCTTCTTCGGGGGCTTCTCCCACACCCAGATCGCCGAGATGCTCAAGCTGCCCGCCGGTACCGTGAAGGGCAGGATGCGGCTCGGACTGACCAAACTGAGGATCGCGCTGAGCGACCCGGCGGAGGCAGCGGTGTGAGCGGGTCGGGCGGCGAGCGCAATCCGACCAGTCGCCACTGCGGCGACGACGTCGCTGCCTACGCGCTCGGCGCACTCGAGCCGGAGGAAGCCGATGCCTTCCGCCGCCACCTCGAGCAGTGCGCCGTCTGCCGCGACGAGCTGGCGGTGTTCGAGCAGGTGGCGCGCGAGCTACCGCTGGCCGCCGAGCAGTACAGGGCGCCCGAGACGCTGCGGAGGAGCGTGCTTCGCGCCGTGGGGGAGCGGCCCAAGGCGGCTGCGGCCGGCGAGCCTCGGCGAGCTGGGACGCGGCGCGGGTGGTTCTCGCTGTCGCGCCCGGGGCTGGCCCTGGCGGGAGTGCTGGCGGCGGTGGTGATCGCAATCGGAGCGCTGGCCCTGACGTCGGGCTCGAGCCACACCCGGGTCCTCAATGCGCACGTCAGCGGCTCGACCGGCACGGCGCAGGTCCGTCTGAACGGGGGCCGCGCCCAGCTGGTGGTCCACGACTTCCGGCCTCCGCCTCCGGGCAAGATCTACGAAGTCTGGCTGCAGCGGGGCAAGGGCTCGCCGCAGCCCACCACCGCGCTGTTCAGCGTCACCGCCAAGGGCGATGGCGATGTTGATGTGCCGGGGAACCTGCACGGCGTCGATCAGGTCCTGGTCACGCCCGAGCCGGCCGGCGGCAGCAAGGTTCCCACGCACTCTCCGGTGATCACCGCCCAGCTGAGCTGACCGCGGCCTCGCCGCGCGAGCGCCGGTGATCCAACTCGGCGCTGCGCCCGTAGGGAGTGAAGCCAGCAAAATCGAATCGATCGGAGATCGAATGCTCGGACTCGACAACCCCATCCACCTCGCCTTCATCCTCGTGCTGCTGCTGCTCGTGTTCGGAGCCAAGCGCCTGCCGGAGATGGGCAAGTCGCTCGGCCACGGGCTGCGCGGCTTCAAGGAGTCGATCAGCGGCGAGGACTCGACGGCGCACCTGCACGAGGCGCACGCCCCCGCGTCGATCGACGAGCTGCGCAACGCCCCTGCCGAGCGCGAGGCCGAGCGGGTTCCGGCCGCCCCCGCCGCGTAGGCTCGCGCCCCCACCACGGCTCGGAAGATCCGTCATGCAGATGCCGGGCGCGATAGCGCTGTCCAGGCTGCGGCCGATAGATCACGGCGTCGCGCTGAGCGCCGTCGATCACCTCGAGGAGCTGCGGGCGCGATTGATCGCCTCGCTGCTCACGGTCGCAGTCGCATTCGGGATCTGCTTCTGGCAGAACCACGCGCTGCTGAAGCTGGTCAACCGGCCGTTGGCCCATCAGACCCAGCAGCAGGTACGCGACGGCCGCGGGCCGCTGGGGGCCACGTACTCGGTCCAGCAGAGCACCCGCGACGTGGCCCGGCAGCTGGGGACGGTGGTGGGGGTGCTCGAGACCGAGAAGCAATCTCCGGCGGCCAGCGCGTCGCTGGCGCACGTCCAGAGCCGCCTGCAGGACGACGTCAAGCGGCTGTCGGCCGCTCCCCAGGGCGATCGCCCGGTCACGCTCGGGATCGGCGAGCCGTTCACGAGCACGCTGATGGTCACGCTGATCTTCGCGTTGATCCTCTCACTGCCGGTGCTGCTGTTGCAGGCTTACGGCTACCTGATGCCGGCCTTCGACCCCGCGCAGCGCCGGCGGATGCTGCCCGTGGTGATCGCGATCCCGGGCCTGTTCGCGACCGGGGTGGCGTTCGGTTACGTGGTCGTGCTGCCGGCCGCCCTGCACTTCTTTCAGAACTTCAACAGCGATCAGTTCAACGTCCTCGTACAGGCCAATCAGTACTACAAGTTCGCCGCCACCACGCTGCTGGCGATGGGGCTCCTGTTCCAGGTGCCGGTGGCGATCATCGCGGTCACCCGCGCCGGCCTGGTCACTCCGCGTCAGCTGCGGCGCAACCGCCGCTATGCCGTACTGGCCTGCGGGCTGGTGGCGGCGGTACTGCCCGGCGACGCCATCACGATGCTGCTCGAGACGCTGCCGCTGTACCTCCTGTTCGAGTTCAGCGTGCTCCTGGCCGGCCTGGCCGAGCGCCGATCCGCAAAGCTGGCCGCAGCCGGGCGCTGAAACGCGCCGGAATTGTCACCCGCCCGGCGGGTCCTCGGATCCGCCCGGCGCTGTCTCGTCCCCACCAGCCTCGGCCAACGTCCGCTGGGCGATCGCGAAGGCCGCATTGGACGCCGGCACGCCCGCGTAGGCCGCGGTGTGCAGCAGAACCTCCCCGATCTCGGACTCGCTGAGCCCGTTGCGGTGCGCCGCCCGCACGTGCATCGCGATCTCGTTCTCGCGGCCGAGCGCGGTCAGGACGGCCAGAGTGACAGCGCTGCGCATCCTGCGGTCCAGTCCGGGCCGGGTCCAGACGCCGCCCCAGACCGAGCGGGTGATGTAGTCCTGAAACGGCGCCGTGAGCTCCGTGGTGCGCTGCACCGCGCGGTCGACGTGCTCGTCGCCGAGGACCTCGCGGCGGACCTTCATCCCGGCGTCGTAGGCGGGGTCTTGGCTCATCTTGCTCCTCTCAGGTGACCGGCGATCAGCTCGGTGACGACGTCAGCGCGCTCCACGCTGGACAGGTGAGCCCCCGGATCGAGCAGCTCGAAGCGGGCTCCGGGAACGGCGGCGGCGATGGCGCGACCGTGCTCGGGCGGGATCGACGGATCTTGGGCGCCGGCGATCACCAGCGTTGGCGCGGCGATCCCGGGCAGCCCGGCTCGCACGTCGAGCCCGGCGAGCGCCTCACAGCAGCCGGCGTAGCCCTCGGCCGGGGTGGCGACGATCATCTCCCGGTGGCGGGCCACGAGCTCCGGGTTGCGCTCGGCGAACGGCGGCGTGAACCACCGCCCGATCACAGCGTCGGCGACCACCTCGGGCGTGCCGGCCGACCGCACCGCCTCGGCGCGCTGCTGCCACGACGAGGCCGGCGGAAGGTGGGGCGCGGTGCAGATCAGGATCAGCCGCTCGATCCGCTCCGGGGCGTTGATCGCCAGCCACTGCCCGACCATCCCGCCGATCGACAGCCCGCAGTAGGAGACCCGCTCCAGCTCGAGGCGGTCCATCAGCGCCAGCACGTCGCGGCCCAGGTCGGCGATCTCATAGGGCCCGTCGGCAACCGGCGACAGACCGTGGCCGCGGTGGTCAAAGCGGACCAGCCTGGCGATCGCCGATAGCCCGGAGACCTGCGGCTCCCACATCGCCAGAGTGGTGCCCAGCGAGCCGCCCAGCAGCAGCGCCGGCCCGTCCGGGGAGCCATCGAGCTGGCAGTGAAGCTCGACGGCGCCGCCCGTCACGACCCCTCCGGTGACCGGTGGGCGGCCAGCGCCCGATCGATCAGCTCGGCCGCCCCGTCGAGGTGCTTCAGCGGCGCGCGGGCCTGGTCCACACCCGCCGCCGCCAGCCGCTGCAGGTTCTCGGCCATGCGGTCGGGATCGACCTCCAGTCCCTCCAACAGCTCCCGGGCCCAGCTGGTCGCCGATCCCACCAATCCCAGCAGCTCGGTGTGCGCCCCCCATTCGGCCTGCCACGCGCCGGCCGCGCGCTCGTGCTCCTGCTCCATCGCGGCCAGCACGGTTGCCACCAGCCCGGGGACGCGCTTGGTGCAGGCCAGGACCGAGACCGCCGCCACCGGGTTGCGTTTGTGGGCCATCGCACTGGAACCGCCCGCGGGGCCTCCCTCGCGGGCCTCCCCCACCTCCTGCTGGGCCAGCAGCGTCACGTCGCGGGCCACCTTGCCGAGCACTCCCGCCAGGACCCCCAGGGCGCCGGCCAGAACGGTGGGCCGGACGCGGATCGCCTGCCACGGGACCACCGGCTCGGCCAGCCCCAATTCGCCGGCCACCCCCGCGGCGACCGCCGGCGGCCTGGCCCCGACCGGGCCCCCCATCTGGACCGCCAGCTCGGAGCCGCGGATCTCGGTCAGACGTCCGCGGGCGCTGTCGATTCCCTGCAGCCAGCCGGCCGCCCGCAGCCCGAAGGAGACCGGCAGGGCCTGCTGCAGCAGCGTCCGCCCGGCCATCGCCGTCTCTCGGTGCGTGTCGGCCAGCCGAGCGGCGGCCTCGGCGGCGGCGGCCGCGTCGGCGAGCAGCGGCCCCAGTGCCCGGTGAGCGATCAGCATCAGCGCCGTGTCGACCACGTCCTGGCTGGTGGCACCGAGGTGGACGTGCTCGCGGGCCGGCTCGCCGACCAGGTTGCGCAGCGCGCGCACCAGCCCCACCACCGGAGTGGCGTTGGCAGCCGCCTCCACGCCCAGCTCCTCGACGTCGAAGCGCTCCGGCAGGCACGCCGCCGCGATCGCGTCAGCGGACGCCGCCGGGATCAGGCCCTGGTCGGCGCAGGCTCGCGCCAAAGCCGCCTCGACGTCGAGCATCGCCCGCAGCCACGCGGCGTCGTCGAGCTGCGCGGCCGTGGCGCCGTGTGCGTAGATGCCGCCGAACAGGCCCTGCTCAGACGGCAAAGAAGACCGTCTCGCCGGGGCCCTGCAGGCGGATGTCGAAGCGGTAGCCATCGGCGGTGGGCTGGGCGATCAGCGTCCCGCGCCGCTCGGCCGGTACCCGCGCCAGGACCGGGTCGGCAGCGTTGGCCTGTGCCTCGTCGGAGAAGTAGATGCGGGTCACGCAGCGATTGAGCATGCCACGGGCGAACACCGACACGTCGATGTGCGGCGCCTGCATGGTCCCATCCGAGGCGACGACCGGGCCGGGCTTGACGGTCACGATCTCATACGTCCCGTCTCCGTCCTCGACGCCGTAGCGCGCGAAGCCCCGGAAGCCGGCCAGCTCCGACACCCCGCCGTGACCGTGCAGGTCGGCGAACCGGCCGTCGGAGTCGGCCTGCCAGGTCTCGACCAGATGATCGGGGACCGGCTCCCCGTCGCCGTCATAGATCACTCCGGTGATGGTGATCGCGCCGGGAGTGCCCTCCGGGACGGCGTTGGGTCCCTCCGGCCAGGGCAGGCCGATCGCGAAGTACGGGCCGACGGTCTGCGACGGCGTGGTGGCGAAGATCAATGCTGCTCCTCGAACGGGGTCGCCGAGGGCCCCCGCAGGTAGATGTCGAATTCGTAGGCGGCGGCCCAGTTGGGCTCGGTGGCGTGGATCGAGAAGCGCGAGACCATCCGCTGGCGAGCTCGCTCGTCGGCGACCGAGTTGAAGATCGGGTCGTAGGGGAAGAACGGGTCACCGGGGAAGTACATCTGGGTCACCAGTCGCTGGGTGAAGGCTCGGCCCATCAGCGAGAAGTGGATGTGCGCCGGTCGCCAGGCGTTGTAGTGGTTGCCCCACGGGTAGGGGCCGGGCTTGATCGTCAAGAAGCGGTAGCCGCCCTGGTCGTCGGTCAGGCAGCGCCCAGCCCCGGAGAAGTTGGGGTCCAGCGGCGCGGGCCAGCGGTCCCAGCGGTGCAGGTAGCGTCCCGCCGCGTTGGCCTGCCAGATCTCGACCAGCGTGTTGCGAAGCGGCTTCCCCTCGGTGTCGAACAGCCGTCCGGTTACCGTGATCCGCTCGCCGATCGGCTCACCGTCGTGCTGGACGGTCAGGTTGTTGTCGTGCTCGCCGAGCACCCGCGCGTCGCCCATCCGGGGCCCGGTGATCTCGGTCACCGAGTGCGGCAGGTACACCAGCGGCTGCTTGGGATGACGCAGCGCGGTCGACTTGTACGGCGGGTAGTCGAGCGGCGGATGGGCCTCCGGCCCCTCCCGGACGTAGTGCTCGGGGGTGTCGGTCACCGGGTCGTAGATCGGCTCGGTCTCGGTGCTCTGTTCGGTCATCGCGGTCTCCTCACTGCGCGGTCTCCTCATTGCCTCATCGGCTCATCAGCTCCCGCAGCGCGGACAGCTCCTGGTCGGTCGGCGGCGGCGTACGCGACGGCTCGTCGGCGACCTGCAGCTCCCATCCGGTCGCCTCCCGGACCTGCTCGACCTCGACCCCGGGATGGACCTGGGTCAAGGTCAGCTCCCGGCTGCGGGGATCGGGCTCGAGCACCCCGAGGTCGGTGATCACCGCCGTGGGCCCGCGTCCGCGGAAGCCGAGCCGGTCGCGATCGCCCGGGCCATCGCCGTAGCCGACCGTGGTCCGGAAGTCCAGCCGCTCCACGAACGACCGCGGCGTGTGGGGGATGATCACCACCACCTCCTCGCAGCTGGACGCGATCTCGGGCGCGCCGCCGGCGCCCGGCAAGCGCGTCTTGGGATGCGCGTACTCGCCGATCACTGTCGAGTTGAGGTTGCCGAAGCGGTCCACCTGCGCGGCGCCCAGGAACGCCACCTGGACGCGACCCGGCCCGATCCAGTAGTTGAACATCTCCGGCACCGACACCACCGCGTCGGCGGTCTCGGCCAGCTCGCCGTCGCCGATCGAGAGCGGGATGTGAAACGGCTTGGCCCCGATCGTGCCCGACTCGTAGACCAGCACCAGATCGGGGTTGTGGACCATGCGGGCCAGGATCGCCGCCGTGCTGGGCCGCCCCACCCCGATGAACACCGAGCGGACGCGCTCCAGCCGCCGCGCCGCGACGACGGTCTGCACCTCATCAGACGCCGGCTCCGAGCTCTGCGGGCGCCCGTCGGCCTTGGAGTTGCCGTCGCTCACCGGGCACCCACCTCACTCAGCACGTGCGCCTGCATCCACTCGGCGAACTCCTCGCGGTCGCGGCTGATCTTGTCCCAGGAGCGGTAGAAGTCGTTGTCGCGGTCGGTCACCCCCAGGCTGTAGGAGGGGTATGAGCCGCCGGGTGCCTCGGCCACGGCGTCGATCACCCAGCCGGGGATCACCACTCCGCCGGGACGCGGCTCGATCCGGTCGACCAGCCGCTCGACGGTCACCAGCGAGCGGTCTGCAGACAGCACCGCCTCCTTCTGCACGCCGGGGATCCCCCACAGGTGCACGTTGCCGTCGCGATCGGCCTCCTGGGCGTGGACGATCGCCACGTCGGGCCGCAGCGCCGGCACCGCGACCAGCTGCTCGCCGGTGAACGGACAGGTGATCGGCTCGACACGGGTCAGCCGCGCCAGATCGGTGCCCACGTAGCCGCGCATCACCGCCAGTGGCATCCGCGCCGCCCCGGCGGCATAGCGATTGGCCATCCCGGCGTGGCTGTGCTCCTCGAGCTCGATCGGCCGCGGCCATCCGTTCTCGATCGCGTCGCGGAAGCGGTGCAGGCTGCCCACGCCCGGGTTGCCGCCGTAGGAGAACACCAGCCTGCGTGCCGCACCCATCCCGATCATCTGGTCGTAGAGGACGTCCGGGGTCATCCGGATCAGCTCCAGCTCGCGCCGCCCCTGACGCAGCAGCTCGTGCGCGGCGGCGAACGGGATCAGGTGCGTGAATCCCTCCAGCGCGACCGCGTCCCCGTCGCCGACCAGCGAGGCGACGGCCTCCGGCAGGGTGGTCACCTCAGCCATCGTCGACCATGCTCGCCGTCTCACGGGCCAGCGGCAGCCCGACGTAGTTCTCGGCCAGCGAGGTGGCGGCGGCCTTGGAGCGGCACACGTACTCCAGCTGGGAGCGCTGCAGCTTGCGCCCGTAGTCGTCGTCACGGGGGTTGGTGTGCAGCATCGTGGTCATGAACCACGAGAAGTGCTGCGCGCGCCAGACCCTGCCCAGGCAGCGGTCGGAGTACGCGTCGAGACCGGAGTCGGAGCCCGAGTCGAAGTGATCCACCAGCGCCTGGGCCAGCACGGTCACGTCGGCCACCGCCAGGTTCAGTCCCTTGGCGCCGGTGGGCGGCACGATGTGGGCGGCGTCGCCGGCCAGGAACAGCGAGCGGTAGCGCATCGGCTCGGCCACGAAGCTCCGCATCGGCGTGATCGACTTCTCGAGCACCGGGCCCTCGGTCAGCTCCCAGTCCTCGCTGGCCAGGCGGTCGTGCAGCTGACCCCAGATGCGCTCGTCTGGCCAGTTGGCGATGTCGTCGTCGGGGTCGACCTGGATGTAGAGGCGGCTGAGCTCGAGCGAGCGCATGCTGTGCAGGGCGAACCCCTGCTCGTGCTGGGCATAGATCAGCTCGTCAGTCGACGGTGGCACCTCCGCGAGGATCCCCAGCCAGGCGAACGGGTACTCGCGCTCCCACACGCTCACCAGCTCGGCGGGGACCGCCGAGCGGCAGACGCCGTGCGAGCCGTCGCAGCCGGCCACGATCTCGCACTCGAGCTGGTGCTCTGAGCCTTCGCGCGTGTAGCGGACAACGGGCTCGTCGTCCTCGAGCCCGTTGACCGACACCTGGTCGCATTCGAACCACAGCGGAGCGCCGGTCTCGAGCCGGTGCGCGACCAGATCCTTGACCACTTCGGTCTGCCCGTAGATCATCACCGAGCGCCCGCCGGTCAGCTCGGCCATCGGGATGTGGTGACGGGTGCCGTCGAAGCAGATGTAAATCCCGCCGTGGATCAGCCCCTCGCGGTCCATCCGCTCGCCGACCCCGGCCTCGCGCAGCACCTCCATGGTCCCCTGCTCGAGCACCCCGGCGCGGATCCGCGCCTCGATGTACTCGCGGCTGCGTGCCTCCAGGATGATCGATTCGATGCCGTGCCGATCAAGCAGGGCCCCCAGCAGCAGTCCGGCTGGGCCGGCGCCCACGATCGCGACCTGCGTACGCTCGGACATCGCTGCGGGGACATTAGTCGTTTGCGTGGGCGCTATGCGGCTCAATGTGCGCTTTGCGTACCCGGCGTCCTCGCGGGGACGTCTGCGCTCGGGCGGCCCGCGAGGTCCGCGGCGGATCCAGTTCGCCCGGTCCGGGGAGCGCCGCCGCGAGACGTGGGTCATCTGGGTTCGGCTAGGCGGAACCAGATTGACATCACGTCCCGGATTCGCCGGAGGCTAGGACTCCTGGATGTGGTCGGCCTCGCGCGCGCCTGGGAACGGCCGCGTCAGGCAGAATTCGTTCAGCGTGGACTCGGGGACGCCCTCCACACCTGGCGTGTCGGAGGCCAGCCCCTTGGTGTGGGGATCGTCGGCGAACCCGCCCACCTCGACCGAGTGCTGCGGCGTCCGGTAGCCCGAGACCCCGATCAGGTGCAGTTGCAGCGCCTTGCCGAGCTGGTCCAGGCGGGCGGCGAGGATCGGCTCCTCGCCGACGCTGTAGTTGGTGCCCGGCGCCTGGAAGAAGCCAAATTCGCCGCCATGGGCGACGAACGGCGTGTTGGCGCAGCCGCTCGGCGGTGCAACGGCGCCGCCTGACGACAGCGTCTGCGCCCGGGCCGCGCGAGCATCGAGGATCTGGGCCTCGTGGACCAATCGACGGTGCAGCGCCGAGAGCCGGCCGGCGTCGCGGCTGCGGGCCCGCTGGACCGACAGCTCGCGGTTGACGATCGAGACCTTGAGCTGCGCGACGTTGTCGCGCTCCACGACCACCGCCGCGGTGGCCCGCCGCCGCCGGGCCTGGACCTTGGCCAGGCGCACCGTCTGCGCCTGGACAGCGATGCGGGCCGCTCGCACCGACTGAGTCGTCTGCGCGTTCTTGCGCTCGATTGCGGTCAGATCGTTGATCCGGTTGAGCAGGTCGCCGAACCCTCCGGAGTCGACCACCACGCCCACGATCGTCGGTGGCGGGGCTTCATAGTCGGCCCGCAGCTGCGCCGCGAGCGCCTGCTGATCCTGGGTGTAGCGAGCGCGCAGCTCGGTGAGCCGCCCCCGCGCGGTCGACAGCTGGTCGGTCACCGAGGCGAGCAGGCGCTCCTGGACATCGACGCTCTCCTGAACGGCATTGAGCCGCGCCCGCAGCGAGTTGACCGTGCCCTCGAAGCCGTTGATCCGATTGGTCTCGGAGTGGATCTTCGAACGCAGCTGCGAGGAGCGCTGCTGACCGGCCTGGTAGCTACTGGTCAGATCGGCCGAGCCCGACGCCGCGAGCGCGCCGCAGCCGGCTGCGGCGAGGAGGATTGCGGACCCGATGCGGCGAACTTTGTGCATGCGAAGCGGGGAGTTGGCCAGCGCGTGCGCGGGCACGCAAACGCGCGCCCGGTGGGTGCCGCGCGGCCACGGCGCGACGCTAGCAAGTGCCCGCTCAGCAGGCGCTTTACCAGGCGGGGATGCAGCGAAACTTGCAGCCGTCGCCCCGGTCAGGGCAGCAGTTATCTCGAGCCCGAAGCGCCATTTTTTCGGTGTTTGCGGGGGACTCTGCCGCGCTCATGAGTACGATCGGCGGGCGCGTCGCTTCGGCGACCCATTTCAGCTATGCGCCGTCTCTCGATCGCTCGCTCGCTCCGCCTGGCGCTGATCGGGCTGGCGATCGTGCTCGCGCTGGTGGCCGTGGCCGGGGTGGCCAGCCTGTACGACGCCCGGCAGCGCTACGAGGACACGCTGGGACAGACCTCCCACCTGGCCACCGCGGTGGCCAACCTGACCAGCGCCTCGATCGCCGAAGCCGAGGTCCTGCGCGACGTCCGCGGTCCGGGCGCCGGCGCGGCCCGCAGCCGGGCCTTGAGGGCGTATCGGCGCGCCCAGGCCACCGCCACCCGGCTCGCCGCTGCCGACCCCCGGAGCGCCCGCCTGGTGGCCAGGCAGGTCGCCACCCAGGTTGCAGTCAGGCGGCGGGCCTCGGCCGGCGTATCGCTCATCGCCGGAGCCGGGCCGTTGGCCCGTGCCGGGGCCCTGGCCACCGAGCTGCAGGAACGCCAGCAGCATCGCCAGGCGCAGGCCCGCGCCACCGCCCGGGCGCGCTCGCGCCGAGCGGTTGCACTGGTGATCATCGCCGGGGGGCTGGCCCTTATCGCCGCCCTGGCGCTGATCGCGATCCTGGTCAGATCGATGCGGCGTCCGCTCGACGCGCTCGTCGACGCCACCCAGGCGCTGGCCGCGGGCGACCTGCAGCGGCGAGTCGAGCCGGCGGGGCCCAGAGAGCTGCGCGATCTCGGTGCCGCCTTCAACGCGATGGGCGCCGACCTGGCCGGGGCCCAGGCCAGGATCGAGGACGAGCGTCGCCGGCTGGCGGTCACGATCGAGAGCCTCGGCGACGCCCTGCTGGTCACCGACGCCGGCGGCAAGGTCTCGACCACCAACCCGCGGGCCGCCGATCTCGTCCCGGAGCTGCGGCCCGGGATGGCGATCAACGGCCCCGGCAGCCCGCTGCCACCACTGGCCACCGCCCTGGCCCGGGAGACGGTCACCGAGCACGGCGGCCGCACCCTGGCGGTGACGGCGGCGCCGCTGGGAACCGAGGCCGACGGGATCGTGTGGACCGTGCGCGACGTGACCGAGCGGGCTCGGCTGGAACGGGCCAAGAGCGAGTTCGTGGCCACCGCCTCCCACGAGCTGCGCAGCCCCTTGACCTCGATCAAGGGCTTCGTGGAGCTGCTGGAACGCAGCCCCCAGGACATGTCGGCGCGACAACGGGAGTTCATCGACATCATCCTGCGCTCGACCGACCGGCTCGTGGAGCTCGTCAACGACCTGCTCGAAGTGGCTCGGATCGAGGCCGACAACGTCGACATCGCCCGCCGGCCGATCGACGTCGGCGAGGCCGTCCAGGACGTCGTCGAGCTGATGCGCCCGCGGATCGCCGACCACCAGCAGCAGCTCGGTGTCTACATCGCGCCGACGCTGCCGCTGGGCCTCGGCGATCCGGCTCGGGTCCGGCAGATCCTGGCCAACCTGCTCACCAACGCACACCTCTACACCGAGGACGGAGGGCGGATCCACGTCGGAGTCGAGGCCGACCGCGCCTGGGTGCAAATCGTGGTCGCGGACTCCGGGGTCGGGATGAGCGAGGCCGAGCTCGAGCATGTGTTCGAGCGCTTCTACCGCGCGCGCAGCGCCAACTCCTCGACGCCGGGGACCGGGCTGGGCCTGTCGATCGTCAAGTCGCTCGTCGACCTGCACGGCGGCGAGATCGACGTCGAGAGTGAGCCCGGCCGCGGCACCACCTTCTACGTGCGGATCCCCGCAGCGGTGGTCAGCGCCGACGCCGCCGACTCGCTGGAGGTGATCCGCGGCCGCAAGGTCCTGATCGTCGACGACGAACGCGACATCGCCGAGCTGATCGCCAGCCAGCTGATCCCCCTGGAGATCCAGACCACAATCGCCGGCACCGGCCACGAGGCCCTGGCGCGGCTGCGCGAGCAGCGCTACGACGCAGTCACGCTGGACATCCTGATGCCCGGTCTGGACGGCTTCGAGGTGCTGCGCCAGATCCGCGCCGACCCCGAGCTGCGCTCCACCCCGATCCTGTTCGTGTCGGTGTTCGCCGGCGGCAAGGAGCTGGCCGGCGAGTGGGTCGTGACCAAGCCGATCGACGCCGACGAGCTGCGCGACGTGCTCGCCGCGGCCGTCCGCGCGGGCCGCTCCCGGGTGCTGGTGGTCGGACGCGAGGCGATGCAGCCCGCGCTCGAGCCGGCGCTCGACGAACTGGGGATCGACCACCATTGGGAGACGACCGGGCCGGCGGCGGCCCGCGTCTGCAGCGAGCGTCGCTTCGAGGTGGCGCTGATCGACGTCGGAATCCGCAACCCCCAGGCCGCGCTTCAGGCGCTGGACCTGCGCGGACGCCGGCTCCGACGGGCGGTGATCCTATTCTCCGATGCCGAGACGCCGACACCCTCGGGTATCGTGAATCTCGGCATGGAAGTCGTGCCGGTCGAGGACGCCGCGCAGGCCCTGCTGGCGGCACTGCGCGGAGACAGACAACAGACGAGGCTGAAGGACGAATGGAGCTCAGAAGCGAGGCTGAGCTGACCCAGGAGATCGCGCAGCTGCGCGCCGAGCTCGCGCGCCGCGAGCGCGACGCCGCCGACAACGAGCTGCAGCTCGAGCGCTATGCCGCCGACCTCCGGGAGACCTTCAAGGAGGAGCGGGCCCGCTCCCAGGAGCTCAGCCGCTCCTACATGGCCACGGTGCGGGCGCTGTCCAATGCCGTGGAGGCCCGCGACGCCTACACCGGCAAGCACGCCGAGCGCGTCGCCGCCTACGGGATCGAGATCGCCCGCGCCCTCGGCCTGCCCCGGCCGGAAGCTTCCGAGCTCGAGTTCGGGTTCCTGCTGCACGACATCGGCAAGCTCGCGATCCCCGACGCGATCCTCTACAAGGCCGGCAAGCTCACCGACGAGGAGCGCGCCCTGATGGCTCGCCATCCGGCGATCGGAGCCGAGATCGTGGGCGAGATCGAGTTCCTGTCGGAGGCCGCCCGGGTGGTGCGCTCCCACCATGAACGGTGGGACGGCAGCGGATATCCGGACGGGCTGGCCGGGGAGGAGATTCCGTTGGCCGCGCGGGTGTTCGCTGTCGCCGACGTGCTCGACGCGCTGACCAGCGATCGGCCCTACCGGCCCGCCTCGTCGCTGCACGAGGCGCGCGAGATGATCTCTGCCGAGGCCGGCTCGCACTTCGATCCCCAGGTTGTCGAGGCCTTCAACTCCATCGACGACGCGACGATCAAGCGCATCGGGGTGGACATCCGATGAGCCGCGGAGTGCTCGTTGTCGACGACGATCCCTTCATCCGCAAGCTAGTCGCCACCACGCTGGAGGATGTATCCGAGTTCGAGCTGCACGAGGCCGCCGATGGGTTGGAGGCGATAGAGGTGGCGGTACGCGAGCAGCCGGCGATCGTGTTCCTCGACGTCGACATGCCGCGGATGGACGGGATCGACGCCTGTCGCCGGCTGCGCTCGGACCCGGCCACCAGCGAGACCACGATCGTGATGCTGACCGCGGTCCACGGCGACCAGGTCGAGCGGATGGCCGAGGACGCCGGGGCCGACCTGTTCTTGACCAAGCCGTTCAGCCCGCTGGACCTGTTGCGGCTCGTCGACGGCCTCGGGCAGCAGCCCGACCGCTGAGCCCGTCACTCTGGGCCTGCCGGGCTCAGGAGATCTTGATCAACACGATCGTGTTGACCACGAACAGGACCGCAAAGGCGATCGTCCAGCGGTTCAGGTTGCGCTCCACCAGCGATCCTCCACCGAGCGGGCCGGCGCCGGTGCCCACGCCGAAGGCGCCCGACAGTCCGGCGTCCTTGCCGGAGTGCATCAGGATCAGGAACACCAGCCCCACGCAGAGGCCCACCTGGACCAGTTCGAGGATCGTCGTCACGCTGGCGATGGTAGCCGCTCAGGAGATCTCGTGGGCGCGTTCGAGCTCACGCAGGATCGCTATCGCGAGCGCGTTCGAGCTCACGCAGGATCGCTATCGCGAGCGCGGTCGAGCTCACGCAGGATCTCGATCGCCTCGGCCCGCAGCGTCGAGTCGGTCGTCTCGTAGTCGGCGTCCGACAGCTTGCCGGTGCGGTGGTCCATGTCGGCGTCGCGGATCTCGCGGTACTTGGCTTCGCGGGCCGCCTCGAGCTCGGTCACCTCATCGCGGTCGACCGGCGGGGCCGGGTGCACGGGCGGGCGGGATCGGGTCAGCGGCGCCGAGACGACCAACACCACGATCGCCAGGACGACCAGGACGAGGACGATCTCAAGCAAGCTCGCGAGCGGGCACCGACGGCGCTGGACGCGCCGGGGACGACGCGGGCAGGCGGCGGCGGGCGAACGCCGGGATCGGCGACAGCGCGATCAGACCGCCGATCGCGATGATCAGCGCCCCCAGCCAGATCCAGGTGACCAGCGGCGAGACGATCAGCAGGAAGTTGACAGCCCACGGATGCGACACGAACCGCCCGGCCAGGCCGCTGATCGCCTGGTCGCGCTCCCGCCACAGCGGCGCCAGCGCCTGCTCGGCCTGGGCGGTCGTGAAGTGACGGGCCGCGAACGTGCTCATCTCCTGACTGAGCAGCCTCTGGAAGATCCTGTCGCCCTGGTCGATCTGACCCTGCAGCGGTGTCAGATCGGGGTTGATGACGGTCCAGATGTCCTTGGTCAGGCCGGCCCGCAGACCCACCTGGCTGTCCGCGGACCCGTTGAAGAACCGCCCCAGCACGCCGAGCGTCGGATCCTGGGAGGGATAGAACCCGCGCGTGGTGTGCAACGTGGTCACGTGCTTGCCGCCCTTGGTGACGTTGAGCACGGCGCCGAACGACAGCTTGGCCGCGGTCGCGGTCGCGGTGGGGCGCACGTAGGTGATCTGGTAGCCGTCGACGCGTGAGCTCTGCCCGGGCTTGAGGATCACGTCGCGGGAGTGCTGAAACGATGACGAGGCGGCGACGCCGATCAGCAGTACGGCCAGCCCGGCG
Source organism: Solirubrobacteraceae bacterium (assembly GCA_036502145.1). Lineage (GTDB taxonomy): Bacteria > Actinomycetota > Thermoleophilia > Solirubrobacterales > Solirubrobacteraceae > Palsa-465. Next base: position 105,303 of record DASXZB010000068.1, on the reverse strand, counting down.
TGGACGATGTAGCCGCCGTAGCGGCGACGGTTGCGCCGGATCAGCTGGATGAAGGCCAGCGGCACCGGCTCGCGCGACATCGCGCGGCGGGCGGCCACCCCGCGCCACAGCTCCTGCGCCACCGACGCGATCACGAATGTGCCCAGCACGAACATGAGCAGCGCCAACGGCCTGCCGGCGACTCCGGCGACGGCAATCAGCAAGACCAGCGCCAGCAGCCCGGCGGCGACGGGGAAGACGAAGTTGCGTCGTAGGTTGGCGGCCGTCACGCGGCGCCAGGCGATCAGTGGACCGATGCCCGAAAGCAGCACCAGCACCAGCGAGAGCGGGACGATGAACGGCCGGAAGGCCGGCGGGCCGACCGAGACCTTGGTCCCGGTCAGAGCCTGCGAGATCAGCGGGAAGAACGTCACCCAGAAGATCACGAACACCATCGCCACCAGCACCAGGTTCTGGAACAGAAAGACGGCCTCGCGGGACAGCAGCGAGTCGAGCCTGGCCTCGGATCGCAGCTGGTCGCGTCGCCAGACGATCAGCGCGATGCCGCCGCCGATCATCGTCGCCAGCAGCAGGACGAACGGGATCCCCAGAGTCGAGGCGCCGAAGGCGTGAATCGAGTCCAGAACCCCGGAGCGAACCAGGAACGTGCCCAGGATCGACAGCGTCCCGCTGGCGAGGATCAGCGACACGTTCCAGACCTTCAGCATCCCCCGCTTCTCCTGGATCATCGCCGAGTGGATGAACGCGGTCACGCAGAGCCACGGCATCAGGGCCGCGTTCTCGACCGGGTCCCAGGCCCAGTAGCCGCCCCAGCCCAGCTCGGTGTAGGACCAGCGGGCGCCGAGCAGGATGCCGATCCCCAGAAACAGCCACGCCGCCAGCGCAAATTTACGTGTCACGGCTATCCAGTCCGAGCCGAGCTTGCCGGTGACCAGGGCCCCGATCCCGAACGCGAACGGGATCGTCAGCAGCGTGTAGCCCGAATACAGCATCGGGGGGTGGATCATCATGCTGGGGTGAAGCAGCAGCGGATCCAGCCCGGCCCCTTCGGTGGGCGGGTGCGATGTGGTGGCGAACGGGTTGGCCAAGAAGGTCGTCAGCGCGATGAAGAAGGCGCCGAAGACCAGCAGGACCGCGGTCGCGTACGGCGCGATCTCCCGCGCGCGCCGACGAGTGAGGAACAGGACCAGGCTCGACCAGACCGACAGCAGGAAGACCCAAAGCAGCAGCGAGCCCTCCTGTGAGGACCACGCGGCAGCGGCCTTGTAGAAAGTCGGCGTGGTCGTCGAGGAGTGCGCCGCAACGACGTTGAACGAGAAGTCCGAGCGCAGGAACGCCGCCTCGAGGATCACGAAGGCGATCGTCATCAGCCCGGCCAGCGCGTAGACGGCGCGGCGGCCGGAGTCGATCCAGTCCTGGTTGCGGGTCCGCCCGCCGCGGATCGAGGCGGCGATCCCGTAGAGGGCGACGAGCAGGCCCAGGAACAGCAGCGCGCGACCGAGGACAGCCATCAGATCAGTATGAGCCCGAGGCGGCCTTGTACTTGGACGGGCACTTGGTGGTCAGTGAATTGGACTCCCCGATGAAGCTTTCGGAGCCCCCCTCCTTGACCGTGATCAGGACCCCGCGCCCCTGCGCAAAAGGGTCGGGGACGATGCCGGTGTAGCGCACCGGCACCGAGACCCTTAGCTTCGGATCGCGCACCCGGAACAGCAGCGCCTCGCCCTGATGGTGGACCGAGCCGTCGAGCACGGTGCCAGCCAGGATGTAGGACTGGCCCGGCCTGGCGTTGCGCAGCAATTGCGAAGCAGTGAACTCGTCGCGTCCGGCGCTGAAGCTGGTGTAGACCAGCGCCGACGCCAGCAGCAGCGCGACGGTGAGGGCGATCGTAAGACGTATTGCGCGCTTCCGGCCGGGATCCATGCCTCGGCCAATTGTCCCACACGAGTCCTGGCCGACGTCCCGCTCTGCCGGCCGATCCGGGGCCGATCGGCCCGCTGACAGGCGCCTTGTAGGACGGACTTTGTGCGGTACGCGCACAGTTGTCCTCATTCCGAATTAGCATTGCGTTAGCACCAGGAAAATATGGCCTTACGGCGAAACCTTTTCCCGGCTCCGCCGTTTTCTTATATGACAGTGCTCGCTAGAACAAAACTCGGCGCCTCCAGGATCGGGCGCCACCGTGAAAGGCGGCTGGGGCGAGCCGCGGGGGGCGGAGAAGCCCCCGGCTCCTCGGAGCCGGCCCAGACGACATCTGCCCACGGCGCGGCGAACGGCCGCCGCCGGCGCGAGCCCGCACCCCAGGATCAGGCGGTCTATGCCTGCCACTGCGGGTTCGTGTTCGAGGCGCAGGTTTCGACTTCGGTCGGCTGCCCGCATTGCGGCGGCACCCAGGCCTGGTAGCCCACCCACAACCGAAAATCGGCTGATCGCGGCGCCGGCGGGCGCGGCGCGGTCGCCCCGGGCCGTCTGATTGAATCCCCGCGGGGAGGCGGTCCGGAGGTGGGTCCGCAGTGACGCGATCGCTAATGGGACTGGTGATGGCCTGCCTGGCGCTGGCGTGCTTCGCGGCGTCCGCGTCCGCGGCGTCCGCCGCGTCGTCGATCCCCTCCTATCCCGGGATGCAGGTTCTGCATTTCGCCGCCGGCCCGTACCGGGTCACGCCCGGCGCCAACCTGATCCTGCTGGATCACAACAACGTCCCCAAGCCCCATCGGAACGGATTCATGGTGGGAGTGCAGCCGAACCTCCACTTCGCCCTGCCCAGCGGCAAGTGCTGCGGGAAGATCCCCCGGGTCGACGTGATCCATCTGCATCACGGCGTGTGGCTCAGCAACGGAGCCACCGGCGAGGGCGAGGGCAACGGCTACGGGGGGCTGTACCCGTTCATGGCCTCGGGAGAGGAGAAGACCGCCACCGACTTCCCCCAGGGCTACGGCTATCCGATCGGCGCCAGCGACGTCTGGGTCCTGAACTACATGATCCACAACCTGACCGCCAGGGCCACCAGCGTGTACATCGACTACACGATCGAATTCGTGCCCGCCACCGCTCCGGCGTCGGCCGGGATCACCCCCGTGCACCCGATCTGGACGGACGCGGAGGCACACCACATCTACCCGGTGTTCGACGTCCATCGCTACAGCGGCGTCAACGGGAAGTTCACGTTCCCGGACATGGCCAAGCAGCCCTACCCCGCCGGGCAGCCGCCACTGAACGAGTTCACGGTCGACCATCCCGGCACGCTGATCGGCACCGCGGGCCACCTGCACCCGGGAGGCCTCTACGACGATCTCGACCTGATCCGCGCCGGCGCCCACGCCAGCGGCGGGGCGATCCCCGGCAGCGTTCCGGACTCGGTCCGGTTGTTCCGCTCCCAAGCGCACTACTGGGACCCGCGCGGGCCGATCTCCTGGGACATGGCGATGACCGCGACGCCGGCCGACTGGCGGCCGCAGGTCAAGGCGGGCGACGTGCTGCGGGTCAGCACCACCTACGACACCAGGCGCGCCTCCTGGTACGAGTCGATGGGGATCATGGTCGTCTGGGAGGCCTGGAACGGGCAGGGCGGCACCGACCCCTTCACCCACAAGCTCGATCAGCGCGGCCACCTCACCCACGGCCACCTGGCCGAGGACAACAACCACGGCGGCGCCTACTCGATCGGCGTCAACCCCACCAAGTTCCCCGACTGCTCCCGCAGGCAGGTGACGATCTCCGGCTTCAGCTTCAACCCCGGAGATTTCAACGCCACCGGCTCCAACCGCTGCATCCCCACGGTCCACCAAGGCCAGTCGTTGCGGTTCATCAACGACGACGCCAGCCCGCTGTCGCCCGGCAACCCGGTGGTTCCCACCCAGGCCTACATGGCGTCGGTGTTCCACACCGTCACGGCGTGCCAGAACCCCTGCGGGCTGAACACCGGGATCTCGTATCCGCTGGCCAACGGACCCGGCAACTACGACTCCGGACAGCTCGGCAAGGGCACGCCGGCGATCGGCCGGCTGAACTGGAGTACCCCCCGGACCCTCAAACCGGGCACCTACACGTTCTTCTGCCGGATCCACCCGTTCATGCGGGGCGTGTTCCGGATCGTCGGCTGAGGGCCGCCGCGGCGCTCGCCGGGGGCGAGCCCGGCCGCCGGCCAGCCCGCGCCGGCGACTTCGCGGGCCGCCCGGCCGCCCGCCGGGCCGCGCCGGCCCCCGCGCCGCCGGCCCCGCCCACCTGATCAGAGGAGTTTTCGCAAGTTTCCCGGCGGCGGGTCGTTTTGTGCCCTGAAAGCTCACGTTGACGTCCTCAGTTGAAGGACATCGACCATGGCCGACACGGCTCCGATCCAGGGCCATTGGCAGGACCAGCGGGGCGGGAAGCCAGCCCGCCGCGGGGACCGACAGGGAGACGGCAACCCGGGCGCTTTGCGGGAAGCGCCCGGGTCCGTCGCTTTGACAAGGATGCTCGCCGGTCCGCCGCCTAGAGCAGACTGCCGCCGGGTGGGACAACCCACAGCTTGCGGGCGAACCGCTCGGCCTCGGCGAGGTCGAGCTCGGCCACCCGCTGGGCTCCGGCGGCGGCCATCACGCGGGCCAGCTCCGACCACCCCCGCGCCACCGCCCCCACGCGCGCGGTCGGCCCCCATCCGGTCACCGACGCCAGCTCGGCGGCCCGACCCTGGACGTCGGCGACGGTGAATTCCCCGAACGGCTTGTAGCCCTCGCCGTCATACACGGTCCGGCCCAGCACGCCCGCATCCGGACCGCCGCCCGAGCCCGGACCGCCGCCCGCATCCGGACCGCCGCCCGAGCCCGGACCGCCGCCCGAGCCCGGACCGCCCCCCGAGCCGGCACCCCCACCGCCCGAGCTCACCCAAACCCCCATTTCGGGATCGCCGACAGCCCCCCGTTGCGGATCGCGCGCTCGGTATCGCCGGAGCGACAGCTGGTCGGGTACGGCGGGCGCTTCCAGGGATTCGGAGCGATCGTCCCGTAGTGCTCGCGCAGATCGGCGGTGAGGTCCCCCCGGTGGGACTCGCACGCGTAGCGGCGCGGACCCAGCGGGCCGCCGCCCAGCCACACCAGCCAGTGGCCCGGCGCGACCTCCAGGTACTCGCCGAAGGCCAGCTCGCGCAGCTGCCGCTCCAGTGCCAGCTGGGTCAATGGATCGGGCCCACCGCCGCAGAAGTCACAGCGAAAGATGACCCTGGTGGGCATCAGGACGCCAGGCGCTCGAATTCGCGGCGCATCGCCCGCCGGCGCAGCCGAGCCACGATCGGGCCGTAGCTGAACTGCCGGCCGCGGGCCGCCAGCGTCCCCAGCGGGCTGGGCGCCATGAACGGCATGAACTTGTCCGGGAAGCCGGGCATCGTGCACCCCACGCAGATCCCGCCCACGTTGGGACAGCCGCCGACCCCGCCCGCCCATCCCCGCAACGGCACGTTGCACCTGGCCACCGGTCCCTTGCAGCCGAGCTTCACCAGGCAGCCCCGTGAATCGTCGAACGAGACGGCAAACTCGCCCTGTTCGGCGAACCCCGCCCGCCCGCAGCCCTGCTGCACGGTGCGCTGAAACAGCCACCCCGGGCGACCCTGCTCGTCGAGCTCGATCATCGGCTCGACGCCCGCGATGTGCAGCGCCAGATGGAGCAGGACCTCGGTGATGTTGTCAGGCTGGACCGGGCAACCGGGGAGGTTGACGATCGGCAGCCCGGCGCGGGAGACCCAGCCGACCTCCAGGTAGTCGCGCAGGCCCATGGCCCCGGTGGGGTTGCCCCGCATGGCCGGGATCCCGCCGTAGGCCGCGCAGGTGCCGAGCGCCAGCACCGCCGCCGCCCGGGGCGCAAGGCGGTCGATCCACTCACAGGTCTCGATCGGGTCGCCGCTGACGGGATCGACGCCGAGCGCGGCCCAGTGGCCGTCGCCGCTCAGCCGCTCGTTGGGGACCGAGCCCTCGAGGACGAGCACGAACGGGTCCAGCGCCCCCGCGGCCGCTTCGTGGAACGCGCGCATGAACTGCTCGCCGCTCTCGTAGGCCAGCAGTGGGTTGTAGATCGCCAGCCGCGGCATCCCCGGCAGCACCCCGCGGACCAGGTCCTCCAGGCTGGGGTTGGTCGCGCTGGTCATCGCCACCGAGTCGCCGTCGCAGCCCAGCCCCGAGGTCAGCCAGACGACATGCACCAGTTGCGCCTCTGACTGCGTGTAGCCCGGGCCGAACTCGACCGATCGCATCAGGCCAGACCGCGCCCGCCGGAAGCCGCTTCGAGCAGCTGCTCCACCCGGCCGCTGGGCTCGATCATCGACCCCAGGTGGTCGCGAATGTTTCCGTGCAGATGCCATTCATCGCCGTGGCCGGTGACCAGCCCCGCCCGGGCCAGCCGCGAGAGGGCGTGCGACACCGACGGCCGCTCGGCGCCGACCAGCCGCCCCAGCAGCTGGTGGGTGAGCGGCAGCGGCAGCCGGATTCCGCCCGGCTCGACCCGCCCCCAGCGCGCCGCCAGGTGCCACAGCATCAGCGCCAGCCGCACGTCGAGCCGCGGCTGGGAGGCGATCGCCCGCTGCACGTTGAGGTTGCGGGCGCGCCGCTCGGCGCGGCGCAGAAGCGTGGTCATCAACTCCGGCCACGGCCGGACCCGCTCGGCGAACGCCGCGTCGAGGACCGCGAAGCGCATCGGTACCAGGGCCCGCCAGCCGACCGCGCAGGCCAGCAGCTCGTCGTCGTCGTGCCCGGTGGACTCGATCATGTCGCCGGTGCCGAGCAGCTCGGCGGCGATCCGGTCACCGACCCGGACGCTCAACGCCAGCACCCCGTCGAGCACCAGAATTCCGGGGCCGGGGGCGGCGGCGGCCAGCCGATCGCCCAGCTTGACCTCGCCGACCTCGGAGTCGAAAGTCACCGCGGTGACCGCCGGACGGGCGGCGAGGCGCATCCGGACGTCCAGCGACTCCCCCAGGTCGAGGTCCAGATCGAGCAGGTAGCGATACGAACCGGAGCGCTTCGGCGGCTCTCGCCTGGTCGCCCAGCGAGGATGGACGGTGCCCTCCTGGTCCGGTCTCAGTTGGGCTCCCGCAAGCGAGTGGTCACAGCAACCGATCTCTCCTCCGCCGGCCTCCGGCACGCAAGTGTAAGCCGGTGGGTACCAGTTCCAGTGGGCCGCCGCAAGCTGTAACGCGGATTACCGTCACCAGGATTACCACGTTCCAAATCGACCGATCGCGCAGTGATATACCGGAGTCCGGCAGGCGCCCCGGCATCGCCCCGTCCGCGGTCACTGCCAGAGAGGAGAAGAGCAATTCGGATGTGCCTGGCGATCCCCGGACAGGTCTTGGAGATGGTGGATGAGGCCAACCAGATCGCCAAGGTCGACGTCGTCGGCGTCCGTCGCAACATCAATGTCAGCCTGCTGGCCAACGACGACGACCACGCCAGGCCGGGCGACTGGGTTCTGATCCACGTCGGCTTTGCGCTGTCGAAGGTCGACGAGGAGGAGGCGCACGCGACGCTCGCCCTGCTGCAGCGGATGGGAGCCGATTACGAGCAGGAGCTCGAGGAGCTGAAGGCGAGCGTGATTGAGTGATCGCGGAGCCCGCCGGCGAACAGCCCCAGGCCACCGACACCCGTTCCGCGGACGCAGCAGCGTGTCACGCCGACCAGGAGCACTGCATCACCTGCGGCGACGAGGGCACCCCGATGCGGGTGGTCAGCGTCGAACACGTCACCGCGGTGTGCGCCGACGAGCAGCTGGATTTTCATGACGTGGCGATCGATCTCGTCGGCCCGGTCAACGCCGGCGACGAGGTGATCGTCCACGCCGGCGTGGCCATCCGCCACCGGAGGCTCACCGGATGAAGTTCGTCGACGAGTTCCGCGATGCCGAGCTGGGGCGCGCGCTGTCGACCCAGATCCTGAGCGAGCTCGAGCCGGGACGTCACTACAAGGTGATGGAGGTCTGCGGCGGGCACACCCACTCGATCTACAAGTACGGGATCGACGACCTGCTGCCGCCCAACGTCGAGCTCGTGCACGGCCCCGGCTGCCCGGTGTGCGTGATCCCCATGGGACGGGTCGACGACGGGATAGCGGTGGCCCGCAACGACGGCGTGATTTTCACCTGCTTCGGCGACATGCTGCGGGTCCCGGGGTCCGAGTACACGCTGCTCGACGCCAAGGCCCAGGGCGCCGACGTGCGCATGGTGTACTCGCCGCTCGATGCGCTGCGGATTGCGCGGGAGAACCCCGGCCGCCAGGTGGTCTTCTTCGCGATCGGCTTCGAGACCACTGCGCCGTCGACGGCACTGACGCTCAAGCGGGCCAAGGCCGAGGGGATCCAGAACTTCTCCTGCGTCTGCAACCACGTCACGATCGTGCCGCCGCTGCGGGCGCTGCTGGAGTCTCCGGACCTCCGGCTCGACGGCTTCATCGGCCCCGGCCACGTCTGCACGGTCGTCGGGGCACGGCCGTTTCAGTTCATCCCCGCCGACTACGGCCGTCCGATCGTGATCTCGGGTTTCGAGCCGCTCGACATCCTGCAGTCGGTCCTGATGATCCTGCGCCAGCTGCGCGCCGGGCGCTGCGAGGTCGAGAACCAGTACACCCGGGTGGTGCCGCAGGAGGGCAACCTGCGCGCGCTCGAGGTGATGTCCGAGGTGTTCGAGCTGCGTCCCCATTTCGAGTGGCGGGGGCTGGGCTTCATCTCGCAGAGCGCGCTCAAGCTGTCGCCGGCCTACCAGGAGTTCGACGCCGAGGCGCGGTTCGAGGTCCCCAACGTGCGCGTCGCCGACCCCAAGGCCTGCCAGTGCGGCGAGGTGCTCAAGGGCGTGATCAAGCCGTGGGAGTGCAAGGTGTTCGGCACCGCCTGCACCCCCGAGCACGCAATCGGCACCTGCATGGTGTCCCCCGAGGGAGCCTGCGCGGCCTACTACAACTTCGGGCGCTACGCCCGCGAGCGGGAGGCGGTGTGAGCGACGCTGCCCCCCAAGCCAACGTGGTGAGCGGACGCGAGCAACGGGTGCTCGAGATCATCGAGACCGCTCGCTCCAAGAAGGCCCGGTTTCGCGACAAGCAGGTCACCCTCGCCCACGGCGCCGGCGGCAAGGCCACCCAGACGCTGATCGAAGGGCTCCTGGTCCCGGCGTTCACCGGCGGCGACCCCGAGCGGCCGCTCGCCGCGCTGGCCGACGCCGGGGTCACCACCGTCAACGGGACCCGGATGGCCATGACCTCCGACAGCTTCGTCGTCAAACCGCTTCGCTTCCCCGGCGGCTCGATCGGAGAGCTGGCGGTGAACGGGACCGTCAACGACCTGGCGATGGCGGGCGCCAGGCCGCTGGCCATGACCGTGTCGATGATCCTCGAGGAGGGGCTCGACGCCGAGGTCCTCAAGGCCGAGATCGCAGCGATCGCCGACGCCGCCGCAGCGGCTGGGATCGAGATCGTGGGCGGCGACACCAAGGTCGTTGAGCGGGGTGCTGCCGACGGGATGTACCTGTGCACCACCGGGATGGGCGCGGTCGACCCCCGCGCCAGCCTCAGCACCCGGGACATCGCGCCCGGGGATCAGATCATCGTCTCGGGGCCGATCGGCGAGCACGGGACGGCGATCATGCTGGCGCGCGACCAGTTCGACCTCGACGCCGAGATCGACTCTGACACCTGCTCGCTGTGGCCGGCCGCCGATGCCCTGCTCGAGGCGGTGGGCCCGCAGCTGCACTGCATGCGTGACGCCACCCGGGGCGGGGTGGCCTCGGTGCTCAACGAGCTGGCCCGGGCCTCGCAGATCGCGGTGACGGTACGCGAGGCCGACGTACCGGTGTCGCCGATCGTGGCCGCGGCGGCGGAGCTGCTGGGAATCGATCCCATGTACGTCGCCAACGAGGGGCGGCTGGTGGCGTTCGTGGCCCCGGAGGGGGCGGACGCAGCACTACAAGCGCTGCGAGGAGTGGATGGTTGTGAGCGAGCGGCGGCGATCGGCGAGGTGCGTTCCGAGCCGCCCGGGATGGTGCTGGTACAGACGGCGTTCGGCGGCAGACGAGTGATGGATCAGCTGGTTGGCGATCCGTTGCCGCGGATTTGTTGACGACTGGAAAGCTCTCGAGGAGAGGACACAGATGGCAACGGCAACCGAGTTCGTACCGAATCAAGCGGCGACCGAGGCGGTCACTGCCCACGTCCTGTGGATGACCATCGGTCTCTCCTGCGAAGGGGACTCGGTCGCCATGACCTCGGCCACCAATCCGAGCCTCGAGGACATCATCCAGGGCGTGGTCCCCGGGATGCCTCGGGTCGTGATCCACAACCAGGTGGTGGCCTTCGAGACCGGCGACGAGTACATCCAGGCCTGGTACGACGCCGAGCAGGGCAAGCTCGATCCGTTCGTGCTGGTGGTGGAAGGCTCCTTGGGCAACGAGCAGATCAACGGCGAGGGCCACTGGACGGGTTTCGGCGTCAACCCCGCCAACGGCCAGCCGATCACGCTCAACGAGTGGGTCGACCGGCTCGCCCCCAAGGCCGCGGCGGTGGTGGCGGTGGGGACCTGCGCCACGTACGGCGGGATCCCGGCGATGAAGAACAACCCCACCGGCGCCATGGGACTGCCTGACTACCTCGGCTGGAAGTGGCGCTCCAAGGCCAACCTGCCGGTGGTCTGCATACCCGGCTGCCCCGCCCAGCCCGACAACATGACCGAGACGCTGATGTATCTCGTCTTCCACCTGGCGGGGATGGCGCCGGCGCCCGAGCTCGACGAGCAGCTGCGGCCCAAGTGGCTGTTCGGCCGCACCGTCCGCGAGGGCTGCAACCGGGCCGGGTTCGTCGAGGAGGGCCAGTTCGCGACCGAGTACGGGTCAGATCACCGCTGCCTGGTGAAGCTCGGCTGCAAGGGCCCGGTGGTCAAGTGCAACGTCCCGATCCGCGGCTGGGTCAACGGAGTGGGCGGGTGCCCCAACGTCGGCGGCATCTGCATGGCCTGCACGATGCCCGGATTCCCCGACAAGTACATGCCGTTCATGGACCCCGACAAGTGGGGCAAGCGCGCCGCCGATCTGGAGCGCTTCAGCTACGGGCCGATTCTCAAGTACTTCCGACAGCGCAACATCAAGAACGAGTACGACGTCGAGCCGGACTGGCGGCGTCCCGGGCCGGTGCTGACCAGCGGCTACCAGAAGCGCTGGTAGCCACGCACCCACCCACCGTCACCGTCACAAGGAGCTTCTCTAGAAATGGCCACACAGACCACCACTGACCAGAAGGTCGTCGTCAAGGAGATGTCCTGGGATCCGATCACTCGGATCGTGGGCAGCCTCGGAATCCACACCGAGATCGACTTCACCAACCGCCACGTCAATAAGTGCTACAGCACCTCGATGATCTTCCGGGGCTTTGACATCTTCATGAAGGGCATCGACCCGCGCGACGCGCACTTCATCACCAGCCGCATCTGCGGGATCTGCGGCGACAACCACTGCACGTGCTCGTGCCTGAACCAGAACATGGCCTACTCGGTCAAGCCGCCGCCGCTTGGCGACCTGGCGTTCAACCTGGCCGAGTCCGCGGACTACATGTTCGACCATGCGATCTTCAACGACTGCATGGCCAACGTGGACTTCTGCGAGCAGATGGTCAAGGACACCAACCCCAGCCTGCTGGCCAAGGCCGAGAACACCTCCGCCCCCCACCAGGACATCCACGGCTACAAGACGATCGCCGACATCATGCGGGCGCTGAACCCGTTCACCGGCAGCTTCTACCTGGAGACGCTGCAGGTAGCCCGCTACACACGCGAGATGTATTGCCTGTTCGGCGGCCGGCACACCCACCCGTCGACGATCATGCCGGGCGGCTGCAGCGCTGACATCACCCATCAGACCCTGACCGACTACTACGTGCGGTTGATGCGCTACATGGACTACGTCAAGCGCACCGTGCCGATGCACGACGACCTGTACGACTTCTTCCTCACCGAGCTGCCGGGCTACGACATGGTCGGCTACCGGGAGACCAACCTGGTCAACTGGGGCTGCTTCGACGATCCCGACTACGTCGACTACGACTACCGGACCATGACCGACTGGGGCCGGAAGCGCTACATCACGCCCGGCGTCGCGATCAACGGCGAGCTGATCTCAACCGACTTGGTCGAGATCAACCTGATGATCCGGATCCTGCTGGGCAGCTCCTACTTCGACGGGTGGGAGAACGAGCCAACGTTCGTGACCCACGATCCGCTCGGCAACCCGGTCGACAAGAACCACCCCTGGAACAAGCAGACCCTGCCCAAGCCCCAGAAGCGCGACTTCGCCGACAAGTACAGCTGGGTGGTGTCACCGCGGATCTACGACAAGCGCACCGACACTCACGTCTGCTGTGACACCGGCGGGGGCCCGTTCGCGCGCCAGTGGTGCACGGCCAAGGCCGGGATCGTCGACTTCGGGTACCTGAAGGCGACCGGCAACTCGATCCAGATGGTGCTGCCGAAGTCGGCCTCGCTGCCTGAGATGGAGCTGGAGTGGAAGGTGCCCGAGAAGTCAAACGCGGTCGAGCGCGACCGGGCCCGCTCCTATCACCAGGCCTACTCGGCGCTGGTCGGTCTGCACTGCCTGGAGCGAGCGCTCAAGGAGGTCCGGGCGGGGCGCACCAAGAGCTGGAAGGAGTTCACGGTCCCCGACGAGACGATCAGCTGCGGCTTCCACGAGGCGGCTCGCGGGGTCCTCTCTCACCACATGGTGATCCGCGAGGGCAAGATCGCCAACTACCAGCCCTACCCCCCGACGCCCTGGAACGCCAGCCCACGTGACACCTTCGGGACCCCGGGCCCCTACGAGGACGCCGTGCAGAACACGCCGATCTTCGAGGAGAACGGGCCGGAGAACTTCAAGGGCGTCGACATCATGCGCGCTGTGCGCAGCTTCGATCCCTGCCTGCCATGTGGTGTGCACATGTACACCGGGGCCGGCAAGGTCAAGAAGGTGGTCCACACCCCGACGGGCCTCAGCTAGGCCGAGGGCCGGCTCGGCGGTCGGAGGAGATTGATGGCAACGGAGACCCAGCCCGGCGCGCTGCTCGACCGGGTCCAGGACCTCACGGGAAAGGTCGACGAGCTGCCGGATCCACGGGCCCGGCAGCTCGCCCAGGAGCTGGTGGCGACGGTGATCGCGATGTACGGCGATGGCCTGGAGCGGATCATGGCGGTGATCGGAGAATCGCGGGAGGCGGGCGCGACGATCATCGACCAGCTGACTCAGGACGGAGCGGTGGCCAGCCTGCTGCTGATCCACGACCTGTATCCGGTCTCGCTGCACGACCGGGTGATGGAGGCGCTCGACACCATCCGCCCGTATATGGAGTCCCACGGCGGCAACGTCGAGCTGGTGGCGCTCGAGGAAGGGGTGGCTACGCTGGCGCTGCAGGGCAGCTGCAACGGCTGCGCGGCGTCGCGGGCCACGCTGGAGCTGGCGATCAAGCAGGCGCTCGACGAGCACGCCCCTGATCTGGCCGGGCTCGAAGTCCAGGGCGTGACCGAGCCCGTCACGCCACCCGGCGACAGCGGCAGCGGGATCGCGTTGCCGATGGCCTCGCCGGCCGAGCCGACGGGCCTCGAGCTGCCGATCGTGCATGCCGGCCCCGAGCTGCCGGTGGCCGACGAGCGCCCGCCCCGCTGGGTTCCGGTCGCCGACTCGGCCCGCCCCCAGGCCGGAGGCCTGCGCTCGCTCACCGTCGATGGGATCCCGCTGCTGCTGGCCGAGGTCAGCGGGGCGCTTTTGGCCTACGCCGACGAGTGTGCGTCGTGCGGGGAGCCGCTGGGCTCGGCGGCGCTGGACGGACCGATGCTGCGCTGCGCGGCCTGCCAGGTCGAGTTCGATCTGCCCCGGGCGGGACGGGCCGCCGGCGGCGAGCCGCTGCAGCTGCGGCCGGTGCCGCTGCTGGAGGCGGGCGGGCTGAGGGTGGCCGTTTGAGCGGCGAGCTCGACGCGATCGTCGCGGCTCGCCGGCGGGCCGAAACGGTGGCGCGCATGCGGTCGCTGGCGCGCCGGAGCACTCCCGCGGCCTCCGGCGCGCCGCGCCCGGTCCAGGAGCGCTGCGACATCTGTAACACCACGCTGCCCGAGGACCACCGCCACATGCTGCATCTGGTGGACCGGCGGATCGTCTGCACCTGCGAGGCGTGCTGGGCGCTTTACTCGGGCAACGCCGAGTACCGCCCCACCGGGATGCGCACCGTCTGGCTGGACCAGTTTCACTGCGACGACGCCACCTGGGCCGCGTTTCAGATCCCCATCGGCCTGGCCTTCTTCATGCGCAGCACGGTCACCGGCGGCGTGGTGGCGTTCTACCCCAGCCCCGCCGGCGCGACCGAGTCCGAGCTGAGCCTCGAGGCGTGGGACGCGCTGGTGCAGGCCAACCCGATCCTGGAACAGCTCGAGGCCGACGCCGAGGCGCTGGTCGTCAACCGGATCTCGGACCCCGCGCAGTACGCGATCGCCCCGATCGATCAGTGCTACGCGCTGGTGGGCCTGATCAAGACGCGCTGGGAGGGGATCTCCGGCGGCAGCGCGATCGAGCGGGCGGTGCCGGAGTTCTTCGCGGCGCTGCGCAGCCGGGCGGTCGCCGTCTCGGAGCTGCAGCGGTGAGCGTCAAGGCCGAAGCCGAGGGGCTGCGACCGCTGGCCCCCGAGCCGGAGTTCGCGGTCACCGGCGCGGCCCACATGGCCTTCGCCGCCACCCCCACGATGCTGTTCACGGCCACCGCCACCGATCCCAGCGGGCACGAGATCCAATCGATCGCGCTGACCGCGCAGGTGATGATCGACCCGGCCAAGCGCGGCTACGACCCCGAGACCCGCGAGCGGCTGGCGGAGCTGTTCGGCCCGCCGGCAAGTTGGGCGCCCGCCACCTCCGGGCTGGCCTGGGCCCGGGTGGCCACCACCGTCCCCGGATTCACCGGCTCGACCACATTTGCGATCGAGGTCCCGTGCACCTACGACCTGGAGGTCGCCGCCGCCAAGTACTTCTACGCGGTCCAGGACGGCGAGGTTCCGCTCAGCTTCCACTTCAACGGCAACGTCTTCTACCGTCCGCCGTCCGGTCAGCTGATGGTGGTGCCGGTCTCCTGGAGCAGCACCGCGCAGTTCCGGATGCCGGTCTCGGCGTGGCGGGCGATGATCGCCGAGCACTATCCGGGCATGGGCTGGATCCGCCTCAGCGACGCCACCCTGGTCGCGCTGAACCGGCGCCGGGCGCAGCACGGGCTGCCCAGCTTCGACGCCTGCGTCGAAGAGCTGCTGGCGCTCGAGGAGGAGCCCGATGCGTGAGCCGCTCGAGGAGCTGGTCGGCTCGCTGCTCTACGAGGGCTACGCGCTCTACCCCTACACGCCGGATGCGACCAAGAACGCCACCCCCACCCCATTCGGCATCGTCTACCCGCCGCAGTACGCGGCCGAGTGCGCGGGCGCGTTCGACCACGCCCGGCTGGAGTGCCTGGCCGAGCCAGAGCCTGATGCGACCCTGACCGCGACGCTTCGGTTCCTGTCGCCAAGCGGGGAGGGCCACCAGGCGAGCGAGCAGCGGATCGAGCTGGGTCCCGCGCTGGTCGGCGCGCGGGTCACCACCGAGTTCTCCGGCGGCCGCTTCACGCTGCGCTCCGAGCCACTCGCCGACGGCGGCGCGGTGGTTCGCTCGTGCGTCCACAACACGGCCGAGGTAGCCGCCGGCCTGGATCGCCGCCGAGCCCTCGCCAGCGCCATGATCTCGACCCACGTGGTGATCGAGATCCGCCACGGCAGGTTCGTCTCGCCGCTGGAGGCGGGTTGCGAGAGCGTCAACATCTGGCCGGTCCTCGCCACCCCCCAGGACGACGCCATCTTGGGAGCCGCCATCGTCCTGCCCGACCACCCGCAGATCTCCCCCGCCAGCCACGGCAACCTGTTCGACAACACCGAGATCGAGGAGGCCCTGGTGCTCCACGTCCACGCGCTGTCCGATTCCGAGCGCGCCGCCGCCGCGGGACGCGACAGCGTCGTCGGCGACATGCTCGAGCGGGCGCTGGCGCTCGGACCGGAGGAGATCATGTCGCTGCACAGCGGTCTCGGCCCGGTGGCCGCCCCGCGGGATCCCGGGCACGACGAGGAGATCCGCGGCGAGCAGCGGGCGACCGTCGACGGCGTCACGTTTCACCGTGGCGACACGCTCGTGCTCCGCCCGGGGACCGACCGCGACCCCTACGACCGCATGCTCGATGGCCGCCTCGCCACGATCGAGCGCATCTACGTCGACTACGACGATCGGGTGCACCTGGGCGTCACCGTCAACGACGACCCCGGGCAGGAGCTGATGCGCGAAACCGGCCGGTACCTGTTCTTCTTCGTCCACGAGGTGGAGCCACATGAGTAGCCGGATGACACCCGGGGCCGGCAATCAGGCGAGCCCGGACGGCGAGCGCCGGCCATCCGGGTGCGAACAGCTGACCAAGCAGATCCTCGTCGCCGGGATCGGCAACGCGTGGCTGCGCGACGACGGCTTTGGGGGGCAGGTGGCCAAGCTGCTGACCGACCGCGAGCTGCCGCCGGGAGTTCACGTGATGGACTTCGGCACCGGCGGCCTGGACCTGGCCTACGAGGTGATGCGCGGCTACGACGCGCTGGTTCTTATCGACGTCAGCCGCCAGGGCGAGCCCCCCGGCACGCTGTACGTGATGGAGGCCGAGGCCGACGACGTCGACGGCAAGATCGAGGACGGGCAGATGCTCGATCCCCACGGCATGGATCCGCAGACCGTGCTGCGCTTCGTCAAGTACGTGGGAGGGTGGCCGGGCCGGGTGTTCGTGGTCGCCTGCGAGCCGGAGGCCGTCGAGGATGTCGGCTTCGGGCTCAGCGATCCGGTGAGCGGGGCGCTGGGGCGCGCCGCCGACGTGGTGCTGGAGACGGTGGCCGAGCTGCAGGGCGACCGGGATGCATGAGCTGTCAGTCGCCACGGCGGTCCTGAACACAGCGCTCAAGCACTCCGCCGAGCGCCGGGTCAGCGTGGTCAGCCTCCGCGTCGGCCGCATGCGCCAGGTGATCCCGGAGTCGCTGCGGTTCTACTTCGAGATCGTGGCCCGCGACACCGCCTGCGAGGGCGCCGAACTGAGGCTGGACGAGATCGAGACCGAGCTGGGCTGCGCGGACTGCGACCGCCGCTGGTCGCCGCAGATCCCAGCCTTCCGCTGCCCGGACTGCGGCTCGGCCGAAGTCCAGGTGCTGGCCGGAGAGGAGCTGGAGGTTGACTACATCGAAGTCGAGGAGATGGAGACCGCATGCACCGGACCAAGGTGAGAGTCGTCGAGGACGCCCTCGACGCCAATAACACGATCGCCCGCGCCAACCGCGACGACTTCGACCGCCACGAGGTCACCGTCCTGAATCTGATGAGCGCCCCGGGGGCGGGCAAGACGACCCTGCTGGAGCGGGCCCTGGGCGAACCGCTGGACGGCATCCGGGTCGGCGTGCTCGAGGGAGACGTCCAGGGCTCGATCGACGCCGACCGCCTGGCCACCCTGCACATCCCGGTGACACAGCTCAACACCGGCAACGGCTTCGGCGGCGAGTGCCACCTCGACGCCAACATGGTCCGCTCGGCGCTCGACGAATTGCCGCTGCATGAGATCGACATGCTGGTGATCGAGAACGTCGGCAACCTCGTCTGTCCCGCAGAGTTCAAGGTCGGCGAGGACGCCCGCGCGATGGTGTGCTCGATCACCGAAGGCGAGGACAAGCCGCTGAAGTACCCGCTGATGTTCCGTAGCTGCGAGCTGGTGGTGATCAACAAGCTCGACCTCCTCCCCCATCTCGAGATCGATGTCGACAAGCTGCTCTACAACATCGACGTGGTCAATCCCGGCGTGGCCAAGCTGCTGGTCAGCGCCCGCACCGGCGAGGGTGTTGAGCGGTGGCGCGAGTGGCTGGCCGAGCTGGCGCAGCGGCGGGTGAAGGCCGCGGTGTGACCGTAGTGGGCTCGGCAACCGCGGTGCGCGAGCTGCTCGAACGTCGGCTCGAGCAGCGCGGGGAGGTCAGCGGCGAGTTCTTCGCGGCCGAGGCCGACCGGATCGCCCGCCTCTGCCACCGCATGGCCGAGCGCTTCGCCCGCGACGGGCGGCTGATCGCGATCGGAGTCTCGCCGGCCGCCCGCTCGGACGTCCGCCACATCGCGGTGGAGTTCGTGCACCCGGTGATCGTCGGCAAGCGCGCCCTGCCGGCGCTGGGCCTGACCGGCGAATCTGGCCGGATCGCCACCGAGCTCGAGCTGGCGCTGGCGCCGGAGGACATAGTGGTCGCGTTCGGCGAGCCCGCCGACGGGGCCGACCTCGTCCCCGCGGTCGCCACCGCGCGGTCCCACGGATGCCTGACGGTCGCCTTCGCCGCCGGCCTGGGGGCCGAGTGGACGGTGGATCCTCCGACCGAGGACCCGTTCGTTCGCCAGGAGCTGGTGGAGACCGTCTACCACGTCCTGTGGGAGCTCGTGCACGTGTTCTTCGAGCACCGGGGACTGCTGGAGGGCCGCACGGAGACCCGCTCGCACGATGCCGGCGCCTCGAGCTTTTTGTACCCGTTCCTGGCCGAGCGCGAGCACGACCTCGACGCCGTGCTGGCCGACGTCCGCGATTCGGCGCTGATGAAGGCCGAAGAGGTCCAGAACCTGCGCACGGCGACCTTGCTCGAGAACACCGCGGCGCTCACACACGCCCCCGCCGCGATCTCCGAAGGGCTGCGAGCCGGAGGCCGGCTGCTGGCGCTGGGCAACGGTGGCTCGGCCACCGACGCGATGGACCTCGTCGCCGACTTCGTCTCGCCGCCGGCACCGTCCGGGTGGCCGCCACGCCCGGCAATCGATCTCGTTGCCGACACCGCGATCATCACCGCGATCGCCAACGACATCGGCACCGAGGCGATCTTCGCGCGCCAGGTCATCGCCTACGGCCGGCCCGGCGACGTGCTGCTGGCGCTGTCGACCAGCGGCAATTCATTGAGCGTGCTCGACGCCCTGGGTGAGGCGCGGCGACGCGGGATGGTCACCGTCGCACTGGTCGGCTACGACGGTGGGCGCGTGGCCACCGAGCAGATGGCCGACCACATCATCGTCACCGCCTCCCAGCACATCCCCCGCATCCAGGAGGCGCAGGCGACGGCCTATCACGTGCTCCGAGAGCTGGTCGAGCTGGTATGACCGCGGCCGCTACCCGGGAGCGGCGAGTGCGAACCCGGGTGCGCGTGCAGGGGACCGTCCAGGGGGTCGGATACCGGCCATTCGTGTACCGGATCGCGGGCGAAGCCGGGCTGGCCGGCTACGTGCTCAACGACGAGCACGGCGTTTTGGTGGAGGTGGAGGGCGCAGCCTCGGCGGTGCGTCGCTTCGTGAGACGGTTGCGCGACGACGCACCGCCGCTGGCTCAGGTCGATCGCGTCGCCTGCGAGCCGATGGCCCCCGGCGGCGGGATCGGATTCCGGATCCTGGAGAGCGAGCGGGCCGGCGCGCCTGACGCCCTGGTGACCCCGGATACGGCGACCTGCGCCGACTGCCTGGCCGAGCTGCTGGATCCCACCGACCGCCGCTACCGCTATCCGTTCATCAACTGCACCAACTGCGGGCCGCGGTTCACGATCGTCCGCGGGATCCCCTACGACCGGCCGCTGACCACGATGGCGCCGTTTGAGATGTGCGCGGACTGCCGGCGCGAGTACGAGGACCCGCTTGACCGCCGGTTCCACGCCCAGCCCAACGCCTGCCCGCGCTGCGGCCCGACGGTGCGGGTGCTCGGGGGGAACGGCTCGACCCCATGGCTGGCTCACGCACGCGACCCGGTCGAGTGGGTGGCGGGCCGCCTGGCGCACGGAGCGATCGTGGCCGTGAAGGGAATCGGGGGCTTTCATCTCGTCTGCGACGCCGGCGACGAGGCGGCGGTGGCGAGGCTGCGATCACGCAAGCACCGGGAAGACAAGCCGTTCGCGCTGATGGTGCCCGACCTCGACGCCGCCCGGAGGCTGGTCACGCTGGGCGAGCTCGACGAGCGTCTGTTGAGCGGTGTCCAGCGCCCGATCGTGCTCGCGCCGCGGTTGGACGGCGGATCGGTCGCGACCTCCGTGGCGCCGTCTGCGCCGGAGCTGGGCGTGATGCTCCCGTACACGCCGCTGCACCACCTGCTGACGTCGGACTTCCGCGCTGCCGCCCCGGACGGACGTGACGCGCTGGTGATGACCAGCGGCAACGTCTCCGACGAGCCGATCGCGTTTCGCGACCCGGACGCGCTGGAGCGGCTGGCGCCGATCGCCGATCTCTTCCTGCTCCACGATCGCCCGATCGAGACCCGCACCGACGATTCCGTCGTCCGCGCCGTCCAGGTGGGCCCTGCGCCACCCCGGCCACTGATGCTGCGGCGCTCCCGGGGCTACGTGCCCGGGCACGTCGAGCTCCCGGTGCCGGCAGCGCAGCCGCTGCTGGCCTGCGGGGCCCAGCAGAAGAACACCTTCTGCGTGGCCAAGGGCTCGCGCGCGTGGGTCAGTCACCACATCGGAGACCTCGACGACTACTCGACCTTGCAGGCGTTCCGGGACGGCATCGTTCACTTCGAGCGACTGTTCGCGGTGACGCCGGAGGTGGTGGCCCACGACCTGCACCCGGACTACCTCTCCACCGCCTACGCGCTGGAACGTCAGGGCGTAGAGCTGGTCGGCGTCCAGCACCACCATGCCCACCTGGCGGCGTGCCTGGCCGAGCACGGCGCCTCGACCGAGGCCCGCGCGGTCGGCGCGATCTTCGACGGAACCGGCTACGGCTCCGACGGGACCGTGTGGGGCGGCGAGCTGCTGGTCGGCGGGTTGGGAGGCTTCGAACGCGCCGGCTGGCTGTGGCCGGTGCGGATGCCGGGCGCGACAGCGGCGATTCGGCAGCCCTGGCGGATGGCGTCTTCCTGGCTGGCCGAGGCGTTCGGCGAGCCGCCACCGCTTCCGCGCCGGCTGGCGCGAGCAGTCGATGTCGCGCGCTGGGCAGCGATGGCGCAGGTGGCGGCCAGCCCGGCGGTGTCGCCGCTCACCTCCAGCATGGGCAGGCTGTTCGATGCTGTCGGTGCGCTCTGCGGCCTGAGCGCCGAGGTCAGTTACGAGGGCCAGTCAGCGGTCGAGCTCGAGAACGCCGCCTGGGCCGCACCGGAGAACCCTGGCCGGTACGAGCTCGATACGCAGGGATCGCTGCTGGACCCGCGCGCCGCGGTACGGCAAGCCAGCACCGAGCTCGCACAAGGCGTCGACCCAAAGCAGGTGGCAGCCCGGTTTCACGCCGGCGTGGCCCACGCGACGGTGACCATGCTGACCGAGATCGCGAGCGCCCGGGGGCTCGACACCGCCGTGCTCAGCGGCGGCGTGTTCCAAAACCGGCTGCTGCTGGAAACCGTGGCCGCCGGACTGAGCCGCGCCGGGCTGCGGGTCCTGGTCCCCGAGCGGTTGCCACCCAACGACGGCGGGATCTCCCTCGGTCAGGCGGCGGTGGCAGCGGCTTCGCACAGCTTCTCCTGATTCGCAGCGCCTCGCGCCACACCGCACGCCGCGGACCACCAATCGAGTCTGCCCCGCGTCCGTGTCTATGCGATGGTGTCGCGATGCTCGACTGGCTACTGGTAGCGGGCTGATGCGAATCGCCGTCGTCGGCGGAGGGATCCTGGGGCTCGCCACGGCACGCCTGATAGCCGAATCCACTCCCGATGCCGAGATCGTTCTGCTGGAGAAAGAGCAAGCGCTGGCGCTCCATCAGACCGCCCGCAACAGTGGCGTGGTACATGCGGGTCTGTACTACGCGCCTGGCTCTCTCAAGGCGAGGCTGTGCCGCCGCGGGCTCGGACTGCTGCGCGATTTCTGCGCTGCGCGCAAGATTCCCTACCAGCAGTGCGGCAAGGTCGTCGCTGCGACGAGGCCGACCGAGCTCGACAGGCTGCGAAGCCTCGGCGAGCGTGCCCAGGCCAACGGCGTCCCCGGACTGCGCTGGCTCGAGGGCGGTCAGCTGACAGAGGTCGAGCCTCATCTCGAGGCGATCGCGGGGTTGCACTCGCCTGAGACCGCGATCGTTGACTTTGCTGCGGTCGCCGATGCATTCGCCGCGGACGTCCGTGCCAGGGGTGGGAAGATCCGAACCGGCACCGAGGTGGTCCGGGTCTGGGGCGGCACGCAAGCTCCGTCTGTGGAGCTCGCCGGCGGAGCAATCGTCGAAGCTGATCGCGTCGTGGTATGCGCCGGGCTGCAGGCCGATCGGATCGCCCGAGCGTCCGGGGAATCTGCCCAACCTCGGATCGTGCCGTTCCGCGGCGAGTACTGGCAACTGCGTCCCGAGCGCACGGGACTCGTTCACGGCCTGATCTATCCAGTTCCAGATCCGGCACTGCCGTTTCTCGGCGTCCACCTGACCCGCCGGATCGACGGGGCGGTGTGGCTCGGCCCCAACGCGGTGTTGTCGCTGGCGCGCGAGGGCTACGAGCGCAAACGGTTCAGCCCTCGCGACACGTATGAGACGCTCAGCTGGCCGGGCACGTTCCGGATGATGCGACGCCATTGGCGAAGTGGCCTGAATGAGGTGGTGCGGTCGGCTCACAAGCGCTCGTTCATCGGCGAGCTGCAGCGGTATGTTCCGTCGCTGGCCGTCGACGACGTCATCAGAGCCCCGGCCGGCATCCGAGCCCAAGCCGTGGATCGGGATGGCTCGCTGGTCGATGACTTTCGCCTCAGCATCACGCGCCACGTGGTGTGGGTTCGCAATGCTCCGTCGCCGGCCGCTACCTCGTCGCTGGCAATCGCTGAGGAGCTGAGTCAGGCAACGCTGGGATGACCCGCCACCGGGCACGCTCGGCGTCGAGTGGGCGATACGAGGCGTTGGTGGCCCTTCGCTCCCGGAGGCCGGCCAGGCCGCGATTGTGGTAGACATCGCAGGGCGGGTGAAGTCCACAGGGGATCTGACGGAGGGCACGCTAGATATCTCCAGGAGTGGACCTCAGGCTCCATCAGCACCATCTGACACTGTTATCTAGGACTGTATGACTGGAACCACCACACCGCCCGGCAGGTCCTAGCAATGCGATTTCTCGTGACCGGCGGAGCGGGGTTCATCGGTTCCAATCTCGTCGACGCCCTCCTGGTGGAGGGGCACGAGGTGCGCGTTCTTGACAACTTCTCCACCGGCCACCGCCGTAACATACGCCACCCCGAGATCGACCTGGTCGAGGGCGACCTACGTTCCTTTGAGCGCGTGTCGACCGCGATGCGGAAGATCGACGTCGTGTTTCATCAGGGAGCCCTGCCATCGGTCCCGCGGTCGATCCAGGATCCACTCACCTCAAACGCGGTCAACGTCGAGGGCACCCTCAACGTGATCCTGGCCGCTCGCGACCACGGTGTGCGGCGACTTGTGCTGGCCTCCTCGAGCTCCGTCTACGGGGACGCACCGGGCATGCCGCGTCGCGAGGACGGGCCGGTAGCGCCTCTGGCGCCTTACGCGGTCGCCAAGCTGGCCGCGGAGCGCTACGCCGTCGTGGCCAACTCCGTTTTCGGGCTGGAGAGTGTGGCGATCCGATACTTCAACGTCTTCGGCGACTACCAGGATCCCAGCTCGGGCTATGCGGCCGTCATTCCCAAGTTCATACGCCTGATGCTGGCCGGATCACGGCCGACGATCTTCGGCGATGGCACCGCTTCGCGCGACTTCACGCACGTGGACAACGTGGTCCAAGCCAACCTCGCCGCGGCGGCCGCGCCGGATGCACCTGGGCGCGCGATCAACGTCGCGACGAACGAAGGACACACGGTCAACGAGCTTGTCGAAACACTCAACCGGCTTCTGTCGACGGACCTAGCTCCGATCTATGCGGACCGCCGCCCGGGAGACGTGCCGGAGAGCCGGGCCGACATCTCGCTGGCTGAGCAGGTCCTCGGCTACAACCCCACCGTCGACTTCGAAACCGGGCTGCAACGAACGATCGCGCATCTCGCCGAGACGCAGGTGGCGAGCGCCGGCCAGGTCGACGGCTGAGGTCGCCCCCTCGCTGGCGCACGATATACTTGCCGCGTTGAGGCGTGTTTGGGCCGCGGGGCGACTGCGAGTACTGACCCACGGGAAGCGGGGCCGGAACGCGAGAAACTGCGACCTTTGGAGAACCGACTTGGATATTCGTGACAAGCGGCTCGTGGTGATCGGCGGCGCAGGATTGATCGGCTCTCATACGGTCGAGTCGCTGCTGACGCACGACGTCGGCGAAGTGGTCGTGTACGACAACTTCACCCGGGGAACGCGTGAGAACTTGCTCTCGGCGCTATCTGACCCCCGTACCCGCATCTTTGAAGCAGGGGGAGACATCTGCCAGACCGACGTTCTCGAGAGCGCACTCAAGGGCGCCGACGGCGTGTTCCACTTCGCGGCGCTGTGGCTATTGCAGTGTCATGAGTATCCGCAGGCCGCATTCGACGTCAATGTCAGGGGAACGTTCAACGTGGTCCAAGCTTGTATCGCGGCGGGGGTTGAGCGCCTCGTTTTCTCATCCTCGGCGTCCGTTTATGGGGATGCGGTCGAGGAGCCAATGACCGAGGATCATCCGTTTAACTTCGAAAACTTCTACGGCGCAACCAAAGTTGCCGGTGAAGCCATGTGCCATGCCCTGCACAAGCGCTATGGCCTTCCGTACGTCGGCCTGCGCTATATGAACGTGTACGGCCCGCGCCAGGATTATCGGGGGGCGTACATAGCGGTGATCATGCGAATGCTCGATTCGATCGATCGCGACGAGCCGCTGGTCATCTACGGCGACGGCAGTCAGGCCTACGACTTTGTGTTCGTCACCGATTGTGCCGACGCCAACGTATGCGCGATGAAGGCTGACATCGTGGATCGCTTTTACAACGTCGGGGGCGGAATACGAACCAGCATCAGCGAGCTGGCGGAGACGCTTCTTCGAATCACCGGCTCCGACGTCGGGGTCCGCTATGAGCCGGAGGGATTGAGCTTCGTCAAGAACAGGATTGGCTCCACCCGCCGAGCCGAAGAGGAAATCGGCTTCAGAGCCAAGATCGAGCTCGAGGATGGGCTCCACCGCCTCGTGGAGTGGCGTCAGCTCCATAAGGCGACAATCGATGAACGCCGCGCTCAAGCCGACGTGGCGGCCGCATGACCAGCTCCACCGGCCAGATGGCCAGACAGGTTCCGATCGCCGCACCGAGCACCGGTGACGAGGAATGGGAGGCCTGTCGTGAGCCCCTGCTCAATGGCTGGCTCACCCAGGGTCCGAAGGTCGTCGAGTTCGAGCAGGCCTTCGCGCAGCGCCATCAGGTCGACCACGCAATCGCTACCACCTCGTGCACCACCGCTCTTCACCTTGCGCTGGCGGCGGCAGGCATCGGCTCCGGGGACGAAGTGATCGTTCCCGCGTTCACATGGGTGGCCACCGCCAATGTCGTTCGCTACTGCGGCGCCACCCCGGTGTTCGTGGATGTGGATCCAACCACCTATAACCTCGACGTGGACAGGCTCCAGGCGGCCCTCACTTCCCGTACGCGGGCCGTCATTCCGGTCCATCTCTTCGGCCTCTGTGCGGACACGGACCCGGTCCGAGCGACAGTCGGCGACAACCTCTTCGTCCTCGAAGACGCAGCCTGTGCCGCCGGCGCCAGTTATCATGGCCGCCCGGCCGGGACCCTGGGCGACGCCGCGGCGTTTTCGTTTCACCCCCGGAAGTCGATTACCACGGGCGAAGGCGGAATGATCACGACCAACCAAGCCGAGCTGGCGGATCGAGCGCGCAGGCTTCGGAATCACGGTGCCAGCATCTCCGAGGAGGACCGTCACCGAGGGCCACAGCCGTTCCTACTCGCAGATTTCGACGAGGTTGGGTTCAACTATCGGATGACCGATCTTCAAGCAGCGATTGGGTCTGTGCAGCTGCGCAAGCTCGATCGCTTCATCGCCGAGCGTCGCAGATGGGCAAGCTGGTACGCCCAGGAGCTGGCTTCGCTGGCGTGGCTGCGGGTGCCAGACGTGCCCCCAGGACTGGATCACGCGTGGCAAGCGTTCGTGTGCGTCGTTGACGAGGACGCGCCGGCGCCGCGCAACCGGCTGATGGCGGCCCTCGAGCAAAAAGGGATCAGCACCCGCCCCGGGACGCACGCGGTCACGGAGCTGGGCGCGTACCGGGCCTGGCGCGGTCACTGTCCGGTGGCTGCGCGCCTAGAGGAACAGACAATGGCGCTTCCCCTCCACAACCGTATGAGCGAGGATGACTTCCACTACGTCGTCGATGAACTCCGCCGCCTCTAGCGCGAGCGTTCCCGATTGGCTGTACGCCGTCCTCGGCCAGGACCCGGTGACGGACAATGCACCCGTCGATATCGGTGGAGCACGGTTCTCGGTCGCGGACGGGATCCTTCGCGAGCAGCGCATCGCCTCGCGCTCGCAGGCCCAAACCGCAGGCGCCTTCGGATTCAAGTGGGAGCAGCGCGAGACGTTCGAGTCCGAGGCGAGCTTGAGGAGGATGCGGGAGTGGCTCGTCGAGCGCTACGGCGACATTGCCTCGGCAGCTTGGTGGCGCGAGTATCCCCAGCATCCAATCGTGCTCGATGCCGGATGCGGTGCCGCCATGTCCGCTCTCGAGCTCTTCGGCGATCGGCTCGCCGCGGTGAACTACCTTGGCGTAGAGATATCCGAGGCGATCGACGTCGCCGCTAAGCGGTTCGCCGAACGCGGCCTGACTGCTGCCTTTATGCAGGCTGACATCACGCGGCTCCCCCTCCCCGAAGCGTGCGTCGACGTCATCTTCTCCGAGGGCGTCCTCCACCACACGGACTCGACCCGTGGCGCCTTGCTCGCTTTAGCTCCTCTACTCAAGCCTGGAGGCCGGTTTCTCTTCTACGTCTATCGACGCAAAGGGCCAATCCGGGAGTTCACCGACGACTACATCCGCAGGCAGCTGCAGGAGATGACCCCTGCCGCAGCGTGGGAAGCATTGAAGCCGCTGTCTCGCCTTGGGGAGGTCTTGGGCCAGATGGCGATAGAGCTCGACGTGCCGGAGGACATCCCTCTCCTGGAGATTCCAGCTGGCCCTATCGATCTTCAGCGTTTTTTCTACTGGCATATCGTCAAGGCTTTCTACAGACCTGACTCAACGTTCGATGAAATGCACCACATCAACTACGACTGGTATGCACCCGCTAACGCTCATCGCCAGTCCCCCGACGAGGTCGAGGCGTGGTGCGCTGAAGCGCATCTCGAGATCGAGCACGAGAACGTGCAAGACTCCGGAATCACTATCGTGGCACGTCGGCGGCCGCCGATTTAGTCTCTGTGTGCGGCGTAACTGGCATATTCGACCTGGATGGTAGTCCGGTTTCGCTTGTCACGTTGCGAGAGATGGCCAATGCCATCGCGCACCGGGGGCCCGACGACGAGGGGTTCTTCTGCGAGGGGCCGATCGGCCTCGGCCATCGTAGGCTGTCGATAATCGACCTCTCCCCCGCCGGACACCAGCCAATGGTGACTCCGGATGGGCGCCTTGTGCTCAGTTATAACGGTGAGGTCTATAACTTCAACGAGTTACGACTCGAGCTCGAGTCGTTGGGTCATCGGTTTCGGTCGCGCACCGATTCAGAGGTCGTGCTCCATGCCTTTGCCGAATGGGGCACGGAGGCCCTGAATCGATTCAACGGCATGTTCGCTCTGGCGCTATGGGACCGAGAGCGCCGCGAGCTTCTCCTCGCCCGCGATCGTTACGGGATAAAGCCGCTCTACTTCGCCCAACGCGGCGCTACCTTGCTGTTCGGGTCAGAGATCAAGGCCATGCTGGCGCATCCAGCTCTCACTGCCGAGCTCGACGAGGAAGCGCTGGCCGAATACCTTTGCTTCCAGAACTGCTTTACCTCCCGGACGCTGTTTCGAAGCGTGAAGGTGCTGCCTGCCGGGTCCTGGATGCGCTTTCGGCTCGGAGATCGTCGGCAACCGGCCCCCACTCACTACTGGGACTTCTCCTTTCAGGACCGGGACCTCGACGACGATCCGCGCGAGCTCACCGAAGAGCTCGATCGGCTCTTCCGCCAAGCCGTCGGCCGCCAACTGATGGCTGATGTCCCTGTTGGCTCATACCTCAGTGGCGGAATGGATTCAGGCTCCATCACGGCCGTGGCTAGTCAGCAGCTCGACCGTATGTGTACGTTCACGGTGGGCTTTGACCTCCATTCTGCCTCCGGGTTGGAGATCGCCTTTGACGAACGTACTCGAGCTGAGGCGATGTCGTACCTATGCAAGACCGAGCATTATGAGATGGTGCTCAAGGCCGGCGATATGGAACGGGCCATGCACGACCTGACGTGGCATCTCGAGGACCCGCGTGTCGGCCAGAGCTATCCGAATTACTATGCCGCGCAGCTGGCGCAGAAGTTTGGCACGGTTGTACTCTCTGGTACCGGCGGAGACGAGCTCTTCGGGGGCTATCCATGGCGGTACTACCGCGGTGCTGTCAACAGAGACTTCGATCACTACGTCGACAAGTACTTTGGCTTCTGGCAGCGACTACTGCCAGACGATCTCCACCAGGATGCGCTGAGACCAATCTGGCCGGCGATCGAGCACGTTTCACTCCGGCAGATCTTCCGCGACGTCTTCCCCGTTGAGGACCTCTCGCCGAGCACCCCGGAGGAGTATGTCAACCACTCCTTGTACTTCGAGGCGAAAACGTTCCTACACGGATTGCTGGTCGTAGAGGACAAGCTGTCAATGGCTCACAGCCTCGAAACAAGGGTTCCCTTCCTCGACAACGACCTAGTCGAGTTCGCGCAGCGCCTCCCGGTGAAGCACAAGCTGGGCAACCTCGATGAAGTCGTGCGCCTCAATGAGAACGAGCCCGGCAACAAGACGGAGCGATTCTTCAAACGCACCCGCGATGGAAAGCTGCTTCTGAGAGAGGCGATGCGCCGTCACATCCCCGACGAGATTACGAAGCTTCAGAAGCAAGGCTTCTCTGCACCTGACGCGAGCTGGTTTCGCGGCGAGAGCATCGACTACGTTCGCAGGCGACTGCTGCGGCAGGATGCCAGGATATACGAGTTCCTGGACCGTGCCACCACGCGACGAGTGGTCTCCGAGCACCTCGATGGCCACGCTAACCGGCGGTTGCTCATCTGGTCGTTGTTGTCGCTCGAGGAGTGGTCACGTACCTTCCTCAGTGGCGAGCGCGAGACGCCCGCCGAGGCGATCCTCGACTCTTCAGCAGTCTCGGACCTCACCACCGCCTAGCCGTGGGTTTCGAAGACCTTCGTGCCGCTGCAGCCGAGTGGGACGCGGCGATGCGGCGTGATTGGTCTCGGAGCCTGCCGTTCACCGAGGCGGTCACCGATCGCTGGGAAAGGGCGGCCACGCTCGGCTTCGGCAAGAACGCAAGCATTTACAACCTCAGCTGCGTCTACGGCGACGTTCAGGTTGGCGAGCACACCTGGATTGGCCCGTTCACACTCCTCGATGGATCGGGTGGCCTCTCCATCGGTGACTGGTGTTCGATCAGCGCCGGCGTTCAGATCTATACTCACGACACGACCAAGTGGGCGCTGTCCCTGGGCGAAGCACCTTACGTCCGCCGCCCCACCACGGTCGGGGACGGTTGCATGATCGGCCCAGCCACGGTGATCTCGGCGGGCGTCACGATTGGTGCGCGATGCCTGCTCGGCGCACACGCCTACGTCAATCGCGACATTCCGCCAAGGTCAGTAGCGGTCGGCGTTCCAGCCAGAGTCGTCGGCGAGGTCCGTGATGGCGACGACGGTCCCGAATTACACTACTTCTAGTGACTCAAGTCACTAGAAGACCCCTGAAGAAGCGCCGCCTTCACCGCCTCATCGTCGAGTAACCCGTCCGGCCTGCTCGACGGCCTCGAGCGCCCGCTCGGCTCCGGTGCGCGGGAAACCCGGATCCGCCCGACCCGGCACAATCGTACGCGTGAATGGGCTCGTCGATATCCACGCCCACATACTGCCGGAACTCGATGACGGCCCCGGCGACCTGGAGGAGGCCCTGGCCATGGCTCGGACTGCGGTCGCCGCCGGGATCGGGACGATCGTGTCGACGCCCCACCTACGCTCGGACTTTCCCGACGTGCACCTCCACGAGTTCGCCGACCGCTGTCAGCGCATGCGCACAGCCCTCCAGTCCGCGGCGATCCCGCTTCGCCTGGTGTGCGGAGCCGAAGTCTCGCTCGAATGGGCGCTCGAGGCCAGCCACGAGGAGCTGGTACTTGCAAGCATTGGGCAGAACGGCACCGATCTGCTGATCGAGACCCCAACCGTGACGGTAAGCGGGCTCGACATGCACCTGTTCCAGCTTCACAAGGAAAGATTCAGAGTCACCTTGGCTCATCCGGAGCGTAGCCCTGACCTCCAGAGCGATCCGGAGCACGTGGAGGACCTGGTCCGGCAGGGAGTGCTGCTCCAAGTCAATGCCGGGTCATTGTTGGAGGTCAGACGGAAGTCCGACCGGGGCGCGTTCGCCCGACGACTATGCGAGCTCGGGCTGGTCCACGCTCTGGCCTCCGACGGTCACCGTGCCGAGTCCTGGCGCCCGGTGCGGAACCTTCCCGAGGGCCTACAGGTGGCGGAATCGCTGCTGGGATGCGGCCGCGCGCAATGGATGACGCGCGCCGCCCCACAGGCCATAGTGGACGGTACCGAGCTGCCAGATCCGCCGGCGATTTCGGTCCTTCCTCGTCGTAAGCTGTTCGGCCGGCGCCGATGACCGCGTAGAGACAATTGGAGTACTCTTCGCGCCACGTTGCGGCGTTTGCTCTACGCGATGGGGGCTAGGCCAGGGTTCGTCAAGGCGCCGCCGGTGATCGGCGCGCTATGCCCCCGCCTGCCCGATGCGCGTCACGTGGCCGTCCAGCACGTGACCGGATGATGGCCGACGTCTTCATCAAAGAGCTCAACGTGTCGCCGCGATCGTGAGGTAGAACCCGTGCGCGTTTGGATCGACCTGTCGAACTCCCCGCACCCCCTGCTGTTCGCTCCGGTCGCGCGTCGCCTCGAATCCGAGGGCCATCAGGTCCTCCCGACCGCGCGCAACAACGCCCAGACCGCCCAGCTGGCGCGCGAGCGCTGGCCGGAAGTCGCCCTCGTCGGCGGTGAGAGCCCGCGAGGGAAGGCCGCCAAATCCAAGGCGATCGTGCAGCGCATGAAAGACCTGTGGCGCTGGGCGGCGTCCACTCGGCCGGACGTTGCCCTCTCGCACAACTCATACGCCCAGATCGTGGCCTCCCGCAGCCTCGGGGTTCCCGCCGTCACCGCGATGGACTTCGAGCACCAGCCGGCGAACCACCTCGCATTCCGTCTGGCGAGCGTGGTGCTGCTGCCAGAGGCACTGCCGATGGAGGCAGTACGGAGGCAGGGCGCCAACCCCCGCAAGGTGATCCGCTACCCCGGCCTGAAGGAGCAGCTCTACATCGGTGACTTCGAGCCCAACGACGGGATACTCGCGGCGCTCGGCGTCCACGAGCGACCCAGGATACTCGTGGTGGTACGCACTCCCCCGAGCCGTGCCGTCTACCACCCGTCGCGCAGCCCACTGTTCGTCGACACGTTGCGCATGATCTGTGGGCAAGACGGGGTCTTGTGCGTCGCACTCACCCGCCACCCAGAGCAGGTGACGATGATCAAGCAGCTTCGCCTGCGCAACTGCATCGTGCCGCGCTCCGCAATCGATTCGCGGTCGCTAATGTACGCCGCCGACGCGATGATCGGAGCGGGGGGGACAATGACGCGGGAGGCGGCGTTGATGGGAATCCCAACGTGGACGCTGTTCGCGGGCACGACTCCGGCGGTCGATGTCTGGCTCGAGTCCCGAGGGCTCCTCCAGCGCCTGCGAGAGCCGGCCGACGTCGGCTATCTGAAGCCGCGTCGGTCCGTACCCCACAGCCCCGACGAGCTGCGTGTGCAGGGGGCAGCGATCGAACGCGTGATCGTCGACGCGACCTTGGCAGCCGCCGGCAAGCCGCTGCCGCGCGACACCGAACGGTTGACGGTATGAAGAGCGCTTCGCCGATGGCCCCTGCCAACGAGCGAAGCGCACTGGGACGGCCATGCGGCTATGTGCCGACAGAGCGCGGGCGCTGCCGGGCGCGAGGGAGGCGCGGCTGATGTGCGGCGTGTGCGGCATCACGCATGCCGACCCAGCCAAGCCGGTCGACCCGCGGCTGATCCGGACCATGACCGACGCGATCGTCCACCGGGGCCCCGACGACGACGGCTACTTCGTCGACGGTCCCGTCGGCCTCGGGATGCGGCGTCTGTCGATCATCGACCTCGCCGGTGGCAAGCAGCCGATCGCAAACGAGGACGACACGATCCACATCGTCTACAACGGCGAGATCTACAACTACGTTCGGCTTCGTGGGGAGCTCGAGCGTGCCGGCCACGCTTTCTCGAGCCAGTCCGACACGGAGGTGGTCGTGCACGCCTACGAGGATCACCGGGTCGGGTGCCTTGACCTCCTGCGCGGCATGTTCGCGCTCGCGCTGTGGGATGCGCGCGAGCGCGTACTGCTGCTGGCCGTCGATCGGTTCGGGATTAAGCCCCTGTACTGGGCGGTGACCGACGCCGGCGTCACGTTCGGCTCGGAGCTGAAGTGCGTCCTTCGCTCGGGCATGGTCGCGCGCGAGCTCGACCACGACGCGCTGGCCCAGTACCTCACGTTCAGCTACATCCCACCGCCGGCGACGATCATCGCGGGGGTGCACAAGCTGGCGCCGGGGACGTATCTCAGGTGGTCGGCGGACCGGGGCGCCGAGGTTGGTCGCTACTGGCAGCCGCCGCCCGACGCGGCTAACGGCACCCACACGCCGGGAGAGACCCGGGCCCGGCTACGCGACGCCCTCGCCGAGACGGTTCGCTCGCACCTGGTCAGCGATGTGCCCGTCGGGGCGTTTCTCAGCGGCGGGATCGACTCCAGCGCGATCGTCGCGTTGATGAGCGAGGCGTCTGACGAACCGGTGCGCACCTTCTCGATCGGCTTCACGGACCCCCGCCACAGCGAGCTCGACAAGGCCCGCATCGTCGCTCGCAAGTACAACACCCAGCACCACGAGCTGATCGTCGAGCCCGAGGCAGTCGATCTCCTGCCCAAGCTGATCGGGCACTTCGACGAGCCATTCGGCGATGCTTCCGCGCTACCGACCTACCACGTGTCGAAGCTCGCGCACGAGCACGTCAAGGTAGTCTTGTCCGGGGACGGGGGCGATGAGCTTTTCCTCGGCTACACCCTGTTCCGCGGGCTGACCCTCGCGCGCCACGCCCAGGCGCTCCCGGCGCCGTTGCGCCACGCGGCCGCCGCGTTGACCGAGCACGCGCCGCGAACTCCCAGCGCCCCGCTCAACGACCGTCTCGCGCTGCTCCGCAGGCGCGTCGCCAACACGCTGCTCGCACCGGAAGAGGCCTACAAGCGCAAGATCTCGGCACCCGGAATCGACGCCCTCGCGCCAGTGCTTGCGCCCGAGCTGCGGAGCAGCATCGAGCAGCGCAATCCATTCCAGATCGTCGACGATTGGCTCGAGACCTTCCGGGAGCGGAACGGAGCGCACCCGTTGTCGAGCTTCGTCCACACCGGCTTCCAAACCTCGCTCGCCGGCGACATGCTCGTCAAGGTCGACCGGATGAG
The DNA here is from genome assembly GCA_036502145.1 of Solirubrobacteraceae bacterium. Taxonomy (GTDB): domain Bacteria; phylum Actinomycetota; class Thermoleophilia; order Solirubrobacterales; family Solirubrobacteraceae; genus Palsa-465. The sequence goes on along the minus strand of DASXZB010000068.1, from coordinate 71,643 downwards.
CATGGCGAACTCGCTCGAGGTCCGGGTGCCGTTCCTCGACCAGCAACTGGCCGAGCATGTCGCGACGATCCCGATCGGGCGCCGGATGCCCCGTTGGCGCCTGAAGGGGCTTCTGAGGGACGCTGTCGCCGACGAGTTGCCGGCCGAGATCCGAAACGCTCCCAAGCACGGCTTCACCGTTCCGTTGAGCGCGTGGTTCCGGGGCGATCTCGACGGGTTCGCGCGCGAGGTGCTCGTTTCGCCCGAGGTCGAGTGCCGCGGCTTCCTCGATCGCAGCGGCATCGAGAAGATGCTCAGTCGCCACCGCGAGGGCGCCGACGATCTCGGGACCGCGGTCTGGGTGCTGCTCGTGTTCGAGCTATGGTGCCGGGAGACGCTCGACTGAGTATGCGGATCCTAATGCTCGCACCGTATCCCGGCGTCCGGGGCCCAGTCCCAAAGCACACCCCGATCCTCGTCGATGCGCTCAACGCACTCGGCTGCGACGTGGTGCTGGAGCCCTGGAGTCGCCGGCACGACCACGAGTCGATCGGCGAGAAGCTACTCAATCGGGCGCAGGACATTCCGCGGATCAGACGGCTGCTGAAGGCCGGCCACTTCGATCTGATGGTCGTCAGGACCTCGCACGAGCTCCAGTCGCTGCTCGCCAACCTCCCGCTGCTCGCGGCGACTCGAGGGCTCGTGCCAAACGCAGTAGTGCAGTTCCACGGCGGGCGCTCGGACCTGCTGGTCGCGCCGGGACACCGTGCGTTCAAGGCCGCGAGCGCGGCGCTGTTCGCGCTCAGCGACGGCGTGCTCTTGCTCTCAAGCGAGGAAGCGCGCGAGTCGCAGCGGTTCTGGCCACGGGGGCGCTTCCGGGTCGTCGCCAACCCATTCTTGCCACCGGCGGCGGACGGACCGGTCGAACGGCGCACCGCCACGGGGCCAGTGTCGCTGCTGTTCGTCGCGCGACTGATCAAGGAGAAGGGCATCTTCGAGACGCTCGCCGCATTCGCGAGCGTCGCCGAACAGCGCGAATGCACGCTCGTGATCGTCGGCGACGGCCCGGACGCCGCCGAGGTCGCAAGCCGCGTCAATGAGCTCGGCCTCGACGGCAAGGTGACCCTCACCGGGTTCCTAAGCGGCCAGCCGCTGCTTGACGCCTACCGGGCGGCCGACGCGTTCGTGTTTCCTAGCTACCGCGAGGGCTTTCCCACCGCGATCACCGAGGCGCTGTACGCGGGCCTCCCGATCGTGACGACCAGGACCCGCGGCATGGCCGACCACCTGGCCGAGGGACAGAACGCCCTGTTCGTCGCCCCGCGTGACTCCGGGGCTCTCACGACCGCGCTTGAGCGGATCCTCGACGACGCCGGGTTGCGCGCGCGGATGTCGGAGGCGAATAGGGCCAAGGTCGCCGATTTTGCCCCGGAGGCAGTCGCCGGGCAGTATCTCGAGGCGCTGACCCAGATCATCGCCGCGACGAAGAACGGAACGCCAGCTACGAGCCTCATCACCGAATGACGACACTCGTGCTCGCCCCGGCCGCGATCCGTACGACTTCGCGCGAACTCGCACGATCATGATGCTCACACTCTAGGTTGCACCGTCAGCTTCACGGCGCCAGGGCGAGGGTGGTCGGGTCGTACCCGGGGCGTCATCGTCTCTGCCACCGCCTCACGGCTCGGCCGACCGGCTCGTAACCGGCCTTCCGGTACACCGCCCACGCCAGCCGCCGGCTACGGCTGAATCGAAATCCCTGTCTCTCCGCTTGAAATCGCGCGCGGTCGCGCTCGAGGTCAGCGCCGTATCGGCTCACGTAGTCGGGGAACAGGACGTTCGCGGCGAAGTCGTAAAGCTCCAGGTCGAGCTCGTTGCGCGATTGCACTCGCTCCAAAATCTCATGATCGTCGAGGGGCGCCGCGCCGACCGTACTCTCGCCCGCGGACTTCCCCTCATTCTGCCGCTCGTATCTCACGTCGAGATCCGGCAGGTTGAGCGCTTCCTGGAGCAGCAGGAGCGACTCATCGAACCGTTCGGTCAGCCCGACGAAGGTGCAACGCGTCCGCAGCAACTCCTTTGCGCGTGCCAGATCCGGGCGGCCTGCGATCCGGTTGGTCATGAAATTCGCAAACCGCGGCTCGTCGAGAAATGCCTCGAGCGACCAGGGAAGCCCCATCGTGTCCACCTGGTAGCGGAAGTGAGAGAGATAGCGGGCGACCGGGTGCCGTAAGAAGGTGAAATACTTGACAGGGTGCGAGGTCGCCTCCTCGTACCCGGCGTACAGGCGGGTTGAATGCCCGCCAAACCCCTTCATGAACGGCAGCCACCGGAGCAACCCCCGGATTTCCTGCGCCGTGACCACCGCGTCGGCTTCGTTACTCCACAGAGAGGGAGTGAGCGTCGCAAAGCTGAGATAGTTGTTCCGGAGGATGTGATGGAGCGTCGTGCCGCCAGCTCGTTCGATATGGATGAAGCACAGAAGCGGTCGAGGCGTTGGAGTGCGTTCGCGGGCCAGCAGCACGGGAGATCGACCGGCGGGCCTCAAGCCACGGGGCGCTTAGCGTGGATCTCGACGCGACTGTAGCGACGGCGGACCTCAGGAGACGAGAGGTTCATCTCCTCGCACCAGCGCGCGGCTGTCCTCAGCCGGACAGGCTGGTCGTACTTCGGTGCGAGCATGTCGAAAGTGTCGAGGCGTGCCCAATCGCGCAGGACTTGGTCGTCTTCGATCGAGTCACTGTAATCTCCGATCAGCAGGCGCCAGTTGATTGCCTTGCCCAGCTTCGGGATGCGGCGGAGCTGTCTGCTGAGAGGCCACATCAGATCGACGTAACGCGAGGTGAGCCGGTAAAGGTCCTCGGGAGGGATTCGGCGGGTCACAGGACGAACCCAGTACTTCGGACTGAACAGATATCTGGGGATCGTCTTCACATATGCGTCGACCACGAGCTCCCCGCCGGGCCGGAGGTGCGAGATCAGCGACTCGAGCCCACGCCGGGGATCCGGCGTGTGCTGGAGCACGCCGAAGCAGAACACACGGTCGGCAAGGTCGCGCGGGAAGGGCATCTGAAAAAGGTCGGCCTGGACCAGCAGCAGATTCTCGTGGTCGCCGTTCGACGCGTAGTTGGCATCCACGGCTCGGCTGTAATCCAGAGACAGCACCAGGGCACCTGTCGCCAGCGCGTGCTCGGTGAAACGGCCCGAACCGCTGCCAGCTTCGATCACGATCTCGCCGTCGAGGCGGTCTGGCCAACCGGTCTCCTCGAAGAAGCGCATCCTGCTGAGCGGAGTGCCGCTGCGCGAGTCGTACTGCGTCCGATGGTGCAAGTTCCACTCAAGGCCGAACCCCTCGGCGTAGCCGTCGTTGGGCACGAAACGAGGCACATAGCGGACGATGGGGTATCCGACGTGACAAGCGTCGCACCGGAGCAGTCCTTCCTTGATTCTGTCCCCATCGCGGTGCTCCACCTGCTCAAGCTGGAGCACCGCACCGCAGGAAGGGCAGCGCAGATAGTCGAGATGCTCTTCTCGCACTGGCTACAAGAACGACCGGCTTGCGATGCAGTTCATCGTCACGGACACCTCATCGCGCCCAGTGTATCGATCAATCGAATAGAGGACTCCGAGGGTACCCACCGATTTCATCCAGGGAAGATCGTCGCGCCCACTTGCGCTGGTCTTGGGGTTCTGGCGCGGCTCGAGCAGGCGGTCTACTTCGCCGCGAGTGCGCCGCCGCGCCTGCGGGAACGGCCTGCGCTGGCAACCACGAGGTATAATCACTCAAGGCAAATGGGGACTTCGCCATCAGTGTCGGTAAGCGGCGGCCAACTGCCCAATTTCCTCCTGATCGGGGCGCAAAAGGCGGGAACCACCAGCCTGTATAGATACCTGGGCAGTCACCCGCAGGTCTTCATGCCGAGGTATAAGGAGCCGAACTTTTTCGTCACCGAGCGCAACTGGGGCCGTGGCCTAGCGTGGTACAAGGGGTTGTTTCAGGCTGCCGGCTCAGTCAGCGCCATCGGGGAGGCCTCTACTAGCTATACGATGTATCCACTGCATAGCGGCGTGCCCGAGCGGATTGCGTCCACACTCTCGCAACCCAAGCTGATCTATCTCGTGCGTGACCCAATCGCTCGTATGGTCTCGCATCATCAGCACCTTGTAGCGAAGGGCACTACCCGCGTGCCTATCGAGCGCGCCCTGGTGAAGGATCCCACATACCTCAATACCAGCCGATATGGGCTCCAGCTCGAGCGCTACCTTGAATACTTTCCCCGTGAACACATTCTGGTGGTGGTCAGCGAGCAGCTTCGCGCCAAGCGCGAGCACACAGTTGCGCAAGTTTGTGCGTTCCTCGGATTGCCTCCGCCCTCCCAACCTACTGCGATCGCCTCCGAACACAATCTCACCGCTGACAAGCTCGCTCCTCGTGGTTTGGTCCGGCCGTTGACTCTGCTCCCTAACTGGTATGCGATGACGGGAGCGCTCCCCGAGCCGGTCAAGGCGCTGGGGCGGAGAATGACCCACAGGCCGTTACCACGCACGGAAGTTCCGCCCCGGTTGCGGCGGGAGCTTGCGGCGCGGCTCCACGACGATGTCGCGTTTCTCCGCGACTATGCACCTCCCGACTTCGATGGTTGGGGGATCGGTTGATCGGGCGGCAAGGCCCTTGAGCCGACATACCAGGCGCTGACGCCGGCCGTCAGACACAGCAGCGCGGGTCGCGCCCAGGCACCTCGTAGATCGACCGAGCCTGCTGCCCCTCGGCAGGAGGGACCTTCGGAGTGCGCGCGGGAGCGGCTCCGCACCCCATGATCGGCCTTCACCGGGCGCACGCAACCGGGGTACGCAACCGGTCATCGGGAAGGTGACGAGATATCTATGATGGTCGGCAGGATGCGGAAGCACATCCTCCGATTGGGGCACGACTCACTGATCTACGGCCTCGGCAGCGTGGGGCGCCGGCTGGCCGGCATCATTACGCTCCCTCTCTACGCGCGGGCCTTCGGTCCTAAAGAGTTCGCCAATCTCGAACTCGCCGTTGCTACCTACTCCTTGCTGGGCGGCGTGGTAGATCTCGGCTTGACTTCCGCGTTCGTCCGGAGCTTTTTCGACTACGGCAAAGACCGCGAAGGGATCCGCGGGCGTCGTCTCGTCGTGTCGACGTCATTCTCCGTGATCTTCGGCAGTTCGTTCTTCCTAGCGACTGCGCTCGTCGTCTTCCGTGATTTTGCCGCGCGCGTCATCTTTGTACACCCCGGCGAAGCAGAAATACAACTCGTGGTCCTCGTGGCGGCCATGATTCCCCTTGGCGAAGCGGCGATACTGACTGCGCAACTCATGCGCGTCTGTAATGAGCGCCGTTCCTTTGTGATCTCTACCGTCGTTGGGTCCGTCATCACGCTGGCCGTGGGTCCGGTCCTGGTCTTCGGCCTGCACACCGGCGTTCAGGGGGTGCTCGTCGGGCAGCTGGCCGGGTTCATAGCGTCAGCGGCCTACGGTGCTGTGATCGCACGCCGATGGCTGCGACTCAGATTCTCACGCACGCGTCTCGCTGAGATGCTCCGCTACGGATTGCCGTTCTTGCCGACAGCCGCTGCGTTCTGGGCCCTCGCGCTCCTGGACCGATTCATGATCGCCCGCCTGAGTGGCTTGGGACAGCTTGGTGAATACGCCGTAGCCAACCGCGTGACAGCCCCGATTCCGCTGATCCTTTTCGGCTTTGCAACTGCCTATTCCCCTTTCATCCTACAGCTTTGGAAAGAGAACCGTGAAATGGAGCTGGCGGTCCGCGGACGCACCTTGACATACGTGACCGTCGTGATCGCCTGTGTCGCAGTTGCCCTATCCTTGTTTGCCCGCGAGATCATTGCCGTCGTTGCACCTAGCTATCACACCGCCTACAAGGCCGTTGGCCTCCTCCTCTTAGGGATCGGATCCTACGGCCTCTGCTCCGTAATCGCCGCGGGAATGTCAATCACTCGGAAGACATACTGGAACATGCTCTTCTCAGGAATTGGCGCTGGCGTAAACCTTGGCCTCAACTTCCTCCTCATCCCTGCGTACGGGATGATCGGCGCCGCTGCTGCGACTGCCGTGGGATACGGAGTGATCACCCTCCTCTATTACGCGAACGCCCAGCGCATTTACCGGACACCGTATGAGCCCAGCAAGATCCTTGCGACCGTGGCGCTAGCGATCCCTGCGGGGGCCCTCGGCCTCGTTGCTTATCCAAACATTGCCGTCGCACTGCTCGTAAAGGGAGCTGTCCTATTGGCGTTCCCCGCTGCGCTCGTTGCAGTTGGCATCATCCCCCTTCAACGGCTAAGGGCTGCCGTAACCGGATGAGCGAGAAGACTGAGTTCCAACGCTCTGGGGGAGAGCGTATGCATCGGAGATGACGGCCAGGAGGTCTAGCGCAGACCACCGGCGGGGGGGTCGATCCTGAGTCCTTTCGGCGCCATAGCCGCTGCTGGCGGGCTTCTCGTCGCCGTTGCCGCGCGGCTTCACGCCGGCAGAATCGCCCGTGCCACCGTCAAGGAGAATGGCGTCCGTGTCGACAGCGGGAGAAGCGATGAGGGCTATCACTTGGCCTACATCTCCGCCATTCGCGCTGAAGGGCACCGTCTGCCAAAGCGCTTCCCGCAGTTCCTCGGGCCCGGTACCATCACCTATCCCGGGGGATATCACTGGGTGCTCTCGTTTCTCCCCGAGCGGGCGGTCTCACTAGTCGCGCGATACGGCGGTCTCGTCGGAGATCTGGCGATCGGCGGGGCGGTTTCCTGGCTCCTGATCCGCTACGCGGATGTCGCTGGCACCGCGGCGATTGCACTCGTCGCGCTTTACCTCGGTTCACCCGCGCTCACGCTCGTCAACATCGGGCCACGGTCTTTTCATCTGACGCCGCGCCTGCCGTCCCAGCTCTTGTATGGCTGCATCATCGTCCTAGTGATCGCCGCGGGCGGCCGTCCCTCCCCCGAATTGCTGCTCCTCGTCACCGTGCTACTCGCCGCGACGCTCCTCACGTCGAAGTTCGCTTTGCAGGTGGCGCTGTTCGCTCTGCCGCCATTAATGCTCAGTGGGAGACCGCTTTCTGCTCTAGCAGTTTTCGTGAGTTCATGTCTGCTTGCTGTCGTCGTCTCTCGCGGATTTTTCGTGCGTCAGGTACGAGCCCAGCTCGAGCACCTGGAGTGGTACGTAAAGCGCCACCGCCACCACATGTTCCGCGCCAACGCTTGGGGCGACATCGCGGGGCGACTGCGCGGCGGTGACTATCGTGAGGCCGTGCGACTGTTGCTACTCAAGGACCCGCTCACCGCCGGCCTGCTACGGCACCTCCACATCGTGGCATTGGCCGCTTGGCTAATCGCGACCCGCCCTGCCCTTACTGCCGCGCAGAGTGCCGCACTAGCATTCACAATCGCGGGTCTTGTGGGCTGGATCGCAACGTGCGCTGGGGTGCTTCGCGTTCTCGGCGAGTCTGAGCGCTATCTGGAATTCGCTCTGCCTGCGTCGTGGTTCCTATTCTGGAGCGTCCCTCGAGACGGCGCATTTCTCGCCGCGCTAAGCGTGGCTGTTATCTACGAGGCGGTCCTTTATGTAGGCAATCTTCGTGTCTTGAAGGGAAGACGGGCAGAGTTGATCCGCTTGCGTGTCGATCGCCAGGAGGTCCTCCAGCAAGTGAGCGCGAACGGTGCCGCCACGCTTCTCTTTCTCAACGCGGTCGACACGTACGCCCTGCGCGATTTTCCTTCTTTGCGGACCGTCATGTACAGCGGCTCACAATCGGTGCGGGGCGAGCTTGCGGCCTTTCTAGACTGGTTTTTTGTTCGCTATCCCTTCGTGGACCCGAGCAATGTGCCCGCGATAGTGGAGCGATACGGCGTGGATTTCGTGATCTCCCGCCGAGACGCCCACACAGGTTCCGAGGCTGGTCCGCAGTACGACTTCACGTCGTTCATGCTCCGTTTCGCCAACAGCACTTATGCCGTCTACGGACGTCCGACCCATCCGCCTGAGGTGACCCGTTCGGATGCTCGGAGCACCACCGTCGCCCGCTAAGCTACTCGCCGCCGAAAACCCGTGAAAACAAAACGGCCGCCGAGTGATCTCGCGCGGCCGGGTCGCTGGTGGTGGGCGTCTCGCCGTCGCGCACCGCGCGGATCGCCTGGCCGCGCCAGTACTCACATCGCCGTTTCTATGAGCGCCGTAGGGTCTCGTACAGCCTTCGGTAGCGCGCAGCCGTGTTCGACAGTGAGTATGCATCGGGCAGCCGCGGCGTTCGTGGACTGTAGCCTGATCCGTTCGAGTTCAAGGTGGATTCGATCTGACGAAGCGCCTGCGCGATAGCGGAAGGCGACCGCGGAGGGATCACGATGCTGCCCGATTCGCCTGCGAGCAGCTCGATGTTTCCGGGCACCTGAGTGGCGATCACCGGCAGACCCGCAGCCATCGCCTCCAGCACGCTATTGGCCATCCCTTCTGCGCGGCTCGGAAGCAGGAAGACATCCGCGCTGGCATAGATCTGGGGCATGTCGTCCAGACCGACCTGCTCAAGGAGCCGAATGCCGGCCGCCCGTCCTCTGCTCGACGTGGCTAGCTCAAAAGCCTCCGGAGCGAAGTCGGATGCGTAGTTCGCCTTGGGTCCAACGAGCAACAGCACCGCCTTAGATGGGCTGCCACCTCGATCCGCCTCAAAGGCGAACCATCCCTGGAGCAGGTCGGTGATCCCCTTCCGCTCGCCGATATAGCCCACGAACAACGCCACGACCGTGTCATCGTCAATATCCAGGGCCCGCCTTCCACGAACTCGACGCGCTGCGGTGGCGGCGAAACGCTGCATGTCAACGCCGTTGGGAAGCTCGGCTATCGGAACGGACGGAAACAAGTCGCGATGAGACCGAGCGATCTCGGCGTTCAGCGCAATGATGGCGCTGGCCGTACGGCTCGTGAAGTTGTAGAACCAGCCGAGTGGCAGTGGCCCCCAACGGCGTTGCGCGTGAGCCGCGGCATCGTCGTCACCAAGGCAGGTGACCTTTATAACAACAGGAATTCGCCGGATGCGGCCGACAATCGCCGCGGGAACAGCGTACAAGTAGTTACCATGGACGTGGTAGACGTCGTAGCGGCCGACAGCCAATCGCAGAGTGAGCCACAGGCAGTAGATCAGCGTTCTTGCTGGATTGCGATAACGAGACGGCAGCGCGCGCACCAACCTCTCTCCGGAGGAGCGTCGCACAGTGACGCCGTTGATTGTCTCGACCCTCGACGCCAGCACACGGTTGTAGGACAAGAGCTCGACCATGACCCCGTGCTCGCGCAGATGACTAGCGAGAGCGAGCGCTTGCGCACCGGCTCCGCTGTACGCAGGAGGGATCCTGCTGGCCATCATGGCCACCGTTAGCCCGGTTTCGCCGCCACCGTTCGTGCCGTGCCCGTCACAATCCAGAGCCAGCGAAGTTGGCACCGGCGACGATCGCGCGCCCGGCACACGGGCAAGAGGAGTCGACCGAAAGAGCCGCCTCATCGACCGAAAGGGCCGCCTCATCTACTGGAAGGCCGGGCTCGGACTCTCGGACGACAGGCGCTGCCAGTCGAACTGGGCCCGAAGACCAGTCTCGAAATCAAAGACCGGATCGAACCCGAGCTCAGACCGTGCCCGCCGGATGTCCGCGGCTGTGTCACGCGCATCGCCCAGCCGCTCCGCTACGTAGCTCCGCTTTACCGGGGTCCCGGCGAGGTCATCGAGGATGTCGAGAACCTTGTTCAGCGAGATTCGCGAGCCGCCACCGATGTTGTACGCCGAACCGGGCTTGCCACTCTGAGCCGCCGCAATCGTGCCGTTCACGGCATCACTCACGAAGGTGAAGTCTCTCGTCTGCTCGCCATCACCGAAGATCTCGAATGTCTCACCCGCTAGGACGCTCGAGATCAGACGACTGACTGCCATGTCCGGCCGCTGACGTGGCCCGTATACGGTGAAATATCGTAAGCAAACAGTGGGCACACCGAACGACCGCCAGTAAACCCTGGCCAGTTGCTCGGTGCTTACCTTGGTTACACCGTACGGAGAGACGGGACGTGGGGGCGCATCTTCGGAGGTGGGCAATCCCTCTGATTCGCCATAGATCGACGAAGATGACGCGATGACCACGCGCTCGAGGGGGACGCCACGGGTCGCATGAAGGAGTCGCTGCGTCGCGTCGACGTTGTGCCGCGCGTACAGAGCAAAGTCGTCCCAGCTCTTTCGCACGCCCGGTTGCGCAGCGAGGTGGAACACCACTCCGACGTCCTGGAGCAGCCGAGACAAGTCGAGGTCACGGAGATCCCCCTCGATCAACCTGTACTTAGGATCAGTAGCTGCAGCACAGGCGTTCAGGCGCTTGCGGTCTTCAGCGTAATAGTCGGTGAATGCATCGATGCCGGTCACGCGCCATCCCAGCCTCAGACAGCGCTCCACTAAGTGGGAGCCGATGAATCCTGCGGCTCCAGTGACCAAGACCGATTTGGATGACAATCTCACGTTACCGATCTGGGCAAGCGCATTGGTGGCGGCAAGTCGCGTACGGGATCGTGCTCCGCGCGGCGTGGAACCAGCTCGGAGAAGGCGACCTTGCTCGAGGCCGCAGCGAAGAACAGACCGACAACCAGGGGTGCCGTTGTGGTAAGCGATCCCGAGATTGCCGAGGTCACGGCAATCGGGACGAGGATGATCCGGCTGAGGCTGGCATCCGTTAGCAGCACGACCCAGATCGCGAGCCACCCGGCAAAGCCGATGACCCCGAGCTCCACAATGGCCTTGATGACGTCACTGTGACCGCCGGCCGCCACACCGATAGCCTCCTCCTCGAACCTGTTAATGGAGCCTAGCCCGGTCCCGAGAATGATCCCTTGTGGTCCGGACCTAAAGTAGTGGCTCAGCGCTACGGTGTAAATCTCGCCGCGTCCGCTTCCTGCAGTGGCGACGGTCGAGAACTCACCGGTCTGAATCTCAGTGCTGACCCGGTTTTCGACCGCCGCCAGCGCGCCACCGCCAATGAGGACGGCGGCCACGGCGATAACCACGGGGACCCGGCTGATCTTAAAGCGTGAGCTGAAGATGAAGATGAGTACAACGAGGAGGGATGCAATGAAAGCCGTACGTTCTCCGGTTTCGAATGCGGCAAGTGCGCCCAGCACCACAAAGGATCCTTTGACCCAGAATGAGCGCGCGGAAGCCAGACCAGCACCGGCGATTATCACCGACATCAAGCCAAGCTCAAGCGGGTCTTTACCGTCAAACCCGAGACGCTCACCGACGTGGTAGTACGTATTGACAGCCCCGAGGCCTAGCACAATGATCCCGAGCTGAGTCAAGGCCGCGAGTCCGGTGCTCACGAGCACTGGAGTCAGGAGGCGGGGCAGACGTTCATGGGCATTAGTGCTGGTGACGGCGAGCACGAGGAACGGAAACACCAGGTACTTCCCGGCCTGAATCGCCTGAGCGCCGCTGAAGTTCGCCGCCAGTCCATAGAGAGTCATTCCGATGAAGACTGGGATGGCGAGACTGAGCCAGCGGCTTCGGGAGCGGATCGGAGCTACATAGAGGCACAGGGCGATTGTTGCTGCCGCTGACGTCAAGGTTTTCAAGAGGTCCGGCAACAGATCGTTGAAGATGACCATCCATGGCATCACGGCGACCAGGCCAGCGACGACGAAATCACGCCCGAGCGCGAGCGCCCCCAGCGCAAGCAGGAAGACCAGAACCGCCACCGCCGCAGCGATCGGTGCGTGCGCGACGACAAAACCCATCAGGATCGCAGCGGGAACTGCGGCAGCGCCGAGCGCGAGGCCAGGTGGTAGAGCCGTCGGTGCACTGCGCAAGCGTGTTGCGAAAGCGCTCATCGCATCGGAACGCTAAACGTCTTGGCGATCAGGTGGATCGACGCTGCTGAGCATTACATTACGCATGCGTGACGTTGCTCTCAGGGCAGTCGTATCGAGGTCCTGCGCGTCGCTTGCGCCGGCCCCTCGGGTCCGTCGCTCTGCTCGGGTCCGTCGCTCTGCTCGGGTCCGTTGCTCTGCTCGGGTCCGTTGCCCTGCTCGGGTCCGTTGCTCTGCTCGGGTCGGTTGCTCTGCTCGGCTCCGTTGCGCATCTCGGCTCCGTTGCGCATCTCGGCTCCGTCGCTCTCCCCGGTATGCGCAACCGCCTCGTAGTAGGAGTAGCCATACCCAAGCTCGTAGCCCTCCTTGCCCTTCGGACGCACGCCGTTTGCGACCACCCCGAGCAGCGGCGCGTTGACGCCCGCGAGCCGATCCTTGAGGAACGCGGCCGAATCGCGGGTATTCTTGCCGACCTGGCCGACGACCACGACGCCGTCGACCTTGTTCAGGAGCGGCACGGCGTCGGACACGACCGACAGCGGCGCGGAGTCGATCACAACCAGCTCGTACTGCTCGGCGGCATCGGCCAACACGCGATCCATCGCGTGGCTCTCGAGCAGCTCGGCCGGGTTGGGCGGCGGGTGGCCGCCGAACATCGCGTGTAGTGTCACTTCACTCCGCTTGCCCTTGACCCCCACCGGGATCTGAATCGCTCGCGTCGCCTCGCTCGGCTGGACGCTGCCAACGAGCAGCTCGGACAGGCCGGGCTCGGAATCGACGCCGTAGTAGCGGGCCAGATTCGGACGCCGCAGGTCGGCCTCGAGCAGCAGCGTCCGAGTCCCGATCTCCTGCGCAGCCTGTGCGAGGTTGCGCGCGATCGTCGTCTTGCCGTCACCAGGAGAACCGGACACCACGAGCACGGTCCTGACCTGCCGGTCGATGTTGAAATAGCGGAGATAGGCGCGGAGCATCCTGAACACCTCGTGCTCCCCGTGATGGCCATTCAGCTCAGCCTGCGGCCCGAGCGCGTAGGACCTGCTGTACGGGACGGCAGCGAGTAGCGGGAGCCCGTAGGTCTTCTCAAGGTCGTCGACTGTCTTCATCCGGCGGTCGAGGCGCTCGACCAGGAACGCGAGGCCGAGACCGAGCAGCAAGCCGAGCAAAAGACCGAGGGCAGTGTTGCGGGTGACCTTGGGCGAGGATGGCGCAGACGGCGGCGTGGCGAAACCGAGACGCTGGGCGTTTGCGTTTTCGAGCGTCGACAAGATGCGCAGCGACTCGGCCCGGTCGGCCAGCGACTGGCCGTTGGGCCCAGCGGCCTGCTGCTTCGACTGCGATGCAATCTGCTTGTTGACGAGGCTGATTGCCCCCCGGACCGCGTTCCGCTGCTGCCTGTTCTGCAGGTTCAGGAACTGCTGCACGAACGCATTGGCGATCGCGGCGGACTGCGTCGCGCTGTGAGTCACCGCGGTCACCTGGGCGACGTATGTCTGCCCTCGCTGAGAGATGTGAACGGCGCGCGAGACGTCACCGCTGGTGAGGCCATGGCCGACGGCCTTGGCGGTCGCGGCGGCCAGGCCCGACTGCTGCGTCAGCAGCTGGATGTCTGTGGCCATCAGGAGCGGAGCCTGCGCGTTGGTGGCAAGCTGCGCGCCGGCCGCGAGCTGGTTGATTTGGGAGGACTGGAACAGAATCGACGCAGTCGCGGTGTACTGCTTGCGCTGGACCTTGGAGAACGCGAAGGCCGCGCCGCCGACGAGCACTGTGACGAGCGCGATGACCCACCACCGCCGCCGCAGGATCGCGAGCACGCGCTGAAGTTCGCGCTGGTCATTCTCGGTTCTACCCTGCATCTTGCGAGACCTCCGTAGTCATCACCGGTAAACCCCTCCGGCGCATCGTAGTCAGAGCCGGATCAGTTTGCACCGCGGCCTCCTATCACCACTGGCAACGTACGCAGCAACAGCCGTACGTCCTCCCACACCGACCAATTCATCACATACAGGTAATCTAGCTTGACCATCTCGTCGAACGGAATCCGCGTTCTTCCAAGAACCTGCCAGTACCCTGTGATGCCCGGCGTCAGGTCGAGACGCCGGCGCCGCCAGCCTTGCACCCGCTCGTCCTCCACCGGAATCAGCGGGCGCGGCCCGACCAGGCTCATCTCACCGCAGACCACGTTCCATAGCTGAGGGAGCTCGTCGAGGCTCAGCCGGCGGAGCCAGCGTCCCACGCGCGTGATCCGGGGATCGCGCTCCAACTTCAGCCAGTCGGGATCGGTGCTGCGCTCCAACAGCTCTGCGCGGCGCTGCTCCGCGTCGGTCACCATCGTCCGAAGCTTGAGCAGCCGGAAGCGCCGGCCACTCCGGCCGACGCGCTCCTGGGCAAACAGCACCGGCCCGCGCGAGTCGAGCTCGATCGCCAGCGCCAACAACAGCAACAGCGGGAGCAAGGCGACCAGGAGCGGGATCGCGATCGCCAGATCCATCGCCCGCTTGACCGCGCGCGAGGAGCGCGGCAGCCACGGCGGGTTCACGCCCAGCAGCGTGACCCCCTCGACGTCGTCGATCTCGACTGCCGATCCGAGCACCTCCCCGAGGCCGGGGAGCACCGACGCCTTCAGCGATAGCTGCCGGCAACGGCCGAGCATCCGCTCGAGCTTGGGCTCGTCGATCTCCCGCGCAGAAAAGACGACGCGGGTCACGCCGTACCCGGCGGCGACCTGGTCGAGATCGTCGACCGCCCCCATGATCGGGAGCCTGCCCGGCGCCGCCTGCTCATCCACCGCGAGAGCCCCGACCACCGTGATGCCGTACTCCGGGTGCGCGGCGATCTTGCTCACCAGCGCCTCCGCCATCTGCCCGCCGCCGACGACGAGGGCCCGCTCCTGGCCGATCAGGCGCGCCGCGAAGCTCCGGATCGCGAACCGGACCGCGGCGACCAGTGCGATCATGCTTACACCCAGCAGCAGGATTTCGGCGAAATCGAACCGCCCCAAGGGCGTGCCGCGCGCGTACAGCCAGACGACCAGGGCGCCGATGACGACGGCGTGGAACAGCGCCGGGAGATCATCGACGGTGGAGCAGTTCACGCGCTTGATGTCGCGGTCGTACAGGCCGTAGAGCTTGAATAGCGAGATCATCAACGGCAGAACCGGGATCGCCCACAGGATGTCGTGCCCAGTCCGTGGTATCGCTGGCACTGCCAGCGCGAGCACGAGCGCGGCCACGACCGCGACCGTGTCCCCCACCGCGAGCAGGCGCCGGAGCGCCACGTCGCGGGCGGCGATCCGCGCGCCCGCCGGCTCGACGGCAGCGACTGCGGCCTCGGCGGCCCTGACGCTCTGCGCTGCCTCCATCAGACCGCGTCGCCCATCAGATCGCGTTGGCCCACCGCGATCTGGCCGTCGCCATTCATACCCCGCACAAAACCGCGGAGCTCGAGCGACAGCGGCTCCTCGCCCGACGGGTGCGCACGCATGCTTAGCAGGACCGCGTAGCATGCCCGACTGGCCTCGCTCGGTTGTGTCGATTCTGACTCCGCGAGCATCGCTTCCTTTGTGCCCCTCCTACAGCGGCCGCGACGGGCTCGGGCCCGCTCATGACCGCAAAGATCGGAACTGTAGCCTCGCGCGCGCCCCGATCTCAAGCGATCAGCATCACGGTCTCGAGCGCCCACGAGTAGGTGTGATCCAGGAACTACCGCGACCAACTCTACACTCTCTGCACGCCACCCGCTATGGCTCTCGGCAGGTGCGCGTCGCATGGCGTTCGCCATCGAGCCCGAGGGCGCAGAACCCCGCGACGGCGTGTAGAAGACCACATCGTGACGGCGGCGGGTCGCCTGCAGTGCTGTCGGCACCGAGTTGAATCGGAGGCGACTCAACGACGGAGCACCAGCATGAAATCGGTCGCCGCGAGGTCGAGGTGCCCGCCGCTCAAACCTCGGACGGCGTGCACGGCCGGCGACCAGATACGGCCGTCGAGGCCGAACCGCTGCCGGAAGTCACGCTGAAGCGGGCTTTCGTACACGAGTGAATACTCCGTCGCGCGAAACCGGTCACGACTCCAGGACTCGATCGGTCTGGGCAGCGCCGAGACCCGCCTGTATGTCCTGAAGGGACGGTGGCCCCGTCGGGAGAGGCGGTACCAGAGCTGATGCGCCCAGAAAGGAGTCAGCCACGTCGCCAGCCCCTTGAGCGAAAGCGCGTTTGGTCCACCGATCACGAGTAAGCCCCCGCGCCGAACGGCTTGGGCTAGGTTGTCGAGCGCCGCGCGCGGGCGGCGAAGGTGCTCGAGCACGTCCCAGCAGACGACGAGGTCGAATTCGTCCGCGGGCAAAGGAAACGTCTGGATATCTCCCACGATGCGCTCATCGACAGTGCCGTTCTGGTCGAGTTGGGCCTCCGAGATATCGATGCCCACGACGTGGGCGCCAGCCGGAAGTCTGAGATACATCTGCGCTCCGCACCCCGCATCCAGTACACGGGGCCGGTCAAGGCGAGCCACCAGATGATCGACCACCCGCTGCAGCTCAGCGAGCGCGCCGTCGAACGAAAGTAGTGGATCCTGCGCCCGACGGCCGTTGCGTGCGTCGGTGAATGTGATTGCGGTTTCAGTATCCGATTGCATTACGAAGTTCGCTCCACGGCCCTCGTCCTTGGCACTCAAGCTGCGCCTCATCACCCCGCCCTCCGCCGCTACATCCGCCCGAGCTGCGGCTGAGCGCGCAGCGAATGAGGCGAACCAAGACCGAGATCGCGCTCGAGTTGACGAGCAGCATCGCAGCCAACAGCTCCGGTGATCAGAACGGCTTTGATCATGCCCAACACCCCTGACGTTGAGTCCAGCCCTAAGGACCGGCTGAGTGTAGCCGAAATCGCGACCCGACCGCAGCTCAGCGCCCACCGGCCAATCGACACGATCGGGTCGCCTGCGCAGGCGTTGCGGGCACTCCGCCAGCACGAACGCGAGAACGTCGGTGGCGGTGAGCGCACGCAGGTCCGGCTCGCCGGAACGGGGTCCCGCCCTCAGCCCGGAAGTGCCACTCGGACAAGACCTGTAGCCTTGACTAGCTCTGAACTGGGCGGGGCCGATGCGCAAACCATGAACCGCGGACAATCAGATTTCGCGCGCTTCTACGAGGAGCACGTGTGGCGGGTCTACGGATTTCTCGCCTACCGGGTACGCGACCACGCGCTAGCCGAGGACCTGACACAGGCCACGTTTGAGCGAGCGCTGCGCGCATGGAGTCGGTTCGACCGACGCCGCGCCACCGAGGAAACGTGGCTTCTCACGATCGCCCGCAACCTCCTGATCGACGACTACCGGCAGAACCGGCCAGTACCTGTGGAGATCATCGATGAGCGCGTTGTCCCGGCGGTCCCAGGACCTGAGCAGCGTTTCGCCGGCTCGGCCGAGCTTCTGGAGGCCCTCGCTCACCTGTCCGAGCGCGACCTCGAAGTGCTCGCCCTACGGTTCGGCGGCGACCTCGATGGACCCGCCATCGCATCGATGGTGGGCCTGAGCGTGGCAAACGTTCAACAGATCCAGTCGCGCAGCCTCCGCAAGCTGAGGACGCTGCTCGCAGGCGACCTGGAACCGAGCGCGGCTCCTACAGCGCACCGACGGCCGTGAGCGCTCCCAGCGCGACGAGCACCGTGCCGGTGCCGAGCAAGCCGGCCACTTTCAGTCGCAGCCGTTCCGGTCGGGGCCCGTAGCCTGGATCCCGGGCCGCCAGGTGGCGCCCCAGCCTGCCGCGAAAGCCGGCGGCAGGGATCGGCCGCTCGCTCGTCAGTCGGTCGGCCAGCCCGGACTCCGCGGGAGGCAGCTCAGCGTCGATGTTTGGGTCGTCTGACACTTATGAACACCGGGGAATGGGGATTGAGCGAGCGGGCGCGACGGAACGCCGCGAGCGACGCAACCGGGCGTCTGTTCTCTGCGTCCAGGCGAGCGATGATCAGCCACGTGCTCCAGTTCGCAGGCTCGTCGTGGGCGGCGCGATTGGCCGCGGCGAGCGCGCCTCGAACGTTGCCTTGCTGTTCCTCGACAAGCGCTAGCTGGACCTGAGGCGAAGCGGCCCCGGGCTCGACATTGGCCGCCCCTTGCGCATCCCGGAGGGCGAGCGCCGGATCGCCCCGCGAAGCGGCGTCCTGGCTTGCCTTGATCTTGTTGGCGGTCGCCAGAGGCACGCCGATCGCGACGAGGCACGCAATCGCGACCAGCGACGCGCCAACGCGCAGCATCCACCTCGGGACGAGTCCGATCCTCCGGCGGCGGCGCCGTGGAGCGACCACCGCTGCGGCGAGCACCAAGAAGGCCACCGGGAGTGCAGGAACCTGCCAGATCCAGTCTGATGCGGCGGACACGATGAATGCGATCATCGCAGCGGCAGCGCCCGCGGCACGGGCGCGAGCCTCGAAGCGCGAGCGGACCACGAGCGCGATCGCCGCCCCCGCCACAACCGCAAGGAAACCGACCAGCAGTGCGAGTCCGACCACGCCCTCCTCGGCGAGGGTCTCGAAGTACAGCGAGTGGGCATTCTGCACGTAGTTGACGCCCGGGACGGCACGAGGTAGCCACAGCAGCTGGTAGGTCCCAGGTCCCGAGCCTTTCAGAACGTGCCCACTAGTCGCGTTGACCGCGGCACGCCAGAGCTCGTATCGACCGTTACCGCTTACGGTTCCAAAGCGGCTCAGCGAGGACTGTTTGAGGGCTGCCGAAGCGGGGTTCTTGAAGTCACGCCATGCGTGCGAGAGCTTGGTCGGAGCGCCCGCCGCCAGCGCGACAACGACGAACGCCACCGCACCACCGGCCAATAGCCACCGCGCGCGGCGCGGCGGGATCACCAGCAGTCGAGGCGGGGTGGCGTGCCGCACCGCCAGCCCGATCCCAACCTGGGCGACTGCGACACCGACGCACACCAGCACGATCGGGAGCAGGAGCGTCGCGCCCTGATGACGGGCCGCGGCGGTGACCAATCCCTGTTCGATCGCGCTCCGGTGAACGGCGCCGGCGACCAAGGCTGCACCCCCAGCACCGGTGACGACAATCGTCGCTAGCTTCGGCAGCCGTGTGGGAGCGAGGGCAACGAACACGACCAGCGCCACTGCCCCAGCCAGCGCCCCTCCGCGGGATAACGTCAGATAGCCGCACAGCACAACAAGGGGGATTCCGGCGGCAGCGGCCGCCTGACCGTAAAGCGTTCGCGCCGACGTTGCCAACGCCAGCAGCAACGGAAGCGAGAATGCCAGCAGCGCCGCCAGCGCGTTCCAGTAATTGAGTGGCCAGCTCAGCCGTCTCGATGTTCCGGGAAGGAAGGACGCAGTTTGCTCCGCACCCGGGAATAGACCCGGCCGCAGCCGCGATAGGAGCGCGAGCCCGACGACCACCATGATCGCCGTCGCCAGCGCGGCCAGGGTGTGACGGAGTGCGCGATCGCGGTCGCGATGCATCCACACCCCGAGCACGAGCACCCCGAGATACCCGGCCACCAACGAGAGATCGGCGAGGCTGCGTCCGAGGCTCACGGACCAGGTGGCGCCGAGTGCCGTCCAGGCGACAAACGCTCCGAACAGTCCGACGGACGCCCAGCCGACTCGGCTCAGGCGCGCGACCGGCAACAGGCCGACGGCCGTGCCGACGAGGACGACCCACCACACGAGCATGCCGACCTGGCTGTGCACGACCGTCCCGTAGCCACCGCCATCGACCGCCAGATAGAGCACCAGGCCACCCGCAAGCGCCCAGATTCCGACGACGCTGGGATCGATCTTTGCGAGGCTCGGCGAAGGCGAGGCCTGGGTGCGGGTCGCAACAGACTCCATCGCGCTACTAATACGTTCGGGGGCGCCGTGGACTGACACAGCCCCCACAGCAAGCGGTCACCGGTCGCTTCGCGCCCAGACAGCGCCACGGCAACCCGACGGTCACGACCGTCGCAGCGGTCAGTCTTGATCCGGCGCCGCCATCAAGCGCGCACCTGGGAGGACTCGCTCAGCTCGACCTTCACGCCACCCTCCTCAAGCGAGGCGTCGGCGGCTTCCGCGAGCCGCACCACGTCGGTGGCAAGAGCGAGTCCGTGCTCAGGCGGCTGTCCGGTAGAGATTGCGCGCACGAAGTCATCGAGCTGAAGCGCGAGCGGCTCCTCGTTTCCGAGCTGAGGGGAGAGGATGTCGCCGGAGCGATAGGAGAGGTGGTACTCCCCGAACGTCTCCGGGTCCTTGTAGACGACGCCACGGTCGAAGATCCGGATCGCCTCGGCGGTGCCGTCCTCGTAGACGACCATCTTCTTCGAGCCGGTGACGACCGTGCGGCGAAGCTTGCTTGGCGCCAGCCAGCTCAGCTCGACGTTTGCGACCAGGCCGGACGGAAACTCCATCGTCACAAACGCGACGTCGACAATCCCCGGCACGATCGAGTCGCGGCCGGTGGCGCGGATCGTGCTCGGTGCTCCGCCGAGCCAGAACAGCAAGATCGAGAAGTCGTGGGGGCCCAGGTCCCAGATGACGCTGACATCGCGTTGATGCAGCCCCAGGTTTACCCGGCTCGAGGAGATGAAGAACAGCTCGCCGAGCTCGCCGTCCTCGATCAGCTTTCGGATCCTGCGGACCGGGGGGCTGTACAGGAACGTGTGACCGCACATGAGAACGAGCCCACGTCCGGTGGCGATGTCCACCAGCTCGCGCGCCTGGTCGCTGGAGGGAGCCAGCGGCTTCTCGATGAACGTGTGCTTTCCCGCCTCTAGACACCGGCGCCCGAGCTCATAGTGGGTGAAAACCGGGGTAGCCAGCAGGACGGCATCGACGGTTGGATCGTCGAGCACGTCGTTCATGTCGGCCGTCGCCTCGAGCGCGGGATACCGACGACCGAACCGCTCGAGGCGGGAGGGCTCCGTGTCGCAGATCCAAGCCACCTCGACGTCCGTGCGCTCGGCGAACACGCGTAGCAGATTCGGGCCCCAGTAGCCCAGCCCAACGACTGCTAAACGGGGAATCTGACGATTTGACATGCGCACCCTCCGATTTGTAGCCCCTATGCGTCGGCACCTTATCGCTATACCGACCGCTCCGTCTGCTTCCCCGCAAATCCGACTGCTAGGCCAGCAGCAAGATCCCTTACCTGGGCGGCGTTATTGCAGATCGGGTTGGGCCCGACCGCCCGAGCCGAGACGATCGCCCGTGCGGATCACGGATTCGAGTCCCCAGGCGACGGCGTCGAGCTCGCGCTCGGTCATCCCCGGGAACAGCGGCACCGACAGCTCCCGCGCCGCCCAATCCCGAGCGTTCGGCGCGTCGCTCGACCGCACGGCCCGAAGCGCCGGCTGATCGGGAAGCGCCAGCGGATAGTGGATGCCGGTCGAGATGCCGAACTCGCCGAGCGACTTGGCGACCGCGTCTCGCTCGCGCGTCTTAATTGGAAACAGGTGGTATATGCAGGGGGACTCCGGCTTCTCCTCGAGCTGCTCGATCGCCCCCAGCCTCTCCCGGTAGCCCGCGGCGAGGGCACGCCGCTCGCGATTCCAGCCCTCGACATGTGCAAGTTTCACGCGCAAGAACGCTGCTTGCATTCCGTCGAGACGCTCGTTGTACCCGGGCAGCAGATGCGAGGCGTCGTTGGAGCGACCGAGGTCGCGGAGTCGACGGGCGCGGGCGGCCAACTCGGAGTCGCCCGTGCAGATCGCGCCCGCGTCTCCGAGCGCACCGAGGTTCTTGCTGGGATAGAAGCTGAAGGCGCCCGCGTCACCGAGGCCGCCGGCGCGCTTGCCGTTGTAGGTGGCGCCCTGAGCCTGGGCTGCGTCTTCGAACAGCGCCAGTGCGTGCCGGGTGGCGAGCGCTCGAAGCTCGTCCATCGCGCACGCCTGTCCGTAGAGATGGACGGGCAGGATCGCTGCAGTACGAGGGCCGAGCGCATCCGCGGCGGCGGCAGGATCGATTAGGCCCGTCGAGCTTTCGACATCGACGCACACCGGCTCCGCGCCCGCGTGCAGCACAGCCAGCGCGGTGGCGAGGAAGGTGTGAGCCGGGACGATCACCTGATCGCCCCGGCCGATCCCGGCCGCCTGGAGCATGATCGTGATCGCTGCCGTGCCTGAACCGACCCCCACGCAGTGGCCGGAGCCACAGAACCTCGCGAACTCCTCTTCGAAGCGCTCGACCTCCTCCCCGAGAATGAACGCGCTGTTGGCGAGGACTCTGTCGAACGCGTCGCGCAACCCTGCGGCGAGCGTTGCGTGGACACGCCCCAGATCCATGAACGGCACGCTGCTGGACACCCGGCTACTCATCGTTCCCTTCGGCGCCAGGCGCCGTGTCTGCAACGTAGCGGACTCACGTCTTTCTTGGCCTCGTGTAGGTAACCAGGTCTGGGTACATCCGCGGGCTGCGCTCGCAACCGGATCTGTAGCCTAAGCTGCTTCGGCTCGCAGGACCGATGCGCAACCATGAACCGCGGCCAATCAGATTTCGCGCGCGTCTATGACGAGCACTTGTGGCAAATATACGGGTTTCTTGCCTACCAGATCGGAGATCGACATCTCGCTGAGGATCTGACCCAGGCGACGTTCGAGCGCGCGCTTCGGGACTGGAGCCGCTTCGACCCGCGACGCGCCACGGAACGCACCTGGCTGCTCGCCATCGCCCGCAACCTCCTGATCGACCAGCACCGCAAAGACCGCCACCGGCGCACCGAGGAGACCAACGAGGAGCGCACGCCGACCGGGCTAGGTCCTGAGGAGCAGATCGGCGCGGCAGCCGAGCTGACGGAAGCACTGACCAAGCTGAGCGAGCGCGACCGCGAGGTGCTGGCGCTTCACTACGGCGCCGGCCTCACCGGAGCCGAGATATCGCAGCTGCTGGGCCTCAGCCCGGCCGACGTCCAGCAGATCACCTCTCGAGCGTTGCGCAAGCTCCGGGAGCTCCTCGCCCCTACAGCCGGATCGGTCGCGCAGAGCTCACACGGCAGTCAAAGCCGCGAGCAGGATCAAGCCTAGACCCAAGGCGAGCAGATCGCCCGTTCGCCTCCGGTCCGGCTGGCTAGTGCTGACGCCGGTAGCGCAGGATCGCCATGCCGGCAGCCCCGAACAGCGTTACGATCAGGATCGCGGGCAGCCCGGCGCCAAGGCCGCCGTTGGTCGCGGAGCCGGTCAGCGCGTCGACCACCGAGCCCAGCGCCGAGTTGCCGCGGCCGGCGGCGTTTGCAGAGCCCGATCCGCCGGCAGCGGCGACGTCACGGTGGTGCCTGGGGACCGTGGGAGCCATGGCCAGCGCCACGGCCACCGCGGCCCGCCCGTCGCTGCCGCGCGAGCTCAGCGCCTTCTGCGTCGCCTGCGAGATCGAACCGCTCGAGCTGCCGGCGTGGTTCGAGCCGCTGCTACCGCCGGTTCCGCCACCCGCTCCGCCGCTGCCCCCGCCCCCGGTGCCCCCGCCACCACCGCCGGAGTGGACAGAGCCACGCGAATGGACAGAGTTCGTGGGTCGGTTGCCGTGGGCGGTGGGGACGCTCTCGATGTACTGGTTGACCCCGGCGTTTCCCTGCGGCACGGTGTTGTGGACGCCGGTCTGAGGCTTTGCCTGCGCTGGGGCACATACGCCGAGCGCGCCGACGCTGAAGATGAGGGCGAGGGCAGATCGTTTCATTACCGACTTCTACGTCCGGGCCGGCCCCAGGCTGACATCACGGATGGGTTTTCTCGTGCGCCCCGCCTCGCGGCCACTGCCTGAGCCGACCGGAGCGGCGCCGATCGCCGCCCCGGTCCAATCCAGCTCAGGCGATGCCCAGGTCCGCTGTCACCTGAGTCAGGCGGAGGCTGTTGCCCGACGGATCCCGAAACCCAGAATCGATCCCGTAAGGCCGCTGCTCGGGCGTCTCGCTGAACTCCACCCCGCGGGCCTTCAGCTCCTCGTAGCTCGCCTGGCAGTCGTCGGTGGTCAGAAACACCGTCCCCGCATAGCCCTTGGACATCAGGTCCTTTACCTCCGCCGTGGTGGCGTCATCCATCAGCGGGGCGCCCGGGATGGCCATCAGAACGATCGAGAAGTCGTCCTGGCCGGCCGGCCCCACGGTCAGCCAGCGGAAGTTGCCCAGTTCGGGCACGGTCACGTCGGACTTGACCTCCATGCCCACCTTCTGCGTGTAGAACGCGAGCGCTTCGTCCTGGTCGTGGACCCAGAGCTGCGCGTTGGCGATCCTGATCATTGCTCCTCCTTGCTGGTCGTGATGCTTGCGTTGTCCAGCAAGCTAATCCGGCCGACCGTTCCTGTCTTCTCCAAATGTGCTGCGTTGGGGCCGGCCGTAGGCGCGCAGGATGCAGGTCGGCACCAGGGCGCGGTGCGCGGCTGGCGGAAACGCCAGCCGGTAGGCGGTGGGCGACATGCCGTATGTACGGGTGAAGCTGCTGGTAAACGAGCCCACGCTCTGAAGGCCGACCGAGAAACAGATCTCGGCCACCGAGTGATCGGTCATCCGCAGCAGCGACGCCGCCCGCTCCAGGCGGCGGGTCAGCAGGTAGGCGTGGGGCGTCTCTCCGAACGCGCGGCGGAACTCGCGGCTGAAATGAGCGCGTGAGAGCCCCGCGGCGCGCGCCATATCCTCGACGCCCAGCGACTCGAAGTAGCGGGCGTCGGCGAGATCCTTGGCCCGGACCAGATGGCGGGCGGGCGGGACGAACGCGAACATCGCGCTCAGCTTTGCGTTGACCCAGGGAAGGCCCTCATCACTACGCTTGGACTCCGTCCGCGGACGATTCTCATCGATCAGGCCAGGAAGGCCTCGTGCCACAACTCCAGAGTCAAAAGCGCCCAGATGCGCAGCGCGTTGTCCTCGGTGCCGTCGGCGTTGGCGCGGATGATCCGCTGCACCTCGGCGGGGTCGAACAGGCCCCGGTCGGCCACCCGGGACGGTGACAGCATGTCGCCGACCATCGGCGCCAGCTCGCCGTTCAGCCACGCCCGCACCGGCGCCCCGAAGCCGGCCTTCGGTCGCCACACGATCTCGTGGGGGAGCACGCTCTCCATGCTGCGCTTGAAGACGTACTTGCGATCGGTGCGCCGCAGCTTGAGCCGTGGCGGGATCGCGCCCGACATCCTGACCAACTCGTCGTCGAGCAGCGGGACCCGGACCTCGGTCGAGGTGGCCATGCTCATCTTGTCGGTGTAGGCGAGGTTCAGGCAGGGCAGGAACGTCTTCAGGTCCACGTAGAGGAGCTGGTTGAGCCAGTTCTCGCCGCGGACGCGGTCCAGGTACTGATCGTGGTAGCGAAACGGATCGTGATCGGCCGCCGCTGAGCTCAGATCATCCGAGAGAATCCGCGACAGCTCGTCGGAGCGGTAGTACGAGCAGTACGTCAGATAGCGCCGCAGCGGGGAGTCCCCGAGCCCCCGCGCGAACTTCATCAGGTTGCGTCGCGGGCCTCGCAGCCTTCCCGGCGGCCCGAGCGTGAGTCGATCGGAGATCAGCTGTCCGAGCCGGCGGCGGCCCGCCAGCGGCAGGAGGTCCAGCGCGCGCCCGTACTGGGCGGCCAGTACCCGCGGGTAGCCGGCGAAGATCTCGTCGCCGCCCATGCCACTCAGGACCACTGTCAGCTTCTGGCGCGCGGCGCGGCAGACCAGGTAGGTCGAGATGCAGGCCGGGTCGCCGATCGGCTCGTCCATGTGCCAGACCAGCCGCGGCAGCAGGTCGATCACGTCGGGAACGAGCGTCTCCTCGTGATAGTCGACGTCGAGCAGCGACCCCATCTTGCGTGCGTACTTGACATCATCGGGGGTGGGCTCGTGCGCCTGATCGCTGGCGCTGAACCCGATCGTGTAGGTGGTCACTCGCCCGTCGGCGGCGGCCATCTCGGCCACGATCGCGCTCGAATCTATCCCGCCGCTGAGAAAGCTGCCCAGAGGGACATCCGAGACCATCTGCCTGCGCACGGCATCCCCGACCGCGTCGCGCAGCTCGGGCGCCCAGGCCTCGATCGAGCGTCCGTCGGGCTCGAAGCTCATGTCCCAGTAGGAGCGGATCGACAGCTTTCGATCGCGATAGGTGGCGCAGTGACCGGGCGGCAGCTTCCACACCCCCTCGAACAGCGTGTCCGGGTCGGGAACCCACAGGAACGTCAGATAGTCGAGGACCGTCTCGCGGCGAAGCGATGGAGTGCCCATGGCGGGCAGCATCGCCTTGATCTCGGAGCCGAAGACGAGTCGATCGCCGATCTCGGCGTAGTACAGCGGCTTGACCCCGAGCCGGTCGCGGGCCAGGAACAGCTCGCCACGTTCGGAGTCCCAGATCGCGAACGCGAAGATGCCGTTGATCCGGTCGAGGACGCCGGCCCCATGGCGGGCGTAGAGCGCGAGCAGCACCTCGGTGTCGCAGTCGGATCGGAACCTGGTGCCCTCGGCCTCCAGCTCGCGCTTCAGCTCGCGGTAGTTGTAGATCTCGCCGTTGTAGGTGATCGTCAGCCGCCCCTCCTGCCACGACATCGGCTGCGCACCCCGCTCGGTGGGATCGATGATGCTCAATCGCCGGTGCGCCAGCGTGGCCGGAGGACCGTTGCCGGCCTCGAACACCGCGACGCCCTCTCCGTCGGGACCGCGGTGCGCGATCCGATCCGCCATCTCCCGTGCCAGGCGTTCGTCGGCGACACCGACCACCCCGCAGATGCCGCACATCTCAGCCCCCTGGCCGAACGGTCGAGGCGCTCATTCGCTGCGAGCCGTAACGAGTGCCCTCAGGGTCACCGCCATCGTGTCCAGTGGATCGGGTCGGGTGCCGGGATCCCCGTCCAGGCGGCGGCGAAAGGCCACGAACTGCGAGCGGTGACCCTTGTCCTGACTGCGGTTGCGAATCGTGCGCGGCCGTCCCGCGCCACGCAGCTCGAGGCGAAGGTAATCGTCGAGCAGCCCGCTGCGACGGCCGGAGTGCGCCTCGACGAGCTCCTTGCCGACCCCGGCCTCGGACTCCGATCCGTAGAAGATGCTGGCCATCGACCCGCCCGGAAAAGTGAGCACGATCGAGAACCGCTGTCCGAGAGCGACCGGCGCGGGGGAGTCGGGGACCGCGGCGGCGATCCCCGTGGGCAGTGTGCCGACGAACCAGCAGGCGAAGTCGATGAAGTGGCAGCCCTCGCCGAGCATCCGGCCACCGCCGTCCACGGGATCGTTGAGCCAGTGATCGTCGGGCAACCGCCCGGCGTTGACGCGGTAGACGAGTTCGACTGGATTGCCTCCACGCACCACGTGCTCGCGCATCGAGATCGCCAACGGGGCGTGACGCCGGTTGAACCCGACTTGGAGCACCCTCCCGCGAGCCGCCTCGCGCAGCCGCTCGAGCTCCTCATCGGAGAGGGCTGGCGGCTTCTCGCAGAACACGTGCAGGCCGCGCTCGAGCGCTTGGATCGAGTACCCGGCGTGGCTGCCGTGGCGTGAGGCCACGCAGACGACGTCGAGGTCATCCGAGGCCAGCAGCTCGTCGGGACTGGTGGCGCGCTGGAACCCGAAACGCTCGACCGCCGAATTGGCGGTGAGTCCATTGGCGCTGGCGACGGCCGACAGCCCGAAGCCGGCATCGCGCAGCGACGGGATCAGCAACCGTTGCGAGAAGCTCCCGGCGCCGATCACACCTGCCGACGGGGTGAGCCCGTGGCGGCGCGGCGGCCGAGTGATCGCGGCGGCGGACGGCGAGCTGGGCTTCTCGGTGGTCGGGGTCTCGGCGTAGGTCAGAACCAGGCCGAGTGGCGAGCGCTCGCCGCCCATCAGCTGGTCGTAGGCGCTTGCCGCCTCCTCGACTGGTGTCCTGGCGGTGATCAGATCGTCGACTGCGACCTGACCTGAGCCGAGCAGCGAGACGAACGCCGCGAGGTTGCGGCGCTCGGTCCAGCGGACGTATCCGATGGGGTAGTCCAAGCCACGCTCCTCGTACTCCCGGTCGTAGCGGCCCGGGCCGTAGGACCTCGAGAAGCGCAGCTCGAGCTCCTTGCCGTAATAGGAGGAGCGCGGTGCCGAGACGCCGACGTCGCCCACAATCACCACCCGGGCGCGGTCGCGAGCCAGTGCTCCGGCAAGCCGCACCGGATCGTCGGAGGAGGTTGCGGCGGTGATTATGATCGCGTCGCAGTCGGCGGCGTCACGGGGCAGATCGTCGAGATCGAGCTGCTCACGGGTGTAGGCGACGCTTGCCGCGGCGGCCGAGTCCCGGGCGCGCTGGACCAGCTCGTGGACCACATCGATGCCGACCACCTCGCAGGCGCCGGCGCGGAGAATCCGGCAGGTGAGCTGACCAACCAGTCCCAGCCCGATCACCGCTACGCGCTCGCCGATCTGCGGCGCCGCTTGCCGCACCCCCTGCAACGCGATGCTGCCGACGGTGCCGAAGGCCGCCGCATCGAATCCGACTGAGTCAGGAATCGGGACGCAGAGGTTGCCAGGCACGTAGTTGAGCTCCGCGTGGACCGCGTTTCCGCCGCCAGCGCAGGCCACCCGGTCGCCTAGGCGAAGATCCGGTACCCGCTCGCCCACCCCGATCACCACGCCCGCGCTCGAATACCCCAGCGCTGAGGGCTGATCGAGGCGGGTCCGGACAGCTTCGACAGTCGAGCGGATACCGTCGCGCCTGGCCTTGTCGAGCACCTGCTTGGCCTGCTCGGGCCGGGCGCGCGCCTTGCCGATCAGGCTCGCCCGAGCCGCCTCCACCGTGCTGCGCTCGGTTCCCGCGCTCAGCAGGCTGGCCCGCACGTCGACCAGGACCCCGTCGGCGCCGAGGACCGGCGCCGGCACGTCCATGACCTCGATGAGGCCGTTTTTCAGTCTCTGGGTTACTTGCTTCATCTACCTGCCCTAGCCGATCGTCGCCCTCCGTCGCAGCCCGGCGGCGAGCATAGAGGCTTGACCGATGGTCACGCCGTCTGGGAGACGCTGGCCAGCAGATGCGTCAAGGCCGAGAGCATCGGCGCCTGGACCCAGCGGGGATGAGCGGTCCGGTTGAGCCAGAAGCGCTCGCGCTGAAACGCATAGGCGCCGTCGCGTCGCATCAACCGCGACTCGGCGTAGTCCAGGACCAGCCAGCGCTTGTCCGCCAGCTCGGGTTCGAGCGTCGCGGCCCGCGACAGCGTCTGGATCGCCTGCGCCACGCACTGACCGTCGACCGGATAAAGCGAATCCGGCTGGTAGCGGGTCGCCCCGTCGGGATCGATCAGCCGCTCGGCGTAGAAGCGAAGCCCTCGCCGCCAGGCCCGTTCGGCGTCGGAGCCGCCGATGCCGGCCTGGACACAGGTCAGCAGGCTGTCGAGGACGTAGCCGGTGTGGAATCCGTCGACCCAATCCAGATGCGGCAGCTCGCCGTAGGGCCACGAGCCGTCGGGGCGCTGGCGGTCCACCGTGTATCGCAGACCCGCGGCCACCGCCGCTGTGAACTCGTCGCGGCCGTACAGGCGGCCGAGGCGCGCCAGCAGCGCGCAGATCAGCATGCTGGCGTTGTGGATGGGGGTCCGGTCGCCCTCCAGATACCCAAAGAAGGCTCCCTGGCCGGTCTCGGTCTGGGGAACGTGTCGGACGAAGAACTCTCCCACCCCTAGCGCCAACTCCGCGGCCCGCTCGTCGCCGGCCAGATCGTGGGCGTCGAGCAGCGCCAGCCCGGCGAAGGCGGTGGCGATCGTGTTCGGATCGGTCCGCGGATAGAAGAACACGCGTGTCTGGACGTCGAAGTGATAGCCCCAGCAGGGCTCGCTGTACCGCGCGCAACGCAACCGCTGCAGCTCCTCGATGCAGCGGCGAAGCTTGGGGGCCGCCTCCGAGGGCGGCAGAAATCCGTTGCGGGCGTACGCCGAGATCACCTGCGCCAGGGTGGCGGCGCTGAGACCGGCGGGGATCCCCAGCATGGGGCGGAGATTCACGGGCGAGCGCTTGACGACCTGGGTGAGGAGGCGCAGCGCTAATGGCGAGCCGCGCATAGCCGCGGCCAGCCGGCGCGCGTTGAGGCCGTCATACGGATCGGCGCCCGCCCAGCCACGGCGGTCGCCCCAGTGCTCGAGCCGCTGGGCCGCGGCGTGGGCCCTCTCGACGGCGGCCGGCTCGCTCGGGAGTGACGTTGACATGAGGATCAGGATCGCGCCCGCAGCATCGTCGCCGCGAGCCCGTCGGTGACCACCGGCAGGATCGCCGCCAGGTCGTCGGCGGGCGGCCGGTCGGCGACCAGCGGCGCCACCCGCTCACGAACCGCGGTGTGCAGCGCGCCAACCGCATCCCCCGGCCGTCCCGGATCGCAGTCGATCGCCTGGCAGGCGCACAGCAGCTCGATCGCGATCACCTTCTCCAGCCGCTCGGCCGCGTCCAGCGCCATCACCGCCCCCGTCATCCCCATCGACACGTGATCCTCCTGGTTGTCGGAGGTCGGGATCGAGTCGACGCTGACCGGATGGGCGAGCGCCCGCAGCTCGGCGACCAGCGCCGCCGCGGTGTATTGGGCGACCATGTAGCCGCTCGAGGTGCCCGCGTCGGCAGTCAGAAACGCCGGCAGCCGCCCGTTGATCGTCGGCGAGAGCATCCGGAACGTCCGGCGCTCGGAGATCGAGCCGAGGTCGGCCAGCCCCAGCCGCAACGTGTCGAACGCCAGCGCCAGGCTCTGTCCGTGGAAGTTGCCGGCCGAGATCACCTCGAGCGGGTCATCGAACACCAGCGGGTTGTCGGTGACCGCGTTCAGGTCCGCGTGAACGAGCTCGCCGAAGAACCGGTGCCCCTCGCGCGCCGCGCCGTGCACCTGGGCCGCGCACCGCAGCGAGTAGGCGTCCTGGAGCCGCGAGGACCCCGGACCGGCCGTGCGCTCGGAGCCGCCCAGCGCGGTGAGGATGTTGGCTGCGCTGGTCTGCTGGCCGGCGAGCGGGCGCAGTCGGTGCACGCGCGGCTCGAACGCCGGCAGGGCGCCCCGCAGGGCGTCGACCGTGGCCGCCGCCACGATGTCGGCGGCGTCGAGCAGATCCCCCACCCGGACGGCCAGCAGCGCTCCGATCGCGCTCATGAAGTGGGTGCCGTTGATCAGCGCGAGCCCCTCCTTGCTGGCCAGCTCCAGCGGCTCCAGGCCGAGCCGGCGCAGCATCTCGGCGCCGGTGACCAAGTCCCCGGAAGGGTCAAATGCCTCGCCCTCCCCCAGCAGCGGAAGGAACGCGTGGGCCGATGGCGCCAGGTCGCCGCTGGCCCCCAGGGAGCCGGTCCGCGGCACGCGAGGGACATAGCCGGCGTTGAGCAGCTCCACGATCCGCTGCACCACCACCGGACGAACCCCCGAGTGCCCGAGCAGAAGCCCGTTCGCCCGTACCGCCATCGCGCCGCGCACCACCGGCGCCGGGAGCTCCGGACCGGTTCCGGCAGCGTGGCTGCGCAGCAGGTTGACCTGGAGGTGGCTTTGCAGCTCGGGCGCGACCGTGTTCGAGACCAGCGCCCCGAATCCGGTGCTGATCCCGTACACCGGCGTTCCACTCGAAAGAATCCGCTCCAGCGCCTCCCGGTTGCGCAGTAGCCGCGCCACCGCGTCGGGGTCGAGCTCGGCCCGGCCTCCCGACGCGATCGCGGCGACGTCCTGGGCCCGCAGCTGCCCGTCGAGCGTGACAGCGCCGGCGGGGTCTGGAGTGCGAGCGGACATAGGACGGGCTAGTGCTTCCCCGTGCCGATCAGTCGTTTCCTCGCCACCATTGCCGGCGCCCAGGTTATCCCTGCTACCGTCAGCGACGCGGTCGACGCCGTCGGCCGCGAGGCAGCTCGCTTGGGTCCCGCAGATCGCGGTTCGGGTCAGCCACAGCCTCCCGAATCGTGCGCGGCCCCCGATGGTGCCGCCAAGGAGTGTTCAAATTCAATGCAGTCTTTCGCCGATCTCGGCGTATCGCGAGCCGTCGTGCGCGCGCTCGCCGATCAGAATGTCCATGAGCCGTTCGCGGTGCAGCGCCTCGTCGTCAGCGACGTGCTGGCCGGCCGCGACGTGCTCGCCCGCTCGCCGACGGGGTCTGGCAAGACCCTGGCCTTCGGCATCCCGCTCGTCGATCGGATCGCGGCCGACGGCCCTCGGCCGGCGGCGCTGATCCTGGCGCCAACGCGGGAGCTGGCCACCCAGATAGCCGCCGACATCCGCGGCATCGCCCATGCCCGCGCGCTGCGCGTCACCGCCGTCTACGGCGGCGTGGGCCTCGTCAAGCAGGCCCGAGACGCCGCGACCTCGCACATCGTGGTGGCCACCCCCGGCCGGCTCGAGGATCTGCTGGCTCGCCGGGCCTTCAAGCTCGACCGGATCCGCGTCCTGGTGCTCGACGAGGCCGATCGGATGCTCGACATGGGCTTCCGGCCCGCCGTCGACCGGATCGTCCGGGCCTGCCCCAGCTCACGCCAGACGCTGTTCTTCTCGGCCACGCTCGACGGTGAGGCCGGACGGGCGGCACGTCAATACACCGTGGATCCCGTCCTGCACGAGCAGGGTCCGTCGGCGCGCCGCGCCGCGGCCGAGGTCGAGCACCGCTTCGTCGAGGTCCGCGACGACGGCCGGATCGAGGCGCTGATCGCCGAGCTCGAGCGCGAGCCGAGCCGGACGCTGGTGTTCGTACGGACCAAGCGCGGCGCGGACCGGCTGGTCAAGCGCCTGGGCACGCGGGGCCTGAAGGCGGTCGCGATGCACGGCAACAAGTCCCAGCGCCAGCGTGAGACGGCTTTGGCGCGGTTCGAGTCCGGGTCGATCGACACCCTCGTCGCCACCGACGTGGCGGCACGCGGGATCGACGTGGCGGGCATCGAGCACGTGATCAACTTCGACCCGCCGGCCGACGGAGAGGGCTACGTGCACCGGGTCGGCAGGACGGGGCGGGCCGGCCGAGCCGGAGTCGCCACGACCCTGGTTGGCGGCGGCGAGCATGCCGATATGGGCCGGGTGGCCGCGGAGCTCGGGATCGACAGCGGGCTCGGCAGAGGCCGCGGAGGCCACCACCGGGCCGAGCTCAGGCGTCAGCGGCCGCCGGGAGCACGAGCGCCGAAGGGTGGGCGCCGTCGCGGAGGATCTCGATCTCGACCGCGCTGAGCTCGGTCGCCGTGACCGGATCCTCGCCGGTCCCGGGGTTGCGGGCGTAACGCGGATGGGCTCCCGAGGAGACCTGGAGCCGTATCCGGTGGCCGGCGTCGAAGCGGTGGCCGATCGGCCACAGATCGAAGGCCACCGGCCAGACGCCGTCGCCCGAGCGCTCGAAGCGCCCGGGAGCGATCCTCGCCAGCGCGTCGCAGACGTTCCACGACCGCCCCGCCGGATCGACGTCGCAGACGCGCGCGAACAGGTCGAAATAGTCCGAGCTGGCGCTGGCCCAGAGCTCGACCCGGACCGGGCCCACCGCCTCCATGGTCCGCGCCAGCGGCTCGGTGCTGTAGGTCAGGACGTCGCCGCGGGACTCGAGCTCTCGATTGTCGACCACGGGGTGGCGGGCCAGCAGCACCGGGCCGCCGAGCGAAGGGGTGGGGTCGGCGGGGTCGTAGCGATAGCCATCCCCGCGGCCACCGGCCCCGTCGCCGCCGCCACGGGCCAGACCCGGTGACTCGAAATCCAGGCGCCGGCCGGAGCCCAGCCACAGGCGGCGCTCGGTGGTGCCGGGCGGCGGCCAGCTCGCCAGCTCGCGCCAGCCGCCCCCGGAGCGCTCCCCGGTGATCAGCACCTGGACCGGGCTTGACCGCGGCCGGCCGTCGTCACCGAGCAGGTGGCGGCGCAGCCAGGCGATCCCCTCACGATGGCCGGCGCCGACCAGCCCCGGCGCGGTGTGAGTCCACGGCCCGATCTGCAGCTGCGGGTCGTGACCCGCCGCTCGCAGCGCGGCGTAGTCCTCGAGCATCCACGGCAGCAGGATGTCGTACCAGCCGCCGACGAACTGGACCGCCGCCCGGACCTCCCCCACCCGGGCCGAGAAGTCCCGCGCCGCCCAGTAGGCATCCTCGCGACCGGGGTGATCGAAGGCCGCCCGGAACCACGGCAACGGGGCGCCGGTGGCTCGCTCGTCGAGCTCGGCGAGCGGCAGCTCCCCCAGCGTGGACTCGAGCTTTCTCAGCGCACGGTTGATCGCCACCGGGGCGAGCCGGCTCTCCTGAGCCGCCACCAATGCCATCCAGGAGCCGATCGTCTCCAGCGACAGGCTCCCTCCGGCATAGGTCTGGTCATAGAACTCCGACGCGCTGACCTGGATCGCCAGGGCGGCGAGATCGTCGCCGGCGTCGGGCGCCACCGCCCACTGCACCAATCCGAGGTAGCTCGGACCCATCATCCCGATTCGCCCGCCGTGCCAGGGCTGCCGGCGAAGCCAGGCAAGCGTTGCCAGGCCGTCGGCCCGCTCGTCGAAGGGCGCGAACTGGCCTTCTGAGCCGAAGGTCCCGCGGACGCTCTGGATCACCACCTGCAGCCCGCGCTCGGCGAGCAGCCGCCCGAACAGCAACCCCACGAACCCTCCGCGCCCGTACGGCGACCGGATCAGCACCGTGGACTGCGCCGTACCGGTGGCTTCGCGGGCCACCCAGCGGTCGGCGAGCAGCACGGCGCCGTCATCCATCGTCGCCGGCAGGTCGTGCTCGCAGACGACGTCGTGCGTCTGGGCCCGCGCCAGCCGCATGCGCCGGGCCAGGACCTCGCTGGCCAGGGTCACGCGGGCGCGCTGCCCATCGCCGCTACCCCTCGGGCGCGGGGGCGCCGGCGATCAGATCAGACACGCGCCGGCGTCGGGCCTCGATCCGTCGCCAGCGATTGCGCGAGCGCTCCAACTTGTGACCGTCGGCAGCGTAGAACCGCCGCGCCCAGGGAGAGCGGGGCGAGGCGAGCCTCGCAACGCCCACCAGCGAGATCGGGAAGAAGAAGATTCCCACCATTCCGAGCAGCGGCTTGCCCTTCAGAATCGTCAGTACCGCCAGTCCCACGTCCACGGCCACCGTGATGATCAGGGTGGTGATAGACGAGGCGTTGCGGGGAAGATCGAGCGGGGCGACGCCGAGCACGATCAGCGCACCGATCACCGTCGCCACCACGACGGCGTCGAACGACACCCGCCCCTCCTTGGCCCAGTACACGTCGCGCAGATAGATCCACAGCGCAAACTCGTCCATCGTCAGCCCGCAGCCGACGCCGAAGAAGCCGGCCAGGATCTCGTTCCACGGACTGACCGGGTTGATCGTGTAGCCGAGGAACCCGCACAGCATGATCAGCACGATCCCCCACACCAAGTGGTGCAGATGCAGACCGCTCTCGGTGGTCACGCTGCCCGGCCACCACGTCACCTTGGGGCTGCGCATCAGCCGCGCGCTGGTGCGAATGAACATGAAGGTGCCCAGAAACGCGGCTAGGACCACGAACCCTGCCCGCTGGCCCGGCACGTCGAGGAAGTTCGTCTCGAACTGGATGTTGAACGTCAGCGCCAACTCAGCCATGGCGCCAAGCCTAAAGGTCGCGAGACCCTCTCAGCTGCGCGTCTTGCCGGCGTGCAGCATTTCGACGGTCTGCTTGACCCTTCGGTCGCGTGTGTCGTCGCGTTTTGCCTCACCAACCCACCGGGCGAACTCCTGGCGGTGCGTGAACGCCAGCCCGTCGAAGGCCTGGCGGGCCGCGGCGTCACCGGCGAGTGCCTTGGCCAGGGCTTGTGGGACCTCGACGTCGCGCTCGGCCGTATCGAGCGCCAGCTCGACCTCGACGCTGTCCCCGGCCTGCACGCCGGCCTCGGCGCGGGTCGCCTTGCTCAGTCCGAGCAGGAATTCGCCCCGCATACGCACCACTGTCGAGCGCCAGGTGTAGCCGTTGATGGTGGCCGCGACCGGAAAGCGCTTGGCCCCCTCGCCGACGGCCTGCACCTGCTCGTCGTCGAGCACGACCGCGGCGGCGGGGCCGCGCGGGACCAGCGTCGTGGTGAACCTCAGCGAGCCGATCCCGCGATGGTTGCAGGTCCCGCTGGATCCCTGGCAGCGACGATCTGGCGGCGCTTGACGACTTGCTCGCCCCCGCCTGAGCTCAATCGCCGTCGGGCAGCCGCCAGCCCGGTGACACCGGAAGCTCCAGCGCGGCCTCCGGGCCCCAGGAGCCCTTGGCGTAGGAGAGCGGCTTGGGCCGGTGCTCGAGGAGCGGTGCGGAGACCTCCCACAGCCGCTCGATCTGCTCGGCCCGCGTGAACAGCAGCCGCTTACGGAGCATCACGTCGTGCAGCAGCCGCTCGTAGGCCTCGAGTCCGTCGGCGCCGCCGAAGGCCTCGTCGACGTCGAGCTTCAGCGCCACCCGCCCCAGGTCGATCTCCGGCCCCGGGACCTTGGCCTGGACCTCGATCCGGACAGTCGGGTCGTCGGACAGCTCGAACACCAGCTCGCTGGGGCGCAGCGTCTGGGCGGCGTCTTCGTTGGGGAAGATCCGCAGCGGGGCCTCGGTGAAGCCGATCGTCACCGTGCGACGGCCCTCGGCCAGCGCCTTGCCCGTCCGCAGGTAGAACGGCACTCCGCTCCACCGCCAGCTGTCGACCCGGACCTCCATCGCGGCGAACGTCTCGACCTCGGAGTCATCGGCGACGTCCTGCTCGTCACGGTAACCCTCGTACTGTCCGAACACCACGCGCTCCGGGTCCAGCGGCCGCACCGCATCGAACAGCTTGGTGCGCTCCAGGTGCAGCGCCTCGTCGTCGATCCTCGAAGGGGCCTCCAGCGCGACGATCCCCAGGATCTGCAGCAGGTGGGTGACGACCATGTCCCTGAACGCCCCGGTCTCCTCGTAGAAGCCGGCCCGGCCCTGAATGTCGAGCTCCTCCGGCACGTCGATCTGCACGTACGAGATGTGGTCGCGGTTCCAGATCGGCTCCAGGATCCCGTTGGCAAACCGGGCCACCAGGATGTTCAGGGCGGCCTCCTTGCCCAGGAAGTGGTCGATCCGATAGATCGACTCCTCCGCCAGCACCTCGTGCAGCTTGGCGTTGAGCTCGCACGCGCTCTGCACGTCGTGGCCGAAGGGCTTCTCGACCACCAGCGAGCAGTGGTCGGCGATCCCGGTCTGCCCCAGCATCGAGACCATGTCCGCCATCGCGTTCGGCGGCACCGAGAGGTAGACCAAACGCTCACCTTCCGCGCCGATGTCCTTCTCGGCACGCTTGATCGCCTCGGCCAGGTCCGCGCCGTCGTCGGCGCTGGAGACGACGAACTGCAGCCGGGCCGCGAACTGCGTCCAGTGCTCATCGAGCTCCCCACGGCCGTGGTCCTTCAGCGCCTGATTGATGCGATCGCGGAACTCGTCGTCGCTGCCGGGTGAGTGACGTCCGGAGCCGATGATCCGGAAGTCCTGGGGCATGAGCCCCGCCCGATAGAGATGAAACAGCCCCGGGAACAGCTTGCGTGCCGCCAGGTCGCCGGTGGCGCCGAACACCACCAGGACGCGATTTGACGGGCGCTTGGTAACGCTCACGGCCGTGACGGTACACCAGCCGGTCCGGGTCGGTGGGTGTGCGAAGCTTGTTCGGATGCCGGTCGCCGAGGTCCCAGTGGTGCCGCGACCCAGCGCCGCCAGCCTCGCCGAGGGCCAGCGCGCGCTCGAGGACCTGCTCGGCCACGACCGCGTCTCGACCGGCGACGACGATCGTGCCCAGCACGGTCACGACGAGTCCTTTCATCCCGAGGCACGACCCGACCTGGTGGTCTGGCCCCGCGACGTCCAGGAGGCGGCGGCGATCGTGAGCATCGCCGCGCGCCACCGCCTCCCGCTGATCCCGTTCGGCGCCGGCACCTCGCTGGAGGGCCAGGTGGCGGCGCTGGGCGGCGGTATCTCGGTCGACATGCGGGAGCTCGACGCCATCGGACGCCCCTCGCTGGACGACCTCGATGTCAAGGTTCAGGCCGGCGTCACCCGCCGCGCGCTCGACGCCCGCCTGCGACCGGAGGGCGTCTTCTTCGCCGTCGATCCCGGTGCCGACGCCACGATCGGCGGGATGGTCGCGACCGGCGCGTCGGGCACCACCACCGTTCGGTACGGCTCGATGCGTGAGAACGTCATCTCGCTGACCCTCATCGACGCCCGCGGGAACGTGGTGCACACCCACTCCCGGGCTCGCAAGTCCTCGGCCGGCTATGACCTCACCCGGCTGATGATCGGGTCGGAGGGGACGCTGGGGTTGATCTGCGAAGCGGTGCTGCGGATCCATCCGATCCCATCCGCGACCGTGGCCGCCCGCTGCACCTTCCCCTCGCTGCACGCGGCGGTCCAGTGCGTTGTCCGCGTCAGCCAGCACGCCATCCCGGTGGCCCGGATCGAGCTCGCCGACGAGCTGCTGATCGAGGCGATCAACCGCCATGACAAGACCTCCTACGCGGTGGCGCCGAGCCTGTTCCTGGAGTTCCATGGCGCCTCCGACGACGACGTCCGCGCCCAGGCCCAGGAGACGGCCGAGATCGCCTCCGAGTACGGCGGCGGGGACTTCGCCTGGGCCGCCGATGAGACCGAGCGCCGCCAGTTGTGGAGCGCCCGCCACCGCGCCTACGAGGCGGCCCGGGCGCTGCGACCGGGCAGCGGCGGGCTGACCACCGATGTCTGCGTGCCGGTCTCGGCGCTGGCGGACTGCATCGCGGCCGCCCAGGCCGACATCGCACAGGCCGGGCTGACGGCGGCGATCGTCGGCCACGTGGGAGACGGCAACTTCCACACGATCGTGCTGGTCGACCCCGGCGACGAGGACGAGCTGGTGCGGGCCGAGGAGTTCCACGCCCGGCTCGTGCAGCGCGCGCTGTCCCACGAGGGCACCTGCACCGGCGAGCACGGGATCGGCTACGGCAAGGCGCGCTTCCTGGCCGCCGAGCACGGCCCGGCGGCGATCGAGATGATGCGGGCGATCAAGCACGCGCTCGATCCGGATGCAATCTTCAACCCGGGCAAGGGCGCGGCGGTGGCCGGCCGAGGGGCCCCGTCCGGCTGAGCGAGGTCGGACTGCACTTTCTGGATACTGTTCGGCTCGCGATGAGCGCTTCCCGCCAGTTCCGGCTCGCCTCCCGGCCGGTCGGCGAGGTCAAGGCCTCGGACTGGGACCTGGTGCAGGCCGAGGTTCCCGAGCCCGGCGAGGGAGAGTTCGTCGTCGAGGTGACCCACCTCTCGATCGACCCGGCGATGCGCGGGTGGATGAACGAAGGCCGGTCCTACGTTCCCCCGGTGCAGATCGGGGAGGTGATGCGAGCGCTCGCGCTGGGTCGGGTGCTCGCGTCGCGCCACCCCCAGTTCGCCGAGGGCGACCTGGTGCAGGGTGCCTTCGGCGTGCAGGAGCATGCGGTTTCAGACGGCTCCGGGGTGCAGAAGATCACCGTCGCCCAAGGGGTTTCGCCGGCGGCCTACCTGGGCGTGCTGGGGATGACCGGGATGACCGCATACTTCGGTCTGCTCGACGTGGGCCGGCTCCAGGAGGGCGACACGGTGCTGGTCTCGGGAGCCGCCGGCGCGGTCGGCGCCACGGTCGGTCAGATCGCCAAGATCAAGGGAGCCCGGGCGGTTGGTGTCGCCGGCGGACCGGAGAAGTGCCGGCTGCTGGTCGAGGAGCTCGGCTTCGACGCCGCGGTCGACTACAAGGCCGGCGACCTGCACGCCGATCTGCGCGAGCACACCCCGGAACGGATCAACGTCCTGTTCGACAATGTCGGCGGTGAGGTCCTCAACCAGGGCCTGACCCGGCTCGCGCACGGGGCCCGGGTAGTGATCTGCGGGGCGATCTCGCAGTACAACAACACCGAGGCACCGTCCGGTCCCAGCAACTACATGGCGCTGCTGGTGTCCCGCGCCACGATGACCGGCTTTGTCGTATTCGACTACGCCGATCGCTATCCCGAGGCCGCCGCGCAGCTCTCGCAGTGGGTGACCGAGGGCCGGCTGACCAGCCTCGAGCACACGGTGCGCGGCGACATCGAGACGTTCCCCAGCGTCCTGCTGGAGCTGTTCAAGGGCACCAACACCGGCAAGCTCGTACTCGAGCTCGCCTGAGCCCCCAGGTCCGGCGCCGGCTAGCTCTCGTCCCAGGTCTGGACGACAGTCTGGTCGGTGATCAACCCATCCGACAGCGCGAACACCGTGGCGCAGAGGACGTTGGTCCCGTCCGGGTAGCGACACGCCTCCGTCAGTGCGGCGCCCTGCTCATCGCTGACCGACCGCTGTACGGCGTGCGTCATCTCACGCGCCGAGACGTCCTCGATCCAGCTGCGGATCTCGTCCTGGCCCTTGATCACCCGCGGCGAGCCCGGGGGCGTCATCCGGTCGGCGATCGTGACCGTCGCGGCGGGTGCGTACATCGCCACCTGGGTCTGCGAGTCGCGCTCCTCGAGCGCCCGGCAGAACCGAGACAGGTCAAAGCTGGTAGTGGCTTGTGCGCTCACTGGTGAACCTCCTGTTGGACTTGGAGGCGCTCTCCCGCGAGGGCCCCGTCCCTCGCTCGCTGTTGCAGACACTATCTACTAGTAGGTAAGCTGTCAAGGGAATCGTCGACCGACCTGGAAGCTGTTCGAACCATGGCCCCAAACCCCCCTCGCCCCCAGCCCCGCAGCCAGAACTCCACGCGCGCCAAGTCCCGCAGCCCAAAGTCCACGCCGCCCGAGCCCCGTACCGCCGAGCGCGTGCTCGACGTGGCCGAGCGGCTGCTGCAGACCCGCGGCTTCAACAGCTTCAGCTACGCCGACATCGCCAAGCAGCTGGGCGTGACCACCGCCAGCCTGCACTACCACTTCCCGGGCAAGGCAGAGCTGGGTCGGGCCCTGATCGTCCGCTACTCCGAGCGGTTCTCGGCCGCGTTGAGCCAGATCGATCGTGATCTGCCCGACGCCCGCACCAAGCTCGAGGCCTACGCGGAGCTCTACGGCGAGGTCCTGCGCGGCCACCGGCTGTGCATGTGCGGCATCCTGGCCGCCGAGTATCAGACGTTGCCCCGGCCGATGCGCGACGCCGTGATCAGGTTCTTCGATGACAACCAGCAGTGGCTGGCCACCGTCCTCAACGAGGGCCTCTCAGAGCACACCCTGAGCTTCAGCGGACCGCCGGACGACGTGGCCCAGAGCATCCTGAGCACGCTCGAAGGCGCGATGCTCGTGGCCCGCCCCTACGGCGATACCGCCCGGTTCGACGCGAGCGCCCGCCAGCTGCTGGCGGGCCTCGCCGTCTAACCGCGCTCGCGCACTGCAGCTGCGTCCGGTCCGGCGCGCAGCCGCCGCCTCAGCGCTCGCTCACGTGTCGGAACGAGCGTAGATGAGGATCGCCACGCCGTCGCCGACCGACCGCTGGCTGGTGAGCTTCAGCCGCCGCTTGCCGCTCTCGCTGCCGAACAGCCGCTTGCCGCTCCCGAGGAGCACCGGAAACGTCATCAGCCGCAGCTCATCGACGAGATCGTGCTTGAGCAGCGCCTGGACCAGGCGGGCGCTGCCGTTGACCACGATGTCTCCGTCGAGCTGCTGCTTGAGCTTTGACACCTCCTCGACGACGTCGCCGTCGAGCACGGTCGTGTTGTTCCACTCGGGTTCGGTCAAGGTCGAGGAGATGACGTACTTCGGCATGCCGTTGAACTTGTCGGCGAACTCACCCTCCATCGAGGGCCAAGCGGCGGCAAAGCCCTCGTAAGTGTTGCGGCCGAGCAGCAGCGCGGTGGAGCCGAGCGCCTCGTCGAGCTTGAACTTGTCGCCTTCGGGTCCCCGATCGATCTCGAACGACCATCCGCCGTGCTCGTACTCTTCGCCGCCTCCGGGCGCCTCCATGACGCCGTCGAGTGACACGAATTCTGTAACGATGATTCTTCCCATGGTGACCCTCTCGGTGGTGGGAGTTGCAATGGATGTGAGACTGCCGCGACCCTTGGAACTCATCGCCACGCCGGTTCCGGGGTGGGATGCCGGCGTCGTCGCCGGCTCTCAGGAGCCGCCCGCCAGCGCTCAGGAGCCGCCCGCCGGCGCTCAGGAGCCGGGCGGGTTGTCCATCGCCACGCCGTAGATCCGTCTGACCTTGAGGCGCACCACGAGGCGCTGGGCATCGATCATCTGGGTGAAGAAGGCCGCCTCGTCCTGTTCGCCCTCCAACGTGGTGTGGAGTCCCAGCAGCTCGTAGGACGCGTCGTCTCCGGGGGTGCTGGCCACCTGCGAGGTCTCGGCGTCGCCCTGGCCGACGGCGTAGGACCAGAAGTGCGCCCCGGCGACGTGCAGCGCCGCGCGAGGATCGCGTCGCAGGATCCGGCCCTTCACGCGGTCGGCGGTAGTCGAGATGCGGGCTATCCGTCGCTCCGGATCCCACACGTAGAGCACATTGGTCAGGTGCGGATAGCCCATGCGGGTGACGCCGGCCAGGATTCCCTGGCTCGAGTGCGCGATCAGTTCCAGCAGCTGTGCTTCGTCAGCCATCGACAGGCGGTTGGTCGACCACCCCCACAGCCTACGCGCCCGGCCCGACAGCCCGCTGACATTTCCGCACGCCGCGGTGATCCGGCGCGCTCAATTGCTCGTAACAGGCAATAGCTAAACCCACTCTCCTGAAGGGAGAAAGCTCATGTTCGAGCAGAATGCGGGACCGGGGACGGACCGCCGGCAGTTCCTAGGTAGGGCGGCGGCCTCGGGCGCAGGTGTCCTCGCGGGTGCATCCGCGCTGCAGTCGCTGGTGCCATCGTTCGCCGCCGCCAAGTCAGGCGGGGTGACGAAGGGTGACCTGGCGATTCTCGGCGCGGCGCAGATCGCCGAGGCCCTCGCGGTTACCACCTACAGCAACATCATCAGCACGGCCCCGTTCTTCCGGCGGCTCGCGGCGGATGATCAGGGATATCTGAAGGACGCACGACAGGAGGAGATGTCGCACTATCTGCTCGAGAAGAGCGTGACCGGCAAACCTTCCCCGTTCACCGCCTTCTACTACCCGAAGGCGATGTTCTCCGACGCTCAGACCACCTTGAACGTTCTGGTGACACTCGAGGATGCCTTCATCGCGGCCTACCTGGTCGGGGTGCGGAACTTCAGCACCGCGGACCTCCGTGTGACCTCGGCGCGGATCATGGGCATCGAGAGCGATCACCGCACCCTGGCCCGGGTGGTCGCGCCCGGAGTGGACAAGAAGGACGGCGGCCCGATCGAGAAGGTGACCGGCATCCAGGGCAAGGCCGAGAGCGTCGACCCGCCCAACAACAACGGTTACGAGCGGACGCTGAAGTGGACCAAGATCAGCCAGGCAGTCGCCGCGCTGACGCCGTTCGCCGACAAGGCGGCCGCCGGCAAAGCTGGCTTTGACACCGGCAAGTCCTACCGGTTCAGGCCGTTCACGCCGAAGCTGCCGCAGCGGCTGGGCGAGTTTCACTCCTTCGTCGGATGACACCTCCCTGGCCGGTGGCGCGGCGGCTGGCCCGTCTCGCCACCGGGCAGCGGCGGGCAGACGATTCGGCTCTACCCGTTGTCGACGGCGTCGATCGGAAGCTCGACGACCTCGAGCCAGTACTTGGTGAAACTGCGCATCACGTCGATCAGACCGGTGTGGGACACCGGCTTGGTGATGTACGAGTTCGCGCCGAGGGCATACGTGCGGGTCACGTCCTGCTCGTCCTTGGAGGTGGTCAGCACAACAACCGGAATCGCCCGCAGCGCCTTGTCGGCCTTGATCTCGGCCAGCGCCTCGCGCCCGTCCTTACGGGGCA
This sequence comes from Solirubrobacteraceae bacterium, assembly GCA_036502145.1. Taxonomy (GTDB): domain Bacteria; phylum Actinomycetota; class Thermoleophilia; order Solirubrobacterales; family Solirubrobacteraceae; genus Palsa-465. Next base: position 28,182 of record DASXZB010000068.1, on the reverse strand, counting down.
TGTTGAGGTCCAGCAGGATGATGCCCGGACGTGGCGCCTCTCGGGAGCCCTCGGCGTAGGGCCCCTGAAGGCGAAGGTAGTCGATCAGCTCCTGCCCGTCGTCAACGAACTTCATCTCCTTGGCAAGGCGCGGGTTCTGCAGCGCGTCACGGGTCAACTCACGGTCGTCCTCATCATCGTCGGCCATCAAGATCGTGATCGGCTGGCGCGAGTCAAGCCGGGGCATCGCGTCTCCTCTCCAACGTGTGCGGACCCACCCGCTCTCCTTCGCCCTGGCTTCGTGGCCGGGCATGGACGCTGCGTCGGGGCCGCAGCAGCATGCCAGCGGCATCGATCAGGGCGTCCCGGAGCGCCGGATCATCGCAATCGGGGTACCGCGCGATGACCGAGTGCATCCCACCGAACACCATCGCGATCCGGACCTGGCCGCTGAAATCGACGTCGTCGCCGGCCAGCGCCGCCTCGATCCGCGCGCGCCGCTCGCGGCTGCCCGAGGCCACCGCGGGATGGGCCAGCGTCGCCAGATCGCGAAACGTGTATGCGATCAGGCGCCGGTGGCGCAGCAGGAAGTCGAGGTAGTCCGCGACGAACTGCTGGCGCCGAGCCGCTGTGTTCGGCAATTGTGCGTGGGCGTCGAGGAGCCGGTCGAGATCGGCCGCGGCCGGCTCGTGGAGGGCGTGCAGGAGATCGTCCTTGGAGCGGAAGTGGTAGTAGAGCGCGGCCTTGGTGAACCCGAGTCGGTCGGCGATCTGCTGCAGCGTGGTCCCCTCGAACCCGTGCTCCGAGAACAGGTCAAGCGCCGCATCGAGGATCCGCGTCCGGGTATCGGGCAGCGAGGTGGCCGTCATCGCCGCGAACCCTACTGCACTTACTAGCCGACCGGCAAGCCCTGCCAGTCAGCTGGTCAGCGGCCAGATCGCGGCCTCCCGCGGCTCCCCCCGCGAGGCCGCTAGGGCGCCCGAACCGGGCGCAGCACATCGGCGCGCATCGGTTGTACGAACCGCCGCTCGGTAGGCGTTTCGCCGGGCTCTCCCAGGCGACGAAACGCCGCCGCGATCTCAGACTGCCGGGCGTCGAATATCTCCGCGCGGTCGGGGTCGACGCTGAGCGTGCGCGCCCGGTAGGCGGCCACATCGGCGATCCGGGCCCGGACCTCGTACTCGACCGTGACGCTCCGCCGCAGTCCGGCCAGGCCGGCATCGGCGAGCGCCCGCTGGGCGGCCGCCCGGACCTCGAGCTCGTCTTCGATCAGGCTGGTGAGCGCGAAGTAGTCGCCCTCGGGCAGCGGCTCGGCCACGTATACGGCGCCGTCCGGGCGCACAACCCGGCGGGCCTCGCTGAGCGCTCGTGTCAGGTCCGGCGGTGGTATGTGATGGAGCGCTCGCAGGAACACCGCGATGTCCATGGAGCCGTCCGCCAGCGGCAGCTGCTGGGCGGTTCCCACGAGGTAGCGCGCCCCGCTGCCGTGATCGTTGGCCAGGGCCGATTCCAGTTGTGCTTCCGAGATCTCGACTCCCACCACGCTGGCGCTCAAGCCGGCTAGATCGCGGACCAGGACACCGGACCCGCAACCGATGTCGACCACGTCCTTGCCCGCGGGTTCGAGCAAGCGCTCGAGCACCGACAGGTCTGTCGTCACTTCACGGGCCAAGGCTCAGACCAGACTAGTCCGGCCGTGAGGTCGGGCTCCCAAGCTGGGTGGCGCGGCCGTCCAAGATGGGGAAGCTGGGTGTCCAAACCCGCGGCCAGGCCAGCGCCGAGGCCCTGCGCCTGGGGCTCACTTCGCCGAAGTAGGCTTCCGCCGCCGCCACCGCAGCGCGGCGAGCCGCCTTCGGGCTGCGGTACTCTGGCGCGCGACCGCCCGCTGCGGCCGGCGCGGGCGGCCGGTCGGTCGGGGCGGGCTTGGGGCCTGTTTCTAGTTCAGGGTGATTCGCGGGGCAGCCAGACCCAAATATGCCCGCGGGCACCAAGGCAAATCGTGGTCAGACCACGAGAGAGGAGCCGGAATGAAGGGATTCATCGGGACGCGCCGCTTGGCGGCGTTGATCGTGTCGGTCGGGGCGTTGGCTGCACTGACGATCGGGGTGTCGAGCGCGAGCGCAGCCACCACCGCAGTGACCCGGACGTTCAACTTCATCGGGAAGTCGAACTCGAGGACCGTGACGCTGCTCAGCGTCGATGGAATGACTGTCAACGCCCGTTGCAATTCCAGCGGGAACCCAGTCGTGTTCGCCTTCTCGGGCGCGAGCAACGCCGATCTGTTCGGGCGAATGTTCGACGGACTGGGGCGCCTTCACATCATCAAGAACAGCTCGTTCATCAAGAGCAACAAGGGCGGTGTGAGGCTGTCCCCGACGTCCGGTGACTTCGACTCGACCGGCACCGTCCTGTACGAGAATTCCCGCGGCCAGACAGTGACTGTCAACTACGCCGCCGATGACAGTACGACGCTCAACCACCTGGACGTCTGCACGGTCTACGGATCGGTGATCGCCACGTGATGGCGGGCTTGGCGCTGGCTTCCCGCCGTCCGGCGGGGGGCCAACGCCGGGCGGCGGGCTCATGCCGGGGCCCTTGGGTCCTTGGGTCCTTCGGTCCTAGGGCCGCGAGGGGCGCGCGAACCGCTCCCTGGCCTGCTCGACGCTCCCGCGGGTGTCGCAGCCGTGGAGATGGTCGTTCACCAGTCCCATCGCCTGCATGAATGCGTACACGGTCGTCGGTCCGACAAACCGCCATCCCCGCGCCTTCAAGTCCTTGGCCAGGGCCTTTGACTCCGCAGTGACGGCCAGCTCCGCCAGAGCGGCCCGGTCCAGCCCACCGGTCCGCGCCGGGGGCTCGTAGCGCCACATGAAGCGGGCCAGCGACCCCTCCGACTCGACCAGCTCCGCCGCTCGCCGGGCGTTGTTGATGACCGCCTCGATCTTCCCGCGGTGGCGCACGATGCCGGCGTCGCCCAGAAGCCGCTCCACGTCGCGCTCGTCAAACTCGGCGACCCGCCCGAAGTCAAACCCTGCGAACGCCCGCCGGAACGCCTCCCGCTTGCGCAGGATGGTCAGCCAGGACAGCCCGGCCTGGAACCCCTCCAGGCTGAGCTTCTCGAACAGCCGGACGTCGTCGGCGACCGGGAAGCCCCATTCGGTGTCGTGGTAGGCGCGGTACTCCGGTGCGGAGTCCGCCCACCAGCAGCGCGCCACGCCGTCCTCCCCCGCCGCGATGCCGTCCTCTGCCATGTCGCTCTTTCGCCCGGCGCGGCTGCTAGCAGCCGTCGGGGCCGCAGCTCTCGCCGCCGGTGACTACGCTCACCGGGGCATGATTCGCCCAGCCCTGGCGCAGTAGCTCCAGCAGCTGCTCCGGAGGATGCGCGCCGGAGGCACCCAGGGCGCGGTCGACGACGAACGTGGGGACCGCCGAGATCCCGAGCTGCTGGGCGCTGCGCTCGTCGTCTCGGACAGCGTCGGCGAAGCGGTCACTCGAGACGGTGGCCTGCGCCTCGTCGGCGGGCAGCCCTACCTCCGTCGCCAGACGCACCAGCGTGTCAGCGTCCCCGACGAGCTCGCCCTCGCTGAAGTACGCGTGCAGCAGGCGCTCCTTCATGGCGTCCTGGAGGTCGTGCTCGGCCGCCAGGTGGATGATCCGATGGCCGTCGAAGGTCAAGCCGCTGCGGGCGATGTCGAAGCGGAACTCCAGGCCCTCTCCGGCGGCGACGTCGACGAGCTGGCGTTCAGCCGCCTGCGCCCGCTCCAGCGTCATCCCGTACTTGCTGGCCAGCCGCTCGGTCCGGTTGCCCTCGCGCTCGCGCGGCGCGTCGGGGTCGAGCTCGAAGCTGCGCCAGGTGACCCGGACCTGGTCACGGTGCTCGAATCCGGCCAGCGCGGCCTCGAAGCGACGCTTGCCGACGTAGCACCAGGGGCAGGCGATGTCAGACCAGATCTCGACGTCCACGGCGGCGGCTCCTTGGTTGAGTGGGCAACTAGTACGAGTGTAGTCAGCGGACGTGATGAGCCTGAGTTCCCGTCTGCGCACCTCAGGCTCCTCACGTCCTCGGGTCGGTACGTTGTCGGGATGACCCCTGACTCTGATTCCCACTTCGGCCTTACCGGCTTGGCCACGATGGGCGCCAACCTGGCGCGCAACGTCGCCCACCACGACATCCCCGTGGTCGTGCACAACCGCACCGCCAGCCGGATGCGGAAGTTCATCGACGAGCACGGCTCGGAGGGGCCGATCAGCGGCGAGGAGTCGGTGGAGCAGTGGGTGGGCGCGCTGGCGCGCCCGCGGGTGCTGATGAGCATGGTCCAGGCCGGCCCGGCGACCGATGCCGTGATCGACGAGATCGCTCCCCATCTCGACGACGGCGACGTACTGATAGACGGCGGCAACGCCAACTTCCGCGACACCCAGCGCCGCCACGACAAGCTCGCCGAGCAGCGGATCCACTTCCTGGGGGTGGGCGTCTCCGGTGGCGAGGAGGGCGCGCTGAACGGCCCCAGCATCATGCCCGGCGGGGACCGTGAGCCCTACGACCAATCGGTGAAGGGCATCTTCGAGTCGATCGCCGCTGAGGTCGACGGCACCCCCTGCTGCACCTACGTCGGCAGCGACGGCGCCGGTCACTACGTGAAGATGGTCCACAACGGCATCGAGTACGCCGACATGCAGCTGATCGCCGAGAGCTACGACCTGCTGCGCCACGGTGTCGGGCTCGAGGTGCCCGAGATCGCCGAGCGCTTCAAGTCCTGGAACGACTCCGAGCTGGAGTCGTTCCTGATCGAGATCGCCGCCCGGGTCCTCGCCAAGACCGACGACGCCACCGGCCAGCCGCTTGTCGACGTGATCCTCGACGCCGCCGAGCAGAAGGGCACCGGCCGCTGGACCGCCCAGAACGCGCTCGAGCTCGGCGTGCCGCTCACCGGGATCACGGAGGCGGTTTTTGCGCGGACCCTCAGCGCGCTCAAGTCAGAGCGCGAGCACGCCGACGGCCTGCTGGCCGGCCCCTCGGCACGCGGCGGCGACGAATCGCTGGCGGCCGATCTCGAGCACGCGCTGTACGCCTCCAAGATCGTCTCCTATGCCCAGGGGTTCGCCCAGATAGCGGCCGCGGCGCGAGAGGAGGGATGGGACATCGACCTCGGTTCGATGGCGACCATCTGGCGCGGCGGCTGCATCATCCGCGCGCGTTTCCTGGATCGGATCCGCGAGGCCTACGACGACGAGCCCGGACTGTCGAACCTGATGCTGGCCGACTTCTTCGCCAAGGCGCTTCAGGAGGCGCAGGATCCCTGGCGCCGGGTGGTTGGCGTGGCCGCCGAACTGGGGATCCCGACGCCGGCCTTCTCCTCGTCGCTGGCCTACTACGACGGCTACCGGCGCGGCCGCGGGCCGGCCAGCCTGATCCAGGGCCTGCGTGACCTGTTCGGCGCCCACACCTACAGGCGCGTCGACCGGGAGGGAACCTTCCACGTGATGTGGGGCGAGGACGGGCGCGAGGTCGAGGCCTGATCCTCAGCTCTGAAGCTGATCGTCGACCATCGCGCTGAGCGCTTGCGCGGCCGGAGAGAGCTGCCGGTCCAGCGGGGTGACAAGCATCAGCTCACGCGGGATCCGTGGCGCGGTGGGGATCCCGACCACCGCTCCCCTCCCAAGCCGGACCGCCGCCGGCGGCAGCAGCGAGACGCCGAGTCCCTGGGAGGCCAGCTCGACGAGGTCGGTGACCATGTCGACCTCGCAACAGCTGTGACGCTTCAATCCGGCGTCGGCGCAGGCCTCATCGATGCTGGCTCGCAGCGCTGAGTCAGGCCGGTACTCCACGAACTCGCGGTCGGCCAGGTCCACCAGGCGGACACGGCGGCGGTCGGCGAGCGGATCATCGGCGGCGACGATCAGCAGCAGCGATTCGGAGCCGAGCGGGCGCGCGTGGACGCGGTCGCCCTGCGGCCCCAGTGGCAGATCGACGATCGCCAGCTCCAGCTCGCCGTCCGCGGTCGCTCTCACCAGGGCAGGAACGCCGTCGTGATGCAGTCGCAGCGACACGTGCGGATGACGGCGGTGATAGCGGGTGAGCAGCGCCGGGAGATTCACCATCCCCACCGACTGGATGGCGCCGAGCGACAGCTGACCGCGGAGCAGGCCGCGGACTCCCGCCACCGCGTCGCGTCCCTCCTCGGAGGCCTCCACGGCGCGTCGCGCTGCCGGCAGCAGCGCGCGGCCGGCCTCGGTCAACTCCACCTGGCGAGTGCTGCGGACGAACAGATCGCCGCCCAGCTCGCGCTCCAGGGAGCGGATCGAGCTGGACAGGCTCGACTGCGTGAGATGCACCCGAGTGGCGGCGCGAGTGAAGTGGCGCTCCTCGGCCACGACGATGAAGTGGGCAAGCTGACGGAGCTCGATTCATGGAGTGTACCTCTCAATGTCAGCGCAACTATCTGTTGGACAACTGATAGTCGAAGGCCCAGACTGCCCTTCCGATGCGATCCGCACCCCGCCACCAGTCACCTCAGGAGGACAACATGAGCACCCCGGCCACGATCCCCGCCGACGCCCTCGTCCGGCAGGGCACCCTGCCGGAAACCGAGGACGCCGCGATCTTCACCGGCGCCGACCACGGAAACGTGCCGGTATCGCTGTTCCTGGTCCACAGCCACCCCGGCTCAGGGCCGCGGCTCCACCGCCACCCCTACCCAGAGGTCTTCGTGATCCACGCCGGCCAGGCTCGCTTCCGGCTGGGCGAGAGCGAGGTTCCGGCGGCCGCCGGCGACGTCGTGATCGCGCCGGCGGGAGTGGCCCACAGCTTCACGGCCACCGGCCAAGCCGAGCTTCGGCTGACCGCGATCCACACTTCGCCCGAGTTCGAGACGGAGTGGCTCGAGCAGGCCTGAGCTTATGGTTCCGGCATGCGGAGGCGCGGCGTATGCCCGGTGGAGCGCCCGGCGACGTCGCTCTACGAACCAGTTGCGGAGTAGGTGACCGACAGCGTCGTGTAAGCGAACCGCGGCACGATGCAGCCCGCCCGGCTCAGTACGGATCAGCGGGATGCCCCGGCCCGAGCTTGCCCTGGGCCAGGGCCGACAGCGAGAGAGCTCGTGCCAACCAGAACACCCCACCCGGAGGGCCGCCTCTGCAGGTACCCCCGCTGTTGCCGGGGGGGCCGGTCCACAGAAAGGCGTCCACCTGCTTGAACCCGGTGTTAGTGGTGGGCCTCGGTCCGATCCCGCGGCCGGGGGGGTTGCACAGATCCTCGTTGCCCTGAGTGGCCGGGTTGGGGTTGAGCTTCGGCCCGCGACCGTTGGTCGCGGTGTTGACGACGATGTGCGCACCGTGTGTGCGCCTGGAGATCGCTCGCGCCCAGCGGATCTCGGTGATCGTCCACATGTTGTGTGTGTCGTTGGTGAAGAAGCCGCGGATCTTGTTCACCCCAACGGCATTCAGCGCGCGTGCGGTATAGGCAACATCATTGGCGTCCGAGTAACCACCCTCGACGTAGGCAACCACGTGCGGGAGCGCCGCGACCTTGTCGATCTCATACCGGATGTCCGCCTCCCACTGACCTAGGGCCCCGGTCTTGGCCATGCAGGCCGACGAGCCGATCCCGTCGATCTCGAGCAGCAGCACCGCCGGACGCCGGCCGATCCCCTGCGCCAGTTCGTCGATCTGACGCTTGAACGTAGGGCGGTGCGCCAGGATCTGACCACTGGTTTCGCAGTACCCGGCCTGGTAGAGGAAGAAGGTCGTGAAGATCGGGATCGCGCCGGGATCTGCGCTCAGGTTGCTACAGACGATTTTCTGAACCTGCCCCTCGATCGCCCCCGGGGCCCCGCCGCCGGAATAGAGGCTGAACCGCTGCTCCTCGGGCTCGCTGGCGATCTTCTCCAGCAGCTGCACCTTGTGGCGCAACCCCGCGTTGCCCGCCAGCCTGCCCCGGAGCGGACTGACCGTCAGGTCGTGCGCGAACTGGTTCCAGGAGTAATTGTCCGCGTACGGTCCCAGCCCCAGCAGCTGTGCGATTCCCGAAGCCGCCGGACCGTGTGCCGGCCCGTCAACGAAGAACCTCGCGCCGTTGAGCGGGTTGCTCCCCGGCGCCTTGGGCAGCATCAGGGGATTCGACGCGTCCCGCGTAGCCGGGTAGTCACCCGAGCACATCCGGGAGGAGCCCACGTCACCGGGCCCGCCGGAGTCACCCGGACCTCGGGAGCCAGGGGGCGGCGGAGACCCCCGTCCCGGGGCGCCGCGCGAGCCCAATGCCACGCCGGCACCCACGACGAGTAGCACGGCGACAAGTGCAGCGACCGGCCAAAGCCGTCGCCAGAGAACTCCGCTGCGCCCCAACGGTCCCACGCGGCGAGCATAACCTCAAAGCTGTGAAATGTCGAACACGGCTTCCGCGTCGCTGTGGGGCGAGATCCTCGACCGCCTGGACGCGCCCGACCACGCGCGCGCCCAGGACGGGCGCTCGCCTTACCGTTTCCGGACCGTCGCCCTGACCTTCTTGGTTGCGGTATGACGGGTCTTGTCGGTCACCTTGAGCGTGAGCACGAACGTCTTGCTCTTCTTATAGCCGTGGCGAACGGTGAATCCGCCCCTGCGGCCAAGGTGGAGCTTGATCGCTTTGCTGGCATCGCCCCACGACAGGGTTGCCCGCCTGATCCCGCTGGCGTCGGTAACCGTGCCCGTGACCTTGGTCCTCTGGCCGAGGTGAACCGTCCTGATCTTCTTCACCTTGACCGTCGGCTTCTTGGTGTCCCTCACCTTGACCGCCTGGGTCACCGTAGTGGTCGCTCCGGCCGAGTTGCTGACCGTGAGCACGATCGCCCGCACCCCGAGCTTGGTGGGGGTGAAGGTAACCCGCGTTCCGGTAGCGGTCCGGGGCCGTCCGGGCAGAGTCCAGGTGAATTTCACCGAGCTGCCGTTGGGTCCCGCTCCGGTGGCGGTGTAGGTCGCCTTGCGACCCAGCTCGAGCCTCGTTGGACCGTGGATCGCTCCGGTCGGGCTGCCGGCGCCGGTACCGCCGCCGCCGCCTTTACCACCCCCACCACCGGTGCCGCCGCCGCCGCCACCGCCGCCGCCGCCACCGCCACCGCCGCCACCGCCGCCGCTTGGCTTGGGGAGCGCCAGACTCCAGACGCCCCGGCCGTGGGTGGCCGCGTAGAGCACGCGGCCCGTGTGCGACAGGGTGAGCCCGAAGACCGAGCTCGTCGGCAGGCCGTTACCGGCGGCGTTCCACTGCGTGGAGCCGGGAACCAGCTCGGCGACTCCGAAGTCGGTGGCCGCGAAGATCGCTCCCGAGACCTCGTCCTCGGCAACGCCGGTGACCGGCTGATCGCCGAGATTGCCGGAGATGTCGGTGAACGTGGCGTGGTGCGTCGAGGGGTCATAGAGCACATCGAACACGTGGCCCGGAGTCGTCGGCGTGTAGGCGTTGTAGCCCGAGTAGGACACCCACGCGTGATCGGGATTGTTGGGGTCGATCGCGATCCCCGACACGAACCGCCCGGGCGTGCTCGACGTGTCGATCCTGAAGAACTGGACCTTGGACGCCTGAGCGTCGGCGTTGCCGGTGACGAACACCCGACCGGTGCGCGTCGCCGCCCACAGCGTCCCGGTGTCCGATGGCGCTCGCTCGGTGGCGACGACGTAGTCGCCGGTGCGGTCGGTGCCGAACCGGGTTCCCGTTAGGTCGAGGCCCAGCCTGGACCAGTCACCACAGAGATTGACGCGGTCCGGGTTGAGGTTGTCGGACAGGCAGCCGTTGTCGATCAGGTCCTGCTCGTTACCCCCGTTGTCATCGGTCCGCCAGACGTGCTGCAGGCCGGTGAACAGGCGCCCCGGCACCTGCGGATCGGCGATGAACGGCGTGTAAAAGGAGCGCGCCTCGCCAGTTACCTGCAACGGATCGTAGATGTCGAGCCACTTGGTCGGATCGGTCCCGTGGAAGTTGACCTCGGGTGTCGCGTCGTAGTAGTTGTGGTAACGAATATTGGTCGGGTCGCCGAAGTCGAAGCCGGACTGGCCGCCGTCGCCGCCGACCGTCTCGAGCCCCGCCGTCGCGGGCGGTGTCAACGACCAGGTGCCGTTGTCCTGCGTACCCCCCAGCAGGTCGCCGGTGGGATTCGCCGGATCCACCGAGACCGACTGGAACTGAAGGTCACGCAGGCCGTCGTTGAGCGGCGTTATCGAGCTGGGAACGCCGGCCAGAAGCTTCTTGCAGTCGGTCAGGTCCGCCGCCTGCAGCGCGCTCGGGCCGGATCCGTAGTCGTAGCGGCGCTGGGCGCAGGAGCTGCTCTGGTTCTGCGGGCTGGACACGTCGATCCGAACGACCCCGCCGTCGGACCCGATGAACGCCGTGTTGCCGTTGTCGGCGAACGCGATCGCGTGCAGGTCAGGGTGGATGCCGGAGCTGACGCCCCAGGCCTTGCTCGGATCAGACAGGATCGCGGTCATGTCGTCCCAGCTGACCGTTTTGCTGGCGTTGGCCTGCGTTCCCGCGCCACCGTTGGTGGAGCGGATCACCGCACGGCCGTTGGAGCGCGGCGGCGCGCCGGTCCCGCCCTGGTCGTACTCGGGCAGCTCGTCGTAGTTCATCGAGCCGCCGAACCAGACGGTGTTGGCATTCCCGCCGGGCGGGTGGGCGACGAACGAGTCATAGCCGCACTGCCCGTTCTGGCACCAGCCGTAGGCGGCGAAGCCGGTCGTGCCGTTGGTCGCGTTCGAGAGCTGCGTCCAACCCGGATTCTCGGTCGTGGGCGTGGTCCCGGAATCGTTCACCAGCTGGGCCGAGGTCTTGCTGCCGATGTCATCGACCCTCCAGGCCTCAGGTAGCGGCGTGCTCGGATCCCCGTCTAGCACCCAGTCGTCGGATGAGTCACCGAGATAGGCGCGCGTCTTGCCGCCTACGTTGACCAGATCGAACTCGGTCCGGTCGCCGGTCGAGTCGCCGATTGGATTGTTGGGGTCAGAGAAGTCGTTCTGGTTCATGGTGTGGAAGACCTTCTCCCACGTCGGACGTGCCGCCGACTGGTCGGCGCGCCACACCCCGTAGCCGAACACCGCGGCGTAGAGCTCATTTGGGTTGTTGGGATCGAATTCGAGCTTGTTGATCCCGCCCTGGAACCAGTCCGAGCCGCCGCTGGCCGGGTTCGGACTGGGTGGAGTCTTGCCTTGCAGGTCGCTCTGAAGGCTGAAGGTGGCCCCGTTGTCGGTTGACCGGTAGACCCCGAGCGCCGGGGCGTCGGGCGGCGTCTTGCGACCGCCGTTTACCGACGAGGACCCGTGGCGCGCGACGTCGGTGCCGATGTCAATCGTGTGACCGCTGGGGTCAGAGGGATCGACGGCGATCGCGCCGATCGAGCGGTTGGTCGCCGCCGCCGCGCTGCCGGGGACCAGGCTCCAGGTGGCCCCGCCGTCGGTGGAGCGGAACAGGCCCAGACCGGCCTCGGAATCCCCGGAACCGTTCGGCTCGCCCGAGCCGGCATAGAGGACGTCGTGGGCCGCGTCGTAATACAGCGACCCGAAGGCGTTAGTGGGCAGATCGGCGGGGGGCGGCGTCCAGCTCACGTGAGTGGCGAGGGCGTCGTCGGTGCGCCAGATCCCGCCGCCGGCGGCCGCGACCCACATCCGGCAGCTGCCGGGCGAGCAGTGCGGATCGACAGCGAGCGCCGTCACCCGCCCTGACTCTTGGGTGGTCGGCCCGGTCAGCGTGGCGGGGTCGAAGAACTGCGAGCTCGGTCCGGGGACGTTCGGGGTCGCCGGGCCGAGCTCGGACCACGGACCGGTGACCGCGAACGACTGCGCGCCAGGGGCCGAGGCACTGCTCCGCGCGGGCTTGCCGGGCAGGCGCCGGAAGGCCGCGAAGCCCTTGGCGGCGAGCTTGTCGTCGACGTAGGTGCGGGGATAGGCGCGGTCTCCCACCTGCTCGGCGGCCGGGCTACTGGGCCCCCGGCGGTCCGCCTCCTTGCCCTGGCCGCGCTCGAACTTCGCCTGATGGGCCTCGTCTGCGGCGTCGTGCCGGGCGTTGGGCGTCTCGCCGCCCCGCGCCCACGCCGGCGCCGAGTCGGCCTCGCGCGAACCCCTTGTACCGCTATCGCGCGACCCATTTTTCAAGAGCGCGACCGCAACGCCGGCCCCGACCACCACCATGACGAACATCGCGAGCAGACCCACCCGCAGTTGACGCTTGCCCATCTTCGACTCCCTCCCGCTTCAGCACATCCTGCCGGACCGGCGGACAGGATACCCCCGAAATCGATCCCTCAAGCGCTCTAGGCTCCGAGCTCCAGCGCCGCGCGGCGCCGCGGCGCTCGCGCCCGGGGGCGTGCCCGGTGGATCATCGGGGTGCGCCCCACCGCTCTCGGTGAGGACGCGCATGGGTTGGGGAAGCTGGCACGCGCTCGCGGGCGCCGGCGTGGCGTGATCTCATGGATGTAGGCCGAGGTGATGGCTTCCGCCAGCACGTTGGCGCGACGGCTGGCGGTGGTGGGCGTGGTGGAATGTGTGCTCAGGATGGACATGAGGCTCCTTGTGTGTCGGGCAGCCCGGTGCGGTGGGCGATACTTTGGCTTGTCTGGGTTTGAGTCAGGCGGCTTGTCGCTCGAGCGACGGCTCGAGGTCGTCTGCCGCGAGCGGACCCGGCGCGAAGGCGAGGTCCGGCTCGGGAGGACGGGATGGGCGCAGCAGCGTGAGCGCGCCGAGGGTCCCAACGGCGACGCTCGCCACGCCGATGGCGAAGGCGAGGTGATAGCCGGCCAGCAGCGATCCGACGACCGAGTGGTGGGCCTTCTCCAAAGCGTGGGTGTGATTGGTGGCGATCGTGCCGAGCACGGCCAGACCCAGCGCTCCGGCGACCTGCTGGGAAACGTTGACGATCCCGGAGCCGAGTCCGGCGTCGGCGGCTGGGACGTCGGCCATCGCGATCGAGAGGAGGGGCATGAACGCGCTCCCAATCCCCAGTCCGATGGCGAAGTAGGCGAAGAAGATCGTCGGGAAGAAGCTCGTCTGAGCGCCCACGGTGGTGAGCAGCCCCAGGCCTACCATCACCGTCAGCATTCCCGTGATCAGCACACGCATCGCGCCAAACCGGTTCACCAGACGGGCGGTGATCCCGAGCGACAGAGCGCCGACGGTCACCGTCCAGGGCAGGAATGCCAGGCCTGTCTGGAGCGCGCCGTAGTGGAGGACGTGCTCCAGGTAGAGCGTCCCGAGAAAGAAGGTCGAGTACATCCCGGTGACGAGGAAGCCCCGCACCACGCTCGAGCTGACGAGGCCGCGCACCCGCAGGATGCGCAGCGGCATGATCGGGTTCGCGATCCGCGCCTCCAGGGTGAGGAAGGCGGCCATCAGCACGGCGGCGAGCGCGCCAAAGCCGAGCACGGAGCTCGAGCCCCAGCCCTGTCCGCTGGCGTGCACGATGGCGTAGATGCCGCTCATCAGCGCGGCGGTGACCAGCAGCGATCCGAGCCAGTCGACGGGACCGGTGACCCCGGTCGCCTCATCGCTGGGGATCAGCAGCCGGCCGAGGAACATGGTCGCCACGCCGATCGGCAGGTTGACGAAGAAGATCCAGTGCCAGCTGAGGACCTGCGTGAGAGCGCCTCCGGCGAGCAGGCCGAGTGACCCGCCGGCGACGGCGACGAACACGTAGGCGCTCATCGCCCGGGCGCGGTCCGACGGCTTCGGGAACTCGGTGACGATGATCGCGAGGATCACCGACGCCTGAACCGCTGCGCCTATGCCCTGGATGAATCGGGCGGCGATCAGCGCACCCTGGTCGGGCGCCAGCCCGCACGCCGCCGAGGCGGCAGTGAAGAGCATGACGCCGGCCAGAAAGACACGCTTGCGGCCGAACAGATCGCCGAGCCGGCCCGCCAGCAGCAGGAAGCTGCCGAAGGTCACGAGGAAGGCGTCGATGACCCAGGTGAGGTTGCCCTGGGTGAACTGCAGGTCGCGCTGGATCGACGGCAGGGCCACGTTCACGATCGTCGTGTCGAGCACGATCATCAGCTGGGCCAGGCAGACGACGCCGAGCGCCAGCCAGCGGCGACGGTCAGCGCCGGAGGCGGACGAGGCGAGAGAAAGTCGGTGCATACAGGAGTCCCTGGAATAAGAGGAGATCGGTGGTAAACTGGAGGGACCCTCCAATACTAAGTGGAGGATGCCTCCGGAACAAACTATAGCGGAGGCCCCCTCCGGTTTGTCAAGCGAATCATGCACAACCCGTCTCTGAGCACCACCGATCCGGCCGAGCAGGTCCTCCCGCGCCGCCCCAAGCGCGCGGATGCGCGCCGCAACTACGACAAGGTCCTCGCGGCCGCTCGGGAGGCCTTCGCCGAGCGAGGCACCTCGACCTCGCTGGAGGAGATCGCCCGGCGGGCCGACGTCGGGATCGGGACCCTGTACCGCAACTTCCCCAACCGCCAGGCTCTGCTCGAGGCCGTCTACGTCGACGAGGTTGACGATCTGTGCCGCTCGGCGGCCGAATTCGACCGGCTTGCACCGTGGGACGCGTTCGCAGCCTGGGTGGAGCGCTTGGTCGGCTACCTGGCCACCAAGCATGCGCTGGCCCAGGAACTGCTGGAGTACTTCGACCGTGACGCGCTGCTCTTCCAGGCCTGCCGCGCGTCGCTGTTCAGCGCCGGGCAGCCATTGCTCGATCGCGCTCAGAAGGCCCAGGCCGTCCGCGCCGACACCAATCTCTCTGAGATCATCCAGATCGTCGGCGGGATCGCCAAGATCCCGGCCGCCGAGCCCGATCAGACCAAGCACATGCTCCAGATCGCGCTCGACGGCCTGCGCTTCCGGCCCGACCAGGCATAGCCCGGCCGCCAGCGCGCAAATGCGGGTGCGCTGGTGTGACCCGCAGTCCACCACACGGGGTACTCAGGCTCGGCTCAGTACCTCCTTGGTAGCAGTCGAGGTGACTCCCGCCGGCTGACGACAATCCAGCGCCGGTCCGCAAGCCTGTTCGTCACGACGAGTTCACCCAAGCTCAGGACGAAAGGCACAGTCATGATTCATCATGGAGACGCTCTGCAGAACCCCGTCACCGGGGAGACCCTCATCTTCCACCTCACCTCGGAGGAGACAGGCGGGGAGGCGGTGCTCGTAGAGACGATCGTTGCACCAGACGGTTTTGTCGCCGCGGCGCACCTTCACCCGGGGCAGACCGAGCGCTTCGAAGTGCTCGAGGGCGATCTGGGACTTCGGATCGGAAGCGACGAGCTCGTGGCGCGACCGGGGGACGTGATCACGGTCCCGGCCGGCGTCGGGCACCGCTTTCACAATCACGGTCAGCAAGAGGTGCGGTTCTTGTGTGAAATACGTCCCGCGCTCGGATTCGAATCCCTGATCGAGACGATGTTCACGCTTGCCGCCGAAGGCAAGACGAACCGCAAGGGGATGCCGAATCCATTTCGCCTCGCAGTGATCGCGAGAGCGCATTTTGACACCGTGCGACTCCCGGTCGTGCCCGCCGCGATGCAAAGGGCGGCGCTCACGATCGGCGCTCTGATTGGGAGGCTCGCCGGCTACAAGCCACACTACGCGGCTGTCCCGCCTCAGGCACGGCTCGCCGCGGCGTAAGGCGCGTTGCCAGGCGCGGCGCCCGCCCAGTTCGGGCGGGCGCCGATGGTCTGAGAATTACCGCGTCGAGCGACGTGTCGGCCGGCTCACACAGAAATAGGTCGACCGTCGTGTCCGCGAGAAACGGGCGATGTCAGTTGCTGTCATCACCGTAAGCATGGATGTCAGTCGCTGTCATCAACTAGGATCTTGAGGCATGGGTCGATGGGAGCCAAACGCTCGCGGCCGGCTTGAGCTGGCAGCCCTCGCTCTCTACGGCGAGCGTGGGTTCGACGACACGACCGTGGCCGAGATCGCCGCGCGTGCCGGATTGACGGAACGAACGTTCTTCCGATACTTCGCCGACAAGCGTGAGGTTCTGTTCGGGGGCGCCGGTGCGCTGCAGGAGCTCCTGGTGAGCGCCGTCGCGAACGCGCCCGATTCCCTGTCTCCGATCGAGGCGGTGGCCGCGGCCCTCGAGTCCGCCGGCGCCCTCCTTCAGGAGCGACGCGAATTCGCGCTGCAGCGCCAGGCCGTCATTTCCGCCAACGCGGAGCTCCAGGAACGCGAGCTGATCAAGCTGGCATCGCTGGCCTCCGCGCTCGCCGACACATTGCGCCGGCGCGGCGTCAGCGACCCGGCGGCGAGCCTCACCGCCGAGGCAGGGATCGCCGTCTTCAAAATCGCGTTTGAACGCTGGGTCGGCGAGACGGATCAGGGAGACCTGCCGGAAATCATCCGAGCGTCGTTCGACGAGCTCAAAGCCGTGACCGTGGGCACATGATCGGTGGGGTCTCCTGACACCTCGGCGACGGAGCAGCCAGCTGTCACCGACCTAACCCGCTGTCTACGCGGCGAGTTGGTTGAGCTTGCGGATCTGCTTGTCGAATATGGCTGACGGCGCGTAGCGGCGCAGCTTGCTCACACGGCGGGCGACTGTCCCGGCCGGATATCTGAGCTTCGGCCGTGTGTCGGTAGCCGCGACCACGATGGCGTCGCCCACGACCGATGGTGCGTCGCCGGCCTTGACCGCGTCGGCGATCACGGCGTCGGCGAGTTCGCGGCGTTGCGCATAGAGCGCAAGCGGTTCATCGGCCACGACGGCGTTCGCGTCGAACGACGTCCTGGTGTAGGCGGGCTCGACCAGCAGGACGCGGACGCCGTACTCGCGCACTTCGTGATCCAGCGACTCCGAGTACCCCTCGATGGCGTGCTTGGTCGCCGAATACAGGGCCATGAACGGGGCTGGGATGAGACCCAGGACGGAGCTGACGTTGATGATTCGGCCGCTGCCCTGCTCCCGCATGTGGGGCAGTACCGCGCGCGTCATGCGTATCGAACCGAACAGATTGGTCTCAAACAGAGCGCGAGCCTGCTCCACAGAGCTCTCCTCGGCAGCCCCGGCGGTACCGACGCCAGCATTGTTCACCAGCACGTCGATGCGGCCGGACCGGTCGAGCACCTCGCGGACCGCGCTGGCCACCGACTCATCATCGGTGACGTCGAGCGGCAGGAATACAACTCCGCCTCGCTTCTCCCCCACGGCCGCCTTGCGGCTCGTTCCGTAGACGGTGAATCCGGCGGCGGCCAGCGCACACGCGGCCGCTTCACCGATCCCCGAGGACGCTCCCGTCACAACTGCTACCCGACGTGTCTCGACCGCCATGATGCCCTCCTTGCTAGCCCATTGAAGTACGATCATAATATCATAGTACGGACGTAATACAATGACTGGCCCCAACATTGGTCGGCCCCCGGGGTCCGACCCCCGGCCCAGCAGGTCCGACAGCACGATCGAGAGCAGTCAGGCAAGGAGGGTTCGCTATGCGCTACAGCAAGGACCACAAGCAGGCCACGAGACAACGGATCGTTCAGGCGGCCGGGCGGCGCTTCAAGCAAGACGGCATCGATGGCGCCGGTGTGGCGACCGTGATGTCCGACGCCGGCCTGACCAACGGCGCCTTCTACGCCCACTTCGAGTCCAAAGAAGATCTGGTCGCCAACGTCCTCGCCGACCAGCTGCGCGTTCAACGCCACGACTTTGACGCCCAGCCCTCCGATCGGTCGGGACTCGAAGCGTTCATCCGCTCCTACCTGTCTCCCCAGCATCGCGACCAATGCGCCGACGGCTGCCCGTCAGCTGCGTTGCTCGACGAGATCGGACGCCGTCCGGCTGCCACCAGACAGGTCTTCACCGCGGAACTGATGAGTGTCATCGACGACATCGTGTCGCGGCTTGACCGGACAGACGGCGTGGCGGCTCGCACGGACGCGCTGACGCTGTTCGGGCTGATGGTCGGCACCCTGCAGCTCGCCAGGGCGCTGACGGACCGCGACCTCTCCGATCAACTCCTCGCCCGCGGTGTCGAAACGGCACTGAAACTGCTGGACGACCCGGCATGACTGCGTAGCCGAAGGCCCGCGCGCCGCAACCGCACCGCCTGCGCGGGGTACGGCCTCCAGCGGCTATCGTGGAGCTTCGTGCATGGCCCGTCGTAGCGCTGCACCGCTCGTGCTGTCGATCCTGGTTTGCTTATGCGTGCTCGGCTGCGGTGGGTCAGGGGAGGCAAGCACCGACCGGGCCGGGATGACCGGGATCCCAAGCTGGACTGCTCGCAAGCACGTCCGCGGCGTCGTCGATTTGAGCGCCCCTCGACGCGCGGGATCGATCGTGGTCGCCGCCGCAGGGAAGCTCGCGTTGCTGCTCCCCGATGGCAAGCTGCGCGCGTTCGCCCGCACGTACTCGGCCCCGCGTGGACTCGAGCCGTACATCGCGCTCTCATCTGGACAGAGACTCCCCGCCTCGAACTGCGCTTTTCCCAACGACGGGCTGTACGCCCTGAGACTCGACCATGGAGATGGCGTCACGGTTATCGATGCCCGCGGGAGCGTCCGACGGTTCGCCAGCCTGCCGAGGCGCGGACTCGAGAGTGGGATCGCTTTCGACCACACCGGTCGGTTCGGGCACCGGCTGCTCGTCACCTCCACCGCCTCCGGAAAGACGACTGTCTTCGCGATCGATTGCGGCGGGCATGTCAGCGTGGTGACTCGCGAGGCCCCCAGGGTCGAGGGCGGAATCGCGGTCGCGCCGGCGACGTTTGGCCAGTTCGCCGGTGACCTGATCGCGCCCGACGAACTGTCGGGCAGGCTGTACGCGATCGCACCCGACGGAAGCTCCACTCTGGTCGCCGAATCCGGCCTGCCTCACGGCCAGGACATCGGCGTCGAGAGCGAGGGCTTCGTGCCAAACCGCTTCAAGGGCGCTCTCGTGGCGGACCGCGGGACGCATCGAAACCGCCATCCCGGTGATGACCTCGTGCTCGGCTTGGCGCATGCGACGCTGACCGGGGCCGGCGTCCGCTCCGGCGACCTCCTGGTCGTGACCGAGGGCGGAGCAAGCACGATCGCCGTCACCTGCACCTCCTCCTGCCGCGTCCGCACGGTTGCGTCCGGGCCAAGACGGGCCCACATCGAAGGTCACGTCGTTTTCACCGATAGGTGAGCGCGAGCCCAGCGGCTACGCCAGGCTGACTGCAAAGCCGCCGCCGTCGAGCCCAAGGGCGCGGTGACAGGAGCGCGGCCTGATCATCGCCGTACGGCTATGGGGTCGCCTACTCGGATCTCGTCGCGGTCGAGAACGTCGGCCCGCAGGCCACCGCGGTGGACCAGCGGCCTCAGGATCGTCCGCTGCGTGTAGCGCTCAAGGGTCGCGCACGGCTCACACAGCCGAACCCCGACGCACCGCACCCGCCCGATCGCGAACTCGCGACCGACCAGCCCGTTCAGCCTGATTCCACGGGTGACCACGTTGCGCCGGTGCTCATCGGCTCGCAGTGGCGGTTCGAACGACTCGCAAACCTCCGCCTCGATCAGCGTCAGCGCGCTGCCCGGCCGCGGGGAGGCAAACGTGCCGCGACCTGCGGGATACCGGTCGCCCTCCAGGCCCTCCCCCGGCGTGACCATGGCCGCCTCGAGCGATCGACCGGGTTCGCCCGCGCTGCCGGCGAGCCACAGCTCCTCGACCGCTCCGTCGGCAGCGGAAGGCTCGGCGCGTGTCGGGAGCGCGAGCGCGATGTCCTCGGCGGCGAGCACGAATCCGTCCTCGATCTCTGAGGGATCGACCTCGCCCCCTCCGGCGGGATCCCATACCACGCCGGAGGGACTACGTCCGTACATCACGACGGCGCGGCGCTCGCCCCGCTCACGCGAGCGCACGCGCGCGATCCATGGTCCGGGCCACGCGAACTCCTTCGCATCGGCGACGGGCACGATCCCGATCTCGCGGGCGCCGAGCCATCCCTGGAGGGTCAAGTCCGCCGTTGGATCGGCGTCATCCGACAGCTCCGGGAGGGCGGTTGCAGGCAGCTCGAGGATCGTCGCCAGGCAGGACAGAAACGACGCCCCATCGATCGACAAGCCAGGCGGTGAGAAGGCGACCTCTCTCACGAGCGCCAATCACGGTGCCGCGTGCCTACGGCCATGCGACGTCATTATGGAGAACCGATGCCCCCCAGTGCGCTCTCGAGCGTCGGCCGTCGCGGCGGCTCGCTATACGACGTGCTGCGCCGGCTCGAGCGCGAGAGTCCTAGGCTATGAGCTGATGGGCCTTCGCGATGACTGGATCGCGCCCGGCGGCGGCGCGGAGTCGTCGCGATGAGCGTCTTTACCGAAGCCGAGCTTCGGTACCTGACCGGCGGGCGGCAACTGGGTCGGATCGCGACGGTCGGCGCCGATGGCACGCCGCACGTGGTCCCAGTCGCGTGGATCTACAACGCGGCGCGCGACACGATCGACGTCGGGGGCCAGGAGCTGGAGCGGTCGAAGAAGTTCCGCGACGTCGCCCGCACCGGGCGAGCCGCGATCGTGATCGACGATCTGGAGAGCACGGACCCGTGGCGTCCCCGGGCGATCGAAATCCGAGGTCGCGCCGACGCGATCGCGATGCCAACGCCGCTGATCCGGATTCATCCAGAGCGCATAATCAGCTGGGGACTCGAGCAGGTCCGCAGCGCGCGTACGGTGGCCAAGTAGCACCCGGCCCTCTGGGTCGCAGCTCAGCGTAAGGCCACAATGACGCGCCGTACGCGCCGTCTTTACGAAATCTCTACGCCCACGTGCCGCTTCTTAGCGCCGCCTTGACGCAGGCTGCCCCAGCATTTGAAGCACATGTCCGCACCCCATCCCCACCGCGGCGGCGCGCCCGCACGGCTTACTGATCCGCCGTCGACCCCAACTCCGGGATCATCTCGAGTTCGCGCCGGTGTGACATGGCTCTAGGCGCCCGCGAGCACGTTGCGTCGCCGCGATTGACCCTGGGGTCAGGAGCACGGTACCGCGGGCAGATGCTCCTGAGCCTAACCGCTTGGTGGCAGGCCGCCGAGCTCGACCGTCAGCTCGCTGCAGGCGTGAGTCCGGCGACCAGCGCCACGCTCGCGCTCCGAGCGCACAGGATCACCGCCCCACGCAGCCGCAGGCGGCTCGCCGCCGGACTGGCCCGGTTGCTGCCCCGAGCACAGGACCGCATGGCCGGGTTCAGCGCGGCAGTCCGGCCATGCCCCGGGGAGGTAGTCGCCGCGCGGGCTGCGCTCGTGGCCCTGGACCGCCGGTTGCGCGACCCCCAGCCCGTCGCGGCACGCGGTGCGGCGATGCTCCAGACGTTGCTGACCGACGGCACGAGTCCGCTCTACCGGCCCGCGGCACCTGGAGCTCTCGGCGGTCACCTGCACGCAGCGGCAGCAGCGCTGGAACCTCCACCGGACGAGGTCCACCGCGCGAGCCCCCCGGAGATTAAGCATGCCCCAGCGTCAGACGAGGCTCCGGCATGACTCCTCCACGCCCAACCGGCTTGGACGAGGCGGAGCACAAGGTCAACGCCGCCGCGCGTGAGGAAGGCACCCACTCACCACCCAAGGCGCGACGCAAACGCAGCATCAACGAATCGGCGCACAAGCTCGGCTACTGGGCGCCGCCAACCTCAACGAGCGCTCACCAGGAGGAGTCAGAGGCCAGCCGGAGACGTTTTGAGGCCCTGGCCGACTCCAAGCGAGATGTGATCGCCCACGCCGGTAGGGCAGTGTTGGCACTCGGCGCGCTCGGCGTCGTGTACGGCGACATCGGAACCAGCCCGCTGTACACCGAGCAGGTCATCTTCGGCTCCTACCGGGCCACGAACCACGTCACGCCGGCCACCGTCTATGGCGTCGCCTCGTTGATCTTCTGGGCGTTGACGGTCATCGTGTCGATCAAGTACGCGGGCTTCATCATGCGCGCTCACAACCGTGGCGACGGGGGCATCATGGCGCTCACGGCACTGCTGCAGCGCAGCCGGGTGGCCCGCGCAACGCTGCTGGTGATGCTCGGCATCTTCGGCGCAGCCCTGTTCTTCGGCGACGGCATCATCACCCCGGCAATCTCGGTTCTCGGTTCGATCCAGGGGGTGTCGGTCGCCACTCCAGCGCTGTCGCACCTGGTCGTTCCATTGTCGGTCGCGATCCTCTTGGGACTGTTCGTGCTCCAGCGATTCGGGTCGGGCACGATCGGGCGACTGTTCGGCCCGGTGATCCTCATCTGGTTCACCGCGATCGGGTTGCTCGGTCTTCGCCAGGTGTTCAAAGACCCCGCCGTGCTGCAGGGCCTTTCGCCCAGCTGGGCGGTGAGATTCATGATCGACCACGGCGTCGCCGGCTATCTCGTGCTGGGAGGAGTGGTGCTGGCGGTCACCGGCGCCGAGGCCCTCTATGCCGACCGCGGTCACTTCGGCGCGAGCCCGATCCGGCTGGGCTGGTTCGCCATCGCCCTACCCGCACTGATGCTCAACTATCTCGGCCAAGGGGTCTTCATTCTCCACCATCCGGGCCTCGCGAAAGACCCGAGCACCTTTAACCCCTTCTACCAGATGGCCCCCAGCTGGGCCCTATGGCCGATGGTAGTCCTGGCCGCCGTCGCCACCGTCATCGCGTCGCAGGCCGCGATCTCTGGTTCATTCTCGGTCGCAAAGCAGGCCGTGCAGCTCGGCTTTCTGCCAAGGCTCAACGTCCTGCACACCTCCAAGATGGAGGGTCAGATCTACGTGCCGGTCGTCAACTGGGCGCTGTGTATCGGCGTCCTCGCCCTAACGCTCATCTTCCGCTCCGCCACCAAGCTGGGCGACATCTACGGCGTGGCAGTAA
This sequence comes from Solirubrobacteraceae bacterium, assembly GCA_036502145.1. GTDB lineage: Bacteria > Actinomycetota > Thermoleophilia > Solirubrobacterales > Solirubrobacteraceae > Palsa-465. The sequence goes on along the minus strand of DASXZB010000068.1, from coordinate 5,467 downwards.
CCGGCACCTTCATCCTCAACACGCTGCTCTTCCTGGCCGTAGCGCGCTCGATCTGGGGCACTTCCAAGCGAAAACTGGCGCCCATCGCCGTGCTTTTCTTGACCGTCGAGGTGGCGTTCTTCAGCTCCAACATCGCCAAGGTCGAACACGGCGCCTGGCTATCGCTCGCGATCGGGCTTGTGGTGTCAATCGTGATGCTCAACTGGCGCCGGGGCCAAATGATCGTCACGCGCAACCGAGTCGCTCAGGAGGGATCATTGACCGAATTTCTCGACGGCCTCGCGGCGAAGCAGCCGCCGGTCGCGCGGGTGCCGGGCGTCGCGGTCTTCCTCTGCCGCGGCGATGACACCACGCCAATGGCGCTGCGCGCAGACGTCGAGCACACCCACTCGCTACAGCAAAAGGTCGTGATCGTCTCAGTCGACACCGTCAGCATCCCGCACGTCGACAGCAGCCGCCGGCTCACCGTAGAGCCGCTGGGCCACGGGCTCTACAAGGTCTTTCACGTGACTACACGGCTCGGCTATCAGGACAAGCTCAACGTGCCCGACGAGCTGGCGCTTGCTCGCAAGCAAGGGTTACTCGAACGCAACCTCGACCTGGAACACGCCTCCTACTTCGTCTCGCGGATCACCATCAAGCCAACCGACGCTCCCGGCATGCAACGCTGGCGCAAACACCTGTTCATCGCCATGGCTCGCAACGCCTCCAGTCCGATCGACCACTTCGGGCTACCGGTTGACCGCACCGTGATGATGGGCTCCCAGGTCCTGCTCTGATCCCACCGGGGCCGACATCAGCCGCTCACCTGGGGCTCAGCCCACAATCCCTTGCACCGCCCGGCCTACCGGGCGCCCTTGCTCCATCTCCCATTGCACTCCCCAGGGATCGATCCAGTAGAAGAACTTGTAGGGAAACGGGGTGATCTCCTCGGGAATGTGATCCTGACCCACGATCTCGATGTGGAGGCCTCGCTTCCCGTACGCCTGCTGCTGGGAACGGATAAACGTGTAGGCCGCCACTGCATCCGGCACTTCGACCGCCACGTGACGAATTCCGCCCAGATCGTTTGTCTTGCGGTGGTGGATCGTTTGGTCGCCCGCGGGGTGACGGTAGGTGAACAGTTCCATGTAGACACCTACCTCGGGATGCTTCAGAAAGCGAACGTCAAGACTGACCCGACCGTCGTCAAATCCGGCATCGCGGGCGAACGAGGCCAGATCCACACCCGGGTAATCCATGGCACCGTCGGCGTTGGCCGCCCGCTCAAACCCGAGCACGGTGCCGTAGAACTCGGTGGCGACCTCGATGTCGGCCACCACGATGTTGAGGTGGGAAATGGCTTGGACATCTCGTTGCGGGATAAAGGCGGTCATTGTTCCTCTCCGAAAGATCAGAAGCGATGGGCTAAACCGGCCCGGAATGTGGACACTGGCTGGCTCGCTGGACCAGTTCTGGCGTGATCTCGCCTGGAATGTCGACACGTGCGGCGGCCAGCATCAGCGCGTCTGTGTCCGGCGGGTAGTGGGAGTTGGGCACCGCGATCACCGCCATCCCCGCGGCGGCGGCGGCTCTGAGCCCGTTGCTGGAGTCCTCGATCGCCACGCATCGCCTCGCGTCCGCGTTGATGCGCCGCGCCGCCTCGAGGTAGACATCAGGCGCCGGCTTGCCGCGGGTGACCTCCTCGGATGAGAGCGTGGCGACAAACGCGTCCGCGAGCCCCGAGATCTCTAGCACCAGATCGATGATCTCGCGGTTCGAGGAGGACGCCAGACCGAGCGGCCAGCGCGTCTCGAGCGCGCGGACCGCGTCAACGGCGCCCGGTAGCAACGGCAGGCTCCTGCGATAAAGCCGCTCGATCCGCCCAACCACGGCAAGATTGATCGCTTCAGGATCGCGGTCAACGCCCAGGCTGTCGCGCATATACGACGACCACTCCGGCGAACTCATGCCCATCATCGCCCGAGGCGCGTCGTCTCGCCATCGCCCGCCAGCCTCACGGACCACAGCCTCTTTGGCTTGGTTCCACAGCTGCTCGGAGTCGACCAGAACGCCATCCAAATCGAAGATCACCGCGTCGGGCATCGCTCGTCCACGGTTCTAGCAGCGATTGCGTCACCAGCGCCGGCTGTCTTCGAAACGACGGGCCGGTCTCGGTCCTTGCCTCAGACCAAGCGGTAAGTCCCTGTCGCGCATCCCACTCGGCCAGAGCGCCCCCACAACTTCTTCAATGCCTCTTCGCCAGGCGTCCTAATTCTTGTTGGGCAGGCCTCGGACGACGGCGCCGGGAGTTGGTTGTGCGCGTTCAGGACGAACGTGCGAGCGTCAGGGAACTGTGCCCCCACTTCCCTGACACCCCGGGTGGAGTAGAAGGATCTACTCCACCCGGCCCCCTATACCGCACCGGTTGGGATGTGCAACTATGGCCGAGATCCGGGTGTCGGATCGATCGTGCTCATGATCATGTGGCCTGTTGAGCAGCAACCAAGATCGTGACCCACACGGGGGTACCCCCCGACGGCAGATCTAACGTGGCGGGACCTGGTTATTGACCTGCGGTCCGTGGTACAGGTGGTCGTGATTCTTGCAGGCGGCCGGGAAACTGAACCGAACGCTGTCGCTGCGCACGCCGTTGTAGCTTGCGAACAGAGTCGCGCGGCCGCGCGTGCCGACCTTGCACCGCCGATCCGTGCTGCTCTGCACGCGGACGATGATCTTCATGATGTTCCCGGGCACACCCCACATGACCGCGTGATGCGAGTGGTAGACCAGATGGTGCTCGACCGTCATGATGATCAGGCGGTCCTGCTGTCCGCGGACCCGGTCGACCTGACAGAGGATCCCGGAGACGGTATTGGCGGCCAGGTTGATCTCACCGTGGCCGCGGGCGTAGCTGCCGGTCGCCTTCGTGATCGGCGCACCAGTATGGAAGCCCCACGGCGGAATCCCGCCGACGATCGGGACCTGGGCACAGTACTGAACGGGGGATCCCGCGGCCGAGCTGGCCACGCCACTCAGCGCCAGCAACGGCATCAGCACCAAAACCCCAAGTCCGATGCACGTGGACATGTAGTTCCTCCGCATCCCGGAGCCGACTATAACCCTGCTGCAGCCGTGATGCCAAACCGTCGAGTGCCACCGATCGAATCTGTTGCAGGTATGGATTCGTCGCCTGATAAACCTAGGCCGATCGAGCCCTGTCCACAGCTTCATGATCGAGGCGCAGCAGCGACTCGGTTACCGAGGCCGCACCGTGAACCGCAGACCGCTCTTGGGCCCGAGCGTCGGTGTGGTCACGATCCTGGGAGCCTGACCTGCCACCGGCTCCAGCCGCGCTCGGCTGAACAGGACTGCGGCGAGAGCGCGGAGCTCGTACTCCCCGAACCGTTTGCCCAGGCACATGCGCGATCCCCCGCCGAATGGCACGTAGGCGCCGCGCGGAAGGGTCGCCTCGCGCTCGGGTAGGAACCGGTCAGGGTCAAACCGGAATGGATCCGGATACAGGCTCGGAAGGTGATGGGTGGCCCAGGAGGAGTAATGCACGCCAATCTCGGCTGGGATCTGTACGCCCCCCAGCGTCACGTCACGTGTCGTCCGCCGCGGGCCCACCCAGGCTGCCGGATAGCGCCTGAGGGTCTCTTTCAGCGAGCGCTCGAGCACCGGCAGGGCGTGGCCATCGAGTTCGACCGCGGTCGGGTTGCGCGCGCCCAGGACCCGGTCGAGCTCCTCCTCGACCGCCTCGCGTGCGGGCGGGTTGCGACCCAGCTCGTGCGCCAAGAATGTGAACGTCGTGGTCGTTGTGTCGTGGCCGGCGAACAGCAAGGTGATCGCCTGGTCTCGCACGATGCCGGTGCTCAGTGGCGCTCCCCGGTCATCGGTTGCGCTCAGCAGCAACCCGAGCACGCCCCGGCCCGCATCACCTCTATGCCGGCGCTCCTCGATCTCCGCGCGCACCGCCAAGTCGAGCGTGCGCTGAGCCGCGATCGCCCGCGCCCGCGGAGTTCTGGGAGCCGGCAACATCTGCATCAAAACCGGCTCGCCGTGAATCGCCAGCGACGCCTCGAAGGCCGCCGCGAGTGTCCGCTCGCGTTCCTCGTTGGCCTCCACCCCGAGCAGTCCCCGCAGCGCGATCCGCAGCGCCAACTCGCGAACCCAACGATAGATCTCAACCACTTGGCCCTCGTGCAGCGCCTCCGCGGCGGCCAGCGCCTGGTGGATCATCGTCTCCGCCATCGCCGTGATGTATTCGCGATGAAACGCGGGCAGCAACAGCATCCGGAAGTCGCGGTGATAAGCACCATCGGTGTTCAGCAGGCCGTCGCCCAGCAGCGGCCAAAGATCCGCGAACCGGCCCTCCCGCCACTGGAACGCATCGAACTCGCTGACCAGGATCTGATGGTTGACCTCGGCGCCAACCGCCCACACGATCGGCTCATGCAACAACCGGATCGTGAACACCGCGCCGAAGCGCCGCTCATGATCTAGGAGCAGCCCGAGCGGGTCAGAGATGATCCGCCTGGTGTGCGACCAGCTCGGCGCGGTGCTACCCGGCGGCAGCTTCGCACGGCGCCGGACCCGCCGCTCGCGCCGCACGTCACCGCCGATCCGCGCCAGCAACCCCACATCCATCGGCTCCGGGCGAGCGGCGGCAATGGTCCGGGTCGGGGTCAGAGTCTCAGCGGCTGACATCGTCATCGAGCACTGCCTACGCTATCGCCGCTCGGCAAACCGCCGCGACCCCCCTTTTCGCCGATCCCGGAGCGGCAGATCGTGCTCGACGACCTAGCGAAGTACCGTCACCAGCATCGTCCTGGCGGGCCCGGTCCCGTGCTCGTTGTGCGGGCTCAGTCTCAGCCGGTAGACCCCGGGACGCAACGCCCGGCGGCCCGGCCCTACGGGGAGCGCGAGCCGGGCGGCATACCCCTTGCGGGCGCGGATGCTGATCGGGCGTCCGCCGGTCGTGGCGTGGCCGCTCGCGGACGAGCGCCGGCTCTTATCGGCTGTCATGGAGGCGCCTGGCGGCCCGTGGCACCACGGGTCGGGGCGCAGCCCTCCGCGCGTCGCGCGCCAGCTGACCGAGGTCGGTTCGCTCGTCAGTACGAGCACCCGATTGGGTGAGGAGCGGTCAAAGCAGGGGTGGCGGCGTGTCGCGGTCAGCGCCGTGATGGCGGGGAGCGCGGATGCCGTCGCGCTCAGCACGATGCTCAACGGCGTGCCGTCGCCGCTCAGCGTGAGTACGGAAGTGGCGGTCCCGGGATGGGTGGGATGGAACCGCACCGTCATGTCACAACTGCCGCCGGAAGCCAGGCTGGCGCCCGCGCAGCCATCCGACTGAATCCGGAAACGGTTCGGCGCGGGCCCCGCCAAGCTTGCGCTGGCGACGAACACCGAGGTACTGAGCGGGTTGCTGAGGCCGAGCACGAGCTGCTGATCGTGCCCCACCCCATCGACCCGATGGACGGGTGCG
>DASXZB010000067.1:0-12736 GCA_036502145.1 Solirubrobacteraceae bacterium | reverse complement strand
GGGATGTTCCCGTGCTTGCGCTTGGGACCGGCGACGCGCTTGGTCTGCAGCGTCTGCAACGCGGTGATGATCTTGGGGCGGGTCTCGTGCGGGATGATCACGTCGTCGATATATCCCCGCTCGGCGGCCACGTACGGATTGGCGAAATGCGCCTTGTAGTCGTTGATCAGCTTCTTGCGCCGGTTGTCCGGCGTGGGCGAGGCGGCGATGTCGCGGCGGTAGATGATATTGACCGCGCCCTCGGGACCCATCACCGCCACCTCGGCGCTCGGCCAGGCGAAGTTGAAGTCGGCCAGCATGTGCTTTGAGGCCATGACGTCGTACGCGCCGCCGTAGGCCTTGCGGGTGATGATGGTGATCTTCGGCACCGTGGCCTCGGTGTAGGCGTACAGCAGCTTGGCCCCGTGACGGATGATGCCGCCCCACTCCTGGGCGGTGCCGGGCAGGAAGCCGGGCACGTCGCAGAAGGTGATGATGGGGATGTTGAAGGCGTCGCAGGTGCGCACGAACCGCGCCGCTTTGCACGACGAGTCGATGTCGAGCACGCCGGCCAGCTGGGCCGGCTGATTGCCGACGATCCCCACGGAGAATCCATCCAGGCGGGCGAAGCCGCAGACGATGTTGCGGGCGTAGTTCTCGTGGATCTCGAAAAATTCCCCGTCGTCGACGATCCGCCGCACGACCTCGCGCATGTCGTAGGGCTTGTTGGGGCTGTCCGGGACGACCGTGTCAAGCTCGGGGTCCTCGCGCAGCGGGTCGTCGGCCGGCATCACCCGCGGCGGGGTCTCGAGGTTGTTCTGGGGCAGGAACGAGAGCAGGTAGCGCGTGTCCTCGATGCACTGGTCCTCGTCGTCGGCGGCGAAGTGGGCGACCCCGGACTTGGTCGAGTGCGACATGGCGCCGCCCAGCTCCTCGAAGGTCGGCTCCTCACCGGTCACCGTCTTGACCACATCGGGGCCGGTGATGAACATGTGCGAGGTCTCCTTGACCATGAAGATGAAGTCGGTCATGGCCGGCGAGTAGACCGCGCCGCCCGCGCAAGGGCCCATGATCAGGCTGATCTGGGGGATCACCCCGCTGCACATCACGTTGCGCACGAACACGTCGCCGTAGGCGCCCAGCGAGACCACGCCCTCCTGGATCCGCGCCCCGCCGGAGTCGTTGATCCCGATCACCGGGCAGCCGATCTTGGCCGCCAGGTCCATGATCTTGCACATCTTCTCGGCCATCACTTCGCCCAGGGAGCCGCCGAAGACCGTGAAGTCCTGGCTGAACACGCACACCCGGCGCCCGTCGATGGTCCCGTGGCCGGTGACCACGGCGTCGCCCCAGGGGCGGTTGCGCTGCATCTCGAAGTCGAGCGTTCGGTGGCGCACGAACGTGTCGAGCTCCTGGAAGGACCCGGGGTCCAGCAGCTTCTCGACCCGCTCGCGGGCGGTGTACTTGCCCTTGTCGTGCTGCTTTTCGACCGCGGCCTTGGTGCCGTGGTGGATCGCCTCGTCGCGCAGCTCCTCGAGCTGGGCGAGCTTCTCGTCGTAGGTCTCGGGAGCCTTGTCGCGCATCGCGCGCGAGTCTAGTGGTGTGGGCTTGCGATCAGGCGCGCGAGTAGGGCCGGTGGTGAGCCTGGCCGAGGCTGTCCAGCGCCGCCGTCAGGACGAGCTCGGACGGTGGCCGTGCCTTGGGCGGCTCGGCCTTGGGGGGCGGCTCGGGCGTGGGCTCAGGCGTGCGCTGCGGGCCCGGGTCGGGCGGCTCGGCGACCGGACGGCGCCGGAACAGCGACAGCAGCCGGGCCAGCCCGACCGGCTGCGGGGGCGGCTCGGCCTCCGCTACTGTGGGCTCCGGCTCGAGCTTCACAGGCTCTACCGGCTCCGCGTGCTCTACGGGCTCTGCGGGCTCCGCGGGCTCGGCCGCGGCCTTCTCTTCGCTGGTCACGGTCAGGGTCACACGAGTTCCCCATCCCGACGGCTCGAGCTTCACCGTGCCGCTTGCGGCGCTGCCCTCCCAGGCCACGGCTGTCTCTGGCTCGAGCTTCGTGATGCGGATCTCGCCGAACTGGCCCAGATGGCGGGCCAGAGAGGCGGCGTCGCTGCATTCGGCCCACAGTTCGGGCGAGGATTTCACGAGCGTTCGGGTTGCTTGATGTGCTGGCATTGGGTGATGGTTTCGCGCGTCCAGGCGCGACTCCTTCCGCCTCGAGCACCAAGCAAAGGAGCCTTCAATTGACCTCCACCGACCGCGCCGGCCTCGGCTGCATGGGCATGTCTGGCGTCTACGGCCCCGCCGACGAGGCCGAGAGCATCGCCACCATCCAGGCCGCCCTGGACGCCGGGATCACCCTGATCGACACCGGCGACTTCTACGGGATGGGCCACAACGAGATGCTGATCGCGCGGGCGCTGGACGGTCGCGACCGCGACGGTTACCGGCTGAGCGTCAAGTTCGGCGCCCAGCGCGGGCCCGACGGCAGCTGGCTGGGCTACGACGCGTCCCCGGCCGCGGTAAAGACGGCGCTGGCCTACTCGCTGCGGCGGTTGCGGACCGATCACGTCGACGTCTATCGCCCGGCCCGCCTGGACGCGAACGTCCCGATCGAGGAGACGGTGGGCGCGATCGCCGAGCTGGTGCAGGCCGGCTATGTGCGCGCGGTCGGGCTCTCCGAGGTGGGGGCGCAGACCATTCGCCGGGCCGCCGCGGTGCACCCGGTCGACGACCTGCAGATCGAGTACTCGCTGATCTCGCGGGAGATCGAGGACGAGATCCTGCCCGCCTGCCGCGAGCTGGGGATCGGGATCACCGCCTACGGAGTGCTGTCACGGGGGTTGCTGAGCGACTCGTTCTCGCCCGGTCGTCCGGCCCAACCGGGTGACATGCGGGACCGCTTTCCCCGCTTCAGCGAGGAGAACGCCCGCCGGAACCTCGCGTTGGTGCAACGGCTGCAGGAGCTCGCCGGATCGCGGGGCGTGTCAGTGTCTCAGCTGGCGATCGCCTGGGTGGCCTCACGCGGAGACGACATCCTGCCGCTGATCGGGGCGCGGCGGCGCGATCAGCTGAGTGAGGCGCTGGCGGGGGTCGAGCTCTCACTCAGCCCCTCCGAGCTGGCGGCGATCGAGGCCGCGGTCCCGCCGGGATCGGCGGCCGGGACACGTTACGGCGAGGCGCAGATGGCCACCCTGGACAGCGAGCGCTAGCCGGACTCGCGGCGACGCCGGTCGGCGCGGGCCAGCAGCCCGTCGAGGAAGGTGTCGATCGCGAACTCAAAGCGCTGATCGCCGTCCCCGCTGGTCAGCTCCGCGATCATCGAGGTGAGGTTGGGAAACTCGGCCGGCGGCAGGCTCACGAACACCGCGATCAGTCGCGCCACCGTCTCGCGCTCGGCGCGCTGGGCATCTGTCTGCCCGCGCTCGACGAACGTGGCGGTCTCGACCGCCAGGGCGGTGGTGATCAGCGGCAGGATGTCGCAGGCCCAGGCGGCATCCTGGGGATCGATCCCGCCCGCCAAGAGCAGGCCCAGGAGGTTCTCGGCGAACCGCAGTGAGTTGCGCCCGGTGGGTACGTTGGCCACCGCCACCCGGGCGATGCCGGGGTGGGCCTCCAGCGCCATCAGCACGCCGCGCACCAGCCGGTGCAACTGCTCACGCCAGCGGTCGGGATCCGGCGTCTCGATCGCCACCGAGGCGGTGACGCGGTCGAGCATCGCCTCGCGCAGCTCGTCGCGACCGCCCACGTAGACGTACAACGAGGCCGGTCCGGTGTCGAGCGCGGTGGCCACGCGGCGCATCGTGACCGCGTCCAGACCCTCCTGGCGCAGGATCTCCAGCGCCGTCTGCACGATCAGATCCTCGCTGAGCGGCGGCTTGGCCGGGCGGTCACGCGTGCTGCGGGGACGCGGCGGGAGGTCCACGAAGAGAACTCTAGTTGACACGATGGCCGTTCGTGTCGTACCGTGTTCGTCACGAACTGTGTTCGTCACGAACATCGTTCCCCTCCAAATGAACTTCGACCGAGGAGACCCGCGTGACCACCACGACCCCGATCGCATCGCCAACCGACGACGCGCCGGCAGTCGGCCGGTCGCCGGACGCGGGATCGACGGCGCCAACCGAGCGCTATCGCTGGCGCTGGGTGGCCCTGGCCGTCGTGCTGGCGGCCGAGATCATGGACCTGCTCGACTCGACGATCGTCAACGTGGCCGGCCCGTCGGTCCGCAACGATCTCGGCGGCGGGGCATCCACGCTGCAGTGGCTGAGCGCGGCCTACACGCTGTCGTTCGCGGTCCTGCTGGTCACCGGGGCGCGGCTGGGCGACATCTTCGGCCGGCGGCGGCTGTTCCTGATCGGATCGGCCGGATTCACGGCGATGTCGGCCGCCTGCGCGCTGGCGCCCTCGCCGGAGCTCCTGATCGCGTTCAGAGCGCTGCAGGGCGCGTTCGGGGCGCTGCTGATCCCACAGGGCTTCGGCCTGCTAAAGGAGGTCTTCGCCGAGGACGAGATGGCGACCGTGTTCGGGAGCTTCGGTCCCGTGATGGGGCTGTCGGCGATCGCCGGGCCGATCGTGGCCGGCGTGCTGATCGACGCCAACCTGCTTGGGACGGGATGGCGGCTGGTGTTCCTGATCAACGTGCCGCTCGGAGTGGCCGCTCTGGCCACGGCGGCGCGAACGCTCCCGCGGGGCGCCATGACCCCGGGAGCCAGGCTCGACGTCGTGGGCATGATCCTGGTGGGGCTGGCCTCCGTGGCCATCATCTACCCGTTGATCCAGGGCCGCGAGCAGGGCTGGCCGCTGTGGATCTTCGCGGTGCTGGCCTGCGGCCTGGCGCTGCTCGGCGCGTTCGTGGTCTACGAGCGCCGGCGTCGCGAGTCGCCGCTGATCGAACCGGCGCTGCTCGGCAACCACGCCTACACCAGCGGGATCCTGGTGGCGCTGTCGTTCTTTGCCACGTTCGCCGGACTGATGCTGATCGTGTCGCTGTTCTGCCAGCTCGGCCTGGGGTTCTCGCCGGTGCACGCGGGGTTGACGCTGGTGCCGATCACGTTCGCGATGGTGCTGTCGCTGGGGGCGTCGTTCGCCCTGGTGGGCCGGTTCGGCCGGCGGCTGCTGCATCTCGGCGTGGTCCTGGCGGCGGCCGGCTGCGCGGCGCTGGGAGTCACGGTGTCCGGGGCGACGTCGGCGAGCACCTTGGCGCTGGCGCCGTCGCTGTTCGTGATCGGACTGGGGGCCGGGTTCATCTTCGGCCAGCTGTTCGACATCATCCTGGCCGGTGTGGCGATGGAGCAGGTGGGCTCGGCCTCAGGGGTGCTGAACGCAGTCCAGCAGCTCGCCAGCTCGATCGGGATCGCGGTGCTGGGGACGATCTTCTTCTCCGAGCTGACCGGGGGTTCGCTGGCCACGCATGCGCTGGGCACGATCGCCTGGCTGTGCCTGATCCCACTGGCGCTGACGTTTGCGCTGGCCTTCCGGCTGCCCTACCGGGCGAGGGCGGAGGCGAAGTGAAGACGCCCTCAGGCGCCGACGCGAGCGGCCATGATGAACACGGTCACGACCACGATCAGGTCCAGGACGGTGGCGCCCAGCGCGAGCCGGCGGAAGCTGTCGTTGTACTCCTGGCTCCAGCGGGCGCTGGTCCGCTGCGCGCCCGTGCCCTGGCCGCCGGCGGGGACGGCCGCGGAAGCCAGGTCGCGCTCGGCGAGCTCGGCCATCCGGCCCTCCCGAGGGATCATGAACGACCCCTCGATGGCGCCGATCACGATCACCGCGGCGATCCCCCACTGCACGTAGAAGTTGCCCCACTGGTGCCTGTCGGAGGCCAGGTAGATGCCGGCCAACAGCACCACCAGCAGCCCCGGGTTGACCAGGGTCCGGCTGATCCGCTGCATGGTCCGAAACAGCCACGGCAACACGGTGGGGTCAAGCCGGTTGGCGCTCGCGAACAGAATCGGGTACGCGAAGGTCGCGCCGAAGGCGATCACCACGGCCAGGATGTGGATGGCCAGGATGAAATCCGAGAAGGCGACCGCGGGGACGAGGAGCATCGCGCCGCTCAGAACGCCGGGCGGTAGTCGCCGAACACGTCGCGCATCGCGGCGCACACCTCGCCCAGCGAGCAGCGGTCCTTCAAAGCCTGGCGCAGCACTCCGAGCATGTTGTCGCTCCCGCGCGCGCACTCGCGGATCTCCTCCAGGCGGCGGTCGACCAGCGACCCGTCACGGTCCTCCTTGAACTTCTTCAGCCGCTGCACCTGCCGGTGCTCGGACTCCGGGTCGACGCGCAGGATGTCGGTCACCTCGATGGAGTCCTCGACGAACTTGTTGACGCCGACCACCACGTCCTGGCCGGTGCGGTAGCGCTCGTGGTAGCCGAACGCCGACTCCTCGATCTCCTTGGTCATGAACTCGATCGCCGCAACCGAGCCGCCGAGCTCGTCGATCTTGGCGATCAGCTCGCCGGCCCGGGTCTCGATCTCGTCGGTCAGCGCCTCGACGAAGTAGGACCCCGCGAACGGGTCGACGGTGTCGGCGGCGCCGGACTCGTAGCCGATGATCTGCTGGGTGCGAAGCGCGATGCGAGCAGCACGCTCCGTCGGCAGGGCGAGTGCCTCGTCAAAGCCGTTGGTGTGCAGCGACTGAGTGCCGCCGCAGACTGCGGCGAAGCCCTGCAGCGCCACCCGGACGATGTTGTTCTCGGGCTGCTGGGCGGTCAGCGTCACGCCGCCGGTCTGGGTGTGGAAGCGCAGCTTCCAGGAGCGCTCGTCCTGGGCGCCGAAGCGCTCGCGCATGATCTCGGCCCACATCCGGCGGGCGGCGCGGAACTTGGCCACCTCCTGAAAGACGTTGTTGTGGCCGTTGAAGAAGAAGGCCAGCCGGGGGGCGAACTTGTCGATCTCCAGCCCCGCATCCAGTGCCGCCTGCACGTAGGCGATCCCGTTGGCCAGCGTGAACGCGATCTCCTGAACCGCCGAGCACCCCTTCTCTCGGAAGTGGTAGCCGCTGATCGAGACCGTGTTCCACTTCGGCACCCGCTCGTTGCAGTAGGCGAACAGGTCGGTGGTCAACCTGATCGCGCCCTGGGGCGGGTAGATGTAGTTGCCGCGGGCGATGTACTCCTTGAGGATGTCGTTCTGGGTGGTGCCACGCAGCTTGTCCGACGGCACCCCCTGCTCCTCGCCGACCAGCTCGTACAGCAACAGCAGGACGCCGGCGGGAGCGTTGATGGTCATCGACGTGGACACCTGGTCAAGCGGGATCTCGTCAAACGCGGTCCGCATGTCGTCGATCGTGTCGATCGCCACACCGGTGCGGCCGACCTCCCCCAGGCACATGGGGTTGTCGGAGTCGAGCCCCAGCTGGGTGGGGAGGTCGAAGGCCATCGACAACCCGGTGGAGCCCTTGGACAGCAGGTAGCGGTAGCGCTCGTTTGACTCCTTGGCGCTGGCGTAGCCGGCGTACTGGCGCATCGTCCACAGCTGCTTGCGGTACATGTCCGGGTGCACGCCGCGGGTGTACGGATACTGCCCGGCCTCTCCGAGGCGATCCGGCAGGTCGTCAGGGAGGTCGTGCTCGTCGTATGACGGCCGGATCTCGATCCCCGAGTCGGTGAACCGGCGAGGATCGTCGGGGCCGAGTATCGGCGCGATCGTCCGGTTCTCGTCGGCGGTGGCCATCGCCCTGCAGGTTACCCGGGGTCGTCGCGCAAACGCCGCGACAGCTGCGCTACAGCACTTTCCAGAGAAACGCCTTGGTGCGCTCGTGCTGGGGGTTGGACAGCACGGCCTCCGGCTTGCCGGACTCGACCACCACGCCGGCATCCATGAACACCACGGTGTCGGCGACCTCCCGGGCAAAGCCGATCTCGTGCGTGACCACAATCATCGTCATCCCCTCGTTGGCCAGCTGGCGCATCGCGTCGAGCACGTCGCCGACCAGCTCGGGGTCAAGCGCCGAGGTGGGCTCGTCGAACAGCATCAGCTTGGGCTGCATGGCGAGCGCGCGGGCGATGGCCACCCGCTGCTGCTGGCCGCCGGACAGCGCCACCGGGTAGACGTCGACCTTGTCCGAGAGCCCCACGCGCGCCAGCATCTCGGTGCCGCGTTCGCGGGCCTCCTTGCGCGCCACGCCGGAGACCCGGGTCGGGGCCAGGCACACGTTCTCGAGCGCCGTCATGTGCGGGAACAGGTTGAAGTGCTGAAAGACCATCCCAATCTCGGCCCGCTTGCGGGCCACGTCGCGCTCGTGCAACTCGTGGAGCTTGTCCCCGGACTCCCGGTAGCCGACAAGCTCGCCGTCGACCGACAGCCGCCCCGAGTTGATCTTCTCCAGATGGTTGATGCAGCGCAGGAACGTCGACTTCCCGGACCCCGAGGGGCCCAGCAGGCACATCACCTCCCCGCGCGCCACCTCGAGGTCGATGCCCTTGAGCACCTCCAGTCGCCCGAAGCGCTTGTGTACGGCCTCGGACCTGACCATAGGATCGCCCATCTCGGTCGTCATTTTCGTCCGCTCCCAAGCCACCGCGAGCGCATCGACACCCGCTCGGCCCGGCTAAACCCGCGGCCGAACCGGCGCTCGAGGAAGTACTGGCCGACATACAGCACGCTGGTCATGGCCAGGTACCAGATCGAGGCCACGATCAGCAACGGGATCGTCTGGAAGTTGGCGGCGTAGATCTGCTGTGTCGCGAACAGCAGGTCGAACACCGAGCCGAGCACGATCACCAGCGAAGTGTTCTTGAGCATCGAGATCGTCTCGTTGCCGGTCGGCGGGATGATCACCCGCATGGCCTGCGGGATGACAATCAGGCGCAACGTCTGGAGGCGCGACATGCCGAGCGACTGGGCGGCCATGGTCTGACCCTCGTCCACCGAGATGATGCCGGCGCGCACGATCTCGGCCATGTAGGCCCCCTCGTTGAGCCCCAGCCCCAGGATCGCCGCCACAAACGCCGGGATCAGCGTGTTGGCACTGACGTTGATGATGGCCGGACCGCCAAACGGCACGCCCAGGCTGATCTTGGGAAACAGGGCGGCGATGAAGCCCCAGAACAGCAGCTGCACGAGCAGCGGCGTCCCTCGGAAGAACCAGATGTACAGCCAGCTGAAACCCGACACCAGCGGGTTGGGCGACAGGCGCATTACCGCTAGCACGACCCCCAGGACGATCCCCACGGCCATCGAGATCGCGGTCAGCTCGAGCGTCTTGACCACGCCGTTGAGGATCCGGCTGTCGAACAGATACTGGCCGACGACGTGCCAGTGGTAGTTCGGGTTGACGACGATCGAGCGGACGATCGAGGCTGCGATCACCAGCACGATCAGCGAGGCGATCCAGCGCCCGGGCCGCCGCACCGGGACGGCCCGGATCTCCTCGGGCCGCTCCGGTCGCTGCTCGGATACTTCGGTGGTGCTCACCTACGGAGCGCCGGTAGTGCTTGACCTCGCCCACTCACGTGAGCGGTAGTTTCACATGCGCGCCATGGCGCGCGCCACTGTTTGATGCGGTCGCTAGCTGGTGGCGCCGTTGATCTTCGGGTTCGACAGGGCGCCGGACTGCAGTCCCCACTTGGACAGAATCGTGCTGTAGGTCCCGTTCTTCATCACGACCTTGAGCGCGGCCAGCACCGCCTTGTCGAGGCCGCTGTTCTTGGGGAGGGCCAGCCCGTACGGGGCGGTGCCGTAGGTCTGGCCGCTGATCTTGAACTGGCCGTTCGACTTCTTGACGTCGTAGGCGGCGACCGGCGAATCGGCCATCACCAGCTGGGCGCGACCGCTGGACAGAGCCAGGTTGGCCCCGTTCTCATCGGGGAAGGTCAGCACCGTCACCCCGGACTTGCCGGCCTTCTTGCACTTGCCGCTCTGGGCGGTGGCGTCGGTCTCCTCGGTGGTGCCCTTCTCCACCGCGACGGTCTTGCCGCACAGGTCGGCCAGGCCGGTGACGCTGGTCCCGCCCGAGGCCTTGGTGAAGAACGAGGTCCCGGCCAGGAAATACGTGACGAAGTTGACCGTCTTCTCTCGCTCCTTGGTGTCGGTGAACGAGGAGGCGCCCATGTCGTACTTGCCGGCGGCCAGGCCGGGGATGATGCCGTCGAAGGTGGCGTTGACCAGGTTGGCTTTCAGTCCCATGACGCCGGCCAGCGCCTTGCTGAGGTCGGCGTCCATGCCGATGATGGTGTGACCGTCAGGCGCGAAGAACTCGTTGGGGGCATAGCTGGCATCGGCGGCCACTGTCATGGTGCCCTTGGACTTGACCGAGGCTGGGACCAGCTTGACCACCGAGGCGTCGGCGCCCGAGGTGCCCGCCGAGCTCGAGCTCGCGGCGGTCGTCGGGCTGGCGGCCGCCGACGACGAGGACGAACTGCTACCGCTGCTTCCGCACCCCGCGATCGCCGCTACTCCGAGCAGCGAGATCGCGACGGAAAGCAGGCTCTTTCGTGTACCCATTGCGTTCCTTCTCCTATTCGAATCGCCCAGAAGACTCGGCCAGCATATGCAACATCGCCTTCACGGACGAGAACCTCTAATCGGGTGCCAACACGCCGCAAAGAGCGACTAGCCTTGGGCCGATGCAGGTAAGGGTCCGTCTGTTCGCCGGTCTGCGCGAGCGCGCCGGGGCCCATGAGGTCCAGCTCGAGCTCCCCGACGGAGCGTTGGTCGGCGATGCGCTGGCGCAGATGCAACCCCTGACCGACGGCGTGCCCGTGGTGATGGCGGTCAACCGGGAGTACGCCGATGTCGACGACGCCCTGTCTCCCGGGGACGAGCTGGCGTTGATCCCGCCGGTCTCAGGCGGATCGGTGGGCGTGGCGCACGCCCGCATCACGCGCGACGCGCTGGCCCTGGAGACGCTGGCGGCGCGGGTTCGCGATCCCCGGGCCGGGGCGGTGGTCACCTTCACCGGCGTCACCCGGGATGTCGCCGAGCTCGACTACGAGGCCTACGTCGAGATGGCCGAGCCCAAGCTCGAGGAGATCGTGCGGACGGCGATCGAGCGCCACGGGCTTTGCGCCGCCGCCGCCGAGCACCGCATCGGGGTGGTGGCCCTCTCGGAGGCGTCGGTCGCCGTCGCCGTCTCGGCCCCCCATCGCGCCGAGGCCTTTGCCGGGGCGCGGGAGATCATCGACCGGATCAAGGCGCAGGCCCCGATCTGGAAGCGGGAAGAGGGCGAATGGGTGGACGGCGTGAAGCCGAGCTGAGAGCGCTGCCGGCGGTCCACGAGCTGGCCGCCCAGCTCGACGCGCCCCACGGGCCGGCGGTCGCCGCGGCGCGGCGGGCGATCGACGAGCAGCGAGCGCTGCTGGTCGCCGGCGGACGACCGCAGAGCGACGAGCCGGAGCTGCTGGATCGTGCCCGCGCGCTCCTGGTCGAGGGCGCGTCCCCCTCGCTGCGCCAGGTGATCAACGCCACCGGCGTGATCGTGCACACCAATCTGGGGCGCGCCCCGCTGGCCGAGGCCGCCAGGGAGGCAGTGCTGCGGGTGGCCGGCGGCTACTCGAACCTGGAGCTCGATCTGGAGTCCGGTCAGCGGGGGTCGCGACACAGCCACGTCCACCGACTGCTGCGCGAGCTCACCGGAGCCGGGGATGCGATCGTGGTCAACAACGGCGCCGGGGCGGTGCTCCTGGCCGCCGCCGCGCTGGCCGGTCCCGGCCGGGCGATCGTTGTCTCCCGCGGGCAGCTGATCGAGATCGGCGGTGGCTTCAGGATCCCCGACGTGATCGGGCAATCCGGCGCCACCATGGTCGAGGTCGGCACGACCAACCGGACCAACCGGCGCGACTACGAGCGCGCGCTGGAGTCATCCTCGCCGCCGGTGGGGGCGATCCTCCGCGTCCACCAGTCGAACTTCCGGACCCTCGGTTTCGTCGAGGACGTGTCCGTGGAGGAGCTGTGCGACCTCGGGGTGCCGGTGATCGACGACGTCGGCTCAGGGGTCCTGGCCGGCGACCTCGGCATCATGAGCCTGGGCGAGGAGCCCGATCTGAGGCGCTCGGTCGCCGCCGGCGCGGCACTGGTCTGCTGCTCGGGCGACAAGCTGCTCGGCGGCCCGCAGGCCGGCCTGCTGCTGGGGTCCTCCGAAGCGATCGCCGCCGCCCGCTCCCATCCCCTGGCGCGGGCGCTGCGGATCGACAAGCTGTCACTGGCGGCTCTGGAGGCCACGCTGCAGCTGTACCGCGACCCGGCCCGGGCCCGAATCGAAATACCGGTCCTGGCGATGCTCGACCAGCCCGAGGCGGCGCTGGCCGCGCGGGCCGAGCGGCTGTGCGAGGCGATCGGCGAGCGGGCCGAGCTGGTCCGCACCAGCGCGCGCGTCGGTGGCGGGGCGCTGCCGCTGACCGAGCTCGACGGCCCGGCGGTGGCGATGGCGCCGCCGCCCGATCCGGTCGCCCTGGCGCAGCGTCTGCGCGACTTGGAGCCGCCGGTGGTGGCACGGATCCACGACGGGCGTCTGCTGCTGGATCCGCGCACGTTGAGCGATGACGAGGCAGACGTGGTCGCGGTGCAGGTCGGCCGCGCGCTCGCCGGCGAATGACCGACGCCCCGCTGACGCTCGGCACCGCGGGCCACATCGATCACGGCAAGTCGGCGCTGATCCGGGCGCTGACCGGAGTCGATACCGACCGCCTGCCCGAGGAGCACGCGCGCGGGATCTCGATCGAGCTCGGCTATGCCCGCCTGGAGCTGCCGTCGGGACGCGCACTGTCGATCGTTGACGTCCCCGGCCACGAGCGCTACGTGCGAACGATGGTG
>DASXZB010000066.1:0-37371 GCA_036502145.1 Solirubrobacteraceae bacterium | reverse complement strand
CATGCGGCTGGCGACGGCGTGCGCGTCGGCGGGCGTCCAGCGCAGGACCGCGACTTCATCGAAGCCGTCTACGGCAACTTTCCGCTGATGATCGCGCTGATCGCAGTGATCACCTTCATCCTGCTGGCGCGCGCCTTCCGTTCGCTGCTGCTGCCGCTGAAGGCCGTGATCCTCAACGTGATCAGCGTCGGCGCGGCGTGGGGCGTGCTCGACCTGATCTGGCAGCGCGGCCACGGCTCGGACCTGATCTGGGGCATCTCGGCGACCGGCTCGGTCACCGCCTGGATCCCGCTGATGGTGTTCGCGTTCCTGTTCGGGCTGTCGATGGACTACGAGGTCTTCATCCTGGCTCGGATGCGAGAGGAGTTCGACTCCAGCGGCTCCACCGACACCGCGGTGGTGCGCGGGATCGGCCGCACCGGGCGGCTGGTGACCAGCGCGGCGCTGATCCTGTTTTTGGCCTTCGCCTCGATGGCCTCGGCTCCCAACACCACGGTGAAGGTGTTCGCCACCGGCCTGGCGGCCGGAATCATCCTCGACGCCACTGTGATCCGGGCGCTGCTGGTGCCGGCGGTAGTGTCGCTGTTCGGCCGCTGGAACTGGTGGCTGCCGAAGTGGCCGGCGAAGCTGCTGCGCGTCGAGCCCTCGTTGCCGCCGGGCACGGCAGGGGCGGCGGAGGGGGGCGACTGACCCCGCCGGCCCGGGTGTTTGGCCGCGCTTGGCACTAGCCTGCTTGTCGCAGGTGCGCAGCTCCCCAGGGCGAGGTCAGCGTGATCAGCATCGACGAGGGCAAGATCTGGTTTCTCACCGGAAGCCAACACCTCTACGGCGAGGAGGTGCTCCGGCAGGTCCACGAGCACTCCCGCCAGATCGCGTCGGCGTTTGACCAGTCCGGCGCGATCCCCGGCTCGGTGGTCGATCACGAGCCACTGACCGACGCCGACTCGATTGGGCGGGTGCTCAGCCAGGCCCAGGCCGCCGAGGACTGTGCCGGGGTGATCGTCTGGATGCACACCTTCTCGCCGGCCCGGATGTGGATCGCGGGCCTCGGCGAGCTGGGCAAGCCGATCCTGCATCTGCATACCCAGTTCGATCGCGATCTGCCCTGGGGCGAGATCGACATGGACTACATGAACCTCAATCAGTCGGCCCACGGCGACCGTGAGTTCGGCTACGCCCAGACGCGGATCGGAGTGGCCCGCAAGACCGTGGTCGGGCACTGGGCCGACCGGGACGTGCAGGCCCGGATCGGGATGTGGGTGCGGGCGGCGCGAGGCTGGCGCGCAGCGAGGCGGCTGCGGGTGGCCCGCTTCGGCGACAACATGCGTGACGTCGCCGTCACCGAGGGTGACAAGGTCGGAGCCCAGATCGCATTCGGCGTCTCGGTCAACGGCTACGGCGTGGATGCGCTGGGGGTGAAGGTGGCGCAGGCATCGCACCGGGACGTCGATCAGCTGCTGGAGCGCTACGACCAGGCCTACGAAGTTGTCGCTGAGCTGGCCGCCGGCGGGCCCCGCCGCGAGTCGCTGGTCGAGGCCGCCCGGATCGAGGTCGGCCTGCGGAAATTCTTGGAGGCCGGCGGCTTTGACGCCTTCACCGACACCTTTGAGGACCTGGGCGCGCTGCGCCAGCTACCGGGGATCGCGGTGCAGCGGCTGATGGCCGACGGGTACGGCTTCGGCGCCGAGGGCGACTGGAAGACCGCGATGCTGCTGCGGGTGATCAAGGTGATGGCCGCCGGGCTGCCGGGCGGGACCTCGTTCATGGAGGACTACGTGTACCACCTCGGACCGGGCGGATCGAAGGTACTGGGCGCGCACATGCTCGAGGTCTGCCCGTCGATCGCTGCGGACCGTCCCCGCTGCGAGATCCATCCGCTGTCGATCGGCGACCGCGAGGACCCGGTCCGGCTGGTGTTCACCGCGCCGCCCGGGCCGGCCGTGGTGGTCTCCCTCATCGACATCGGCGGCCGCCTGCGGCTGGTCGCCAACGAGGTCGACGTCGTCGCGCCCGACGCCGAGCTGCCCAAGCTCCCGGTGGCCCGCGCGGTCTGGGCCCCCCGGCCCGAGCTCAGCACCGCCGCCGAGGCGTGGCTGATGGCCGGGGGGTCTCATCACAGCGTGTTCACCATGGCGCTGGGGATCGAGCCGTTGCGCGACCTGGCCCAGATGGCGGGGGTCGAGCTGCTGGTGATCGACGGCCAGACATCGAGCCCGCAGTTCGCCAACGAGCTGCGCTGGAACCAGGCCTACTATCACCTGGCCCGCGGGCTCTAGCCCCACCTGGCATGACAGACGATGACCTCACCCAACTGCGCGACCTGGTGCCGTTCGCCGCGCTGCTGGGAATCGAGCTGCTCGAGGCGACCCCTGAGGTAGTACGCGCTCGCCTGCCCTGGGCACCGGAGCGGTGCACCGCGGGCGGGATCCTCCATGGCGGCGCGACCATGGCCCTGGCCGACAACTGCGGTGGGCTGTGCGCCTTTTTGAACCTGCCGGACGGCGCTCGCGGCACGGCCACGATCGAGTCCAAGACCAACTTCATGCGCGCCGTGCGCGACGGGGTGCTCACCGCCGCCACGCGGCCGCTGCACAAGGGGCGCACCCTGATCGTGCTCGAGACCGAGCTCCGAGACGACCGTGGCGAGCTGGCCGCCAAGGTCACCCAGACCCAGGCGTTTCACTACCCCAGACCCGGCTAGAGCGGCGGCCGGCGAGCGCCGGCGGCCCTACCTAGAGCGGCGTCGTGTAGGCGCCGCTGATCCCGCCGTCGACCAGGAACTCGGTGGCATTGACGTAGCTGGACTCGTCGCCGGCCAGAAACAGGGCGGCGTTGGCGATCTCGTCGACGCGCGCAAACCGGCCCATCGGCACGTGGACCAGCCGGCGCTGGGCCTCCGCGGGGTCGGCGGCGAAGATGTCGCGCAGCAGCGGGGTGTCGACCGGTCCCGGACACAGCGCGTTGACCCGCACACCCTGCTTGGCGAACTCGACCCCGAGCTCTCGTGACAGCGCCAGCACGCCGCCCTTGGAGGCGGTGTAGGAGATCTGCGATGTGGCCGAGCCCATCACGGCCACGAACGAGGCGGTGTTGATGACCGAGCCGCCGCCGCTTTCGATCAGGTGCGGGATGCCGTGCTTGCAGCACAGAAATACGCTGCGCAGGTTGGTCGCCTGGACCCGCTCCCAGGCCTCGAGCGACGTCTCCAGGACCGACGCATCGTCACCCGCCGCAATGCCGGCGTTGTTGAACAGCACGTCGATGCGCCCCAGTTTCTCGCGCACCCGTGCGTACAGACCGGCCACCGCCGACTCGTCGGTCACGTCGGCGCGCAGCGAGAGCTCGCCGACCTGGTGCTCGATCAGGTCGGCGCCGACCACATGGGCCCCCTCGCGCTCGAACGCGGCCGCAGCGGCGCCTCCGATCCCACCGGCGGCACCGGTGATCACGCACACCTTCCCGGATAGACGGTCCGCCATATCGGGGGGGACTATCGCTAGAGGTCGCTGGGGGCAGCCGGCGCGACGCCGGTGATCGCGCTGCCGTCTGCATTCATGTCGACGGTGCGAACCGGGCCCTTGAACGTGTGTCTCGCCGACACCGCGTACCAGATCGTCACCGCCAGCATGACGATGATCGTCACCAGCGGCGCGTAGTTGAACGACGACCAGCTGAACTGGCTCGAGAACGGAACCGCGGCCGGCGTGAACGGCAGGCAGAAGATGATCACGCACAGCACGACCCAGGCGATCGCGATCAGGTTGACCCATTTGTACTTGCGGCCCAGCGTCCACGGGCCGGGTTCGAAGGCGTCGCCCATTCGCCATCGCAGATAGACCGGGATCGTGTAGGCGATGTACAGGCCGATGACCGAGATCGACGTGACGGCCAGGAAGGCGACCGGCAGCCCGGCGTGGTTGCCCTTGAAGGCCGGGATCGTGATGATGAACGCGAACACGGCCACGAACACCACCGCCCAGGTCGGCGTGCGGTGGCTGTTGAGCCGGCGCCACAGGTTGTGGCCGGGGACGGCGCCGTCACGCGAGAAGGCGAATGTCATCCGCGAGGCGCTGGTCACGCAGGCCATCCCGCAGAACAGCTGACCGACGGTGGCGATGACCAGCACCGCCTTGGCGGCGGCCGAGCTCAGCGCCGACTCGATGATCGACTGCGATGTTCCGCCGGCGGCGTTGATCGCCCCGACGTGGGTGGCGGCGAAGGTCAGGGCCAGCAGCACTGCCCACCCGAACACCGCCGAGTAGAACACCGACCGCCAGACGCCCTTTGGCGCCGCCATGGCGGCGTCGTTGGTCTCCTCGGATATGTGGGCCGAGGCGTCATAACCGGTGATCGTGTACATGGTCAGCAGGAACCCCAGGGGCAGGATGTAGAACCAGTACATCTGGTGGTTGAAGCCCGAGAGGTTGATGCGGTGGCCGAAGACGAAGCTGAAGCTCTGGTGATGGCTCGGCACCGCGATCAGGATCACGATGATCACCAGCACCCCGATCACGTGCCACCACACCGAGATCTGCGTGAACAGCGCCACCAGCGGTGAGGAGAAGATGTTGATCAGGGCATGGAGGGCCAGGATCAGCGCGAACAGCAGGAACGTGTGGTGCAGCGCGGACTGCACGCTGGAGGTGGCGAAGTTGACGCCGAACAGGTGCAGGCCGTAGAACGAGAGCGTGGAGTTCAGGAACGTCGCCGCCGCGTAGTCCACCGAGGCGGTGACCGCGACCAGGCCGATCAGGTTGAACCAGCCGGTGAACCAGCCCCAGCCCGCGCCGCCGAGCTTGGATGACCAGTAGTAGATCCCACCGGCGGTCGGCATCGCTGAGGCCAGCTCGGACATCGAGAATGCCACCAGCAGGATGAACACGCTGATCACCGGCCAGCCGATCGAGATCGCCACCGGCCCGCCGTTGAGCCATGCCTGTCCATAGGTGGTGAAGCACCCGGCCAGGATCGAGATGATGGAGAACGAGATCGCGAAGTTGGAGAACCCGCTCCAGCCGCGCTTGAGCTCCTGCTTGTAGCCGAGCTCGGCCAAGCGCTGCTCGTCCGGCGTCAGCTTCTCGATAATGCCGCTCATCCGCCCCTCCTCGTCTCCAAAAGGTCTGCCGATCCTTCCTTACGCGCGGCAACATACGCCCGCGCGGGGACGGAAGTCAAGGTTGGGAGGCTGAAGACCAGTGCGGCAGCAGTCCGGCCAGGACGTGCTCGGTTCCTCGCAGGTGCTCGGTCATCTCCCGCGCCGCCGCGGCCTCGTCACGGCGGCGCACCGCGCTGAGCAGCCGGCGATGCTGGTCGTTGGCGGAGTCCAGCACCTCCGGTGGGTGGGCGATATGAGAGATCAGCTCGCTCATCGCCCCCTGGGTCTCGGTCATGGCCGTGACCAGCCGGGAGCTTCCGGTCGCCTCGGCCAGGCCGACGTGGAAGCGGATGTCGGCACGACGGTAGGCCGGGAAGTCCTCGAGCAGACCGTCGATCGCCAGGACGATCCGCTCCAGGCCCTCGATCGCCGTTCCGCTGGCCCGCTCGGCGGTCAGCACCGCGATCCCGACCTCGATCATCATCCGCTGGTCGCAGACGTCGCGCCAGCCGGCCAGCACCTCGGCCGACGGGGGCGCTGCCGGCGGCTGGGGGTCGGCCACGAAGGTGCCGCCGCCGCGTCCGCGGGTGGCGCGCAGATGCCCGCTCTGGGCCAGTGCCACCAGCGCCTGGCGCAGCGTGGACCGCGCTATCTCGAGTTTGGTGCACAGCTCGCGCTCGGCCGGCAGGCGGGTGCCGGGTGCCAGCAAGCCGAGCTTGATCGCGGTGCCGAGGCGGTCGACCGTCTCCTCGAATGCGGTCTGGGAGTGGACCGGGGCGAACACCGTGTCGAGCGAGCTCGCCGCGTCGACGTCGACGGCGGGCCGATCGTGGTGGGCGGTGCTCACCGCCGGTGCCTCACCTGAATTCGCCGGCACTCACAGCCGCTCGAACCCGCGCACCCGCTCCCAGTCGGTGACCGCGGCTTCGAAGGCAGTCAGCTCGACGTCGGCGGCGTTGACGTAGTGATCGACGACGGCGTCGCCGAACGCGCCGCGGGCCACGTCGCTGGTGGCGAACAGGTCCCGGGCCTCGCGCAGCGTCCCCGGCAGCCGCGGCTTGTCGGTGGCCAGGTAGGCGTTGCCCTGATAGGCCGGCTCGAGCTCGAGCCCCGAGTCGACGCCGTGCAACCCCGCGGCGATGATGCCGCTCAGTGCCAGGTATGGGTTCAGGTCCGAGCCGCCGGCCCGATTCTCGAACCGCAGCCCCGGCCCGTGTCCCACGACTCGCAGCGCACAGGTGCGGTTGTCCGGCGCCCAGGCCACCGCGGTGGGCGCGAACGAGCCCTCCGCGTAGCGCTTGTAGGAGTTGATGTTGGGGGCCAGCAGCAGCGTCAGCTCGCGCAGGCAGGCCAGCTGCCCGGCCAAAAACGCTTCGAACACCGACCGGTCGCGAGCGAACAGCATGCCCTCGTCGTCGGCGAGCGAGAAGTGGATGTGACACGAGCTGCCCTCGCGCTGGTCGAACTTGGCCATGAATGAGATCGCCATCCCCTCCTGGGCGGCGATCTCCTTGGCGCCGTTCTTGTAGATCGAGTGGTCGTCGGCGGTGCGCAGGGCATCGGCGTAGCGGAAGTTGATCTCGTGCTGGCCGTAGTTGCACTCGCCCTTGGAGTTCTCGACCGCCATCCCGGCGGCCTCCATCGAGTTGCGGATCCGGCGGATCAGCGGCTCCACCTTGGCGGTCCCCAGCAGCGAGTAGTCGACGTTGTAGAGGTTGGCCGGCTCGAGCTCGCGGTAGCCCTTGTGCCACGCCGACTCGTAGCTCTCGCGGAACACCATCAGCTCGAGCTCGGTGGAGGCGTTGGAGCTCCAGCCCCGCTCGGCCAGCCGCGCCAGCTGCCCCTGCAATATCTGCCGAGGCGAGGCCAGCACCTCTGACCCGTCCTCCCAGATGAGGTCGGCGAGGCACATCGCGGTGCCCTCCTGCCAGGGGACGGGGCGCAGCGTCGAGAGGTCGGGCCGCATCGTGAAGTCGCCGTAGCCACGCTCCCACGAGGACATCTCATATCCGCTGACCGGGGTCATCTCGACGTCGACGGCGAGCAGGTAGTTGCAGCCCTCGGCCACGTGCTCGGCCACTTCCTCCACGAAGTGGCGGGCGGTGAAACGCTTGCCCTGCAGTCGTCCCTGCATGTCGCAGAGCGCCAGCACGACGGTGTCGATCTCGCCCGAGTCGACCCGCTCGCGCAGCTCGTCCAGTCTCATCTGCGACCCTCGCCGCCCGTCAGCTCCAGCTTCACGACGCGAAGGTATAGGAACCGGCCCTTAAACGCCAGCGCGGCGCCAGAGCGAATAGGTTTCGGCGATGGCCGAGCTGAGCGCGATCGTCGACGGGGTGGCTGCGCGGTTGGGCGCGCTCGAGGGCGAGCCGGTGCCGCTGACGGGCGGGATCACCAACCACAACTTCCGGGCGCGCTTCGGCGGGCGCGACACCGTGGTCCGGCTGCCGGGCAAGGAGACCGCGCTGCTTGGCATCAGCCGGGACGCCGAGCGCCTGGCCGCCGAACGGGCGGCCGCGCTGGGGATCGCCCCGGCGCTGCTGGACGCCGGCGAGGAGCACCTGGTCTGCGAGCTGATCGAGGGCGGACCGATCGACGGCGACCGGCTCCGGGCCAGGCCCCAGTCCGCGGCCCAGGCGCTGCGCGCGTTTCACGACTCCGGTCTGCAGCTCCCGGTCCGCTTCTGGGTCCCCGACCTGCTGGAGCGATACGCCGAGATCGTCGGCCGGCGCGGAGGTCGGCTGCCGCCGGCCTACATCCAGGCCCAGTCGCTGGCCAGTCGTATCGTCACCGTGCTGCCCTTGAGCGAGCCCGTGGCCTGCCACGACGACCTGCTGCCGGGCAACGTCCTGGCCCGCGACCGCGAGCCCTACGACGCGGTGCTGGTGGACTGGGAGTACGCCGGGATGGGCCATCGGATGTTCGACCTCGGCAACCTGGCGGTCAACAACGAGTTCGACGACGCCGCCGAGGAGCGGCTGCTGGCCGCCTACTTCGGCCAGGCCCCCAGCGACGGACGGCGCGCCGCGCTCAAGCTGATGCGGATCATGTCCGACGCCCGCGAGGGGGCTTGGGGGGTGGTCCAGGGCGTGATCTCCGAGCTCGACTTCGACTTCGGCGAATACGCGGACAAGCACTTCACTCGCCTGACCCGGGCCGCGGAGGACCCACGACTGGAGGAATGGCTGCATGGTGCGACCGCGTGAGTTGCCCGACCGCGCCCGCGTGGTGATCATCGGCGGCGGGGTGGGCGGCGCCTCTATCGCCTACCACCTGGGTCAGCTCGGGGAGCGTGACGTCGTCCTGCTCGACCGCAACGAGCTGACCAGCGGTTCGACGTTTCACTCCGCCGGGCTGGTCGGACAGCTGCGCGGCAGCGTCTCGTTGACGCAGATGATGATGGACTCGGTCGCGCTCTACGGGCGGCTCGATTGCGGCTGGGTGCAGTGCGGGGGCATCCGGCTGGCCTGCACCGAGGAGCGCGAGCAGGAGGTCATGCGTCAAGTGGCATGGGCCAAGACGTTCGGGCTGCCCCTGGAGCTGCTCTCCGCCGAGGAGGCCAAGCAGATGTTTCCGCTGATGGCGACCGACGGGGTTCGCTGCGCCTCCTATCTGGCGACCGACGGCTACCTCGATCCCTCGCAGCTGACCTACGCCCTCGTCGACGGCGCCCGTGAGCACGGCTGTCAGGTGTTCACCCACACGCCGGTTGACGAAATTGTGGTCACCGGCGGCCGGGTCCGCGGCGTCAAGACCCGATGGGGCGACATCGAGGCCGAGATCGTGGTCAACGCCGGTGGAATGTTCGCCGCCGAGCTGGGCCGGATGGCCGGCATCCGGGTGCCGGTCGTCCCGTTCGCCCACGAGTACCTGGTGACCCAGCCGTTCTACGAACGGCCAGCGGGCCGCCACCTGCCGACGCTGCGCGACCCCGATCTGCTGGTCTACTTCCGCGAGGAGGGGGGCGGACTGGTGATGGGCGGCTACGAGCGCCACAGCGCGCCGTGGTCGCTCGATGAGAACGGGCGAGACCGGATCGCGCCGGACTTCAACGGCCGCCTGCTGGAGGAGGACTGGCCGCGCTTTGAGGAGATCGCGGGCAACTCGTCAAAGCGGGTGCCGGACATGGAGGACGTCAAGGTGACGCGACTGATCAACGGTCCCGAAGCGTTCACGCCCGACAACGAGTTCTGCCTCGGCGAGAGCGAGGTCCGCGGACTGTTCGTCGCCGCGGGGTTCTGCGCCCACGGTCTTGCCGGAGCGGGCGGGATCGGCAAGGTGATGGCCGAGTGGATCCTGGCCGGCGAGCCCGGGCTCGACGTGTGGGAGATGGACATCCGCCGCTTCGGCCCTCAGTATCGCTCGCACCGTTACACGCTCGCGCGCGCCAAGGAGGTCTATGAGACCTACTACGACATCCGCTATCCCGGCCACGAGCGACAAGCCGGGCGGCCGCTGCGGACCTCCAGCGCTTACGGCTGGCACCGCCAGCACGGCGCCGCGTTCGGCGAGAAGTCAGGCTGGGAACGCGTCAACTGGTATGAGTCAAACGCCGCTGCCGGCGACGAGGGACTGCGGCCGCGCGGCTGGGCCGGGATGCACTGGTCACCGGCGATCGAGGTCGAGGCCCGGGCCACCCGGGAGACCGCGGCGCTGTTCGACGAGTCGTCGTTCGCCAAGCTCGAGGTGAGTGGTCCCGGCGCCGCCGAGCTGTTGCAGCGGCTGTGCGACAACAACGTGGCCCGCGAGGTGGGGCGGATCACCTACACCCAGATGCTCAACCGCCGCGGTGGGATCGAGTGCGACTTCACGGTCACCCGCGTCGCCGAGCAGAGCTTTCAGATCGTCACCGGGACCGCATTCGGCAACCACGACGCCAGCTGGATCCGTCGCCACCTGCCCCGGGACGGCTCGGTGAGCCTCGCCGACGTGACCTCACGCTGGGCGTGCTTTGCCCTCTGGGGCCCGGCCGCCCGCGCCATCCTGGCGCCCCTGACCGCCGACCCGCTGGACTTCGGCTACCTGACCATGCGCGAGCTGGCGGTGGGCGACGTCCCGGTCCGAGCGCTGCGGGTGACCTTCGTCGGCGAGGTCGGCTGGGAGCTCTACTGCCCGACCGAGTACGGCGCCGGCCTGTGGCGGACGCTGTGGGAGGCCGGCGCCGGGCAGGGGCTGGTGGCCGGCGGCTACCGGGCGATCGATGCCCTGCGGCTCGAGAAGGGCTACCGCGTGTGGGCGGCCGACATCACCCCGGATGACACGCCGCTCGAGGCCGGGCTCGAGTTCTGCCTGCGCGCCGACCGTACGTTCATCGGCGCCGAGGCGCTCGCCGAGCCGGGACGGCGGCTGCGCTGCCTGGTGCTCGAGGACCCCCGGTCGGTGGCGCTCGGCAACGAGCCGATTCGGGTCGACGATCAGATACGGGGACGCGTGACCAGCGGAGGCTACGGCTACACGGTTAAGCGTTCGATCGCCTACGCCTATCTGCCGCCCGACGTGCCGGTCGGCGCGGCGGTCGAGGTCGACATCTTTGGGCGCTGGGTCGAGGGCGAGGTCGCGCCCGAGCCCCTGTTCGATCCTCGAGGCGAGCGCTTGAGGTGAAATTCAGGCCCGATCTGGATAAGGTTCATATCTCGTGACGTGGGGATTTCTGTGGTTGATGCTGGCGCTCAAACTGCCGATCGCGGCGCTGATCTACCTGGTCTGGTGGGCGATCAAGCAGGAGCCCGAAGAGCCGTCCTCCGATGACGACGGCGGCATCAAGCGCCAGCGGCCGCATCCCCCGCCGGCCTTCCCCCGGCGGCCGCGGCGAGGGCCCCATGGCGACCCGGCACCGCCTCCTCCGGCCCGGGTGCGCACGGTGCGCGCCAAGGCGCGGACCCTCGGTCACTGACGGCGCGGGCCTTCGGTCACTGACAGGGTCCGAGCCGTCGCACCACCGTCGGCGCTGGCAGACTTGAGCTCATGAGCTCGCCTGCCTCGGTGCTCTCGGACACGACCATCTCGCAGCTGGTGGCGGAGGGCCGGATCCGCATCGATCCCTGGGATCCCGGCCTCGTCCAGCCGGCCAGCGTCGACCTGCGGCTCGGCGACTCGTTCCGGGTGTTCCACAACCATCGCGCCTCCGCGATCGATCTGCGCCGGCCGCCGGAGAATTTGACCGAGGAGGTGGTAGTCCCGCCCGACGAGTCGTTCGTCATCCACCCCGGAGAGTTTTGCCTGGGGCGGACCTTGGAGTGGGTGGAGCTGCCCGACGACATCGTGGCCCGGATCGAGGGCAAGTCGAGCCTCGGCCGCCTGGGGCTGATCGTCCACGCCACGGCCGGTTTCTGCGACCCCGGCTGGAAGGGCACGCTGACGCTCGAGCTCAACAACCTGACCCGCGTCCCGATCAAGCTCTACCCGGGGCTGGAGATCGCCCAGCTGTCGTTCATGGCGCTGGACCGCCCCGCCGCGCGGCCCTACGGCAGCCCCGAGCTGGGCAGCCACTATCAGGGGCAGCGGGCCGCGACCGAGAGCCGCTACCGCAACCGGACCAGCGGACAGAAGATTGGATAGGCTCGGGCCTCGATGCTCAACGCCCTGCTCGCCGCCGCCGAACCTTCGAAGGTGCCCTTCTACATCGCCGGCGGCGCGTTCGCCCTGTGGGCGGTGATACTGGCCGCGATCGGGCTCAGCCGGCCAGATTTTCCTTACGGGCTGAGCGGCCAGCGCGGCGTGATCGGGATCAGCTTCCTGCTGCTGGTGCTCGCGGTCGGCGCCGCCATCCTCACCAGTCCTTGATCCGGTCCAAAGGCGTACCGGCCCCCGGGCCGGGGTACTAGAGTCTGCAGCGGTCGTCCTGCTCGCAAAGCCGGGCGGAGGACCCCCGGCAATCGCGCGACAGGAGCGCCATGACGACTGAGACCAAGCAAGACACGGATGGCACGGGCGCAACGGCGTCCGGCGACACCCTCACCGTCACCGACAACCGGACCGGCAAGCAGTACGAGATCCCGATCGAGGACAACACGATCCGGGCGACCGAGCTCCGCAAGATCAAGACCCACGACGACGACTTCGGTCTGATGACCTATGACCCGGCGTACATGGCGACGGCGTCGTGCCGCTCGGCGATCACGTTCATCGACGGCGAGAAGGGGATCCTCGAGTACCGCGGCTATCCGATCGAGCAGCTGGCCGAGAAGTCGAGCTACCTGGAGGTCGCCTACCTGCTCGTCCATGGCGAGCTTCCCAGCCGGGAGCAGCTGACCGAGTGGGATCAGGAGATCACGATCCACACCTTCGTGCACGAGAACGTCAAGGAGTTCATGCAGGGGTTCCGCTACGACGCTCACCCGATGGGGATGCTGCTGGCCTCGGTCGGCGCCCTGTCGACCTTCTATCCCGAGGCCCACAAGATCAAGGATCCCGAGGCCCGCTACATGCAGGTGATCCGGCTGATCGCCAAGATGCCGACGCTGGCCGCGTTCTCGTTCCGCCACAACCAGGGCAAGCCGTATGTCTATCCGGACAACGACCTGAGCTACGCGGGCAACTTCCTCTCGATGATCTACACCATGACCGAGCTCAAGTACGAGCCTGACCCGCGGCTCGAGCACGCGCTGGACGTCCTGTTCATCCTCCACGCCGACCACGAGCAGAACTGCTCTACCAGTGCGGTGCGCAGCGTCGGCTCCTCGCAGGTCGATCCCTACTCCGCGGTCGCCGCCGGCGTCGCGGCGCTGTACGGGCCGCTGCACGGAGGAGCCAACGAGGCGGTGCTGCGGATGCTCAATCGGATCGAGAGCAAGGAGAACGTCCGCGACTTCATCAAGGGCGTCAAGAACGGCGACGAGAAGCTGATGGGCTTCGGCCACCGGGTCTACAAGAATTTCGATCCCCGGGCCAAGATCATCAAGCAGGCGGTCGAGGAGGTATTCGAGGTCACCGGCAAGAACCCGCTGCTCGAGATCGCCACCGAGCTGGAGAAGATCGCGCTCGAGGACGACTACTTCATCGAGCGCAAGCTCTACCCGAACGTCGACTTCTACTCCGGAATGATCTACGAGGCGCTCGGAATGCCGGTCGAGATGTTCCCGGTCCTGTTCGCGATCGGGCGCACCGGCGGCTGGATCGCCCAGTGGCTGGAGATGATCGACGACTCCGAGCAGAAGATCGCCCGCCCCCGCCAGATCTACACCGGCGCGCGTGGCCTGGACTACGTGCCCATCTCCGAGCGCTCCTAGTCCGCTTGCCCAACGCCAGGTTTCGGTAGCAGCCTGCCGGGGGATGTGAGCAGCCCCACAGAGCAAACGTTCGGGCGGGCTTACCGTTGACCCGGTGGACGTACAACTGCACAACGGCACCCAGATCGAGATCCGTCCGATCCGCTCCGACGATCACGAGCGGCTGCGCAACTCGCACGCCCGCCTGTCGCCGGAGACCCAGTATCGGCGGTTTCTGGGCATCAAGCCTGAGCTGACCTCCGCCGACGTCCACTACCTGGTCGACATCGACGGCGCCGACCACGTCGCCCTGGTGGCGACCGACGGCGACGAGATCGTCGCCGTGGCCCGGTTCGTGCGGCTGCACGACGATCCGCGCACGGCCGAGTTCGCGATCGTCGTCGGCGATGCCTACCAGCGCCAGGGACTCGGGACCGAGCTGTTGCAGAGGCTGGCCGGCACGGCGCGGAGGCGCGGGGTGACGCGGTTCGTGGCCACGATCCTCGCCGACAACCTCGCCATCCACCGCCTGATGGGGTCCGTCGCCGCGGCCCCGCCGCTCGAACGGCGGCTGGGGACGGTCTCGGAGGTCGAGCTCGAGCTCGCCGTGAGCGCCCCTGACGTGAGCCCGGCAGCTCCTGCGATGATCGCGGGATGCGCTGGAGGCTGACCGTCCGGGCCGGGCCGAAGGTCAAGCGACAGGCATTCGGGGGGCTCGACGAGGCCCTCGATGCGCTCGAGCAGCGGGCGCGTGAGCTGGCCGACTCGGCCTCGGAGTCAAACCAGGGCTTTGACGCCAAGATAAGACGATTTGAGCCGGTGGAACGGGTCTCGGCCCGGCTCGAGGTATCGGGACCCGAGCGTCTGGTCCCCAGCGTTCGCGCCGGCGTCGACGTGCGCGGCGACGGTTCGGTCGAGGCCTACCGGGGTCGGGTCAAGCGCCAGGTGATCGAGGCGCGCAAGGGGGAGAGCACGTACGCGGCGCTGCGCCGCGAGCTCGCCTCCGAGACGGAGGCTTCAGGGGCCTGAGGCCGGGTCGTCCTCGGCGCAGTCGACGTTGACGTAGCCGGAGCGAAACGGCTCGATCTCGCCGGTCGTGGGGTCGTAGGCGTGGCGCCAGACGCAGCCGGTGTCGTTGGTCAGCAGATGGATCGAGACCGAGGTCTGGGGGGAGGTGGTGCGGACGCGGTGGATGTCGTCACGGGGCGGGATCAGCACGTAGAAGTCGCCGGTCTGCAGCGCGCGCCGCTGGAGAAGTTCGAGCCCGCCCGCCCGCTCGACGTAGATCTCCTCGTCCTGGGTTCCCCGATACAGACCCACGAGCCCCCAGGCGAGATGGTCGTGGACCGGAGTCTGTGATCCGGGTGGGACGACGAGGCTGAACAGCGACAGCGAGCCGTCGCCGGCTCGGTACAGCAGCCACTGGCCGATCCCACCGCCCATCCCGCTCTGGGGCGCCGCTTGCATGAGCTCGCCCGGCAGCCAGTCGTCGCCGGCGAGCAGCTCGGCGAACCGAGGCCGGATCTGCTCGCAGGCCTCGGCCGGCGAGCGCGCCCCGGCGATGGCCTGGTGTACCTCTGCGATGAACGTCCGGACCACCGCGGTGTCGAGCAGATACTGGTCAGCGGCCAAGGCGGCCGAGTGTAACCCCGCGGCAGGGGGCGAGATCCGGCGGCTTTGCGGTGCCGATCTGTGCGAGGATCCCGCGCCAAGCCGATGCGGCAGCTGACGAGCCTTGATGCGCAGTTCCTGGCACTGGAGAACGGGCGCCAGACCGGCCACGTAGCCGGACTGGCGGTGCTCGATCCGTCGACCACCGAGCGCGGAACGCTCGATGTCGCCGATATCCGCGAGCTGATCCTCGAGCGGTTGCCGCTGCTTCCTCCGTTGCGCTGGCGGCTGGCCGAAGTTCCGCTCGGGCTCGACTACCCCTATTGGGTCGACGACGCCCACTTCGATCTCGACTACCACGTCCGCGAGCTGGCCCTGCCCGTCCCCGGATCCCACGAGCAGCTGTCCGAGCAGGTCGCCCGGATCGTCTCCCGCCAGCTCGATCGCGCTCGTCCGCTGTGGGAGCTGTATGTGATCTCGGGACTGGGGTCCGGGAACGTGGCGATGCTGACCAAGATCCACCACGCCCTGATCGACGGCGTCTCCGGCGCCGAGATCATGGGCCTGCTGCTCGATCTGGGCCCCGAGGGGCCGTCCATGCCCGAGGAGCACGGATGGCAGGGAGAGGCCGAGCAGATGCCGGGGCGCGCCGAGCTGCTCGCGCGGGCCGCGCTGGGCGTGCCCAGGTACCCGCTGCGAATCCTCAGCGCGCTGCCGAAGGCGATGCCCAACCTCCAGGACACCCCGCTGGGGACGTTGCCCGGGGCCGGCATTGCGGGCGCGGTGAGCTCGCGGTTGCGTGGTCTGGCCACCGGATCGTCGTCGACCAGCGATCACAAGCGGTTCGTCGCCCCGCACACCTCTTTCAACGGACAGATCTCGCCGCACCGCCGGTTCGCGTTCGGTCAGCTGTCACTGCCCGAGGTCAAGGCGATCAAGAACCACTACGAGTGCACCGTCAACGACGTGATCGTCTCGATCTGCGCCGGGGCGGTCCGTCGCTGGCTGGTCGAGCACGAGGAGCTCCCGGAGCAGCCGCTGGTGGCGCAGATCCCGGTCTCGGTGCGCAGCGAGGAGGAGCTGGGGACCTACGGCAACCGAATCCTGCTGATGAGCGCCCCGCTGTTCACCGATCTGGCGAATCCCGAGGAGCGGCTGCGAGCCACGCATGACTTCCTCAGCGACATGAAGCAGCGTCACAAGGCGCTGCCGGCCACGCTGCTGCAGGACGCCAACAACTTCATCCCTCCGGCGGTGTTCGCCCGCGCCGCGCAGCTGACCTTCCGGCTCTCCTCCAGCGGGATCGGACACCCCACCTGGAACCTGGTCGTCTCCAACGTCCCCGGCGCGCAGATTCCGCTGTACTGCGCCGGCGCCCGGCTGGTGGCCAACTACCCGGTGTCGGTGATCACCGACGGCATGGGCCTCAACATCACCCTGATGAGCTACCTCGACAGCATCGACGTCGGGATCGTCGCCGACCGCGACCAGATGCCCGACGTGGACAAGCTGGTCGGGTGGCTGCGGGAGGGCATCGCCGAGCTGCGGCCGCCGGCCGCATCTGCCGAAGGCGAGCGAGACTCCACCGGCGACGCGACCGAGCCGGCGGAGGGCGCTCAGTCCACGCGGTAGAGCTCGTAGGCGATCGGGCGGCGTACATGGACATCCTCTACGCCCGCGACGTCGCAGTCTCGGCCCTTGCTGACCGCTAAGCAGGCGCCGCCGCTGCTGGCCGGCGGGCTGATCCTCGTAGCGATGAACCTGCGTCCGGCCGCGGCCAGCATCGGTCCGCTCCTGCACCGGATCCAGAATGACACGGGCCTGTCGTCCGGGTGGGCGGGCGTGCTGACCACGTTGCCGGTGCTGTGCTTCGGCCTGCTGGCGCCGCTGGCTCCGGTCCTGGCTCGGCGGCTCGGTATCCGGGCGTCGATCGCCGCTGCCATGTGCGTCCTGCTCGCCGGCATCCTGATGCGGCTGATCCCGGGAGTCGGCTTCCTGTTCGTCGGCACGGCTCTGGCCGGAGCGGCGATCGCGACCGGCAATGTGCTGGTGCCGGTGCTGGTGAGGCGGGACTTCTCCCACCGCACCGGGATCGCGATGGCGATCTACTCCACCGCGCTGATCGGCTTCGCCGCCCTGGCGGCCGGGCTGACCGTGCCGCTGGCCAATGCGCTGGGGGCCGGCTGGCGATCCGGTCTGGCGGTGTGGGCGATACCGGCAGCGATCGCCGCGGTGGTGTGGCTGCCGTTGCTGATCCGCCGCACCTGGCGCTCGAGTGATGGGGCCCGCGGGTCGGTCGCTGCCGGGTCGGTCGCCGCCGGGTCCGCGGACGCCTCCCGACCGCTGCCGGCGCACCCCGCCCGGGGATTGCTGAGGTCCGCCCTGGCCTGGCAGGTGACTCTGTTCTTCGCCCTGCAGTCCGGCGGGTTCTATGCCACCTTGGCCTGGCTCCCGAGCATCTTTCACAGCCATGGGGCCAGCGAGTCCACCGCCGGACTCCTGCTCAGCCTGTCGATGGTGGTGGGCCTGGCCGCGGCACTGACACTGCCGGGGCTGGCGAACCGCTCCCGCGACCAGCGCCTGCTGGTGGTCGGCTCCTGCGTGCTGACCGCGGCGGGCCTGCTCGGGATCCTGGTGGCTCCGATGTCGGCGCCGTACCTGTGGACGGTCCTGCTGGGGCTGGGGCAGAACGCTGCCTTTCCGCTGGCGTTGATGCTGATCGTGCTGCGGGGTGGCAGCGTCGCCAGCACGGAGGGCCTTTCGACGATGGCTCAGGGTGTCGGCTACGCCCTCGCGGCACTGGCGCCGGTGGCCGTGGGCGCCCTTCACCAGACCACGCAGTCCTGGACCCCGGCGCTGACCCTGCTGCTGACGCTGGTCGTAGCTCAGCTGCTGATCGGGCTCGCCGCGGGCCGCAATCGCCGAGTGACGGGGTGAACCCCGCCTGTCAGTGTTTGACCCTGGAAGGAGTGAATCGGCGGTAGCGGTAAGCCGGTCACTCGCGTCGGCCGGTAGATGTCACCGTTTCATTACTGTTGGTAAGCACAGTCGGCCGGTGCTACCTTTTGGCACCACCCGTGCGGGAGCGCAGGTGTCTGTGCCTTATCTTCGCTGTGCAAATTGCCGTGTCCTCAGCTACGCCCCGCGGAGCGCGTCGATTTTTGGCTGTCCGGAGTGCGGCATCCCGCTGGCGAGGGGTCCCCACGCGGCCGGCCAGTCCGTCGACTCCGACCGCCGGCTCGATCAGCTGCTGCGCATGACTCGCGAGCTACTCGACACCGATGTCGCGCTGTTGACCGAGATCCGCGACGGCCGCGAGACCGCCCAGCGCGTCGCCGGCGACTGGCCGCCGATGGGATCGCTGCTCAACGCATCGCTTGCGCTCGAGGAGACGTTCTGCCAGCGGATGCTGGACGGCAGGATCGGCAACTACGTCCGCGACGCGGAGACTGACGAGCGCGTGGGGGATCTCGCGATGGCGCGACATCTCGGCGTTCGCTCCTGGCTCGGGGTGCCGATCCGGCTCTCCGATATGCAGCTGTACGTGCTGTGCTGCCTGGCGCGGGAGTCCCGACCCAGTATCGGCAAACGCGAGGTGCGGCTACTCTCCGGCCTGGCGGAGTCGGTTCGGGCCGAGCTCGAGGCCCGGTGAGCTGGGGGCCACCCGGCTTCCCGCGCGCCGGGCCAATCAATCTGCACAAAGGCGCTCAGGGTAGGAGAATGTCCTCTATCCGCCGGGCACGATTGAATTCCGCCCGTCAAAACTCGAGATCCAGATCCTGGAGGATGTAGTGGCACTTACACAAACTCAGCTCGTGACCGCGGTGGCCGAGCGTTCGGAACTGAGCAAGGCCGACGCCAAGCGGGTCCTGTCGGCGCTCGATGAGATCGTGCTCGACGAGCTTGGAAACGCTCAGAAGGTCCGCATCGGCGGGCTGGTTCAGCTGACGGTCCGCGTCAAGCCCGCCCAGAAGAAGCGCAAGGGGCGCAACCCCGCCACCGGCGAGGAGATCGAGATCGCCGCCAAGCCCGCGAGCGTCGATCTCCGGGCCCGCCCGCTGGCCAAGGCCAAGAGCGCGCTGCCATCGGTGCAGAAGGCCCGTCGCCGCCTGGCCGCCTGAGCGCGCTACAGCACCAGCGTCTGCCCGTGGTGCCGCAGCCACCTGACGTGGCGGCGGTAATCGGGACAGTGGCGCCCGAGCAACGCCCAGAACCGAGGTGAGTGGTCCATCACCTGCAGGTGACAGACCTCGTGCCACACGACGTAGTCGAGGACGGGCTCGGGCGCCAGGAGCAGTCTCCAGTTGAAGCTCATCGCGCCGTCGGGCGAGCAGCTGGCCCAGCGCGTGCGCTGGCCGCGGATGGTGAGCTTGGAGTAAGCGGTCCCGGTCTGCGCGCACGCCGCCGCCAGCCGGGGCGCGATCTCCTCGCGTGCCGCCCGCCGGTACCACCGCTCCAAGGCGGGCAGCCGCTGTGCCCCGGCCGGGGTCAGCAGCTCACCGCCGCGCCGGTGGACGCGCAGGCGGCCGGGCTCGGCGCGCGTGGGCAGCAGCTCGCCGAGGAACGGAACCGCATCGCCCCGCGACGCCACGGCGGCCTGCGCGTGCTCCAGGTCGCGCATCCGCCGCTCGATCCAGGGCCGCAGCTCCCGGACCGCCGCGGCCGCCTCACGCTCGGGGGCCCGGCGGGGCAGCACGACTTCCACCCCGCGGCCGGCATCGACCGTGATCCGCACTCGCCGCGCGCGCTCGGAGCGGCGAACCGTGTAGGTGATCTCCTGCATCGCGCGACAAGGGTACGGTCATGGGCCGACATGCCGCCGTTCCCGGATCTGATCGAGCCTCTCCGCGGGGAGGGCGTGGCGCTGCGCCTGGCCGCCGAGCGCGACATCCCGGAGATCCTGATCGCCCACCAGGACGATCCGCAGCTGCATCTGCGCCTCGGCTACGACCGCCCGCCGAGCGGCGCCGAGCTGGGCCGGCGGACCGAGGGCGAGGCGGCCGAGCGCGACCTCGGTCTGGGGATCAGATTCACGATCCTCGAGCCGGGGTCCGACGTCTGCCGCGGGCAGCTCGACGTTCACCGGGTCGATTGGGACAACCAGCGCGCCGAGCTCGGCATCTGGGTCGCGCCGGCGCTGCGCCGCCGCGGCCTGGCCGGCGGTGCCCTGCGGCTCGCGGGGCGGTGGCTGTGCGAGCAGGCCGGGCTGGCCCGCGTAGAGGTGCTGACCGAGCCCGCCAACGCGGCGATGATCGCCGCCGCCAGGACCGCTGGCTTCGTCGAGGAGGGGATTCTGCGCGCCTACGTGCGCGAACGGGGACGCCGGGTCGATCTGACGATCATGTCGCTGCTGCCGAGCGACCTGGGACTGGCGTCGTGAAGGAGTGGCGGGTGATCCTGCCGCCGGGGGTCAGGCCGCCGTACGAGGTGTACGTCAACGGCGTGCGTCAGGAGCTGGGCAGCGATTACCGCGTGTCCGCCGGAGAGCTGCTGTTCAAGCGCGAGCTGGTGCGCCAGAAGCTCGGCGTGCGGGCCTGGATGCTGGGATTCTGGGGGATCGGGACCTACAAGCGAAACGACGAGATCGACGTCCGCTACGAGCTCGAGGGGCGGCCGATGGTCGCCCACGGACTCGACGTCATCCCGCCGCCTTGACGACCTCGCGCCCCACCCAGGGGCGCAGCAGCTTGAGCGCCGAGAGGATCGCGCGCGTGGCGTGGGAGCGGTTGAGCGTGTAGAAGTGGATCCCGGGCGCGCCGCGCGCCAGCAGCTCGGCGCACTGCAGGGTGGCGTAGGAGACTCCGAGCTGGAGCACGGCATCGGGATCGTGCGACCGCCATTCCAGCGCCTCGCGGAGGTCCTGCGGGATCGTCGCGCCGCACATGCCGGTGATCGTCTTGATCTGCCGCAAGTCGGTGATCGGCATCACGCCGGGCAGGATCGGGGCCTCGATCCCCGCCGCGCGGGCCTCCTCCACGAACCGGAAGTAGAGCTCGTTGTCGAAGAACATCTGGGTGATGAGGAACGAGACGCCGCTGTCGAGCTTGTCCTTGAGGAACCGCAGGTCGTGAGCCAGGTCGGGCGCCTCGGGGTGGATCTCCGGAAAGCAGGCCCCGCCGATCGAGACGTGCGCGTAGCCGTCGTGGATCAGCGCTGCCAGCTCGGTCGAATAGCGCAGCCCGCCCGGATGGGGCTGCCAATCGGTCTCCCCGCGCGGGGGGTCGCCCCGCAGCGCCAGAACGTTGTCGATTCCCGCCTCGCTCATGTCGTCGAGGATCTTCGCCAGCTCCTCCCGCGTAGCGCCGACGCAGCTGAGGTGCGCCATCGCCTCGATTCCCAGCTCCTGCTTGATCCACTTGGTCAGTTCGAGCGTCCGGCTGCGCGAGCTCCCGCCCGCTCCGTAGGTGACCGAGACGAAGCTCGGGTCGAGCTGACGAAGCGATTCCAGCGCCAGCCCGAGCACGCGCTCGCCGGCGTCGGTCTTGGGAGGAAAGAACTCGAACGAGAAGATGGGGTCCTCGGCCCGCTCAAGGATCTCGTCGATGCGCACGAGCGCAGCCTACCAGAACCTTGACATACGTGTGTCAAGGTTTCCCGGGGCCGGGCTCAGGCCGCGATCGCCAGCCAGCGCTCGGCGCCGTCCACCGGCTCGCTGCGCACCCTGCCCTGGCTCTCCAGGTGGCGCAGGTAGCAGAGCGTCTGGGCCAGGAACCAACCGGCGTTGGTGACCTTCAGCGGCTCACCGTAGATCTCGGGAGCGATCTCGACCGCGGTGCGGGGCTCCCGGGCCAAAGCGCCGAGCGTGGCCTGCAGGCGCTCGGCGACGAGCCTGCGGTTGCCCTCGACGTGGCCGTGCACATCGACGAACGGCTTGCCGTGCCCCGACAGCGCCAGCCGGGCGTCCAGCTCGTCGACGCGATCGAGCGAGTGCACGAACTCCCCCACCGGATCGGGGGTCCAGCCGTAGTCGTAGTAGAGCGAGATGCGCCCCAGCACGTGATCGCCGGAGATCAGCAGTCGGCGTTCGGGCTGGAACAGGCACACGTGCGAGGGGGCGTGGCCGGGCGTCTCGTAGACCGACCAGGTGCCCAGATCGGTGTCGATCTGGACCCCGTCCACCAGCTCGCGGTCGGGCTCGATGTACTCGGCCACCCCAGACGGGATCCCCTTGGCGCGCTCGGCGTAGGCCGCCAGCGCGGCCTGCGGAACGCCGCTCTGGCGGCCCACCTCCAGCCGCCGCGCAAGTGCTGCCCCGGGGTCCCGCTGGCTGGCGAAGGCGTGCTCGTGCCGGGGGTGCATCCACAGCTCGCAGCCCGCCCGCTCGACGATCGGCGCGGCTTGGCCCCAGTGGTCGGAGTGGGCGTGGGTGCAGGCCACCAGCCGGACGTGCTCCAGCCGCAGGTTGACCTGGTCCAGCGCACGCTCGAGCTGGGCCAGCGAGCCCGGCTCGTGCATTCCGGTGTCGACCAGGACCACCCCGGAGCCGGCCGCGATCGCCCAGGCGTTGCAGTGCGGGACGCCGGGCCACGGCAGCGGCAGCCGAAGCCGCCACAGTCCCGGCAGCACTCTCTCACCTCGGCCGAGTTCACGCTCGCGAGCCATGTGGCGCACGATATTGGCGACGAATAGGATCCGGTTTCATGGCCACCACAGCAGACATAGCCAAGCGGTACTTCGCAGCGCTGTCGGCGCACGACCTGGACGCCGCGGCTGCCCTGTGGGCGCCGGGGTCGATCGACCGATTTGTCGGGGGGCCGGAGCTTGTCGCTCCCCAGGGGATCCGGGACTACTTCGGCGAGCTGTTCGCGGCCTTCCCGGACTTCAGGATGGAGATCGTCGAGATGACTACCGGCCGCGGCCGGACCGCCGTGCGGTGGCGGGCCCGTGGCACGTTCGCGGGCCCGGGGCGCTTTCAGGGCTTCGCCGCCAACGGCGCCCGGATCGCCATCGAGGGGTGCGACGTGGTGACCGTGCACGACGACCTGATCCGCCACAACGACGCGTACATCGACGCCGGAGACCTGGCTCGGCAGCTGGGCTTCCTGCCGCCCGCAGGGTCACGAGCCGAGGCGCGTCTGACCAAGCTGGCCAACCTTCGCACCCGTCTCGCCGCGAGGCTGCGTGGCGACACCCCCAAGCAGATCGCCGCCGGCGTGTGGGTCGTGCGCGGCGGCTTTCCCGCCAAGATCATGAACGTGTACCTGATCGAGGACGGCGATGGGGTGACGGTGTTCGATGCCGGCATCGAGGCCATGGGCCACGCGGTCGCCGCCGGCGCAGCCCGGTTGGGCGGGGTCAAGCGGGTCGTGCTCGGCCACGCCGACGCCGATCACCGCGGTGCCGCGCCGGTCCTGGCCGCTCCCGTCTACTGCCATCCGGCCGAGCGCGAGGCCGCCCAGTCCGACGAGCCGTTTCGCGACTACTGGATGATGGGCAAGCTCGATCTCCATGGCCGGGCGCTGCTCGGGCGCTTGCTGCCGGCCTGGGACGGCGGCGCGGTGAAGATCGAGGGCACCGTGCAGGAGGGCGACGAGATCGCCGGCTTCCGCGTCGTCGAGCTCCCCGGACACGCTCCCGGGCTGATCGGCCTGTTCCGGGATTCGGATCGGCTGGCGCTGGTCTCCGACTGCTTCTACACGCTTGACCCGCAGACCGGCAAGAAGGGCGGCGCCCGACTGCCGCATCCCGCGTTCAACCTCGACACCGAGCAGGCCCGGGAGTCGATCCGCAAGCTGGCCGAGATGGGTCCGTCCGTAGCCTGGTCCGGACACGCCGAGCCGGTCACCGGCGACGTCTCCTCGCAGCTTCTGCACGCGGCCTCGGCGCCCGTTTAGCGGCCGGCGGTCGGGAGCGCCTCACCAATGGGTCGTCGCACTCGCCGCCGGGCCAAGCTCACCACGCCGCCCAGCGAGCTCACCGCGCCGACCAGCGACTACCGTGACGGCGAGGGCAGCCTGCTGGTCCTGCGCGGATCGCTCACCCCGAAGGCACGCCGGGAGTACCAGGCCGTCCTGTCCGGAGGACTCGACCGCGAGGATGCCTGGCAGCGGGCCACCGAGCTGCTGTTCGAGCGCCTCGCGGTGTCGTGGACGATTGCGGGGTTGCAGATCGATCGTCAGAAGGAGCTGCTGGGCCGCTACCGGATGGCCTCGGCGAGCGAACGGATCTTCGTCCGCGATTCGCTGCGCGCGCATCTCGCCGAGCACTTCCCCGAGCTGGAGGCCCCGTGATCGGCGGTCCCGACCCGGACGCGTTTGCCGAGCTGCTGTGTGACTGGTGCCTGGAGCTCGCACCGGGGCAACAGGCTCTGGTCAACACCACGACGCTGGCGGAGCCGCTGGTCAGGGCCCTGCACCGCGCGGTGCTCGAGCGTGAGGCCTGGCCGATGGTGCGGGTTACCCCGCCGGCGCTCGCCGCCGACTTCTACCGCTACGCCGCCGATCGCCAGCTCGACGGTTTCGCGGCCGCCGAGCTGGCCGAGGTCGAGTCGGTCGATGCGGTCCTGACGATCGACGCTCCCGCCAACACCGCCGCACTGGCCGACGTCGACCCGGCGCTCATCAGCCGCGCCGCGGCGGCTCGGGTGCCGGTCCGCGAGGCGCGGCTGTCGCGGCGCTGGTGCGGCACGATCTGGCCGACACCGGCGCTGGCCCAGAAGGCCGGGATGGCCGAGGACCAGTACGCGGCGTTCGTCGCGCGGGCCCTGTTTCTGGACCGCCCCGATCCGGTCGCGGCCTGGCGAGAGCTGAGCTCGCGACAGGCCGAGCTGGTGGCGCGCCTCTCGCGAGCTCGCACCATCCGGATCGAGGCCGAGGGCACCGACATCAGCCTCGGCGTCGCGGGGCGTACCTGGATCAACTCCGACGGCCGGCGCAACATGCCCTCCGGCGAAGTGTTCACAGGACCGCTCGAGCACTCGGCCAACGGCACGATCCGCTTCACGGTCCCCACCGGGCCGCGTGGGGTGACCGTCACCGGCGTCGAGCTCGGCTTCCGCGACGGCGAGGTCGTCGCCGCCCGCGCCGAGCGGGGCGAGGACTACCTGCTCAAGACGCTGGAGACCGACCCCGGCGCCCGGCTCCTGGGCGAGCTCGGAATCGGCACCAACGAGGGGATCGACCGTGCCACCGGCCACATCCTGCTCGACGAGAAGATCGCC
Organism: Solirubrobacteraceae bacterium; assembly: GCA_036502145.1. Lineage (GTDB taxonomy): Bacteria > Actinomycetota > Thermoleophilia > Solirubrobacterales > Solirubrobacteraceae > Palsa-465. Next base: position 12,299 of record DASXZB010000066.1, on the reverse strand, counting down.
GGCACCGCACACCTGGCGCTCGGCCGCTCCTACCCGGAGACCGGCGCCAGCAACGAGTCGGCGATCCACTGGGATCTGATCTGCGACCTGCGTGAGGGCGGCCGGATCAGCGCCGACGGCGAGACGGTCATCGACGGCCGCGCGCGCCCACTCGGCGCAACCCGCGTTTAACGAGCCCACAGGGGCGGTTCAGTAGCTTCCAGTCCGGATGCGCCGAACGAAGATCGTTGCCACGATCGGTCCTGCCTCGCGCGACCCCGACACCCTGGTGCGGATGGTCGAAGCCGGGCTCGACGTCGCGCGCCTGAACTTCTCGCACGGCGACCGCGACCTGCACGCCGAGAACGCCTCTCGGATACGCGCCGCGTCGGCCAAGACAGGTCGGCAGGTGGCGATCCTGCAGGACCTGCCGGGTCCCAAGCTCCGCATCGGAGCGCTCAAGGACGACATCGCCGAGCTCAAGCCGGGGGAGAAGCTGATGCTGGCCTGCGGGACCACCGATGTCGGCGACGGGGAGCGCATGTCGGTGAGTTGGGCCGCCCTGGTCGAGGCGGTCGACCCCGACGACGTCATCTACCTCGCCGACGGCGCCATCCGCCTGCGCGTCGTGCACGTCCGGGTGCCCGAATGCGAGATCGACACGGTGGTGGAGATCGGCGGCACGGTGGCCTCCCGCCAGGGGCTCAACATCCCCGGCTCCACGCGGGGGCTGGCCGCGGTCCCCGAGGAGGACCTCGACATGCTGCGCTTCGGCGAGTCGATCGGCGTCGATGTGGTGGCGCTGTCGTTCGTGCGCACCGCCGAGGACGTCAACTTCGTCCGCAAGCACACCCGCCTGCCGCTGATCGCCAAGATCGAGAAGCCCCAGGCCGTCGACTCCGCCGAGGAGATCATCCGCGCCGCCGACACGGTCATGGTGGCGCGCGGTGACCTGGGGATCGAGCTGCCGATCGAGGACGTCCCCATCGTCCAGAAGCAGCTGCTGCGGATCGCCGGCCGCCTGGCCCGCCCGTCGATCACCGCCACGCAGATGCTCGACTCGATGGTCTCCTCCTCGCGCCCCACCCGGGCCGAGGTCGCCGACGTCGCCAACGCGATCCTCGACGGAACCGATGCCGTGATGCTCTCCCAGGAGACGGCGATCGGCTCCTACCCGGTGGAGTCGGTGGAAATGATGGCCTCGGTCGCCGAGCGGACCGAGCGCGTCCTGCCCTACCGGGATTGGAACGAGGACCGGGTCCGGCGCGACGCCCGCGATCCCGCCTACACGATCGCCTACAGCGCCTGTGCCGCGGCCCGCGATCTGGGCCTCTCGGCGCTGGTGGTGCCGACGCTGTCCGGTCGCTCGGCGCGACTGATATCCGCCCACCGCCCCACCGTCCCGATCTACTGCCTGTCACCGGGCCGGGAGACTGTGCGGCGGTGCAGCTTCATGTGGGGCGTGCAGGCGGCCTCGATGCGCCGCCACGAGATCACCGAGGAGCTGATCGCCGACGCCGCCCGGCGCGTGGTAGAGCTGGGCTGGGTCAAGCCCGGGCAGCGCATCGGGATCACCGCCGGACTGCCCAGCGGCCGGCCGGGGACCACCAGCCTGTTCCAGGTGCAAGAGGTCTGAGCGGTCTGAGCGGTCTACAGACCCGCTGACCCGACGCGATGACCGCGGGTCAGGCCGCCGCCTGGGCGTAGAAGTCGGCCTCCTCGCGACCCAGCTCGGTGGCCGGCGGATCGCCGTAGAACCACTCCCGGGCGATCCGGTGAAAGTTGCCGCGGGCGTGCAGCTGCGAGATCACCGCCAGCGTCAGGACCTCCATCCGGCGGCCGAAGATGTGATCGGGGGGCGCCGACTCGTGGCGCAGGTATCCGAAGTACTCAGAGCGCGGATCGCTCATGTCGATCAGCACCTGGGTGGCGTACTCGGGCGTCAGGTCGATTTCCCGGTCGGCCGTGTACCAGGACGTGGCGGCCCGGAAATGGGCCAGCACCCGGTCGGGGTTGAACTTGTCAGGCTCGGGGAAGAAGCCCGTCTCGGTCCCCAGCCGCATGATCGTCTCGGTGTCGCCTTCGATCACCGCCCGGGCGACGTTGATCTCGAGCTCCACTGCCCCGGGCGGCATCCGCTTGAACAGGCCGAAGTCGAAGAACGCCATCTTCCCGTCCTCGAGCAGCATCGAGTTACCGGGATGTGGATCGCCGGAGAACTGCCCGTGGCGGTACAGGCAGCCGAAGTAGAAGCGAAACAGGATCTCCCCGATCCGGTCGCGATCCTCCTGCGGGTAGCCCTTGAGCTCCTCAAACCCGGCTCCGTGTACGTATTCGCTCACCATCACCCGCTCGTGTGACAGCGAGGTGATGACGTTCGGGATCACGATGAACGGGTGGCCGCGGAAGATGCGGGCCAGGGTGCGCTGGTTCTGGGCCTCCAGCTCATAGTCGAGCTCCTCCTGGATCCGGTCGCGGATCTCCTGACCGATCGCGTTGGGATCCATCCCGGGAGCGATGCGCTTGACCAGGCGCAGGATCAGGCCGAGGTTCTGCATATCGGCCCTGACCGCCGCGGCGACGCCGGGGTACTGGACCTTGACCGCCACCTCCCGACCGTCGGTCAGGGTGGCGCGGTACACCTGTCCGATCGAGGCCGCCGCGATCGGCTCCTGCTCGAAGTCGTCGAACACGTCCGAGAGCCGCTCGCCCAGCTCCTCCTCGATCACCTTGCCCATGTCCTTGAAGGTCACGGTGGGGGCGGCGTCACGAAGCGCCCCGAGCTTGCGCTGAAACTCCTCCCGGTACTCCTCGGGGACCAGGCCGACGTCGAGGAACGACATCACCTGGCCGATCTTCATCGCCGCGCCCTTCATCGTCCCCAGGGCGGTCACGATCTGCTCCGCGGCCTCGATGTGGCGGCGTTCGAGCGCGGCGTCACGCCCCTCCTGGGTGCGTGTCACGTTCGCCGCGCGGGTGCCCGCCTGCCGGATGGCCTGTCCCGCCGCCAGCCCCCCGATCTTCGCGGTACGCCCCACGCGCGTGGTGGGGATCTTGTCCTTGGCCACTATTCGTGCTTCCCGCCGTAAATATGGTCGCACCGAGAGGGGTGACGGGTGGATGGCTGGCGAGGACGCAGGAGGCGTGGCGCAGCAGCGCTGCGCGAGCCTCCGAGGACGAAGCCAGACGCCGCCCGGCGCCCCTCGAATGCGACGGTATTTGCGGTGGGGAGCACTAGTCGAGTCTAGGCGCTGGTCGCCGGCACCGGCTCGAGACCGCTACCGATCCGCGGCGGGCCGCTGCACTTGGGAGCCGGGCACGATGTCGTCCGAACCGTCGGGCCAGCGCACCCAGGCCTTGTAACCGCCGTCGTAGTCGTCACCCAGCAGCACCAGCGTCGCATCCTTGCCCATCGCCTGACAGGGCTCGTCGCCCTCCGGATCCACCCCGCGCCAGATCCGCACGAACTTGTTGTGCTCGAGCTCGTCGGCGACGGTCGTGGGATCGGTGTGGCCGGGATGGATGCGCGTCTGCGGCGGCAGCTCGAGCAGCTTGTCCATGATCGAGGACTTCAGATCGGCGTAGCTGGTGGAGCCCGGCGCCCGGACGCCTCCCACCGAGCCCTTGAACAGCGTGTCGCCGGTGAACACGTCGGTGCCGTCGAACAGCAGCGAGAGCATTCCCAGGGTGTGCCCCGGGGTGTGCAGCGGCTCGATCCGCAGCGCTCCGGTCTCGATCGTCTGGCCCGGCTGCATCGTGCCGGTCGCGCCCGGGACCATCTCGCGCTCGAGCGGGTGGATCAGCACCGGGGTCCCGGGGTAGCGCTCCAGCACGGCGTCGAGCTCGGCCACGTGATCGTGGTGGTGGTGGGTGAGCAGGACGTGGGTGAGCTGAAACTGACCCCGGCGCAGGTACTCGAGCAGCGGCTCCATCGGTCCGCCGGCATCCACGATCACCGCGCGGCCTCCCAGCTCGTCGGCCACCACGTAGGTGTTCGACAGCCACGGATCGCTCATCGAGCGCTCGACGATCACCTCTGCAGCGTATCGGGGTACCCTCTCCCAAGACATGAGCCTGATCCACACCTGCTACCGGATCACGGACATCGATCGTTCGGTCGAGTTCTACAAGGCGCTGGGGTTCGACGAGATCGGGCGGGTCCCGATCCGCGAGGAGGCGATCAACGTCTTCATGGGCCTCCCGGAGGACGGTCCCGAGCCGCGCCTGGAGCTGACCTACAACATCGGCCACGACGAGCCGTACGAGATCGGGACCGGCTACGGCCACATCGCCATCACCACCGCCGACCTGGACTCGGCCCTGGGCCGGCTGGCCGAGCAGGGCATCGAGCCTGAGAAACCGCCTTACACGATCCGCGACGGCGGTTCGCGTCTTTGCTTCGTGCGCGACCCCGACGGCTACCGGATCGAGATGCTCGAGCGCGGCTGAGCGAGGGGGCTGCACGATGGTCGACAACGCCACCATGGGCAAGCTGCTGCAGAGCTTCGCCCAGGGCATTGCCGCCCACGACCGCGAGAATCCCGACCATCACAGCTGGGGAATCGGGATGGCCCATTTCGATATCGAGCGGCTGGGGTTCGAGGAGGGCGAGGAGGTCCTGCCCGGCATCGTGCTCCAGGCCGATGGGGGCGTGACCGGCAACTTCCGCGTCCTGTGCGACGGCGAGCACGACAGCGAGGGCGAGATGGAGGAGCAGGAGGTGGTCGACGCGGTCGCCTCCGAGGAGATCGGCGAGCCGGTCTACGTCGAAGGCCCGGCACCGCCGGTGCGGCCCCCGCTGTAATCGCTGCGCAGCTGGAGGCCGCCATCCGTGCGCTGACCAGGGCAAGGGCGCGCGCGGAGGACTACCTGCGGTCGCTGACTCGGCCGCCGCCGCCGTCCGCGCGGCCGCCGGCGTCCGCGGAGCTGACCCAACGGCCGCCGGCGTCCGCGGATCCTCGATCGGTGTATCTGGCGATCGCCGAGCTGCGACGCCGCGGCGATGACGCGGCGCAGCCGGGCTCCCGCGACCTCACCCACTCCCTCGACCTCACCCCGTACGAGCTGAAGGTCTTCTCCCAGAACGGCGAGGACGGGGTGTTGGACGAGATCCTGCGGCGGGTCGGTCTCGAGAGGCGGCTGTTCGTGGAGTTCGGAGCCGGGACCGGAGCCGAGGGCGTGTGCGTCTATCTCGCCGACGTGGCCGGCTGGAAGGGCCGGCTGATCGAAGCCGACCCCACCCAGTTCGAGCTGCTGGCCCCCAAGTACTCGATGAGCTCTCGCGTCACGGCGGCCTGCGCGGCGATCACGCCGGAGAACGTCGAGTCGGTGTTCGAGCGACTCGATGTGCCCGAGACCTTCGACGTACTGTCAATCGACATCGACGGCCACGACTACTGGGTGTGGCGGGCGATCGAGCACTACCGCCCCCGGGTGGTGGTTGTCGAGTACAACGCCCACCTCGGCACCGAGCCGCTGACGATGCCGCTCGAGGTCGAGCGGGCCTGGGACGGGACGGACTACTTTGGGGCGTCGATCACCGCGCTCCGAGGGCTCGCCTCCGAGAAGGGCTACGAGCTCGTCCACTGCGATCTGTCGGGCGTGAACGCGTTCTTCGTCCGTGGCGAGCTGGTCGGCGATCGCTTCCTTGCCCCGCCGGAGGTGGTCCTGCGCGCTCCCAACTACAAGCTGCAGGGAAGGCGGCACCGACCCGGAGGTGGTCGTTGGGTACGGGTGCAACCAGGGCCCTCGCAGCCATGATGGGTTACCCGCGCACCACCGCGCCTCCTGCCCGCGCCGCCACGCGCTCGGTCAGCCAGGCCACGGTCGGGCAGCGCAGCCGGTACCGGGCGGCAGCGCGCAGCACCGCCCCGGCCAGCGCGTCGAGCTCAGTCTCGCGTCCCGCCGCGATGTCGCGTCGCATCGAGGAGCCCAGCTCGGCGTGGGCCCCGTCGAGCTCGGCCAGCGTGTCGGCCGGGTCCAGCGAGGCGCCATCGGCGTTGGCGACCCGGACCGTCTCGTGAACTGCGCCCTCTAGCGCCGAGCGCCACCGGGGATCGGACCGGACGAACCCGATCGGGTGGTCGCTGGCGCTGGTCGTCAGCGACAACGCGTTCAGCCGCGCCAGCTTGGACCACATCACCTGCCGCTCACCGGCCTCGACGCGGGCCGGGATCCCGGCCCGCCGCAGGATCGATGCCAGCGATTGCAGCCGCCCCTGCAGCGACCGGTCGTCGGCGGCGAGGTCGACTCGCACCGACGGACTGGTCTGGACGATCTGCGCCGGCGCGGGGCGATCTGACTCGATCCGGATCACCCCGGCCGCGACCTTGTGCTCCCCGAACCGGTTGCGCAGCAGCTCCAGATGCTCGATCCCGTTGAGCAGCGGGACGACGATCCCGGGATCGGCCCCGATCCGCCGCAGGGCGGCCTGGAGCCCGCCGGCCTTGGTGGCGACAAGCAGAAACTCGGCCCGCTCGGTCAGCTCGGCGGCGATTACGGGTCGGGCCACGAACTCGGCCCCCAGGGCGACGCTTCGCACCGCGATTCCCCGCTGCGACAGCAGCCCCGCCGTCGGCTCGCGCGCCACCACCACCACGTCGTTCCCGTCCCGCGCCAGCGTCGCGGCGACAAATCCGCCTACTCCGCCGGGTCCGAGAACCGCGATCTCCGGCACGGCGGCAGCCTCCTCGCCGCGGGTTAGCTAGAGCCTGACGAGGTTGTTGGCGTGCTGTCCGCGGGTGATGCCGCGTAGGTCGACGAACAGAGGGGCGTTTTGGGCGATCGCGGCGTGGTCGATGCCGGGGTGCGCGGTGACCAGCACGATCGCGTCGGCGTCGCTGGTGGCTTGTTCCAGCGAGACGCTTTGCAGGTCGAGATCGGGCAGCGAGGGGACGTAGGGGTCGTGGTAGCGGATCTTGGCGCCGCGGACGGCGAGGACCTCCATGATCCGCAGCGCGGGGGACTCGCGGATGTCCCCGACACCGCCCTTGTAGCTCACGCCGAGAATCGCGATGTTGGCGTCGCGGACCGCTTTGGCGGCGTCGTTGAGCGCGCTTTCGATCCGCTCCACGCAGTGGTAGGGCATCTGCTGGTTGATCTTCCCGGCCAGCTCGATGAACTCGGTCGACATGTGAAACTCCCGGGCGCGCCAGGTCAGATAGAACGGGTCCACCGGCAGGCAGTGCCCGCCCATCCCCGGACCGGGCTCAAAGCGCATGAACCCATACGGCTTGGTCGCCGCGGCGTCGACAACCTCCCAGATGTCGATCCCCATCCGTTCGGAGAGCATCGCCAGCTCGTTGACCAGTGCGATGTTGACCGACCGAAAGATGTTCTCCAACAGCTTGGTCATCTCCGCGGCCTCGGGGGTCGAGACGCGCACGATCTTGTCGCAGATCCGCCGGTAAAGCTCAGCGGCGCGCTCGGCGCAACGCTCGGTCATGCCGCCGATCACCTTCGGCGTGTTGCGCAGCGTGTAGTCAGTCCGCCCCGGATCGACACGCTCGGGAGAGAACGCCACGTTGACATCATCGGGAACCCGCAGATCGGACTCCTGCTCGAGGATCGGGATCAACAGCTCCCGGGTGGTCCCCGGATACGTTGTTGACTCCAGCACCACCAGCTGATCTCGCTGCAACACCAGCCCCAACGCCTGCGCCGCGCCCTGCAACGCGCGCAGGTCCGGCTCGCGGTTCGCCGTCAACGGCGTCGGCACGCAAATCAACACCGCGTCGACGCGAGCCAGCGGCTGATAGTGCGACGTGGCCTGAATCGACGGCAGCACCGCGGCCAGCCGCTCCGACGAGATGTCCTCGATATACGAGACACCCGCCCGGATCGACGCCACCTTCCGCGGATCCACATCCACGGCCACCACCTGCTCGCCGGCCTCCGCAAACGCCACCACCAAAGGCAGCCCCACGTAGCCCAAGCCGATCACCCCGACAGACACGCCGGGGCATGATACGCGAGAGCCGGGTTCTCTGGCGGGCGATCTCTACCGCCGCGACCGACCGCGCTCGGCGGCGCGCGCATCCCGGGCCGCGGCGCGGCTCTGTCGCCGAACCTCGGCCCAGGCCGCCCGAGCCTGCCGAAGCGCCTTGACCACCTGCGCCCGCGCCTCCTCGGCGGCCTTGGCGGCGTCGATCGCCTGGTTCTTGGCCTTGGTCCCTCGAGCCAGGAGACTGAAGGACCACAGCCCGGTCTCGAGCAGCCGGGCGCCGCGGTCCAGATCGACTGTCACGGCGTCACGCAGCGCTTGGCCCCGGAGACCGTCCTTGGCGTGACGGACGCGGGACTCGAACGCCATCTCGGCGAGCCCGGCCAGAGCCCGGCCGGCCACGATCGGTTCGGGGTCGCCCGGGTCCACCTCGGCCTGAGCGGCCAGTTCGTCACGGGCGACCTTGGCCAGGCGATCGTGGAGCTCGAGCCAGGCGGCACGGAGGGCCGGGGTGCCGTCGATCATCTCGCCGAAGGCCGGCAGGAACCGCACGAGCTCATCCGGCGCGTCGTCGAAGCGCCCCAGGTCGGCCTTCAGGGCTCCCACCACGGCATCGGTCAGCGATTCGCCCGGGCGGCGCTCGCGCAGCGCGCGGGCGAGGCGCTCGAGCGATTCGTCCGCGGTGTCGAGGACCAGCGACTCCTTGGTGGGGAAGTAGTTGTAGATCGTCTTCTCCGAGACGCCGACCCGGTCGGCGACCTCGGAGACCCTGACGTTGTCGAATCCCCGGATGGCGAACATGGCGGTGGCGGCGTCCGAGATCACCTGACGCGTCAACCGCCGCTTGCGCTCGCGCAGCCCCTCGTCGGGGTGCTCGCGCCGGTACCAGAGCTCCTGAACCCTCCGGGTCTGACGCATGAGCTCGGCAATCGTGTCGCCGAACTCGTCGGCGATCAGCCGGTGGATGAGCTCGTCGCCGGATCCGTCGGCGAGTGCCTCGGCTTCGGCTTCGCCGGCGGCGGTTTCGCTGTCGATTCGATCAGTCTGCTGCGCCACGGAGGTCCTGGTAGAAGCGTATCAGCGATCTTCACTTGCAGAACTCTTTCAGTCACTGTACATTTACCGGCAATGGAATCCAAAGCGATCCAAACCCAGGGCCTGACGAAGCGCTTCGGCGACTTCACCGCGGTCCAGGACCTCGATCTGGAGGTCGAGGTCGGGACCGTCGTGTCGCTGCTCGGTCCCAACGGCGCCGGCAAGACCACCATCGTGCGGATGTTGGCCACCTTGCTGGGTCCCGACGGCGGCCGGGCGTCGGTGGCCGGCCACGACGTGGTCCACGACGCAGCGCGGGTGCGGGAGCTGATCTCACTGACCGGCCAGTTCGCGGCCCTGGACAAGAATCTGACCGCGCGGGAGAACCTGGTGCTGATGGCACGGCTGCGCGGCCGGGGGCTCCGGGCCGCCGCCCTGGTCGCCGACGAGCTGATCGAGCGCTTCGACGTGGTGGACTTCCGCGATCGCCTGGTCAAGCAGCTGTCCGGCGGCGAGCGGCGTCGCGTCGACCTGGCAGCCGGGCTGATCGACCGCCCGCACGTGCTGGTGCTCGACGAGCCCACCACCGGGCTCGATCCCCGCAGCCGCCAGGTGGTGTGGTCGACGATCCGCGAGCTGGTGCTCGACGGGGTCACCCTGCTGCTGACCACGCAGTACCTCGAGGAGGCCGACGCGCTCGCCGACCGGGTGGTCCTGATCGACCACGGGCGCGAGGTGGCGGCCGGCAGCCCGGCGCAGCTCAAGGCGCAGGTGGGCCAGCAGCGCGTCGACGTGGTCGCCGCCGACGGAGTTGCCTTCAATCGGCTCCTGGAGCTGCTGGGCGCTCGGTTCGAGATCACGCCACTGGGGGAGCAGCGCACGATCTCGGTGGCCGCGCCCGACGAGGTCGGTGACCTGAGCCGGGTGGCTTCGGCGGTCGAGGAGGCCGGGATCGAGGTCGATGAGATCGCGCTGCGCCGCCCCACGCTCGACGACGCATTCCTGGCGCTGACCGGCCACACGGCCGAAGCCTCGGAACCGTCAGAGCCGTCAGAGCACCGGGAGGTGATGGCATGACCGCGCTCGCCGCGACATCTGAGACATCGTCGGCCCCGGTTCGCTACCTGCGCGACACGCTGCTGCTGACCTGGCGCAGCCTCCGCGCGATCCCCCGCGTGCCCGAGCGGCTGCTCGACGTCACGATCCAGCCGATCGTCTTCATCCTGCTGTTCTTGTACGTGTTCGGCTCGGCCATCCACGTGCCGGGGATCAGCTACAAGGACTATCTGTTTCCGGGGATCATCGGCCAGTCGCTGGCCTTCGGCGTGATCGGCGCCGGCGTGGCGACCTCCGGCGACATGACCGAGGGGGTGATCGACCGCTTCCGCTCGATGCCGATCAGCCGGCTGTCGATCATCAGCGGTCAGGTCATCGGCCAGGCCTGCGAGCAGGTGCTGGGGCTGACGCTGACGGTGGCCTTCGGATTGGCGCTGGGCTGGGATCCCCACCTGACGCTCGTCCACGGCGTCGAGCTGTTCGCCCTGATGGCGCTGGGCATCCTGGCCTTCACCTGGTGCGGGGTCCTGTTCGGGATGCTGGTCCGGTCACCGGACGCCATGCAGGGATTGGGCTTCATCGTCATCCTGCCGCTGAGCTTCTTGGCCGGTACCTTCGTGCCGATCGCGGGCATGGCGGCCGTCCCCAGGGCGATCGCCGAGTGGGATCCGATCTCCTCGCTGGTCGCCACGGTGCGGTCGCTGACCGAGGGCTTTCACACCAGCGGCTCGTGGCAGCTCGAGCACCCCGAGGTCGCGATGGTCCTATGGTGCCTGCTGCTGATGGCGATCTGCATCCCGCTGGCGCTGCGGCGCTTCAACCGAACGCTCGCTGGGTGACGTACTCGATCGTCGCCCGCGACGCCGACAGCGGCGAGCTCGGTGTAGCGGTCCAGTCGCATTGGTTCTCGGTCGGACCCCTGGTCCCCTGGGCCCGGCCCGGGGTCGGCGCGGTCGCGACCCAGGCCAACATCGAGGTCTCCTACGGCCCCCGGATGCTCGATCTGCTGGCCGAAGGGGTGGGCGTGGAGGCCGCCCTGGCCCGGCTGATCGATGAGGATCCCGGCGCGGCGGGCCGGCAGGTCGCGGTGGTCGATGCGCGCGGAGTGGTGGCCGCCTTCACCGGCGCAAGCTGCATGGCGGCCGCCGGGCACGTGACCGGGGACGGGGTCTCCTGTCAGGCCAACATCATGGCCTCGGAGGCGGTCTGGCCGGCGATGCTCGATGCCTATTGCACCGGCCCCGGACCGCTGGCGGCCCGCCTGTTGGCGGCGCTCGACGCCGCCGAGGCGGCGGGCGGCGATCTGCGCGGCCGGCAGTCCGCCGCGATCCTGGTCGTCCCGGGCGCCGGAGACCCCTGGGAGACGGTGGTCTCACTGCGCGTGGAGGACCACCCCGACCCGCTGGTCGAGCTTCGCCGGCTGGTCGACCTGCACGGCGCCTACCGGGTGGCCGGCCAGGCCGACGAGCTGGTAAACGAGGGACGCCACGACGAGGCCTCGCGCCTGTATGTACGCGCCCACGAGCTGGCGCCGGATAACGCCGAGCTGCGCTTCTGGGCCGGTCTCGGCCGGGCCGCGCTGGGGGATCTGGACGCCGGCCTACGTGACGTACAGGCGGCGATCGCGACCGAGCCGGGCTGGGCCGAGCTGCTGGGGCGACTGCCGGCCGAGGTGGCGCCGTCCGCGGCGGCGGTGCGGGCCCGGCTACGTGCATAGGCGGCGGTGCGGGCCCGGCTCCATGCATAGGCGGCGGTGCGGGCCCGGCTCCGTGCATAACTTCCACCGCCTGCCGGCCCCGGCGGAGGTGCGGTGGCTTGTGCACGCATGCGATGCACTGCCGCCCAGACCACGCGGCGCGCCGGCCAGCCAGGGAAGTTGTGCACCACCGCGGCGGGGCTCCAGCCTCGACTTCCCCGGCAGAAGCCCGGGCCGCGGCTTCGGTGAGCCGTTTACGCCTCCGCGCTCACCAGGACCCCCGGGTTGAGCGCTCCCGCCGGATCCACGGCGGCCTTGGCCCCCCGCAGCGCGACCGCGAACGGCTCCGGACGCTGGCGGTCATACCACTCGCGGTGATCGCGGCCGACGGCGTGGTGATGGGTGATCGTGCCGCCGCCGGCGATCACCGCGTCGGAGGCCGCGCGCTTGATCTCGGCCCACTGCTCGAGCTCGGCGCCGACCCTGGCCGGGGCCAGGATCGTGAAGTAGGGCGCCGGGCCGTCCGGGTAGACGTGGGTGAAGCGGCAGGTCACCGAGCCCGTGCCGCAGACGCTGCGGACCGCGTCCCCG
>DASXZB010000065.1:0-2499 GCA_036502145.1 Solirubrobacteraceae bacterium | reverse complement strand
CCGTCCTTCGGGACGCCCGAGTCGGGGATCGGGGTGCTGTGCACCGCTCAGATCGCCCGCCACGTCGGGCTGCCGTGGCGTGGCGGCGGCGCGCTCAACGCCTCCCAGACGGTCGATGCCCAGGCCGCCTATGAGTCGCTGATGACGTTTCTGCCGACGTTTTTGGCCGGAGCCAACTTCGTCATGCGCTTGGCCGGCTGGCTGGAGGGCGGGCTGGTCTCCTGCTATGAGAAGTTCATCGTCGACGTCGAGTTGCTGCGCGAGCTGCGCCACGAGCGCTGGACCAAGAAGGGCGCCCGCGACACCACCGCGCGCGCCGGCGAGATCTGGCGCGCGACGCTGGAGAGCTACGAGCAGCCGCCACTCGATGAGGTCGTCAACGCCGAGCTGGAGGAGTTCGTGGTGCGCCGCCGGGCCGAGCTCGGCGACTAGTTGGTCCCGGCCTCCGGCCGCGCGCCGGGCTCGGCGATGACCGCACCCGCCGGCCGGGGGGCTCAGGCGTCGGGCTCGTCCAGCCGGCGGACCCCGTAGCCGGCCTGCTCGAGCGCGGTCACGATCGCCTCGGCGTGCTCCGCGCCGCGGGTCTCGAGCGCGATCTCGACGCCGGTCTCACGCACGTGTAGCGGAACCGCCTCGCGGACGTGGTCGGCGTGCACCACGTTGCCGCCGGCCTCGGCGATCTCGGTCAGCAGCGCGGCCAGTCCTCCCGGGCGGTCGGAGATCCGGGTGAACAGGCGCAGCCGCCGTCCCGCGGTGGTCTCGTGGCGGTGGGCGATCGCCGCCAGCAGCCCGGCGTCGACGTTGCCACCTGACAGCACGATCACCGTCGAGCCGGGCGTCGCCGGGGACACCTGGCCGGCCAGCAGCGCGGCGACGCCCACCGCGCCGCCACCCTCGACGACCAGCTTGGAGCGCTCCATCAGCCACACCATGGCCTCCGCGATGTCGTCCTCGCCGACCACCACCAGGTCGTCGACCCAGCGCTGGACCAGCGGCAGCGTGATCTCCCCGGGGCGCTTGATGGCGATCCCGTCGGCGATCGTCGCCCGGGCGTCGACCGTCACCGGCGCCGCGGCGCGCAGCGAGTCCGCAAACGACGCACAGGCGTCGACCTGGACGCCGATCACCCGGGCCGATGGCCGCGCGGCCTTGACCACGCCGGCGATCCCCGAGATCAGCCCGCCGCCGCCGACCGGGACCACCACCGTCTCCAGATCGGGCACGTCGGCCAGCAGCTCCAGGCCGAGCGTGGCCTGACCCAGGATCACCTCGGGATCGTCGAACGGGTGCACGAATCCGGCGCCGGTCTCGGCGGCCCGCTCGAGCGCGGCGGCCACGCAGGCGTCGACCGAGTCGCCGCCGAGGTTGACCGTGCCCCCGAAGGCCTGCACGGCGGCCACTTTTGCGACCGGGGCCTCACGCGGCATGAACACCTCGCAGGGGATTCCCCGGGCCCGGGCGGCGTAGGCCAGCGACTGGCCGTGGTTGCCGGCGCTGCCGGCCACGACTCCGCTCACCGCATCGAGCCGGGAGATCTTGTGGATCGCGCCGCGGAGCTTGAATGAGCCGGTTCGCTGCAGGTTCTCGGCCTTGAGCACCACCCGGCCGCCGCATCCCTCCGAGAGGCTGCGCGACGTCAGCAGCGGCGTGTGGCGGGCCAGGGAGGCGACGACCTTGGCGGCCTGGCGCGCCTCGCCGGCGGCCAATCGCTCGGCCACTCGGTCAGCCCGCTGGCTGGCGCCGTCAGCGCTCATCGGCCCCGCGCCTACTGCGTTTGCATCGGTTGGCGCACCATTGTCCGAATGTTAGACTCCTAACCGATGACTCATATATCAGTCGTGTGTGGGGGAGCCGCGCAGGAACTGAGGATATGACCACCGAGGCGCCATCCCGCGCGCCGCGCGAGCTGCTGGCCGACCGCGCCTACGCCGACCTGCGTGACCGGATCGTCACGCTGGCCATCGCTCCCGGCGCTCCGATCGACGAGGACCTCCTGGGCGCGGAGCTCGGGATCGGTCGCACCCCGGTCCGCGAGGCGATCAAGCGGCTGGCGCTGGAGAACCTGGTCACGGTGTTCCCGCGCCGCGGCACGTTCGCCTCGGAGATCAACATCACCGATCTGGCCGACATCTCCGACGTGCGGATTCAGCTCGAGGGGCACGCCGCCTACCGAGCCGCGCAGCGGATCACCGACGCCCAGCGTGCCCGCCTGGAGGAGCTGCTCGCCGAACTGCACCGCAGCGAGGGCAGTGCCGACGTCGAGGAGCTGATGGCGCTCGACGCCCGGGTGCACCGCTTCATCCACCACTGCGCCGCCAACGCGTACCTCGAGGAGACGCTCGGCCGCTACTTCAACCTGTCGCTGCGGATCTGGTACCTGGTGCTCGATCGGCTCCCGCACCTGCTGGCCCGCGTGCACGAGCACGACGCGCTGCTGCGGGCGATCGCCGACGGCAACACGACCCGCGCGCGCCGGATCATCGGCGAGCACATCGAGAC
>DASXZB010000064.1:0-42125 GCA_036502145.1 Solirubrobacteraceae bacterium | reverse complement strand
AACGGGTAGACCAGCGGGACCGAGAGCACGATCTCGGCGTGGTTGAAGAAGGCCAGCGAAATCGAGGAGCCCAGCAGCATCAGCAGATCGAGGTGCAGCAGCGAGGGCTTGCGGCGGCGCTTGAGCGGCAGCGGGACGAACGGGGCCAGGAACAGCAGGCACAGCGGCAGCCACAGGTAGATCGCGTTGACCCGGCGACCGAACGCCCCCGGGTAGCCGCGAGCCATCGACCAGGCCACCTGAAAGCCGGTCCAGACCTGGGTCACCTTGCTGGTCTGGTCATCGATGTAGACCTGCATCAGCTCCTTCTGGTGGCGCCCGGCCGAGAACCAGCTGACCTGCCAGATGCCGGCCGTCTTGGTGTACTCGTAGGGCAGCGCCTTGCGGTGGCGGCGCAGCTCAGCCTTGACCCGGGGGTCGGCGGAGGCGATGGCGAGGACCTTGGCGGCGGTCAGGTTGTAGCCGGCCGGCGGCTTGTGCAGCGAGGTGACCAGCACCGGGGTGCCGGGGACCGCCACGTCGGGAACGGTCAGGTTGGGTGCGGGGGCGGTGATTACCCGCGTCGCCTGGGCCGCCCCGGCGGGGCCCGAGGTGGCCAGCAGCCCCAGCGCCGCGATGACCGCCACCGCCAGGACCCGAGCCGGTGCGAGGCGGATCGACGACACGTTTGCGCAGCCGGCCCGCGGCCTCTACGCGCGGAAGCTCCAGAGCTTCTGCCCGAGGAACGAGAGCGGCGTACCGGCGGCGATCGAGATCGCCTGCGCTACCACCTTGGCCATCCCCGCTCCGTCGACCAGCGACACCAGAACCACGTAGGAGAAGCCGAACGTGACCAGCGAGACGGCAAAGAATTTGACCCCCTGGTGCACCGGGTGCGCCTGCTTGGCGCCGAACGTCCAGTGGCGGTTCCACATGAAGTTGTTCAGCACCGAGATCACGAACGCCACCACCGCGGCCACCTTGTAGTTGATCGACAGCAGGTGCACGCAGGCCGCAAACACGACCAGGTTGACGACGTAGCCGCTGGCGCCGACGGCGACGAACCGTCCCAGCTGAAACCAGTTGTGGGGCTTGCGGACGCCGATCCGAACCCGGTGGTGGAACGGCAGCTCGACCGTGGTGGTCAGCTCGTCAGGCATTGGGTGAATGTATCGACCGTTTGTTGGCGGCCCGTAAGAGTCC
Organism: Solirubrobacteraceae bacterium; assembly: GCA_036502145.1. Classification (GTDB taxonomy): domain Bacteria; phylum Actinomycetota; class Thermoleophilia; order Solirubrobacterales; family Solirubrobacteraceae; genus Palsa-465. The sequence goes on along the minus strand of DASXZB010000064.1, from coordinate 40,943 downwards.
TCTTTCGCCTAACCGGGTTCTAATCGGTCCCGTCCCCGGATGCAAATCGGAAGTGCTCGGTGATCATCGGCGCTATGTCGCGCAGGGACCACTGGTCACGGGCGTCGCGGGAGTCCGGTCCGGTTCCGCACCACAGCAGCGCGCCCAGCGAGTCGGAGCGGTGCAAGCTTCCGTGCGAGCCGCCGCCGACGTGGTCCGAGCCGCCCCAGTCCACGAACTCGTACCCGGGCGCGGCCGACAGGACCACCTCGCCGGCGTTGGGACACTTCAGTGACGACCAGATCCGGGCCAGCGCGTCGGGATACTCGGTGCTGAGAAAGCGACCGTCCTGGAGCTCGGCCCGCAGGACGGCCAGGTCGCCCTCGACGCTCCAACGCTGGTCGCGGCGGTCCACCAGCTCACCGCCGGGGGTGAAGCGAAGCTCGCCCCGGCGGCTGCGCACCACCGCCTCGCCGTCGGCGAGCGACATGATCAGATCGACGCCGTCGAGCTCGCTGACCGTCTCGATCGCTCGGCTGACCACGCGCTCCGGATGGTCCTCATCGAGCGCGTAGATCATCGCCGAGCGCTGGGCCGGGCTGAGCGCGATCTCGGCGCCGATCGACCGCGACGGGCTCGGCGTGGCCACGTCGAAGTCGGCGAACGCCTGGTCGAGGCGGATCCGCTCCTCGACGGCGGCCTGCGAGTGGTCGGAGGCGACGATCACCGCGTGCTGGTCCAGGAACTCCTCGGGGCCCCCGCCGGCGTGCATGAGCCGCTCGATCTGGCGGTCGGCGGCCGCGATCGAGGTCACCTGGGCGTGGGGACCGTTGCGATGCGAGTAGGCATCGTTGTCGGGCAGCGAGAACAGCATGAAGTCGAACAGGTCGTGCTCGGTCAGGTAGGCGCCGACGCAGCCGGTGTGCTGGTCGCGCGCCCCGGGCAGACCGAGCTGGCCCCGGCAGCCGGTGCGCCGCGACGCGTAGAGGTCGGCGTAGAACAGCTCCTGGGGTCCGTAGATGGTCCGGCGAAAAAGGGTCGAGGTGACGATCCTGGCCAGCGCCGACTCGTTGGCCACCTCGTGCTGGTGGCGGCCCCGGTAGATCAGGTACGTGGTCCCCGCGGTGCGCAGGTCGAGGTCGTCGAGTGACTCGAAGACGGTCTCGGTGTCATGCGATAGGTGCTCGTCGTTCATCCGGTACACGGTGTCGGTCAGCGAGCGCACCACTCCGAATTGGCGCGAGGCTGAGAAGCTGGAGCCGTATTCGACGTAGCGAGCCTCCTCGCGGTGGTACCAGTTCATGCTCGGGATCAGGTGCTGATCGGGGCCGACGCCGGTGGTGATGGTGGCCGCGCACACCGGGGTGACCGACGGGAACGCGGCCACGCAGTCGCCGACGTAGACGCCCCGGTCGCGGATTTGGGTCAGGGCCGGGGCCCGGCCCCCGGCGATCGCCCGCTCCAGCATCGAGGGCTTGAGCGCGTCGATGATCACCAGGACGAGCTTCTTGGGCGTCTCGCTCATGCCGGGCTCAGGGGCTCCACGGCCAGTCAGCGCAGGATGCGCAGCCCGGCGTACTTCTGCTCGCCGCTCCCGCGCCCGGCGATCAGCAGCCACAGCAGCAGCGCCAGCACGATCACCCCGACCGGCGGCAGCAGGACCGAGAGGGCGGCCGCGATCACCGCCGCGGCCTCGACGAACAGGGGCAGAGCACCTCGGGTCTCCGGGTCCAAGCGGGCGCGTACGCGGGTCAGCAGCGGGCGGGTGGCCAGAACCCCGACGGCGGCGCAGACGACGCCTCCGACCAGGCCGGGCCAGATCGCGTACCCCCCGCGACACAGCGAGCCCGCGAACAGCAGCGCGCCGAGGGCCAGCGAGGCCAGAGCCACGATCAGCGCCACCGGGGCGGGCTCGGTCTGCTCAGCGCCGAACCGCCACTCGATCAGCGCCAGCAGCGCCGCGCCCACCGCCATCCCGAGCAGGAAAGGGGCGCTCTGCAGGAAAGAGAAGTCAGTGTGCGCGAAGTCGATCTGGATGTCGCCGGCCGCGAGCGCGCCGACCGCCAGCGCGGGCAGGAACGGCCGGATCCCGACCGCCCCGGCCACGCCTATCCCTTGGAAGATGTCGAAGACCAGATGCACCGTGCTGTACCGTGACGAGGCGTGACGATAGACGAGAGGGCAGTGTGAGCCCGGGCGGGCCGACGGGCGGACGGGCCCCTATCCCGACGGGTGGGAGCGACCCCACCACAGGCGAGCGGGACCTCACCTTCGGCGCCGGACCACGCCCCGCAGCGGCCACCCGACGCCCCCGTTCCACGGCACGCGATATCGAGCGTTACGCGGCCCTGTTCGCGGAGCGCACGAAGGTGATGCGCTCTTCGGCGATGCGCGACCTGATGGCCCTCACCGAGCGCGACGACGTGATCTCGCTGGCGGGCGGGTTGCCCGACACGTCGACCTTCCCGTCCGATTCCTACGCCGCACTGATGGGCACGGTGGCCAGCGAGTCGTGCGCTCGAGCGCTCCAATACGGGCCCACCGAGGGCTTTGCGCGGGTCAAGCGGCGCATCACCGACGTGATGGGCGCCGAGGGCATGGCGATCGACCCCGACGAGGTGATGATCACCACGGGCGGCCAGCAGGTCATCGACCTGGTCTGCAAGACGCTGCTGGACCCCGGCGACGTGGTCGTGGCCGAGGCTCCCACCTACCCCGGCGCGATCCCGACGTTCTGCGCCTACCAGGCGGACGTGGTCCAGGTGACGATGGACCGCGACGGGATGCGCGTCCAGGACCTCGAGGCCAAGCTCGACGAGCTCGAGCGCAGCGGCCGGCGCCCCAAGTTCATCTACACCGTCCCCAACTTCCACAACCCGGCCGGCGTCACGCTGTCGCTGGAGCGCCGCCGCGAGCTGGTGCGGATCGCCGGCGAGCGCGAGCTGCTGGTGCTTGAGGACAACCCCTACGGGCTGCTGCGCTACGAGAGCGAGCCGTTGCCCACGCTGTACTCGCTCGACAACGAGTTCGTCATCTACGCCGGCACGTTCTCGAAGATCCTCTCGCCCGGTGTTCGCCTGGGCTGGACCGTCGCCCCGGCGCCGATCCTGCACAAGATGCAGATCGGAAAGCAGGCCTCGGACCTGTGCTCGTCCTCGATCTCGCAGTACTTCGTCGACGCCTACTTCCAGGCCGGGCCGTGGGACGACTACGTCCGCTCGCTGCTCGAGATCTACCGGCGCCGCCGCGATGTGATGCTCGACGCGCTGGCCGAGCACTTCCCGCGTGAGGCCGAGTGGACCCACCCCCAGGGCGGGCTATTCATCTGGGCCACGATGCCCGACTACATCGACACCACCGACCTGCTGGCGCGGGCGCTCGAGGATCACGTGGCCTTCGTCCCCGGCCGTGCCGCCTACGTCGACGGCCGCGGGGGGTCGTCGATGCGCCTGAACTTCTCCGGCGTCGGCGAGGACGACATCCGCGAGGGGATCCGCCGGATCGGCGAGGTAGTCCGCGAGCAGGTGGCGATGTACGGCACGCTGACCGGCGCCCGGCCCCGCGTCGAGTCGCCACGCCCCGCCGAGGTCGCAACCCAACGGGCCGAGCCGCCGTCTGGGGCCGAGTCCCAGCTGGCCAAGATCCTGAGGCTGCCGGCGCAGCGCAAGCGCGCCGGATGAGACAGCGCCAGCCGTGAGCCGGGTCGCGGTGCTGAAGGGCGGGCGCTCGCTCGAGCGCCAGGTATCGCTGCGCTCCGGCGCCCGGGTGCAGGATGCGCTCGAGCACCTCGGCCACGAGGTGCTGGCGATCGATGTCGGACCCGACCTGGTGGGTGCGCTCGGCGACCAGCGGCCGGACGTGGCGTTCGTGGCGCTGCACGGCCGCGACGGCGAGGACGGCACGGTGCAGGAGCTGCTGGAGGTGATGGGCATCCCCTACACGGGCTCCGGCGTCTCGGCGTGCATCCGTGCCGCCGACAAGGTGCTGGCCAAGCACGCGATGCGCGACAGCGGCCTGCCCACGCCCGACTTCTACGCCTTCAACGACACCGCGTTCGAGGCGCTCGGCGCCGCCCAGGCGCTGCCCGCGATCGAGCAGCGGCTGGAGTTCCCGATCGTGGTCAAGCCGGCCCGGCAGGGTTCGGCGCTGGGGATCAAGTTCGCGCGCACCCCGGCCGACGTGCCGGCGGCGCTGGTGGCGGCGTTCTCGTATGACCGCAAGGTGCTGCTCGAGCGCTACGTCCACGGCCGCGAGTTGGCGGTCTCGATCCTGGCCGAGGATGGCAAGCCGGCGGTCCTGCCGATCGTCGAGGCGGTCCCCGAGCAGGAGGACTTCTACGACTTCGAGGCCCGCTACGAGATCGGCCGCACCCGGTTCGTCTGCCCCGCCGAGCTCGACGAGCCGGTGGCCGCGCGGGCGCGCGAGATCGCGCTGCAGACCTACTCGCTGCTGGGGTGCGCGGGGTTCGCCCGCGTCGACCTGATGCTGGCTGAGGGCGCCGGGGAGCTGTCGGTGCTCGAACTCAACCCGATCCCGGGGCTGACCGAGACCAGTCTGCTGCCTCAGGCCGCCGAGGCGGCGGGGATCTCATTCGATCAGCTGGTCGAGCGCATCCTGGCCGCCGTCGAACGCTTCGATCGCGCCGACCGCTGAACAGACGGGGCGGGCGGGGCGAGCGGGGCGGGCGGGAGCGGGCGGGTCCTATTCGTCTGACGCGAAGTCCTCGGGCGTGACGCGATCGAGGAAGTCCTTGAACTTCTCGACCACCTCTTCGGTGTCCTCGACTTCGTGCTCGAACTCGATCGCCGACTCCGAGATCACGTCGTCGGCAGCGAAGATCGGGGCGCCGGAGCGGACGGCGAGCGCGAGCGCGTCGCTGGGCCGGGAATCGATCTCGAGCTCGCGGCCGTTGGCGCGCAGGCTGATGGAGGCATAGAAAGTGTTCTCGCGCAGCTCGGTGACCGCGACCCGCGTGCATTCGACCTCCAGCTCGCCGAGCATCTCGGACAGGAGGTCGTGGGTCATGGGCCGGGGAGTCGAGGCGCCCTGCAGCTTCATCAGGATCGCCGCCGCCTCCGGGTGACCGATCCAGATCGGCAGGAACTTGTTGTTCTCGACGGTCTTCAGCAGCACGATCTGCTGCTTGCCGACCATGTCGAAGCTAACGCCGTAGATGACCATTTCCTGCACGCGCTGCTCCTCGTTGGGGTGGGGAAAGTATAGGGGGCCGCTCAGGGCAGCCGGGGGACTCGCGCCGCACCGCCGAGCGTGGCCGCAGCGCACCAGCGAGGCTGTCAATCCCTCTCCCGGCGGTGCCCTGTCACGGGTAACCTAACCGCCCACACCGTATGACTGGTGAGAGTGACCCTCGTCCCCCAGTGGGGCCACAGCCCGGCGGCCGCCCCCCGGCTCCCGGTCGGCTGGCGGTCGTGCAGGCGTTCGTCAACACGCACTTCGATCTCGTCCACGAGCATGGAGCCGAGGTTCTGCGCTCGCCGGCGGCGCTCGGCCACTGGTTGCGGGAGGCCGGGCTGTCCGCTGGGGGATTGAGCCCCGGCGAGCCCGACCTGGTCCGAGCGCTGACCGCGCGTGAAGCGTTGCGCGACCTGGCCCGGTCCGGGAGAGCCGGGTCCGGGAGAGCCGGGCCCGGGAGGGCTGGGGCGGGCCACGGTCAACCGGCCCTGCGGAGACTCGACGCCGTGGCCGCCGGAACGCGGGTCGAGGTGCGCTTCGATGGCACCGGCCCGCGGTTCTCCGCCGCCCCCGAAGCCGGCGTCGACGGCGCGATCGGATGTCTTCTTGCGATCACCGCGCTGGCGATCGCCGACGGCTCCTGGTCGCGGTTGAAGGTCTGTCCCGGCGACCACTGCGGTTGGGCCTTCTACGACCACTCGCGCAACCGGACCGGCCGGTGGTGCTCGATGGCGGTGTGCGGTGGGCGGGCCAAGGCCAAGCGCCACTACCGACGCCGAACCCGGGAGATCTGACCTGAGCGCGCTGGCGGCACCGCTGATCCTGGTGGCCGCCCGCGCGCGCCGACGGCCGGGTCACTGGCTGCTGCCGGCGCTGGGCTTGGCGCTGGCGACCGCGTTTGCCTGCGCCGTGGCGGCCGAGGGCGTGATCGCCGCAGACCGGGAGGCGCGTTCCGCCCTGGCCGGTTCCGGATCGCAGCAGCGCAGCGTCGAGGTCAGCTGGCTGGGTCCCGTCACGCCGGCCGTCGGCCGGCGGGCGCAAGCGCTGCTGCACGGGCTGGGCCTTCCGGCGCCGACGCGGGTGGCGCTGATGAACCCGGTCCGCCTCGACGGGGTGATCGTCAGGCCCGCCGCGATCTCGTCGCTGGGGCACTGGGTGAGCGGCCGTGCGGCGCTGCCCGGGGCCTGCACGCCGAGCGTCTGCCCGATGCTGCTGGCCGGCGGGGCGCTGCAACGACGGATTCTGCACGTGCCCGGGGTGAACATCCGGGTGACCGGGACCACCACACTGCGCTCGGCCACCCCGCTCGGCTTCGTCCCGCCCAAGTCCAGCGGGACCCCGGTGCTGGTGACCGGCGACGAGCGCGGCCTCGATTCGCTGAGCGGACTGAGCGGCGTGTATCGCTCGCACAGCTGGCTGTCGCCGTTGCGCACCGACCAGCTTCAGAGCTGGCAGCTGGCCGGGCTCGAGCGACGACTGCAGGCAGCCCAGGCGGCGCTCGTTCAGGAGGGCAGCCAGTTCAGTCTGAGCGCCCCGTTCGCCGCCCTCGACGCGGCTCGCGCCGAGGCCGCCACCGCCCCCCGGCGATTGCTGACCGCCGGAGGCGGCGCGCTGGCCGCGCTGTCGGTGTTCCTGATCCTCACCGCCTACGGCCTACGCCGCGACCAGCGCGATGAGGTGCAGCGGCTGCAGATCGCGGGTGCGCGGCTGAGCCAGCGGCTGGTCTTCTCACTGGGTGAGGCGGCGGCGCTGTCGGCGTGCGCGGTGGTGGCCGGCTTTGCCGTCGGCATCGCCGTCTGCGCCCTGCTGGCCCACGCGGCCGGGCTCCCGGTGGGAGCGGTCCTCAACCACAGCCTGCTGAGCTTGACCGGCGTGGTTACGCTGGCCGCCGGATGGCTGCTGGCCAGCGCCGTGATCGGGCTGGTGCTCCTGGCCCCCGGCGGCCGTGCGGCCGACGTCCTTGCGCTGGCCGGCGCTGCCGCGCTGGCGCTGGCGCTGAGCCGCGGCGGGTCGACCGGCGGGGCGTTGGCCGTGCTGGTGGCGCCGCTGGCCTGCGTCGCCGCCGGCGTCGTGGTCTACCGGGGCGCCGCCGCGCTGCTTCGAGCCGGCGAGCGGCTGGCCCGCGCCGGACCGCTCCCGGCGCGGCTGGCCCTGGTCGGCCTGGCCCGGGCTCCGGTGGCTCCGTCGCTGGCGATCGCGTTCATCGCGGTCAGCACCGGCCTGGCCGGGTTCGCGCTCGCCTACCGCGCCACGCTGGAACGGGGTGCCGCCGACCAGGCCGCAGACCAGGTGCCGCTCGACGCCAGACTGACCCCCACTCCCAGCTTCCAGACGCCCCTCGAGCTCGCCCCGTTGGCCCGGTGGCGCCGGCTGGCCGGCGGGTCAGTGCTCGCGGTGCGGCGCACCGACGCGACGTTCACCAGCGGCGCCTCCAGCGTGACCGTCCCGGCGTTGGGGATCCCCGCATCGGGCCTGGCGCTGATCCACGGGTGGCGCACCAGCGACGGATCGGCGCCGTTGGGCCGGCTGGCCGCGAGGCTGCGCCCGCCCGGACCGGTTCGCAGTCGCGGCCCCGTGCTCCCAGCCGCTGCGCGGTCGTTGTCGCTGACGATGTCGGCTCCCAGCGCGGCGGTCGAGGTGGCCGCGGAGCTGCGCGACAGCGCCGGTACCGTGACTGAGCTGCCGCTCGGCCTGGCCTCGGCGCGGCCGCGGACGGTGACCGCGCGCCTGCCGACGGGACGCCACGAGCTGCAGGCGCTGGAACTCTCCGAGCCCGCCGGCGAGCAGGCGACGACCGGCCATCAGAACGCCGAGAACCCAGCCGCGGCGACGCAGTTCTCGACCGCCGTCTCGCTGGGACCTGCCGTGGCCATCGGCCGGTCGGGTGAGCGGCTGCAGAGGTCAGCCCTGGGCCGGTGGGACGGCGTCGGCGCGGCGGCCGGCTCTGGGCGGGGCGGTTCGGCGATGCGGCTGCGCTTTGCCGACAGCGGCGCGGCGGGGGTGGTGCGCCCGCCCCAACCGAGCGACGTGCGCCCGGTCCCGGTGCTGGTGGACCCGGCCACGGCAGCGGCGGCGGCCCGCAACCGCCAGATAGGGCTGACGGTCGACGGCCTTCCGGTCCGCGGAGTGGTGGTCGGGGTGCTGCGGCGCTTCCCGACCGTCCCCGCCGACGCCGCCGGGTTCGTGATCGCCGACGAGGCCACACTCGCCGCGGCGCTGGAGGCGTCGCTTCCGGGACAGGGCGCCGCGGACGAGCTGTGGATCGACACTGCGAAGGCGCGGGTGCTGGGGGCGGCGCTCGGCGGTGGGGCGCTGGCGTCGCTGGGTCAGAGCTTTCGATCCGCAGTGGAGCATCGGCTGCGAACCGAGCCGATCGCAGTGGGGACCCTCGGCACGCTGGCCGCCGCGGCCGGACTCGGCGCGGTCTTGGCGATCGTGGGGCTGTTGGCCGCGCTGGTCGGCGCGCTGCGCGAGCCGCTCGTCGAGCGCGACCTCGCCATCCAGGGTCTGGGCCCGCGAGCGCTGCGCCGCGAGCTGCAGCTGCGCATCCTGCTCGCGGGAGCGCTCGGCGTACTTGCGGGGGCGGCGGTCGCCGCCGTCCTCACCCGGCTTGCGGTGGCCGCGGTGCGGGGCGGCGCGACCATTCAGGCGCCGCGGCCGCCGCTGGTGACGGTTGCACCGTGGGGCCAGCTGGCCCTGGGCGCGCTGGGGCTGGTGGCGGCGTTTGCGCTCGTGGGGTGGCTCGCCTCGGCGGCGGTCATGGCGCGGAGGCGGTGGGCGTGAGCGGCGGTCCTGGCACGCGCGCGGTGGGCATGAGCGCGGCGGTCCTGGCGCGGGGGCGGTGGGCGTGAGCGCGGCGGCGATCGAGCTGCGCGACGTCTTCTGCGTGCACCGAACCAACGAGGGCGACGCCGCGGCGCTGCAGGGACTGAGCCTGCGGCTTCGCCATGGCGAGCGCCTCTGCGTGCTCGGGCCCAGCGGCGCCGGGAAGACCACCCTGCTGCGGGTGATCGCGGGGCTTCAGGCGCCGTCGGCGGGCTCGGTGATGGTGTTCGGCCGCGACGCCGGGCGGCTCGGCGCCCGCGAGCGGGCGAGGCTGCGCCATCAGTTCGTGGGCTTCCTCGATCAGCACGCCGAATCCACGCTGCCCCCCGAGCTGCGGATCGCCGACGCCGTGGCGATGCCGTTGGCGCTGCGGGGCGTGCGCCGGGCTCAGCGCCGCTCGCGGACCGCCGCACTGCTGCGGACCGCCGGCTTGGGCGATCGCGCGGACGCATTCGCCAGCGAGCTGTCCGGCGGCGAGCGCCAGCGGGTCGCGCTGTGCGCCGCGGTCGCCCACCGACCGCCGCTGCTGCTGGCCGACGAGCCGACGGCCGAGCTCGACGAGCCGTCCGCCCGTGACATCGCCGGGCTGATCGACGAGCTCGCCGAGGCCGAGGGCACGACGGTGATCGTGGTCTCCCACGACCCGGCGATGGCCGACAACGCAGAGCGCGCGGTCCGCATCCGTGACGGCCGGATCGTCGAGGAGCGCCTGCACGGCGGGCGCACGCTGGTGGTGGGGCCGGGCGGGTGGATCCGCGTGCCGTCGCCGCTGCTCGAGGAGACCGGCATCGGCGCCACCGCTCGCGCGGAGGTGCTCGGCGACGGGGTCCTGCTCACCCCGGCGGGTGCCGAGCGACGGGCGCCGCCGGACCTGGCGGCGCCGCGGACGGCCGCGACCTCTGCGACTCGCCGGGCTTGCGCAGCTGCGGTGGCGGTGGAGCTTCGATCGGTGTCACGCAGCCGCGGGCGCGGGGCCCGGCGGCGGGCCGTGATCGAGCAGCTCAGCGTGAGCTTCGCGCCCGGATGCCTGACCGCGGTCACCGGCCGCTCGGGGTCGGGCAAGACGACCCTGCTGGAGCTGGTGGCCGCGCTGCGGACACCGGATGCCGGCGACCTGCTGCTGGACGACGCCTCCCTGGCAGGCCTCGACGACGAGCGGCTTGCCGAGGTGCGGCGGCGACGGATCGGGTACCTACCTCAGGAGCCGTCGCCGGTCGGCTTCCTCAGCGCCGCCGAGAACGTCTCCCTGGCGCTGCGGATTCGCGGCCGCTCGGCCGACCGGGCCTCCCGGGCGGCGGACGACATCCTGGCCCGGGTGGGGCTCGCGGACCGCGCGCAGCAGCGGGTCTGGAGGCTGTCGGCCGGCGAGGCCCAGCGGGTGGCTCTGGCCCGCGCCATGGCCAGCGCGGAAGGGTTGCTGGTGGTCGACGAGCCGACCTCGCGACTCGATCAGGCGAGCGCCGCGGCGGTGGCGCGACTGCTCGCCGAGACCGCCACCGGCGACGGCCAGACCATCATCTGCGCCACGCACGATCTGGAGCTGATCCGGCACGCCGACCACGTCCTCGAGCTTGGCGCAACGGCTCCCCGGCGCACTGCGGTCGCGCGGTAGACGGTCCGCTCAGCGGGTGGCGGTCACCGCTCGGCCCTGCGTTTGGCCGGGCTCGGTCCTCCGCCGCCGCTTGACCTCGAACATCGCCGCGTCGGCGTTGCGCAGCAGACCGTCGGCATCATCGGCGTCGAGCGGGTACACCGCCCGTCCGACGCTGACGCCCACCGCCACCGTCCGGCCCCCGACCCCGAACGGTTCGGCCACCGCGGCGGCGATCCGCCGTCCGAGCTTCTCGACGTCGTCGGCGGTCGGGGTGCTGAGCAGGACGGCGAACTCGTCGCCGCCCAAGCGCGCCACCAGATCCTCGCCCCGCGTGCAGCTCTTGAGGCGGGCGGCGAACTCGGTCAGCAGCTCGTCGCCGGCATCGTGGCCGTACTCGTCGTTGACCGGCTTGAAGCGGTCGAGATCGAGATAGAAGAGGGTCACGCTGCCCTCGCGTTGCCGTGCCTGGTGCACCGCACTGCGCAGCTCGGTGGTGAATTGGACGCGGTTGGCGAGACCGGTGAGCTGGTCGTGCAGCGCCTGGTAGGTGATCTGATCCACGAGCTGGCCGTTCTGCAGCGCGGTGGTGGCCTGAGCCGCCACGCCGGAGAGGCGATCGAGCAGGTCAGGGCCGGGCGCCAGCCGCGCCGGGCCGTGATCGACCGACACGGTGAGCAGGCCGAGAAACCGGCCCGGTGTCGCCAACGGCACGAGCATCGTGGCCGCCAATCCGCGGTTTACGATCAGCCGGCGCAGCGCGTCGTCTCCGGTCTGCGCGTCGACGAAGATCGGGTCGGGCTTCGGGTCCAGCAGGAGCCGCTCGAGCGCTCCCCCGGGGCTGGGCTTCCAGCGGGTGGCACCGGGGGTTCGCTGCGGCGTGGTGTCGCCGCTCTCGGTGATCGCCTCCTGGGCCAGCTCGCCAGCGGTGGCGTCCCACAGGTGGACCCCGACACGGTCGCAGTCGACCACCACGGGTACCGAGTCGGCGAGCCGGCGGGCCACCTCGGCGCTGGTGCCGGCGGCCGCGAGCGCTCGCGCCAGGCGCAGTAGCGCGCTGGACTGGGCGTAGCGCTCCTCGGCCTCGCGCAGGGCGCTGGCGCTGTCCAGCGCGCTGGCGGCGTAGCGGGCGTAGACCTCGAGCAGGTCGCGCTCCTCCGGAAAGAACCTCACGCCCTCGTCGTACATCGCCAGCAGCCGCCCATAGTCGCGGCGGTTGGAACGAACCGCCACCACCAGCCACGAGTCGGGATGCTGTGCCGGGTGGCGCCTCAGCAGCTCGGTGGCATAGCCGTCGACGTCCTCCTCGCGAAAGCCGCGGTGATGACACAGCCGCTCGCCGTCGGGGGTCATCCGCACGGTGAGCAGATAACGGGGCGCGCGGACCTCGACCGCTGCCCGCTCGGCGATGCGCGCCAGCACTTCCTCGAGACGACCGGCTCCGATCAGGTCGGCGGCGGTGTCGAACATGCTGTGCAACCGCTCCTTCATCGCGTCGAGCTGGCTGCGGAGCTGCTCGATCTGCTCGGAGGAGTCGCCGCCCGCGCCGGCGTTTGCGGGGCGCCAGGTCACGCGGTACTCGCAGGCCGCGGCCCCAAAGGCGGCGCAGCGGTGGTGCTCGACCCTGGCCGGGGGCAGGCCGAACAGCACCGGCGGTTGCGACAACAGCCCGCAGGTCCAGGCGCAGTGATCGGCGTGACGGCGAAAGCCCTTCACCGGGACTGCCACGATGTCGGCAAAGCCGGGTCCCCACTCCACTGCCTCGAGCTCGGCCACGGTGCTGTACTTGGTGGCGGTGGTGGCGATCTGGCGATAGACGGCCTCCGGCGAGCCCAGCGAGCGCAGCAACGTCGCCACGTGCGAGCCGCCGAGGCGCCGTCCGGCATCCTCGCCAACCGCGCGCGCGAACTGGGGGTGGTGGGTCACCAGCGCGCCGGCACGCCACAGCGCCACCGCCTCGTCGTAGGAGATCCAGTTGACGATGTCTCGCAGCTGGTCGGCCGATCGGGTGCTGCCGGCCCGAGCGAGCAGCTGGGCGACCGCTTCCTCGCCACCGTAGTCCTGCACGCGGGCGAGCAGCACGGCGCTCAGCGCACACGAGAAGTGGTTGGCGTCGTCACCCATACCTCCTTATCGGTGCGCAAGCCCCCGTTGGGGCTCCGTAATCGACCGCACCGGCGACCCGTGGAAATCACTGACCCTTGCCGTCGCGCTTGTCGTCGGCAATGCTGTCCAAGGCGCTCCGTCGACTTTGTGGGGCGCTTCGATCCACGATTTCCCGGAGGGAAGCGACTTGAGCACTTCAGAGACCTCGGGTCTGGTCACCGACATGGCCGGCCTGCGCGATCACGTCGGAGAGCATCTGGGCTACACCGAGTGGCAGGTGATGGACCAGGAGCGCGTCAACCAGTTCGCCGACGTAACCGACGATCACAACTACATCCACGTCGATGTCGAGCGCGCCAAGGCCTCGCCGTTCGGCGGGACCGTCGCCCACGGATACCTGACCCTGTCGCTGCTGGCCCCGATCACGATGCAGTTGCTGCGGGTCACCGACGTGGTGGCCGGCGTCAACTACGGCCTTGACCGGGTCCGCTTCCCGGCGCCGCTGCCGGTGGGGGCCGAGTGGCGCGGCGGGGGCGAGATCGTCTCGGTCGACGATGTGGCCGGCGGCCTGCAGGTCAAGCTGCGCGCCACCGTCGAGGTCAAGGGCTCCGAGAAGCCGGCCATGGTGGCCGATTGCCTGGTCCGCCTGTTCGGCGGATCCTGAGCCGCTCGGAATGACAGCCACCGGTATCGACCTCGATCGCATCGTCGCGATCGACGTCCACACCCACGCCGAGCGCAACGCCGACCAGCCGCAGGATCCGGTCACCACCGAGCTCCTGGAGGCGGCGGGAAAGTACTTCGGCGGCAGCCCCCCGCAGCCCAGTGCCCAGGACGTCGCCGACTACTACCGCCAGCGCAACATGCTGGCGGTGGTCTTCAACGTCGACGACGAGGCCGGGATGGGGCGCCGGCGCCTGGGCAACGACGAGGTGCTGGATGTGGCCCGCACCAACCCTGACGTCCTGATCCCGTTCGGCAGCGTCGACCCCCACCGCGGCAAGCTCGCCATCCGCCAGGCCCGCGAGCTGATCGAGGCCGGCGTGCGGGGGTTCAAGTTCCACCCCAACACCCAGGCCTTCTGGCCCAACGATTACGCCTTCTTCGGCCTCTACGAGGTGATCGCCGAGGCCGGCCTGATCGCTCTGTTTCATTCCGGCACCACGGGCATCGGCGCCGGCATGCCCGGCGGCGGCGGCGTGCGCCTGAAGTACTCCAACCCCATGGCCGTCGACGACGTCGCGGCCGAGTTCCCGGACCTCGACATCATTCTCGCCCACCCTTCGTTCCCCTGGCAGGAGGAGGCGCTCGCGGTCGCCGTCCACAAGCCCAACGTCTACATCGACCTCAGCGGCTGGTCGCCGAAGTACTTCCCAGAGATCCTGGTCCAGTACACGAACACCCGCCTGCGCCACAAGATGCTGTTCGGCTCGGACTTCCCCCTGATAACCCCGGACCGCTGGCTGGCCGACTTCGAGAAGCTCCCGATCCGTGAAGAAGTCCGTCCGCTCGTCCTCAAGGAGAATGCGAGCCGCTTGCTAGGTCTTGACGGCTCGTCCTAACGGCTCACGCCGTTCAGCGGGTGCCGCATTAAATGAGAGCGCCCCGGAATCGGCGGAATATGAGGCCGATCCTGCGGGGCGCGCTCGAGGGAGGAGAGGTACTGCGAGAAGCACTATGCCTCCTCCGGCGCTAGAAGTCCAAGACGACTCTTTTGGGTTATTTATAATCGTCGCTTATGGAATTGCGCCAGCTGCGCTACCTCGTGGCACTCGCCGAGGAGCGCAACTTCACCCGCGCCGCCGCCAGCGAGCACATCGCCCAGCCCGCCCTCTCCCAGCAGATCCGCCGGCTCGAGGCCGAGCTCGGCCTGGCGCTGGTCGAGCGCACCACCCGGCGTGTGTCGCTCACCGATGCCGGCGAGCTGCTGATGGTCCGGGCCCGGCGCATCCTGGCCGAGCTGGAGGCGGCGGAGACCGAGCTGCAGGCCCTGCGCGGCATGTACACCGGTCACGTCACGATCGGCGCGATGCACACCATGGGTCCGGTCGACCTGTCGCTGGCGCTGGCGCTGTTTCACGAGCGCCACCCGCACGTCGATTTCACGGTGCGCGAGCAGACCAGCGAGGAGATGGCCGAGATGCTGCGCGTGGACGAGCTCGATTTGGCCTTCCTATCGGTCACCGAACGCGTGGAGAGCCACGGTCTGGGGCTGCACCAGCTGGTCTCCGAGGAACTGGTGGCGGTGCTCCCGCGCCAGCACCGGCTGGGCAAGCGCCGCCAGGTCCGCATGGCCGAGCTTGCGGAGGACAGCTTCATCAGCTTCCGCGACGGGTCGCGGCTGCGTGAGCTGCTCGTCGGCGCCGGGCGCGACGCCGGTTTCGCGCCCCGGGTGACACTCGAGTCAAACGAGAGCGAGCGGGTCAGGCGCCTGGTCGCCCGCGGGCTGGGGGTGGCGGTACTGCCGCGTTCGGATGCCGTGGGCCCCGGCGCCGAGGTCTGCGTGGCGAGCCTGGTGGCCCCGACGCTGCGCCGAGACATCACCTTGGCCTGGCGCGAGGGGCGCCGGCACGCCCCCGCCGCGGCCGAGTTCCTGGAGCTGGCTCGGGAGACGTTTACCGAACCCCCGGTCTGACATCCGACCGGTTTGTGAAGCAACTGGCGTGGCCGGGCAAGCGATTGGGTAGATTCAGATGGTGCCGCGGCGGGGTCCAGGCCCGCCGTGAGTGTCGCCAATCCTCGGGAGGGATTAGATGATCACCGGTCGCATGGCGCGCCTCGGCGTGACGTTCATTTCAGTGACCGCAGCAACTGCCGCCGCAGCGGTCCTCGCCGTCCCGGCCAACGCCTTTGCGGCCACCCCGCCGGGCGCTGCCGCCTGGGGAGTCTCCGGAGCTCGTGACCTCGGACCGCTCCCCGCGCGCCCGATGACGTTCACGCTGGTGCTAACCCCGCGCAACGCGGGCGCCCTGAAGTCGTTCGTCTCGGCGCCACACGCCGCCCTGACCGGCCCCCAGTTCAACTCCCGGTACGCGCCGGCGGCGAGCACGGTGTCCGCGATCGGCAAGTGGGCCGCGGCCAATCGGCTGGCCGTCCAGTCGGTCTCGGCCAACCGTCTGCTGATGTCGCTCAGCGGGTCCTCGACCGCTGTCGGCAACGCGCTGCACACCACTTTTCACACTTACAGCACAGCCGCCAACGGGACCTTCTATCGCCCCACCGGCGCGGCGCAGCTGCCGTCGAGCATCGCCGGCGACGTGGGCGCGGTACTCGGCCTTTCCAGCCTGTCGAAGGTGACCATCACACCTCCGGCGCAGCGCTCCGGCGCGGCCCGCAACCATGTCCTGGCGACGCCGGGGCTGCCCTCCTCGCTCAACTACCCGGCCAGCTACGGGCCCCAGGACCTGTGGAAGCTCTACAACGCCCCCTCCTCGCAGACCGGAAGCGGGCAGCAGCTGGCGATCATCACCGAGGGCAACGTCAGCCAGCCCCAGAAGGACCTGGCCACCTTCGAGCAGCACTACGGCCTGCCGACCGTGACCTGGAACCAGATCAACGTGGGCACCCCGTCGAGCGACACCTCAGGCGACGACGAGTGGGACCTCGACAGCCAGTACTCGACCGGATTCGCCCCTGGCGTGACCCAGCTCAATGTCTACGTCGGACCGTCGCTCAGCGATGCCGACATCCTGACCACGATCAACCGCTGGGTCACCGACGACACCGCCCGGCAGGGCAGCTTCTCGGCCGGCGAGTGCGACCTGCTCGCGGACGTCTCGGGCTTCACCAGCGGGCTTGACACGGTGCTCGAGCAGGCCGATGCCCAGGGGCAGACGATGTTCTTCTCCAGCGGCGACACCGGCTCGCAGTGCCCCGCCGTCGTCGGCGTCAACGGCGTCCCGGTCGGCATCCCGGACACCAGCTATCCCGCCTCGAGCCCGTACGGCATCGCCGTCGGCGGCACCAGCGTGCTCGGGAGCGGTCCCACCGAGATCGCCTGGTATGCGGGCGGTGGCGGCCTGAGCCCGATCGAGCCGACGCCCGCATTCCAGTCCGGCGCCAAGCTGCTGGGAGCCGTGCCGCTGGCGCGCCGCGGGGTCCCGGACGTCAGTCTCGACGCCGACCCCGAGAGCGGGTACGACGTCGTGGTCAACGGCACCATCGAGACCATCGGCGGCACCAGCGCCAGTGCGCCCTCGTGGCAGGGGATCTGGGCCCGCGCCCAGGGCGCCCACGGTGGTGCGCTCTCGTTTGCCGGTCCGATCCTGTACAGCACCGAGCCCTCGACCGCATACAACGACATCACGATCGGGGCCAACGGGCTCTACACGGCCGGCCCGGGCTATGACCTGACGACCGGGCTCGGCACGCCCAACATCACCAGTTTCGTAAACGGCGCCTGAGTCGAAAAGCAACCTCGCCCGGCGAGTTGGGGGCCGTCGCCCGGTGGGTTGGTGGCGCCGTCTCCAATACCCCGGTTTCTGGCTGCGGGTGGCAGTAACAACCCGCCGTTTTGGGGGTAAAACCTCCTGCCAACCGGGCTCGAGGCTCAAGCCCCGCATCGCGCCGCCAACGGGTGGGCCCGACCGGATCCTTACGAGGGCCTTCGATCGGTCAGGTTTACTGCCCCGCAGGACGGAAAGACCATCCTCACGGGGCCTTGCCGGACGACGTTAGCGGAGCGTGAGGCATAGTTCGATGATCATCGAACTTTTGCTATGATTATGTCCGGAGCAAAACCATGCGAATTACGGAGATTGACCTGAACACCACTGAAACCCAGCCTCGTGAGGCCTCGGGCCGAAGCGAGCATCAAGACGCACAGCGTCTCCGCACGCGCGGGGATCACGCGGCGCTGGCCGCGGCGGCGCCGACTCGCCGACGGCAGACCCGTCGCCGGGCCGCGCATGCCGGCGAGCACCGTCCCGAGACGCGTTCGGCGGCGATTTCCGCGCTCAGCGAGAACTCGCTCGACCAGTTCCTGCGTGCCGCCCGCGCGCACTCTCTGCTGACCGCAGAGGAAGAGGTCGAGTTGGCCAAGCGCATCGAGCGCGGCGACCTCGAAGCCAAGGAGCGGATGATCAATTCCAACCTGCGGCTGGTCGTGTCGCAGGCTCGGCGCTACCAGGGTCATGGACTTCCGATGGAGGACCTGGTCCAGGAGGGCATGCTGGGCCTGATCCGCGCGGTCGAGAAGTTCGACTGGCGGCGCGGCTTCAAGTTCTCGACCTACGGCACGCTGTGGATCCGTCAGGCGCTGCAGCGTGGACTGCAGAACCACGGCCGGACGATCCGGCTTCCGGTCCACGTCGCCCAGCGTCAGACCAAGGTCCGCAAGATCGAGGGCGAGCTCAGCACCAAGCTAGGGCGCGAGCCGACCGACGAGGAAATCGCCGCCGAGGCGAAGCTTCCCGTCGAGGAGGTCTCGGAACTGCGCGAGTTGACGCGGGGTCTCACCAGTCTCGATCAGCCGATCGGCGAGGACGGCGAGACCGCCTTCGGCGATCTGCTCGCCAGCGAGCGTCCCGAGCCGGCCGAGGAAGTCGAGACCGCCGAGCGCCAGGAGCTGATCAACGGCGCCGTCGATCGCCTTCCCGAGGCCGAGCGCAATGTGATCCGCCTGCGCTTCGGACTCACCGGAACCGAGCCCCTGAACCTCCGTCAGACGGGGATCGAGCTCGGAATCCCGATGGGCAAGGCGCGCGAGCTCGAGCAGCAGGGCCTGACCCGGCTGGCTCGTAGCTCGGGGCTCGAGGAGCTTCGGCGGGCCGCCTAACCGGGCAGCCTCACCAAGTCTGAAACGGCGCCGGTCTGGTCATCAGCCAGGCCGGCGTCGCCGTTTAACAGTCTCCGGCTCATCCTCGAACCGAGTCGGCTCCTGGGGCGCGTCGAGCGTCGCGATCGCCGCCGCCGCGGTCGATCCTCCGGCGGCGTACGGATCCGGACGCAGCCGCGCCGAGTAGATCGAGCCCGCACCCAGCCGCCGGGCGACCACCGTGGCGATCGTGACCGCAACCAGCGTCGGCGCCATCAGCAGGTCGAAGTGGCGCGTGAGCTCGAGTACCAGCACCACTGCCGAAAGCGGACCCTGCATCGCTGCGGCCAGGAACGCAGCGCCGCCGATCAGTGCGTAGCTGCCCGGGACCGTCCCGGGCCAGATGTGAGACCAGATCCCCTCCAGCGCGGCCGCCAGCAGCACCCCGATGCTCAGCGTGGGTGTAAACAGCCCGCCGATGGCGCCGGCTCCGAGGCAGCTCGCGGTGGCCAGCGGCTTGAGCGCCAGCAGCACCGCCGAGAGGCCGAGCGAGTACCCGCCGAGCACCCCCACCTGGATGATGTCCTTGCCGTTGCCCAGCAGCTGCGGGTACTGGATCGAGACCACTCCCAACAGTCCGAACACGACCAGCGGCGCGGCGAACCGCCCCCAGTGCTTGGGACGCAGCGAACTGGCCAGCTCGATCGATCGCACCCAGACCACCGCGGCCACGCCGATCAGGGGACCGGTGACCACCGCCCAGACCATCTGCGCGGCCTGCAGGTTGTAGGTCGGCATGTGGTACGTGTGAGCCGTGCCGAGCGTGATCCAGGCCACAGCGGTGGCGGTGACCGACATCGCCAGTGCCGGGAGCACCAGCGGCAGCGCCACGGTCCCCAGCAGCACCTCGAGCGCGAACAGCGCACCGGCCAGGGGAACGTTGTAGACCGCCGCGAATCCGGCTCCGGCCCCCGAGGCGACCAGCAGCCGTCGCTGCCACTGAGGAAGCTGTGCCCACTCGGCCACCCAGCTGGCGGTGGCGGCCCCCGCGAGCTGGGGCGCCGCCTCGCGTCCGAGTGATACGCCCATCCCGACGGTCACGATCGACAGCACGCCGCGCGCGATGCTGGCCACGAACGGAAGTCGGGCGCCATGCAGCCACAGCGCTTCGGATACTTCTGCCCCGCCGGAGATCGGCAGGCGGTGAAGCACTGTGACCCCGACGCCGACGATCACCGCCGCCAGCAGCAGCACGACCACGCGGTGAAGCCCCGAGCCCACGCTGAGTCCGTCCAGGTACGGACCGCGCCGGTATCCGTAGGACAGGTGCTCGGCCAGCTTGAGCAACCCCATCATCGCCGACGCGCCGACTCCCGCGGCGACTCCGATCAGGATCACCAGCAGCCAGAACTTGGCGCTGTAGCCGGCCAGAATGCCGCGGCCGGTGACGTTTGGCTGCGGCGACCACCACCGTCGCGTGGCGGACCCGGGAGCGTTGGAGTCTGTCTCTGGCAGACTGACCCTCTACGGGTCGGGCGGCTGATCGCTCAAAGCTCGGCCGAGGCGAGCTCAGCACCCTCGGCGAGCGACTTCAGCTTGAGCCAGGCCACGTCGGGATCGACGAGCGAGAAGCGGATGAAGGTGTCAAAGCCACAGTCGGTACCGGCCAGCAGCCGCTCCTTGCCGACGATCTTGCCGAGCCGTATCAGCCGGTCGGCTACCACGAGCGGATGCTCGACGTAGTTGGACTTGACGTCGATCACGCCGAGGATCACCGACTTGTCGTCGGGCAGCGGCACTTGTTCGAAAACCCGCCACTCGTGCGCATGCCGAGGGTTGCCACCTTCGACGTAGATGGTGCCCGCCTTGACCCGGAAGACCTGGTCGATGATCTCGCCGAGCGGGACGTCCTTGTGGTGGGGCCCGCCGTAGTTGCCCCAGCAGACGTGGAGTCGCACCTGTTCCGGCGGGATCCCATCGAGCGCGGTGTTGAGGGCATCCACGGCCAGCGGCAGGTGCTTGTGCCAATCGCCCACACTGCTGCCGACCGAGCGGCAGTGTGCGGCCATCGCCATGTCGGGCGAGTCGATCTGGAGGTTGAAGCCGGCCTCGGTAATGGTCTTGTACTCATAGGCCAGCTCGTCGGCGAGCGCACCCAGGTAGGTCTCGTGCGAGCCATAGTGCTGGTCCGGGTAGTTGAAAGCGATCTGTCCGGGACTGATGGCGCCGATGAACGCGGCGGATGGGTCGGTTCCGTTCAGGGCCCGCTTCAGGCGATCCACGTCACGATGGACGGCGTCCTTGTCGCTGAGCTTGGCGGGACCGACACAGTTCGAGAACACGAGGTGGGCCATCGCCGGCGTGTTGAACAGTCGCATTGCCAGATTGGGAAAGTCGGCCACGTCGTCGGCTTGGAACTCCGAGCGACCTTCAAACCCGGAGAAGCGCTCGTTGACGTAGGTGCTGAAGCCGCTCTTGCTGAGCTCGCCGTCGGAGACGATGTCGATCCCGGCCTGCTTCTGCTTGGCCACCACGTCGGCGACAGCCGCGTCGATTCGCGCCTCCAGCTGCCCCTCGTCGATCTCCTGGCCCTCCTGCCGAGCCCAGATCAACTCGACGAGATCGTCCGGCCGCGGAAGGCTGCCGGCGTGAGTAGTGAGAATTCGATCCATTCCGTCCCGTCTCCGAACGACGGTGGACTCTACCAACGGCCGGCTGAGCCAGGCTCGGCTGGCAGGCAAGGGCTAGCCTTCTTCCTCCGCGCGGACGAAACCTGCGCGACGGCGACCTCAGCGAGGAAGGAGACGCGAGCCATGGCGGACACAGTGGTGGTGCTGGGAGCCCGGAACCTCGGCGGCGCGATCGTGGAGCACTTTCTCGACTTGGGCTGGAACGCGGCCGCCGTCGCCCGCAGCGAGGGCACCCTCGAGCAGGTACGAAGCCGCGGCGCGCTGCCCCTACCCGCTGACGCCTCGGATCCCGAAGCACTGAGCGGCGCGCTGAGGACCGCACGGCGGGAGCTCGGCCCGCTGGGCGCCGTGATCAACGCGGTGAGTGCAGCGCGGCCACCGCAGAGCGGCCCGTTCGGGGGTGGCGAGCTGGCCGGTGCCGACCTCGACGCGTTTCGCGGCTGGACCGTGGCCGTTGCCGAGCAGGCCTTCGTCTTCCTATCGACCGGAACGCGGGCCTTGAGGGAGGATGGCGGAGGCGCCCTGGTGCAAGTCACCGGCGGTTCGTCCCGGCGGGCGATGCCGGGCAAGGGGCTGTGGGCGGCGGGTGCCTTCGCCACCCGTGCCCTGGTGCAGGCCGCCGCGCAGGAGCTCCGTGGCGAGGGCATCCACGTGGCGTTGCTCGCCGTCGACGCGACCATCGAGTCGCCCAAGACGGCGGCGTTTACCAGCGATCAGCCGGCCGAGGCGCTGGCGGACATGGGCCAGGTCGCCTCCGCAGTGTCATTTCTGGTCACCCAGGGCGCTCGAGCCCTGACTCACGAGCTGGTGGTCACCCCGGCCCTGGAGCGATGGGTGCCTTAGTTGGTTAGTGTGTCTCGCCGCAGCACGGCGGGGAGAGCGTTAGCGGTCGCCGCCACGGTCCAGGATCTCCCGGTGCAGCTCCAGCAGCGTCGGTACGTCATCGGCGGCGACTCGGCCCATCCCGCATTCGGTGCAGATCCCCCAGTCGCGTCGTCGTGAGGGTGACTGGGCCAGATACGCGTCGATCAGCCTGGCCTGCTCGGCCGTGGTACCCGGTGACTGATCGGCCGGGTGGTAGGGCACCAGCGCGAAGTCCAGCTCGGTCTCCGGTCCGGTTTGGAGATTGCGCAATGGGGCGAAGTAATTCTCGTCGCGCCGGGCCTGTGGGACGGTGAAGGAGAACCAGTCCACCGGCCGGGGTGACGCGGACACGATGGCATTTACGAGCTGTACCTGTAACTCGAGCGATTCCGGCTGCTTGAAGTGCTGGTGACCGTAGTCGCCATAGCACAGGTGCATCCCAACCGGCACATCATCCGGCACCGTGGCCACGCACCGAATCAGACCGGCCGCGATCTCATCCAATGGTGCCCGCACGCCAGGGTCAAAACCTCCCTCCAGGAGTCCGAACTCGACCGCGACATCCCACTGCACCGCGCAGCGGTCGTGGGGCAATTTCGCCAGGGCCTTGGCGAGGTCGGCGAACAGCGCGCGCTCATACGAGCCCGCGATCCCCGGCAGATCCTCTGCCGCGATCGTCCCCGCAATCGGTGCGATCGGGGTGGGGTACTGCATCTGGAAGCGAACCCCCGCCGGGATCGTCCCGTCCTCCTGCAGGGCGCTGAACACCTCATACGACTCGGCGTAGGCGTCCGCGTAGCCCAGCTCGGGCCACTTCACAGTCTCGGGGTCGACCCCTTCAGCGAGACGCAGCTGTGGCATCGCCGGCGCCTCAGTCTCGCCTGTGTCATAGGCCTCGCGCCTGCCCACCGACTCGAGCTCCGGCATGGCCACGAACTTCTCGACCTGGAACTGGATCCAGTAGTTGCGCTCGCCGGTCTCGCCGTCGGTCATCCGTCGCACGCCCGTCGGGATGCGCGAGCTGATCTCACGCATCACGGTCTCGGCGTCTGGCAAGTTCACCGAACCGTTGAAATGAACGCTGTTGGGCGGCATCGCGATCCTCCGTTCTGAGCTCTGGCTCCGCTCGTGCCCCTGCCAGACGGCGCTCCGTTTGCTTCAGCGGAGGCGTGCTGTGGGCAATCCACGTCTCGTGATAGCACGGCTTGGCCGATCTAGGCCCGCTCCTCGCCTACCGCATCGTCGGACGCGCCTGGGCGAAGGTCCAGCGGTTGCTTTCGGGATCGTCGACGACGTAGAACGGCAATCCCCAGGGGCTGGCGAGCTCCTGGACCACGGTCGCTCCGCGGTCGCACGCCCGGCGGAAGTGCTCGGCGATGTCGTCGACGTACACCCAGGGGACGTGGATCGGCGTCCGTTGAGGCGGGTCGCCGTCCAGCTTGAAGAGAATCAGCGAACTGTTGCCCAGCCGGAACTCGATCCAGGGGTGACCGTGCGCTGTCTCGGGCAGTGGGTCGAGGCCTTCGGGCAGCGGATCGGGAGACTCAAAGCCGAAGGCATCGGCAAGCCAACGGGCGGCGGCGGCAGGTTGGCGGTAGGAGATCGCCAGCGCCAGGCGGGCAAGGTCCCGGACCTTCCGCGGTGCGTGCTCTCGCCCCGCGCACCAGGGGCCGAACCATTTCGGCACGACCCGCGTCCAAGAGGTGCCACCGCGGTCCTCGCCGTCGACAGGGATGCGGGCAACGACGCGCACCAGGGTCGCGGTGTCGGAGCGTTCAAACCGGACTTCGGTGCGCACGTCATCGAGCGAGCTCTGCCAGGCCAGTAGCCTGCCCGGCTCCCAGGCCGTGATGCGCCCCAACTCCAGCGCGTCGCCGATCGTGTCGTCATAGACCTCGAGCAGCCGGCCGCCGACGCCTGGCTCGCAGCGCATCGCCAGGACGCGGCCTCCTGCGTGGTGGTTGATCGGCCCGCGAACCCACCAGAAGTCGAGCTCCTCGGTGAACGCCGAGAACGCCGTCTCAGGGTCGACCGCCACCTCAACCTCCGAGGTGATCGAGCGATCCTCTGAAGAAGAAGCCTGCGTCGGTTCGCTCACTGTCTCTCCTTCCGTTCCACGTGGGCCTTGAAGGACCCGAGCTGCTCATCCCAATGGGCCTGGATCTGGTCAAGCCACGCCTGCACCGCCACGACGGACTCGGGGCGCAAGCGGAAGACCCGCACGCGCGCGTCCTCGCGGCGCCGCTCGTCGGCGACGATCCCCGCCGCGAGCAGCGCGCGCAGGTGCTTGCTCATCGTCAACCCCGCCAACGCCCTCGGGCACCACGCTTGTACTCGCGGTGGGCGGCGAGCCAAACCCGAAGGCCGCGCGGGGCTTTCGCGAGCAGCCAGAACGGTCTCCAACCGTAGGCAGCGGCCAAGCCGAGCCATCCTCTCCGAGCCAGCGGCTGCCAGCTGCGCATGAAGGCTGCGCTCGGCAACAGCTCATCCACGATCAGGCGAAGGCGATCCCGGGCCCGTTCGGCGGTCGCGAGCTGCTCAAAGCCAACCGCCGTCGGCGGGGGGGCGTGTGCTAGTAGTGCGATCTCCCGGGAGCGCGCCTGCGGGATGGACAACGCTTGCGCCAGTACCTCGCCTTCTGGGCACATCCTCAAACCGGCGCCAAACGGCTCAATCGCCCCCAAGCGGCGAGCTAGCTCAGCGGCGCGTTTCCAATCGTGCCGATTGACGCGGGCGATGGACCGCGTCAGATCGGCCAGCGGGTGCGGGAAATCGCGCCCGTGCTGGGCCGCGTGAAGACACACCACGACCAAGCGTCCGGGTGGACCCAGCGTCTCGACCGGCCGGCCGCAGATCAAGAGCTCGCTCGTCTCGGCGCTGAGGATCTCCCATGCCAGCTGGTCGCCGCAGCGCGTCCAGTAGAGCGAACGGTGAAGCTCGATCGTGACTGGCCCTCGCTGCCAGACGGTGTGGTGGCGCGACCCGGGACGCAGCGTGAACCCCATTCTCGCCAGCACTTGCTCGGACTGGTCGAATGTCGCCGGATCGACGGCCAAGTCAATGTCTTGGTAGGTGCGCTGCCACCGATCGTCGTACAGCCAGTCCGCAAACGAGGGGCCCTTCAGCAGGATCGCCCGCTGCCCCGAGGCCGCTAACTCCGCCACCACTTCCGACAGCGCGTTATCCAGCCTGATCATGTGGAGCGCGCGGAAACGTTCGGCAGTGCCCTCCGCACCCCAGGTGCCGTGGTTCGGCATTGGTATCAACGGCTCCTCGGCCCGAACGACGACATAGCCAGCCGAGCCGCCGCTTCGCGATCGTGCATTGGCGCCACAAAGGACGCAATCCGCTCCGCAGTGCGCTCGGTGGTGAACTCCGGACGGCACACTAGGCAGCGCTCGGTGGCGGCTGCAATCGCGTCGCGGTCGCACCCGATGGCGCCGAGTTCGTCCCAGCTGCCCACGACGAACCCGATCCCGAGCTCGTCGATGCGTTCGACGATCCCCCGGTAGTGCGGAAAGCACACCACCGGGATACCTCCGTGCAGCCAACCGCAGACGGCTTTGGTGGTAAGGCCGAAAGCCAATATCGCTGATTCATTGCGATGTGTCGCGTTCAGCTCGTGAAACACGCCCATCAGGTCATAGCGCGAGATGACCTTCGAGAGCTCGGTGCCGCGACGGAACGAGACGGTGGGGTGATGGTGGTAATCGTCGAGCTCCTCGGCGAGGGCTACGTACGGCTCGAGTGACACGCCAAAGGCAGTTAAGTCCCAGAAGTGAGAGTGAACGACGAAGCCGAGGTCAATCAGGCGGCGGATGATGTCGCCATACCAGCGGCCGTGGTCCGGCTTGGAATCGGCTGTGCCCACGAGCGCAATATGGGTTCGTCCGTCGACCGCGGAGAGCTTCGGCGACGGCGGCGCCACCGTCGACGCCCGGTAGGCGTGGGGGATGATCAGCGAGCTCTGGCTCAGATCGAGCTGGTGGGCGGACTCGTAGTAGACGCGCTCGGCCGCGGTGAGGAGGATGTGGCGATCTGCGGCAAGGATCGCGTCGCGCTCGAGTGCCCAGTCGGGGTCACCGGGGGTGGCGCGGTTGAGCGCCGTGAGGGGATCCCGACACTCGAAGACAATCGGCAGCTCGCCTCCGACCAGCTCGCGTACGACGAGGGTCAGCTCCTCGTGGTGGTAGTACATGACATGGATCAGATCTGGCCGAAAGGCCGAAATCACTCTCCGTAGTCGAGCCCGCACGGCCTCGGCACCGAGGTCGGGGATCCAACCGATCGGCAGGCCGCGCATCCCCGCACGCAGGCCGTCGAGCGGCGCACCCTTGCCGCCCTGGCCCGACCAGGCGACGAACACCTCGAAATGATCTGCCAGTGCTGCCAAGTAGTCGATGTGCGTCCATTTGAACCGGGACACCACGGCTAGCAGACGCGGACGGCGGGAGCTCACGCTATGAGTCCACTGCATCGCCGCCGTGAGCGGTGATGCGAATCGCTCGGCGGGAAAGCCGCAGGAGGAGCCGCTCCCGCGAGATGTCTTGGAGCCGGCCGAGCTCAGTCATGACCTGCTGAGGGATCGGCGCATCGAGCACCACGCGCAGGACCGCAAGCGACGTGGTGGTCGTAAGCGCGATCCGTCGCCGGGCGACGCCTTCGACCAGCCGCGCCCAATCAATGTCTCCCCCGGCGCTACGGAGGATCACGGCCGCGTCAGAGATCCAGGTGAGCCCGTTAGGCCCGGATCTCGCTCCGGGCCCGCACGCATGCAACAGCTGCTCGGTAGGGCCCGGGGCAAGTGTCGCCGAACGACCCACGGTTGCCGGGACTGCTCCTGACCAGAAGTCCTCGTCGCCCGCGGATTCGGCGAGGGTCCGGCGGTGCAGGTCGATCTGGGCATCGCGCGGCCCCGCCAGCGCGATCGCGTGACGCCTCCGCAGTACGCGACCGGGATTGGAGCGGCAGAGCGGTGACCATCCGTCCGCCCGGAGGAGGGCAAGAGCATGTTCGGCTTCGGGCGGTGGCACAAGCACGCCGACATCATCCAGTCGCCGCGCGCCGGCATCCCGATGGTGGGTCACACTGACCGCGGCGCCTTTGAGGACCATCGTTGGGATGCCGCCGCGATTCAGTGACTCGAGTGCATCCCCGAGACGGTCGAGCACTCGCTGGTTGCGCACCCACGCATGTCGGTAGACACCCCTGAGCCGCAGGATGTCCGGGTCGTTGATCTGGTTGGCCTCGAGGGTTCGGTAGACCATCGGCAGCAGGCGCGATACGGATGAGTCCAGGCCATCGAGTCGTCCGCCGGCGCGGCGCCACTGCGCCCACGCGGAACACGCGCACCGGCCGTCGCCGGTCGCCGCGCGCAGCAATAGGCTCTCAGTGCTGTTCGGCAGCCGGAGGGAAGGACGACGCGACAGCCGGATGCCGATCGCGCTCACGACCTCAACGACGATTTCGCCGCCGTGGGGGCTTTCTCGTTCATGATCCGGCCATCGCGCAGGTGGATCACTTGCTCGGCCCAAGCTTCGATCGTGGGGTCGTGACTGATTGCCACGATCGTGGGAGAGCGAGGCAGCTCCGAGAGGTTCTGCAGCAACCGGTTGATCGCCGC
The DNA here is from genome assembly GCA_036502145.1 of Solirubrobacteraceae bacterium. Taxonomy (GTDB): domain Bacteria; phylum Actinomycetota; class Thermoleophilia; order Solirubrobacterales; family Solirubrobacteraceae; genus Palsa-465. The sequence continues at coordinate 13,317 of DASXZB010000064.1, read as the reverse complement.
GTCGTCCAGGTGCGCCGTCGGCTCATCGAGCACGAGCAGGGCGGGCCAAGCCATCAGCGCGCGCGCGATCGCCACGCGTTGGCGTTGCCCTGCGGACAGCAGCACCCCCTCGTCACCGACCGGAGTGGCGTATCCCTGCGGGAACGCCTCGACGAATTCGGCCGCGGTCGCCCACGCTGCCGCGCGCTGGATCTCGGCCTCAGTGGCGTTCGGCCGACCGTAGGCGATGTTCTCACCCACGGTGCCGGGGAAGATCACCGGGTCCTGGAGAACGACTCCGATGGCACGACGAAAGCTCGGCATATCGAGCTCGTCGAAGGGAACCCCGCTGGCCAGCAGGCGACCGGCGTCCGGCCGGTATAGGCCCAACAACAGGCTGACCAGCGTGCTCTTCCCAGCGCCATTAGGCCCGACGATCGCTACTCGCTCACCCGCCGCGATGGTGAGGTCGACCTCGAGAAGAACCGGCCGACGGTCGTACCCGAATGACACCCCGTCGAACGTCAACGAGCCATCGAAGTCGATCACTTTGGTACCCGAATACGGCTCACCACCCCCTGCTTGCAACAACCGATCGAGACGGACCATCGACTCGTAGCCGATGACCGCCGCGGGAACGCCGCTGATGAGCGGTGACAGCTGCCGCAGCAGGAGGACGGCGATGGCATAGAACCCGACCAGCTCCCCAGTCGTCAGCTCGCCATGGGATGTCGCCCAACCTCCTGCGACGAGAACGATCACCCCTGCGCACGCGCTGATGGACTGCTGCACGACCCCATACGTCCCCCCCAACCAGGCCATCTCTCGCCCCGCCTCGGCGAGTCCCCCGATCAGCTGCGAGCGGCGCTCGATCTCGATCTGCTCGGCTGCATGCACCTTGGTGAGCGACATCGCGCGCAGGCCCAGTGCCGTCGCCGCAGCGAACTCGTCGAAGGTTCGCTGCCAGCGGCGGGTACGCCGACGGATGACGGGAGTCAGCAATCGGTTGGTCCCGACCATGATCGGCACGACGGTCAGCAGCGCCGCGAAGAGCAGTGGGGAGACCACGAGCGCGGCCGCCGTGAGGCCCAGGGACACGATCACGGCCGGAATGAGCAGGGCGATCATGGAGTTGGTCATCACGTCCACGCGCTCGGTGTCCTGCACCACGATCGACTGAAGCACGGCCGCGCTAGACCGGTCGAGTTCGGCCCGGTCCAGTGCGTAAAGACGCTCGGTGAGCATCACGCGCAGGCGGGCAACGGCACGCTTGTTGACCTTGAGGCTGATGTACCGCGTCCACAGATCCAGGCCCGCGTTGGCCGCGTAAAGCAGGAGGATCAACCCGGCGGTGATCGTGACCGCGCCGGCGTCGTGGTGCGGGATCTGCTTGTCGAAGACGCGCTGCAGGAGTAGGGCGATGGGGATCAACGCAAACGCTTGCAGCACCGACAGCGTGACGGTGATCCCGAGCAGGCGCCGCGAATCGTGGAACAGCCGGGCGAACAGCCGCCAAGGCCTGCTGATGCGGTTGATCATCTGTGCGGTGTCTGCCCCCTAGGCGACGTCCCCTCGGCTGCACGCTCCTTGGGCTTACACGAGCCCCCTGGCGGGGCATGCCCAGTGCGCAGCTGAGGCCGCTCTTGATAGCGCTCGCGCCACCCGTCGCGGCGCTCGATCCTCAACAGGCTTCGCAACCTCGCCTCGAACGCCGTCGAATACAAGCACTGGCGAAGGTACGTAGCACGGGCCGCGGCCACGCGGTCGGAGACGAGCACTTCGGGCATTCCATGCTTTGTAAGGATCCGCCGGAGCTCGCGTTCGTGGGTCCTACGCGGGAGGTGCGTCGTCAGCCTGAAGCACTCCCTGTGATCGCGGTAGATGTAGAGGCATTCAGGGACTGCGACGAACCTGGCTCCATGCTCGGCCATAGTCCACGGAAAGTCGAAATCATCCGGACCGACGGAGTTCAGGGTCTCGTCCATCCCCCCGATCGCGAGCGCCATCTCCCGCCGCCAACACAACAGATGCTTGACCGGGGAGCCGCGCCAGAAGTCCGCCATCCTCACGTCTGGCGGCGGCGGGTAGACGCAGCTAATTGAACGTCCGCGCTCGTCCACGTACCTGCGACCCGAATGGAAGAAGTCCGCCGCCGGGTGTGCACGGATGTAGCGCCTGAGCACCGTGACCGCGTCGGGCGCCCACAAATCGTCTGCATGCAGAGTCGCCGCAAAAGAACCGATCGCGTGACGCATGGCTGTGTTCAGCGCCCCCGCCAGCTTCCTGCCCTCGTTGGCGATCAGCCCAATGCGGGGGTCAACAAGGGTCCGATCGAGTTCCTGCTCGAGTGCCCCGATGTTGCCCGGTTCGGCCACCATCAGCAGTTCCCACTCCGGCGAACTCTGTGAAAGTAGCGAGCTGATCGCCGCGGCAAGATATTCCGGTCGATGAGCGTGCACCGGCATCAGCACGCTCAGCACAGGCAAGCGAACCGAGGTCACAGGCCGCATGTACGCTGCCGGTCGTGCACGGATCGAGCTTCTGGGAAATCAGTCAAGCGCGCGAGGGGGAGTTTGTGCGCAGCGGGCTCCGGCCCCGCTATTTCTTCGCCCACAAGCTATATCACCTGCCCAAGTGCGCGCCTGATGGCTACGGACAGGGGCTGCGGATGTGCGGGCGGTGGCAGACCGAGCAGCATTGGGAGATCCTGCTGTATGCCGATGCCGCCCAGATCGCGGACCTTCCTCGGAAGCTGATGTTCGACGATGAGCTCCTGTGGCATCGCCAGCACTTCGGAAAGCCTGGACAGATCGCCTGGGCCGCGGTCCTCCTCGACGCGAATGAACTGGTGTGCGTCGCCCAACAGTCCGACCTGGTGCAGCGGATCGGACGGGCCCCCGAGTACAAGAGTCGAGTCGAGAACCGCTTTCGAGGCTGGCCACGAATGCTGCTAAACGGGATACTCGCGCTTGCGGCACACCGTGGTATCAGCTGCGTGCGCACCCCCACCTCGGACCTGGCCATGCGGTACACCGACCCCAGGCGGGAAGTGGGGCGGACGCTGTTCGAGCGCGTCTACGATCATCCGGTTGCTCGCTACGGAGCACGCGAGGAGGGGGGCTTCTGGGTGATCGACGTTTCCGCCAACCTCGATCTGATGGTCATGCCCAAGCGCGTGACTGAGTCGTTCCAGAAGCAGCGCACGGTCTGCATATGCCACGATCTAGAGCGCGGCCTCGGCCACGTCGGAGTCGACGAGACGCTACGGGTGCAGGCCGACGCCAGTGCCTCGAGCACGCTTGAGCGGATGCTGGAGCTCGAGGACGCGGCCGGCGTCCGGACCACATACAACGTCGTCGGCTCGATCCTGCCCGAGGTACAGGACACGCTCGGCACCCGCGGCCACTGCGTGGCCTTCCACTCCTTCGACCACTCACCCCCGACGGATGCCCAGCCCAATGATCAGCTCAAGCGTTGCCGCCAAGTCGACTACCGAATCAAGGGCTATCGGCCCCCACGATCGCTGATTACCCGCGAGACGAGCGATAGGGCTCTCGCCTTTCACAACTTCGAATGGTTGGCCAGCTCTCAGAACTCGCTGGGGGTGGACGAGCCGAAGCTAAGCGGACGACTCGTACGGTTGCCGATCGCATTGGACGACTATCCCCTGTACCGCGGGTTCGTCACCTATGCGCTCTGGGAACGGCTGCTGTTGAAGCTTGTTGGTGAGCGATCGTTCACGGCCGTTTCGTTGCACGACTGTTATGCGAGGTGGTGGCTTCATCGTTACCCGGCGCTGCTCGAGCGTCTCGCTGACCGGGCGCGGCTTTGCACGATGGACGAGGTCTCGGCCGAAGTCGTGTTGAGCAACGGTGCATGAATAGCGCCTTGACCCGCCCATCCGCCGCGGCTCATCGAAGCTCGACGTGCCGCCCCCAGAGCCCTCGGATCGGGAGCGGAATACGGGAGGTTCAACTACTATTCGGCGTCGGGCAGGGGTGAGGATCCTGAGCGAGCGCCCCAGGAGGTGGCTTGATTCACGCACCGAACATCGTGTATGAGACGCTCGAGGGTGAGACGATCGTCATCCACCTCGACACGGGGAACTACTACAGCCTGACCGGGTCAGGAGTGGAGATCTGGGAGCTCCTGGAAGAAGGCGGCCCCATCGCGCAGATCTGCGCCGTGCTCGCTCGCCGTCACGCGCGACCCGAGAGCGAGATCTCGAACACGGTGGAGAGCTTCATCGCCGGACTCGAGCGCGAAGGCCTCGTCGAGGCCGGCGACGCCCCGCCGAATGGCCTACGGGCAGAAGCCGCTGACCCCGACCGACCGTGGGAACCGCCGAAGCTCGAGTGCTACGACGACATGCGCGACTTTCTGCTCGTCGACCCGATTCACGAGGTCGACCAGACCGGCTGGCCGAGTCGGAAGACGGCGTAGTGAACGACGTCTCGAGGGCGCAGCTCGAACGCTGAGCGCCAGGGGCCGAATTGCCGACGCGTCTTCGCGACGATGCCCGTATGGCCCAGCCTGGCCGGCAAGCGGCGAGGGCGTACTACGAGTCCGTCCGCCGTGCGTTCAAGCGCGCCAGTCGTGAGGCCGGAGAGTTCGAGCAGCGGCTGCAAATCGGCGAGGTCCGCGTCAAGCTCCGGTTCGCCGGGCCCGGGCTCTCTGCGGTCCTTCTGCCCGCTTTCTCTCCAGTGCTGCAATCGGGCAGCGGCCCGAACGACTTCGAAGTCGAGCTGTGGGACGAGGCAACCACCGGCGTGGGGATCCCGCCACCTCCGTGGAGTCTGCGTGATGTAATCGCGCGTGGCGACATACGCACCCTGTCCGGGGGACGGATCCGCGCCCACGTTGCCCGTGGGCACAGGGTCCTCACGATGTGGGATTGCGAGCGGCGGAGGGGGATCATGTGGGCGGCCGACGCCCACCGACTGCCCTACTGGCTACGGGCAGCGCCGTTGCGGTTGGTCCTGCACTGGGGCCTCTCCAGCCCGCGGCGACACCTGCTGCATGCAGGGGCAGTCGGTGACGAGCGCTCCGGCGCGCTGCTCGTCGGGCCCAACGGGTCGGGGAAGAGCACCACCTCGCTCGCCTGCGTGCGGGGCGGCCTCGGCTATGCCGGGGACGACTGTGTCCTCCTCGAAACCGAGCCCTCGCCGCGTGCCATCAGCGTGTACGGGACCGCAAAGCTAAGCGCCCCCAGCGTCAACCTGCTGCCCGGGCTCCCCGCGCGGCGGCCCTCGCCAGATGATGAGTCGAAGTTCATCGTCGACGTCGCGCGCGCCTGGCCGCGGCTCATGCAACGCTCGGTCGCCATCTCGGTCGTTCTCCTGCCCCAAGTCACCGCGGGGCGCGTCCTGCTCCGGCCGGCCAGCGCCGCTCAGGCCTTTCGTGCCCTGGCGCCGAGCACGGTCCTGCAGCATGCGGACGAGAGCGCCACGGGGCTGGCTCTCATGTCACGGCTCGTACGGCAGATCCCCGCCTACACCCTGGAACTGGGGTCTGACATCGCGGCGGTGGGGCCAGCCATTCGCCATCTCTTGGAGGTTTCCCTCTGAACTCCCGCAGCGAGCCGTCAGTCAGCGTGGTCATCGCTGTATTCGATGGGGAGCGCTTCCTGGCGGAGGCGATCGCCTCGGCGAAGGCCCAAACGTATTCGCCGCTCGAGATCATCGTCGTGGACGACGGATCCAGGGACGGCAGCGCTGAGCTCGCCGCGAAGCTCGGAGCCCAGGTGCTGCGGCGTCCGCACCGCGGCGTGAGCGCGGCACGGAATGCCGGGATCGCCGCCGCCCGAGGCGACCTGATCGCATTCCTCGATGCCGACGACCGATGGCCCGTCGAGCGTCTCGCCGTCCAGGCGGAACGGTTCATCCGGCGTCCGGAGCTCGGATTCGTGCTCGGGCGAGCGCGACTCTTCCTCGATCCCGGCAGCCCGCGCCCCGAGTGGTTCACCGATGACCTAGCCATGGGCAAGAGCGTCCTCGCACGGCTGACACTCGTCGCCAAACGGGGGTTGTTCGAACGCGTAGGCGGGTTCGACGAGTCGATCGACATCTGTGAGGACTTCGACTGGCTCGTTCGCGGCCGCGAGGCCGAGATCCCATACGAAGTGCTCCACGATGTCGTACTGGAGTACCGGGTGCACGGTGCGAACACCGGGTTGTTACGACGAGCCGACCTCGAGGCAGGCCTGCTCCGCATGCTGCGGTCATCGATCAAGCGCAGGCGTGCCGCGCAAGTGCCGCGATGAACGAGCGGGCCCTGATCAGCGTGGTGATACCCGCGTTCAATGCCGAGGCGTTCCTCGCTGAGGCCATCGAGTCGGTGCTGGCCCAGGACTATGGTCCCGTCGAGGTGATCGTCGTCGATGACGGCTCCACAGACCGCACCGCAGCTGTCGCCTCTTGCTATTCAGTTGCATGTCTACGGCAGGCGAATAGCGGGCAGGCCGCCGCCCGGAATGCCGGCGTCGCTGCGGCACGGGGAGCGTTCGTCTCCTTTCTCGACGCCGACGATCTGTGGAGGCCATCAAAGCTCTCGACCGAGATCGCACACCTCCAGGCCCATCCCGAACTCGACTACGTGCTCGTCCATATGCAGCGGTCGCTCTCGCCGGGCGCGCCATGGCCACCCGGAACACCCGCAAGCTGGTTCAAGGAGCCGCAGCCGGGCACGCTACCCAGCGCCGCGCTGGTGCGCCGAGCCGTGCTTGACAGGATCGGACCCTTCCAGACCGGCTTTCGTCACGGTTCAGACACCGAGTGGCAAGCTCGTGCCGCGGACGCCGGAACGCGTTGGGAGCTGCTCCCCAATGTCCTCGTCGAGTACCGCATCCACGGCAACAACAACTCATACGACAACCTCGCCATGAAGCAGGAGATGTTCGAGCTCCTGCGCGCCTCGCTCGCGCGCAAACGGATGGCGAGATGAACGTCGCCGTAATCATTCCGGTGCGCAACGGCGAGCGCTATCTCGCCGAGGCACTGGGCAGCGTCCTCGCGCAAACTCACCCACCATGCGACATCGTCGTGGTCGACGACGGATCGGCCGACCGGACGGTCGCGGTCGCTGAGCGCTACGCCCCCAGGGTGTCTTGCATTTCCCAGCGTGCCGCGGGGATCGGCGCCGCTCGCAACCGCGGGGTGGCCGAGGCCTGCGGCGAATATCTCGCCTTCCTGGACGGCGACGACGCCTGGCCGGTCGATCGGCTCGAGCGCCAGCTGGCCGCGTTCTCCACGCACCCCAGTCCTGACCTCGTCTTCGGGCACGTCGAACAGTTCGTCTCACCGGAGCTCAGTGCCGCCGCGCGCGCGGAGTTGGAATGCCCGGACCAGCCCCAACCGGCGGTTCTAGCCAACACGATGCTGATGCCCCGCGCCGCTTGGGACCGCGTGGGGCCGTTCTCGACCACCGCGGTGCGCAGCGAGTTCCTCGACTGGCTGCTCCGCGCTCGCGAGCAGGGATTGCGCGAGGTCATGGTGAACAACGTCGTCCTGCTGCGGCGGCTTCACGAGGCCAACCATGGTCGTGTCCAGCACGACGCCGCCAGTGAGTACGCCGTGACGTTGAAACGAGCGCTCGACCGGCGACGCGCTGCGGGAACCCTGTAAGCCCGCCCTCATTCCCGGCCGTGGAGCGCGATCAGGCGGTCGGCAAATCGGTTGTAGTTGAGGCTTGCCTCGAAGTTCTCAAGGAAGAAGGAGCGAATCGCCTCGGGTGCAAATCGCCCCGGCTCGATCGCTGTCGCGAGCGCGGCCGCGAAGTCCGCCGGCGTCGCGTCAGGGGCGAGCGCCACGCCAGTGCGTTCGTTCACGATCTCAGGCACCCCCCCGACCGCCCGCGCCACCACCGGCACGCCATAGCTCTGGGCCTCCATCATCGACACCGGCACCCCCTCCGAGGTACTGAGCGAGAGGAGCGCTGCCACGCGGTGTTGCTCGTAGAAGTGCCGGACCTCGTCATGGCGCACGTGACCCGGTAGCTCCCACGCCACCGACGGGGGCAGGCGGGCGGCGGCATGCAGCACCCGCTCACGCAATGGACCATCGCCGAGGTGCACCCAGCGCAACGGCCGCCCGACCGCCTCCAGCACCTTCGGCACCAAGTCGATCGCCTTCCTCCTGATCAGCGCGCCGCATGTGAGTACGAGCGGCGGTGCTCCGCCATTGCGCACCAGCGCCCCTTCCCGTGCCAAGTCCGCCACCCCCAGGCGGGCGAGCTCGATCGTGTTAGGGGTGCCGGGACTTCGCGCGTGGAGGTAACGCCGACCATGGTCGGACACGGGGAACACGGCGTCGAGGCCACGCAGCTTCGCCGCGCGAAATGGCACCACGCCGGCCGGCCAGTCTTCGTCGTAGAGGTCGAAGCGGTGGGCGCGCGCGATGGCAGTGCTGATCTCTCCGGACCGCCTCAGCATCGCCAGCGCGAGGGTGGAGTTCTCAAACCAGTAGTCATAGAAGATCGCGCGTTGGAGCCCGCGAGTCCGCACGAGTCGTCTCAGCGAGCGCAGCTTCAGCAGATTGCGCGCCAGCCGGTCAGCGTACGGGCGCATCGCCCGCATGTACGGACGCGGGTCCTCGCCCGCACGCACCGTCGACGTGGCCACCTCCAGCGCGGCCGGAGATAGCAAAGCGGCTTTCCTGCGGGCCATCGACGGCGTACTCAGCCAGTCCATGTGCACGAGCTCGACGTTGGCCGGCAAACGCCGTGGCGGTCCGGCTGGTTGAGACGGAAGCACGAGCACCGCTGGAAAGCGCGCGGCGAGCACCTCGATCTCGTCCTCGAGGAACGTCTCGCTTCGATCCCCGAAGGGAAACTGCAGCGTGAGCAGCACGATCGGGGGGACCTCCGTCACGGTCCTCGGCGCCGCGCTAGCTCGATTCGGTGAACTCCTGGCCACGGTAGTGCACGTTGCCTGACGGCGCGGCCACCTTACCTCGTAGCGCCCTCAAGTCCGACGGTCGAGGCGTTCGTCAACAGAAAGTCGTTCGCGTCGACCAGCGAGTAACCGTCGATCAGCTCCGCCGCCGCGATCGCGAACTCCCCGAAAAGGCGATGCGCGGGCACTTCCCCCCAGTGGGCGATCCAGGACTCGAACCTGGGACCTCTTCCTTATCAGAGAAGCGCTCTAACCGACTGAGCTAATCGCCCGTCGCGGCGATTCTAACGGTGGTCGCTGGCACCCGGATCGCGACCCGGAGGGGCACGGTGTAATGCGGGCGCTGGCTTGTGGAACGGCGGCGCTCGCGCGACGAGGGTAGCTCTAGCTTCGGTTCGAGCCCAGGTTGTGGGCGAGCTCGAGCGCCTCGTCGAGCGAGTCGAAGCTCAGGTGCACGCGGTAGCCGCTGGCGGTAGCGGTCACCTCGACCTCGCGGCCGAGGGCGGCCCCGAAGGCGTCGTCGATCTGTAGCGTCGCCGCCTCCTGGTCGGGGTGCAGAGCCCGCCGGCGGGACCTCGGGCGGCGGAATACGGCGCGGTCGGGGTTGACGCGGCGGGCGCGGTCCTCGAGTTCGCGCACCGACCAGCGTCCATCGGCCGCGGCCCGGGCCAAGCGGCGGCGCTGGTCGTTATCGCTCGCGGTGAGCAGCGCGCGACCGTGGCCCTCGCTCAGCTCGCCGGACTCGATCAGGGTCAGCGCCTCGTCGGGCAGATCGAGCAGCCGGATCAGGTTTGAGACCGCGACCCGGCTGCGGCCGACGCGCGCCCCAACCTCCTCGCGCGACAGGCCGAGCTCCTCGGTGAGCGCAGCACAGGCCCGCGCCTCCTCGATCGGGTTCAGGTCCTCGCGGGCCATGTTCTCGATCAGCGCCACCTCGACCGATGCGGCATCGTCGTGGTAGCGCACGATCGCGGGCACGGAGTCGAGCTCTGCGAGTTGCGCCGCGCGCCACCGGCGCTCACCGGCGATCAGCTCGTAGGTCCCACCGGGCAGCGGCCGGACCAGGACCGGCTGCAGGACGCCGCGCACCTTGATCGATTCGGCCAGGCCGAGCAGTGGCTCCTCATCGAAGCTGCGGCGGGGCTGCAGCGGGTTGGGCGAGATCAGCTCGGTCGGAATCTGGCGCAGCTCCTCGGGCTCCTCCCGCGGGGCCACCGACAGGATCGCGGCCAGCCCGCGGCCCATCCCACGCTGGCGCTCAGCCACGCGCCGCCACCTCCTTGGCGAGCTCGAAGTAGGCGTCGGTCCCGGCGCAGTGGGGGTCGTAGTGGATCACGGGCTTGCCGAAGCTGGGAGCCTCACCGACCCGGACGTTGCGGGGGATGACGGTGTCGAAGACCAGCGCCGGGAAGTGCTCGCGGACCTCCCGCTCGACGTCCTGGGCCAGCTTGGTGCGGCCGTCGTGCATGGTCAGCAGCATCCCGGCGACGGTGAGGCGCGGGTTGAGCTCCCGCTGGACCAGCGACAGCGTGTCAAGCAGCCCGGCGAGCCCCTCGAGCGCGAAGTACTCGGCCTGCACGGGGACGATCACCCGGTCGGCGGCGACCAGCGCATTGACGGTCAGCGGACCCAGCGATGGCGGGCAGTCGAGCAGCGTGAACGCATATCGCTCCCGCACCGGTCCCAGCGCGTCGCGCAGCCGGTTCTCCGAGCCGGCGGCCCGCGGCAGCTCGATCGTGGCGCCGGCGAGGTCTGGACCGGCCGGGACGACCGACAGGTGCGGGATCTCGGTCACCACCACCGCGTCGGCCAGCGGCAGATCACCGACCAGCGCGTCGTACACCGTGGGCTGGGTGTACTTGTCGATCCCCAGGCCCAGGGTGGCGTTGGACTGGGGATCGATGTCGACGAGCAGCGACTCGTAGCCGGCCTCGGCGACGCACGCCGCGAGGTTGACAGCCGTCGTCGTCTTTCCCACCCCGCCCTTCTGGTTGGCGATCGCGTAGACGGTCCCCATGAGAGGCTTCAAGCTAGCGCCGAGTGCGGTCAGACGCCCCCTCCGGATCCCTCACCGGCACGGGGTCGGCCGCTGGCACCGCATGCCTCACCGGCACCGGTTCGGCCACTGGCATCAGATCCGTCAGCCGCACCGGTTCGGCCGCTAGCACCAGATCCGCCACCGCCGAGGGGACGCTTGCGCGCCATACCCGGCCGGCGCGGGAATTGCGAAGGCGTAGGAGCATCTTTAATCATGAGCTGCAAGTGGCGGTTGATCGCCCCCCCGTAGGGAGTGACTCGAACCGGCGCCAGCACGCGGAGGCCGAGCTCGTCGGCGGCGTGGGCGGCAGCGGCCTCCTCGGCCTGGTCGCGCCGGCCACGCCAGACCAGCGCCGCTCCGCCGACCCGCAGCAGCGGCGCGGCGTACTCCGCGACGACCGGAAGCGGCGCCAGAGCGCGCGCGGTCACGAGGTCGAAGTGCGTCAACCCATCCGGCCAGGCCTCGGCGCGAGTACACGCCACCGAGGCGTTATCGGCTCCGCAGGCCTCGATCGCGCGCCGGATGAAGTCGCACTTGCGCCCGTTGCTCTCGACCAGCACGACCTGCGCGGTGGGAATCGCAATCGCCAGCGGTAGCCCGGGGACCCCGGCTCCAGCCCCCAGGTCCGCGATCGAGGACGCCGAACGGACTTCCGGCAGCTCCAGGGCCACGAGCGAATCGGCCAGGTGGTCATCGAGCGCGCGTTTCGGGTCACGCACTGTCGTCGGTGCCCGCGGATCGCTTGTCAGCACCGCGAGCAGCGCCTGGATTTGGGCCGTGGCGGCCTCCGAAAGGTCGTAGCGATCCGCCAGCGCCGCCAGGCGGTCGGCGGCCCGCCCACGCCCGGACTGGCCCGGATTCCGCTCGGACTGGCCCGGCTTCCGCTCACTGCCCACTGGACGTTTCACGTGAAACGTGGCCAAGCCGACCCGTCTCGTGCGCGTTTCACGTGAAACGGAACCGTCGACCCGGCCGATTCAGTCGACCAGCGGCGCGACCACGAGCCGGCGCGAAGGCTCCTGGCCCTCGCTGTAAGTCTCGACGTCATGGCGAGTCTTGAGGTGCTCGTGGATCACCTTGCGCTCCAGCGGGCTCATGGCCTCGAGCGGGACCGCGCGGCGATGGTTGATCGCTGTCTCCGCGGCTTGATCGGCGGTCGCGCGCAGCGTGACGGCACGGCGCTCGCGGTACCCCGCCGCATCGACGGTCACCGGCTTGCGGTCGGCGTCGGCGCGCATGGCGAAGCGGTAGGCGAGGTGCTGGATGGCGTCGATTGTCTGGCCGTGGTGGCCGATCAGTGGCCCCAGGTCGTCCCCGGCGAACTCCGCGGTTATCCCCTCGGTGTCTTCGTGGATCTCGACCGTGGCATCGATGCCGGCGGTGTCAGCGATTCGTTGGAGCAGCTCGCGGACCAGCGCCGCAGGAGCCTGTTCCTGGCCCGCCACGGCGCTACCTCCTACGTCCCGAGCGCTTCTTCTTCTTGCGCGGCGGACGGGGCGGAGGCCCCGAGCGGGTCGCGACCGCAGCCTTCTCTTCCTCGGCAGCCTTGTTGCGCCCGCGCAGCAGACCTCCGAGGCCGCCCCCGGACGAACCGTTTCCGTCGGCGGCCGGGGCCGGCTCCGCTGGCTGCTTGCCGTCTCGCTGGGGAGAGCCACGCCCGGAAGTGGGCACGACACTGGTCGCGCCCGCCGCCGTGGTTGCCGCCGGCGGGGCGCGAGTGGGCCCGATCCGTCTTCGGATCACGTATTGCTGACCCATCGTCCAGGCATTGGTGGTGATCCAGTAGACGATCACGCCGGCCGGGAAGTTGATGATGAAGATGACGAAGAACAGCGGCATCACCAGCATGATCTTGCGCTGGGTGGGATCCATGGTCGCGCTCGACATCATCAGGCTCGAGGCCAGCTGGGTGCCCACGTAGAGGATGATCAGGACGACCAGCACCGCGCCAGTCGCCTTGTCGGTCAAATCCGGAATAAACAGGAACCCGGCGCCGTGGCCGGCTCCGCAGGGAACCGTGTGCGATTTGTCGACGACCGACACACCATTGACGATGTGGTGGGGCTGGACCTGCGGGCAGATATCAAGCCGCAGGCTCTGGCGAAGCATGTAGAACAGCGAGATGAACACCGGCAGCTGAGCCACCAGCGGCAGACACGACCCCAGCGGGTGGACGTTGTTCTCCTTGTAGAACTTCATCACCTCTTGCTGCTGGCGCTGCTTGTCGTCCTTGTACTTGTTCTGGATCGCCTTCATCTCGGGCGCCAGCTGTTGCAGCCGCGCCATCGAGCCGAACTGCTTGATCGTCAGCGGGAGAAGGCAGGCACGGACGACGACGGTCAGCAGGACGATCGACCAACCCCACGGGACGCCCACGCTGTTGTGGAAGAACTTCAGCACCGCCTCGAAG
>DASXZB010000063.1:0-74603 GCA_036502145.1 Solirubrobacteraceae bacterium | reverse complement strand
GACCGCGACCGGGGACCCCCCGGGGTTGCCAGCGACTTGGTCCCCGGGGCTGACTGCGACAAAGCCGGCGGATGGTCTCGGATTTGTCGCCAGGCGTAAGCGTGACGCGCTTATTGCGACATATCCGGGCCTCAGGTTTGAGTTTGTCGCAGAGTGCGGTGCGGCGGGTGGCCGCGTCCCCGCCGGCCGCTGCCTCGGAGCGGCCTGCCTCCGAGCGGCCACCGCCTCCCGAGGGGCGAGCGGCCACCGCCTCCCGAGCGGCCACCGCCTCCCGAGCGGCCACCGCCTCCCGAGCGGCCACCGCCTCCTGGGGGCCACCGCCTCCTGAGCAGCGGGTGGGCGTTGCCTCCGAGCGGGCCCCCGCCGACCCGTCCCGGTACGCCGGGTCCCGCCCGCCGGCCCTAGGGCCCGCCGAACCGCTGCCGCAGCGCCATCACACTGTTGACGTATTGCTGGGTGTCGGAGTACATGCCGTGTTCGCGGACCGACCCCAGTCCCTGGTAGTACCCGGCCGCGGCCAGCGACGGGTCGCCGCCGCTCTGGTCCAGCAGCGAGCGCAGGTACAGCACGCCTCCGCGGACGTTGTCCTGAGCCGAAGCCGTCGAAAGTGGCGGCGGGGTGGCCAGGGCGGAGTCGATGTAGTCCCAGGTGCCGGGCTCGATCTGCATCACGCCGGTGGCGCCGGTGCTCGACACGAGGTCGTTGTTGAAGCCGCTCTCCTGGTAGCCGATCGCCTCAGCCAGCGACGGCGAGACGCCGTGGTCGGCCGCCACCTGGCCGACATCGGAAGCGCTCACGGTCTCAGGCGTCGGCTGGGGCGCGCCGGAATCCCCGGACGACGAGCCTGAATCCGATGACGCAGATGATGCCGACGACTGGTCGGACACCGGCTGCGAGCTCGACTGCTCCGAGCTCGACGGCGGCGAGCCAGAGCCGGAGACCGCCAGCTGCGCGCCGGCGGGCAGGATCCCGCTCGGATCGAGGCCGTTCGCGGCCGCCAGCTGGTCGACTGTCGTGCCGTTCTGGGCAGCGATCGCCGACAGGGTGTCCCCGGGCTGCACGGTGTACCCGCCACCGCTACCGCTACCACCACCGTCATCGGCGTCGGCGTCGCTCGACGACGAGCTCGCCGCGGACTCGCCAGCCGTCGAGCCCGACCCGGACGCCGCCTCAGACGACGGCGCCGCTCCCGAGCTCACCTGGCCGCTGGAGTCCTGGGGCGGGATCTGCAGCGTCGAGCCGGCGATCAGCTGTGAGTCGGCGGAGATCCCGTTGGCCGCGGCGAGCTGTGAGACGGACAGGCCGTCGGCGGCGGCGACCGACGACAGCGACTCGCCGGTGGAGATCAGGTGGCCAAAGTCTGCCGATGCCGAAGCCGGCACGGCGAGAGCGGCGAGAACGGTAAACAGGAGGAGTTTTGGTGAGCGCATGGCGCGACAGTTTTCACCGTCGCGCTCGACAGGCAAACTCCTGCAATCAGGGTTTCAGCTTGCAAAATCGCTGTCAGGCGATGGCGGCGCGCCGCCGCGGTCAGGCAGACGCGACAGCGACCAGCGAGCTGCCGGGCAGGACAATCGCTCCGTCGTCGTCGGCGTAAGCGCCCGCCGCCGCCTTGATGCGATCGAGCACCGCGGACTGCTCGGACTCTCCCAGCTCCCGCAGCGTCGCCCCGAACGTGGGCGACATCTCCACGGTGTCCTCGAGGAACTGCTCGACGCGCTCGTAGCGGCGCTCCACCCCCACCGGCACTACGCGCACATCGACGAATCCCGCCCCTTCCAGGACCTCCTGCAGGCTCCCCGGTTTGGCGAGCCTGAACATCCCCGGCGCGTCGGGATCGGGCGGCTGCATGTGCCCGAGCTCGACCATCGCCCGCGTGGGAATCCTCGCCCACGGGTTGCGGTCCGGGATGTCCCACACGGCGAACGAGGCCCGGCCGCCGGACCTCAGGACCCGCCTGATCTCCCGCGCCGCCGCGTCGGGATCGACGATCAGCATGAGCCCCCAGCGACACAGGACGGCGTCGACCGTGGCCGTCTCCAGATCGATCCACTCGAGCTCGAGCGCCTTGAACTCGACGGAGTCCTCGATGCCGGCCTCCTGAGCGCGCGAGCGAGCGACCTCCACCATCGCCTCCGCCCCGTCGCTGGAGATCAGCATCCCGCCGGGCTGGACCAGCTCCAAGGCCATGAAGCCGGTGTCGCCCGGCCCGGCCGCCAGCTCGAGCACGCGCTGGCCCGGCTGCAGCTCCAGCAGGTCGATCATCGCCGCCGACACCGGCATCCCCCAATCGCGCACCAGAGCGGCGTGCTTGCCCCAGCCGGCCGCGGCGCGTTCCCACATCTCCCGGCTGGTGGCGCGCTGCTGGTCGGGATCGACGGTACTCACCGGCCACAGCCTAGCCGCCCTGTTCGCGCTGAGCAGGCGGCGGGGCGGAGAGCGGTTGGGTCAGCGCGCCGAACGCGCTTTCGATCTGCGCGCTCATCCGCTGGCCGAAGATCGCCAGCAGCGCCTCGGTGGCCAGCGGGCGCAGACGATCGATCGAGTTCTCGATCTCCGACCACTGCTCGACCGGCATGCCGGCGCGCTGAAACGGCTCCCAGACCTCGCGCATGAACAGCCCCACGAACGAGGCCGAGACCGCGTCGCAGTTGCGCTCGATCTCCTCGAACACCGCCAGCGCACCGTCGAGGGACACGCCGCGCTGGACCACCTTCTCGGCGACTGCCAGCAGCGATGGGCTGGGCGCCTCGTAGCGATCCGCGCCGGCCCGCACCAGCACGCCGAGCCGCTCGGCCCGCTCCAACACCCGCGGTGCCTGGGCCGAGTCGACCCGGAACCGGCGGCCGAGCTCGGCGACGGTCAGCGTCTGGGGCCGCTCGCCGCTGGCCTGCTCGCTCAGTGCCTGGCGGAAGTGCTCGAGCCGCTGGGCGGTCCCGTCGGAGTCGTCGAGCAGCCGTTTGATCCCGGCCAGGTTGAAGCCGTCCTCCTGGAGGCCGCGGATCAGCTTCAGCTGCGCCACGTGCTCGGGCCCGTAGTAGCCGACCCGGAGGCGGACCTCGGGCGGGGACAGCAGCCCTCGCGCCTGGTGGGCACGGATGTTGCGGACCGTCATCCCGGACTCGGCCGCAAGCTGCTCGATCGTCAGGTCTGCCGCCACCGTGGCCTGATCATACGCCGGATCACTACGGATGATGTGACGTCAATCGATGTGACATACACCAACGCTTGGGCGTTCCGCATGCACAGCGAGGGGTTCATCCAAGGCCTCAGCTGGGAGGGCCGCCGGCTCGCCGAGGCGAAGCTCAGAGCGCCAGTAACGCCGCGCTGCCCCCCGGGAGCGTGACCGCGTAGCCCCCCGAGTGGGACTTGACCACTGAATCCGAGCTCGGTCCACCGAGCAGACCGGTGCTGGTCTGGCCACCGAAGCTCTGGCCGCCCAACGTCACTCCGGAGGTGGCGTGAACGCTGGGCGCCTGCAGGCGCTCGAGCAGTGCCGAGCCATGGCCCCCGGCGATCCGGACCTTGACGTTCTGGGCCGTGGCGCGCCGGTTGGTCAGCACCACTCGGACGTGCCCGTCGGGCGCCCGCGTGGCCCATACGGTGACTCCGGGGAGGCTCGGACCGGCGATTCGCAGCAGCCGCGATCCGGCCGGCGCGGCCTGGGCGAACATCATCATCCCGTAGTACTCGGGATGGACCGTCGCCTGCCAGGTCCGGTTGACCTGGCTTGAGCCGATCACCTCGTTGATGGTGTTGGGGACGGTGTGGATGTTCACCCCGGCGATCCCGGCCCGGGCCAGCTGGTAGAGCGCGTCGAGCACCCACAGCGACGACGCGAACGAATCGCTCACGCCGCGGACGCCGCCGCACGAGATCCCGTTGAGCTCGTCGATCTGCACGCCGAGACCGTGCCGGCGCGCCACCGCCACGTACTGCGACAGGCCCGCGGCCAGGCCCGCCGAGGCGAGGGGCGAGAGCAGCTGGCTGACCGTGGGATGGCTCGAGGCGCTGCAGTGCTTGAGCGGATAGGCGTGCAACGTCACCAACCGCACCTTCGGCTCGCTGGACAGGAACGACCCCAGCAGCGCGTTCCAGCGCACCGAGCCGCTGCTCGGCCCAGCCAGCGCGATCTTCGGCAGCGACGCCGCGAACGAGGAGAAGTCGCGTTTGTAGTCCGGGAAGTCATAGCCGCGGGGACGACCCGTGATGGCGAGGCCGGCGGCGTTGCGATACCAGCCAAAGCTCCCGTACAGCTCGGGCTCGTTGCCGATCTCCAGCGCCCGGATCGCCTTGCGGCCGATTCCGCTCACGAACGCCCGCCCCTCAGCGCCGGCCACCCGGCGGCTATTGGCCTCGAGGTTGATGCCGAGGATCAGCCGCGCGTTCAGGGCCTTGGCGACTGCGCTGCCCACCTTCAGCCATCGCTTGTCGAGTCCGAACTTGACTCCGGGCGGCTGGCGCAGGTGGGCGACCGGGTACCAGGTCCAATCGGTCCCGTCGCCGCCGATCCGCAGCACCGGGCTCTGTCCGGGAGCCAGGTTGCGCACCAGCTGCACGAAGGCCGGGTTGATCGCCGCAGGATCCGTCCCGGCGTAGGTCTCGAGCCCCCGGGGCTCCATCGACAGCCCCACGAACCCGTTGGGCACAGCGCCACCGACCGTGGCTCGCCCGACCGTGAAGGTGGGTGGCTTCGGTCCGGGCGCGGCCAGCGCCAGGCCGATCCCGGCGCTGGCGACGAGCACGACGATCGCCGCCGCGACCCATCGGTAGCCGGTACGTCTCGAGATCCGTCTGAGCCGCATGAGCCTATTCTTACCTCAGCCGCAAACCGAAGGCGCCAGCCGTCACCGGTCGGCCAACTGACGACGCAGCAGCTTCCCGGTCGTCCCCCGCGGCACCGAGTCGACCAGCTCGACCTGCTTTGGCACCTTGAACGGCGCCAGCTGCTCGGCGCAGTGGGAACGCAGCGCCTCCGGCGACGGCGAGGCTCCGGGGCGGGGCACCACCAGGGCGATCACCGCCTCCCCCCACTCCGGATCCGGACGCCCCAGAACTGCCGCATCGGCTACCTGGGGGTGCGCCAGCAGCGCGGCCTCGACCTCGATCGGCGACACGTTCTCGCCGCCGGTGACGATCGTGTCCGCCTTGCGCCCCTCGATCGACAGCCGGCCACGCTCGTCGAGCGAGCCGAGATCGCCGGTGTGCAGCCACCCGTCGCCGGCCAGCGCTCCGGCGGCCACCGCCGGGCCGCGGACCAGCACTTCTCCGTCGCCGGCGATTCGCAACTCGAAGCCGAACAGCGGCCAGCCGTTGGTGGCGATCTGGGAGCACGCTTCGGTCATCCCGTACGACGGCGCGACCGGAACTCCGGCCGCCTGCGCGCGCTCCAGTAGCGCCGGCGCGATCGGGCCACCTCCCAGCAGCGCCCAGCGCAGCGCCGGGGGCTCGCGCAGTCCGGCGTCGAGCAGCCGCGAGAGCATCGTCGGGACCAGCGACACCAGCGTCACGGAGACGCCGGGATCCATCAGCGCCGCCAGGACGCGATCGACGTCGAATCGCGGCTCGAGCAGGACGGTGGTGCCGTAGATGGCGCTGCGAATCTGGATCGAGAGCCCGCCGACGTGGGCCAGCGGCATCGGGCACAGCCATCGCTCGGCGGGGTCCAGCCCCAGGGCCAGGGCCGAGCCGATTGCGTTCCACTGCCAGTTGTCGTAGCTCAGCAGCACCTCCTTGGGACCGGCGGTGGTCCCCGACGTGTGCATCACAGTCGCCGTGTCGGCGAGCTGACCCGGAACCGGCGAGGCCGGCGCGCCGGCCGGCAACTCCTCCAGAACGACGGCGGCCCCGGCCGCGCGCTCGGCACGCTCCGAGTCCCGCAGGCGGATGTCGATCGGCACCGCCGCGGCCCCGATCAGCATGCAGCCGTGCAGCCCCACCACGAGCTCGTCGCTCGGCATCGCCAGGGCAACGCGATCTCCGGCCCCGACGCCGCGCTCCAGCAGCCCCCCGGCGGCGACCAGCGCCCGGTCGAGCAGCTCGGAGTAGCTGACGCGGCCGGCGGGTCCGTCGAGCGCCGCGCGTTCGCCCCGGATCCGCGCCGCGCGCGCCAGCCAGCTCTCCACGGGAGGCTCCTAGGGCTCGGAGCGCAGCCGCCGCACCGACGGCGAACGGGACGGCACCGCGCTGGAGCGCATGGCCACCTGGGACGGCGGCGCGCTGGCGCGAGTCGCCACCCGGCCACCTCGCCGCCGGGGCCGGCGGACGCGCAGCTCCTCGGCTAGGAAGTAGGACCCGACCACCAGCAAGGCCGCGATCATCTGCGCGACGATCGTCTGGACGTTGGGGAAGACTGAGAACCACAGGCCCATCCATCCCGGCACAGTGATGTTCAGCGGCGTGGTCCCCAGCCAGCCGGCCTGCTGGAACTCCTGCACGCTCTCGCCGACCATCACCAGCAGCACCAGCCCGAGCAGGATCCCGGTGGCCACCAGCATCCGGCGGTACGGCAGCCGGCGCTGCAGCACGAAGGTCGCGTAGCCGATCGCGGCCACGAACACCAGGCCCAGCGCCACGCCCTCCAGCACCACGCCGGAGCCGTAGCGCAGTCGCAGGTTCTGCAGGAACAGCACCACCTCGAAGCCCTCGCGGTACACCGACGTGAACCCGAGCAGGGCCAGCCCCAGCAGTGTCCGCTGCGCGCTGACCGAGCCGGCGTCGCCGATCAGCTCCTTGCGGCGCTTGTTGTGATGGGCGATCCAGCCGGTCCAGTAGACGCGATGAAAGAACCAGTTCATGACCACCAGCAGCACGATGATCGCCAGCAGCCCGGTGGCCGCCTGCAGCTTCAGGCTGCCCGGCCCCACGGCGTCGGTGACGGCGATCGCCACGAACCAGGTCGCGACGCTGGCGCCGAGCGCCACCCCCGCGCCGAGGGCCAGCGGCTTGCGATAGCCGCTGTTGGCGCCGCGCATGCTGGCGGTCAGAACGGCGAGTACGAGGATCGTCTCCAGGCCCTCGCGCAGGACCAGGATCCCGCTGTCGACCACCACCGCCAAGCGGCTCAGATGCATGCTGGGATCGCTGGGATTCGGCGTGCCGCCGCCGGCGCTGAGGATCTGCCACAGCAGCAGCCCGACGGCTGCCGCGCCGAGCGTCCACCAGCCCACCCGCTTGAGCCGTTCAGGCGCCATTAGGGAACCCTAACACAGATTAGGCGCCCCTAACGCGATCGCCGACATGGCGGCTTGATTCGATCCCGCTTGCGTAGAGTCCTCGCTCACCGACCAGAATAGGAGGACCTCGTGAGCATCAGCTGGCAGGCGGCCGGCGACTACACCGACATCCGCTACGAGCTGGGGACCGGTGACAGCGCGGGCATCGCGAAGATCACGATCGACCGCCCCGAGGTCCGCAATGCCTTCCGGCCCGAGACCGTGATCGAGCTCTCCGAGGCCTTCGAGCGCGCGCGCGAGGATCAGGACGTCGGCGTGGTGATCCTGACCGGGGAGGGTCCCGACGCATTCTGCTCCGGGGGCGACCAGCGGGTGCGCGGCCAGCGCGGCGGATACGTCAGCGGCGCCGACCCCGGCCAAGCCGGAGCCCAGTCGGCGGTGGGACGCTTCCACGTCACCGACCTGCACGTCCAGATGCGCCGTCTGCCCAAGCCGATCGTGGCCATGGTGGCCGGCTACGCGATCGGCGGAGGCCACGTCCTGCACGTGGTCTGCGATCTGACGATCGCCGCCGACAACGCCCGCTTCGGCCAGGTCGGCCCGCGGGTCGGCTCGTTTGACGGCGGCTTCGGAGCCAGCGTGCTGTCGCGGCTGGTCGGGCCCAAGAAGGCCAAGGAGATCTGGTTTCTCTGCCGCCGCTACGACGCCGCCCAGGCGTTGGAGATGGGGCTGGTCAACACCGTGGTGCCGCTCGAGCGCCTCGAGCAGGAGACCGTGCAGTGGTGCCGCGAGATGCTGGCGCTGTCGCCGTTCGCGCTGCGGATGCTCAAGGCCAGCTTCAACGCCGACGAGGACGGGATGGCCGGAATCCAGCAGCTCGCGCACGACGCCAACCTGCTGTTCTACATGAGCGAAGAGGCGCAAGAGGGACGCGACGCCTACCTCCAGAAGCGGCCGGCCGATTTCTCGAAGTTCCCTCGCCGCGCGTGAACGTGAACGTGAGCAGGAGCGCAAGCGTGAGCACCTCGTGATGGCGGCCGACGGCGTCCTGGGAAAGCCCAGCCCGATCCGGATCTGGCTCATGGCCGCGCGGCCGCGGACGCTGCCGGCGGCGGCCTCCCCGGTGCTGGTGGGGACCGCGCTGGCGGGATTTCTGGGCGTCTTTCACCCCCTCCGGTTCATCGCGGCGCTGATCGCGGCGATCTTCATCCAGATCGGCACCAACCTGTCAAACGACTACTCCGACGCCCGCCGTGGCGCCGATGCCGAGGACCGGCTCGGCCCGGTGCGGGTCACGGCCGGCGGGCTGGTCCCGCCGCGCCAGGTCCTGATCGCCACCTACCTGACGTTCGCGATCGCGGTGCTGGCCGGCGTGTACCTGATCGTGGTCGCCGGTTGGGAGCTGCTGCTGGTCGGCGCCGCCTCGATCCTCGCCGGCGTCGCCTACACCGGCGGCCCGCGGCCCTACGGCTATGAGGGGCTGGGCGAGCTGTTCGTGTTCCTGTTCTTCGGGATCGTCGCGGTGGCCGGGTCGTTCTTCGTCCAGGTCAAGCACCTGGACTGGGAGGCGTTTGCCCTGGCCGTGCCGGTCGGGTTGCTGGCCGCGGCGATCCTGGTCGTCAACAACGTGCGCGACATCGATACTGACCGGCGCGCCGGCAAGCGCACGCTGGCGGTCCGTCTCGGTCGCGACCGGACCCGGGCGATGTTCGCCGCCGTGGTCTACCTGGCCTACCTGCTGGCTCCCGTGACCTGGCTGTTCGGGCCCGTCCGGGCCTGGGTGATGCTGCCGTGGCTGACGCTGCCGCTGGCGGCCGGCCTGGTCCGGACGGTGCGAAACCGGGCCGACGGGCCGTCGCTCAACGGGGCGCTGGCGCGCAGCGGGATGCTGCAGCTCTCGTTCTGCGTCCTGCTCGCGGCGGGGCTGCTGCTCAGCCGCTGATCGCCGATCCATGCGGCTGACGATCGAGTCGATCCGAGCTCGCCTGGGACGCGCATGGGTCACCGGCCACGGGTCGGTGACCGATCGAGAGCTGCTGTTGGTGAAGCTGCACGCAGAGGATGGTCAGGTCGGTTACGGGGAGGCGGCGCCGCTGGCCTCCTACGACGGGGTCTCGGTCGCCGAGGTGCGGGCGTCACTCGAGAGCTGCCGGCCAGCGCTCGGGCAGGCCGACCGGACCCCGCGCGCCGATCTGCGCGCGCGGCTCGAGGAGGCGGTGGTTCTCCCCCAGGCGCTGGCGGCGCTTGACCTGGCCCTGTGGGACCTGGAGGGCCGGCGGGCCGGCGAGCCGGTCTGGCGGCGGCTCGGCGCCGAGGCGGCCGAGCCCGTGGCGGTCAACTGGACGATGGCGGCTGAGGACCGTGCCGGAGCCGCGCGCGAAGCCGCGCTGGCCAGGACCCAGGGGTACAAGACGCTCAAGTGCAAGGTGGCGATCGGCGACGACGCCGGCCGGCTGGCCGCCGTACGCGCCGTCGCCGGACCTGAGCTGAAGATCCGGATCGATGCCAACGGCGCCTGGTCGGCCGAGGAGGCGCAGGCCAACCTGCGGGTGCTAGCGCCGGTGGGGATTGAGCTCTGCGAGGAGCCGGTGACCGGGGCGGCGGCCATCGCCGCGCTCGACAAAGCGACCGAGGTACCGCTCGCGCTCGACGAGTCGACGATCGAGCCCGGCGTGCTGGACAGCCGCGTCTGCGACCTGGTGTGCCTGAAGATCGGCGGCTGCGGCGGACTGACCGGGCTGCTCGCCGCGGCCCACCGGGCGCGCGCCGCCGGCTACGAGGTCTATCTGGCTTCCACGCTCGACGGTCCGCTCGGGATCGCCGCCGCGCTGCACGCCGCGGCCGCCTTGGCGCCGCTGCGCGCCTGCGGCCTGAACACGCTCGCGCTCTTCGCCGGCCGTCCAAATCCGCTGCCGGCCAGCGAAGGAGCGATCGCACCGCCGGTCACGCCGGGGCTCGGCGAGGGGCTTCTGGACTGGTATGAGCGCCGGTAGCCGGCGCCCGGTAGCCGGTAGCGGACAATCGCTGGTCCAGTAAAATGCAGCTAGTGAGCGGTATCCACCACAGATCCCGCTGGCGCCTGACTCCGTGGGGTTGGATCCTCGCGACGGCCTCGGTAGTCCTGGTGACTCTCGTGATCGTCGATTCGAGCAGCTACGTCTACATCGGCTTGATCGCGGTGATCGTCGTTTGGGCCGCGCTGCTGAGCGCGCGCTTTCCCTCGAGCCAGATGACGATGCGGAGTCGCTTCCCGGGCGAGCCGGGGAGAGACTTCGGCCGAGAAGCCGCCGAGCGGTACGAGCGCGAGCACCGCTAGCCCCCGATCGCGGCGGCAGCCGGCACCGGCGCTTCGAGGTGAACGGCGTGCCCCGCCCGATCGGCCACGATCACCCGCGCCCCGGCGATCCGCGAAGCCATCGCGGTCGCCACCGCCCGGAACTTCTCGTCGCGCTCGCCGACCAGGAGCGTGACCGGCATCGCCAGCTCGCCCAACCGCTCCCACAGCGACGGCAGCGCGCCGGTGCCCAGCCCGCGCAGCGCCGCCGCCAACCCAGCCGGAGTGCTGCGCAGGCGGTCCCGGTGGACGGCGGCCGCCACCTCGTCCGGAAGGCCGGCCAGAACCGGGGTCTGTGCCCACTGCACGGCGAACGTCTCGATGTCCAGCCGCTCCACCTCCCCGGCGAGCTGCTCGTCGGCCGCCCGGCGCTGGGCGCGCTCGCCCTCATCCTCGATCCCCGGGCTGGCCCCGATCAGGGTCAGGCGCTGCACCCGGTCGGGCGCCGCCAGGGCCACGTGCAGGGCGAGCCGGCCGCCCATCGAATAGCCGGCCAGCTCGAACGGGCCCGGCGCCAGCGCCAGGACATCGTCGATCACCGCCGCCGCCGTGACCGGCGCGGCGTGGGAGGCGGAGCCGTGGCCGCGGATGTCGGGCGCCAGCGACAGGTAGCGTTCGCCGAGCGCGGCGACCACCCGGTCCCAGCTCGCGCCGGTGTGCGTGAAGCCGTGGAGGAGCACGAGTGTCGGCGCCATCGAGCAGATCATGACCGCCACCGACACCTATCTGCTGCTGCGGGCCCTGTGCGACGAGCTGGCACGGTCCGGGCTCGAGCACGCCTGCACCTCCCCCGGCTCTCGCTGCACCCCCCTGGTGCTGTCGCTGGTGCGCGAGCCGCGGATCCGCTGCTGGTCGCACCTGGACGAGCGCAGCGCGGCCTTCTTCGCGCTCGGCGCCGCCAAGGCCGGCGGGCGTCCGGTGGCCATCGCCTGCACCTCGGGGACCGCCGCCGCCAACTTCACGCCGGCGGTGATCGAGGCCTTCCACGCCCGGCTGCCGCTGCTGGTCTTGACCGCCGACCGGCCCCCGGAGCTGCGCGACGTGGGCGCCGGGCAGGCCATCGACCAGCTCAAGCTCTACGGCGACGCGGTCAAGTGGTTCGTCGAGGTCGGAGTCGACGAGGCCTCCGAAGCCACCCTGCGCTGGATCCGCCAGCTCGCCTGCCGCGCTTACATCACGGCGCGGGGCGGGAGGCCGGGGCCGGTGCACCTCAACTTCCCGCTGCGCGAGCCACTGGTCCTGGACTCGGAGCTTCCCGCGGACCCCGTTCCCGGCCGGGCCGGCGGCCGGCCATGGGTGTCGACCACCAGACCGGGGACCCCGCGCGCACCCACGTCCACCCGCTCACTCCCGCCACGAACCGTGATCGTGGCCGGCCGCGACGAGCGCGACGCGGGGCTCGGCGCCGAGGCGGCGAGCTTGGCCGACCGCGGCGGTTACCCGCTGCTGGCCGACCCGCTGTCCGGCGCCCGTCACAGCGAACAGGCGATCGCGCGCTACGACCTGCTGCTGCGCGACCCGGAGTTCACGGGCCACGCCCGGCCCGAGCTGGTGATCCGTGTCGGGGACCTCCCCACCTCCAAGCCGCTGCGGGCCTGGCTGGCGTCGCTGACCGACACCGAGCAGCTGGCGCTGGACCCCGAGTGCGCCTGGCAGGACCCATCCGCCGCGGTCACCGAGCTCGACCGGGGGGATCCAGTGCAGGCGCTGGCGCGCGGCGAACCCAGCGGGCCGCCCGACGAGTCATGGCTGGAGCGGTGGAAGACCGCCGACGACGCCGTCAGCGCCGCGATCGACACCGCCATCGGCGATGAGCTGTCCGAGCCGCAGGTGGCGGCGCGATTGACGGAGTGGCTGGGCCCCGAGGCGACCTTGTTCGTGGCCTCGTCGATGCCGATCCGCGACGTTGAGCTGTTCGCCGCCGCGCACCGTCCCGGGCCGCGGGTCCTCTCAAACCGGGGCGCCAACGGGATCGACGGCACGGTGTCCAGCGCCTTCGGCGTCGCCGCCGCCTCCCCAGGGCCGGTGGTCCTGCTGATCGGCGACGTGGCCCTGCTGCACGACCTCGGCGGGCTGCTGGCGGCGCGCCGGCTCGGGCTCGAGCTGACGATCGTGCTGCTCAACAACGACGGCGGCGGCATCTTCCACTTCCTGCCGGTCAGCGGCCAGACCGACGCCTTCGAGGAGCACGTGGCCACCCCCCACGGGACCGACTTCGCGCAGGCCGCGGCGCTGTTCGGGCTCGGCTACCAGCGTCCCCGCAACGTCGCGGAGTTGCGCCAAGCGATCTCGGAGCCAGACTCGGCGGGCATCGTCGAGATCCGCACCGACCGCGGGCACAACCTGGAGCTCCACCGCCATATCGCCGACGCCGCGATGGCGGCGATCCGCACGAGCTGATCACCCGGCCAGGGCCGGCACCATCACCTGGAGCTTGAGCTCGGACTCGGCCAACTCGGCGGCCGGATCGGAATCGCGCACGATCCCGCAGCCGGCGTAGCAACGGGACACGCGGCCGCGCAGCAGCGCGCTACGCAGGGCCACGCAGAACTCCCCGTCGCCGAGGACGTCGGTCCACCCGATCGGACTCGCGTACCAGCCCCGGTCCAGCCCTTCCAGCGCCGGGATCAGCTTCAGCGCCGCCGCCGGCTCGGCGCCGACGGCGGGCGTGGGATGCAGCACCGCGGCCAGCTCCACGGCTCCCAAGGGCCGCGCCAGCTGGGCCCGAATCGGCCGCGCCAGGTGCTTGATGTTGGCGACGCTGACCACCACCGGCTCGGGCGCCGCGGTGACCCAGACCGCGTGCGGACGCAGCGCCCGGGAGATCCGGCGGGCCACTATCGCGTTCTCCTCGCGGTCCTTGTCGCTGCGCAGCAGCTGCTCGCCGAGGTGGTCGTCGACCGCCGGATCGGCGCTGCGCCGCGCCGATCCGGCCAGCGCCACCGTAGTGGCCCGCTCGCCCTGGCGGCGGACCAGCAGCTCCGGGGTCGCGCCCAGGAACGTCGCCTCGCCGCGCCCCACCGCAAACACGAACGAGGTCGGAAAGACGTCGCGAAGCAGTCCCAGGACCGCCCCGGGATCGTGGGCCACGGGCGCGTGGACCTCGACCTCCCGGGCCTGCACGATCTTCTCGAGCTCGCCGGCGCGGATCCGCTGGACGGCGCGGGCCACCGCCTCCTCGAAGTGGGCCGGCGGCATCTGGCTCGAGACCTCATAGCGCCCCGCGGGCGCCGGGTCCACCAGCGGCAGCGGCGAACCGCGCAGCGCGTCCAGGCGTTGCCGGCAGCGCTCCAGCACGTCGTCCTCGACGTCGTCGCGCCCCACCGACGCGTTGAGCGTGATCCAGGTCTCGCCCTCGGCGCGGGCCAGCGACACCTCGGGCACGATCAGCGAGGCCGGAGCGAAGCCAACCCAGGACGGCGAGGACGCCCCCCGGCCTGCAAACGCGAAGCCGCCGACAGCGATCATCCCAGCCCCCGACGGCCCGGCCGGCGCGTCCGACAGGGCGCCGGCGCCGAGCCGGCGCCACTCCGCCGCGACCTCCGCGAATCGCTGCGGGCCCGACGCCTCGAGCGCCCGCACGCACCCCAGCGCCGCCACCGCCGAGCCCGCCCGGTCGGGCTGCTCGAAGCAGAACCACGGCTCGCCGGGCCGCCGGGAGGCGACCACCACGGCGCTGGGATCGGCCAGCCCGGCGGCCGGCGCGCTGACGCTGAGCAGCACCGGCGAACCGGTCCCCCGCGCCCGGGCGACCGCTTCGCGCACCCGCTCCCGCAGCCGGACGGCCGCGTCATTGCCGAGTACCGACGGACCGCCGGATATCGATTCGCTCGTCGAGAAGCCGCTCATCTATCGCCTAGGACGCGATACCCGCGGGGTCTCGTTCACGAAACGGTTCCGCGGTCAGCTCAGAGTGGCGTAGAGCGACATGCGCTCGCTGTCGACGCTCACCGCCCCAAACTGCGCGCTCGGACCCGAAGCATACGAATCCGAGTTGTAATCCCGCGCCCCGCTCACCGACGCGTAACGAAAGCCCGCCACCCCCGAGGAGCCACCCGTGATCACCCCGATCCAATACTTGCCGCCCGCCAGGCGCAACGGCGTCGCGAAGTTCAGGGCATACCAACCCGCAGCCCCGCCCGCCGGATACACCACCTGCGCCGTCGTCCCGAGCAGGGCGCCCGGCGCGCCCGCCGAGTCCGCGTACACCACGCCCTTCACATCCGCCTGCCCCGGGCTGCCCGCCGGGGCCAGATACACGCTCAGCCTGCTCATCGAGGCCGACCCCGTAAACGAGTACACGCTGACTCGCTTGCGGTCGGCCAGGAATGTGTCCGTCGAGGACCCCACCGAGGCGTAGCCCAGGCTGCTGGCCCCCGGCTTCACAACGGCCGTCGGTGCCGAGCTCGCTGAGGCCGACCCCGCCGAGTTGGTCGCGGTCACGGCCACCCTGAGCGTGAAGCCCACATCGCCCAGCGCCACCGTGTAACGCGAGCCAGTCGCGCCGGAGATCGCCACGCAACCGGACCCCGTGGCGCTGCACCGCGACCAGCGGTAGGCAAACGAGGTCGGCGAACCCGACCACGATCCCGTGCTCGCCGACAACACCGCTCCCGACTGCGCCACCCCAGAGATCACCGGAGCCCCCGTCTTCACCGGCCGCGACGGCGTCGTGGCGCAGCCCGGCATCGCGGCGCACACGTCGAGGCCACCGCCGGTCCGCACCAGGCCCGACAACGCCGGCACCTTATCGACGTTGCTCAGGATGTCGGCCTTGAGCGCCGCCGGGCTCATGCTCTGGACCGAGAGGACAAGCGCCGCCGCGCCCGCCACCTGTGGCGAGGCCATCGAACCACCGCTGATGTAGCCGTAGCCGTGGTTGCGCAGGGTGGAGTAGATATTCACGCCGGGGGCGGCGAGATCAACCGTGGCGGCACCGTAGTTGGCCCAGCTGGGCAGGCTGCCGACCTGATCGCTGGCCGTGACGCAGATCTCGGTGGGGCGGTCATAGCCACACGGATACCGGCGGACGGCCAGGTCGTCGTTGTCATCGCCGGTGTTTCCGGCGGCCGTCACGAACAGGATGTTGTTTGCGCCGAGAGCATCGATCTCATCCGACAGCGCCTGGGAGTACGCGGTGCCTACGAACGTCGCTGAGTCGTTGACCACCCGGACATTGACCCCGGCCTGCTTGGCCGCCAGCAACCAGTTCAGGGCGCTGATCAGCTGGGTTGTCGTACCCGCGGCGTTCGAGTCCAGCCATTTGACGGGCAGCAGCGTCGTATTCCAGTTCATTCCCGCCACGCCGATGCCGTTGTTGCCGACCGCACCCATGATGCCCGCGACGTGCGTGCCGTGCCCCCCATAGACCGCGTCGTCGTCCATCGGAGCGCAGCTCGACGCGACCACGTTATAGCCGTGCGTGCCGGCCGGACAGCCGCCAATGCCACCCGGATTGGACCAGATGTTGGCCGCCAGGTCGGGGTGGGTGTAGTCGACACCGGTGTCGACCTCGCCGATCACGATCGACTGGCTGCCGGTGCTGTGCGCCCACGCTCGCGCCGCGCCATCGTCAGCGCCGGCTACGCCACTGGTCCCATTGACCGACTGGCCGGTGTTGAGCGGGCCCCACTGCAAAGGAAAATCTGGGTCGTTGGGGATCCGAGTGGCCGCGCTGGCCGTCAGCAGGTAGTCAGGCTCGGCGTAGCGAACCCACGACCGGCGAGCCCGCAGCCAGGCCACGGTTCGGCGCACCCGTCCCGGGGCGACGTGCAGCACGAAGGACGGGCCAATCCGCGCCTTCAGCCGCCGCGACGCGGCCGACCGCTCGGCGGTGACTCCAAGCACGCGGGCGCTGCGGACGCCGGCCATGCGCTCGAGGGCGCGTCGACGACCGGCCGGGACACCGGCATGAAAGCCGACCAGGACAACCCCCGGGGCATAACGCGGCTGGCTGTGCGCGGCGGCCACCGCTCGGGTGAGCTGGAGGTGCAGAGAGAGGGCCGCGCTCGCGCTTGCGGTGCAGAAAAGGGTTGCCGCCGCTGCCAGCGCGGCGATCATCACGCCTCGTTGACGAATTCCGAGCGCGCCGCCTGAACGCACGGCACTGGGTGCCTCCACGATGCCCTCTAACTCCAAGATGCGCGATCCTTACGCGGGGAGCACAAGCTACCACAGGTTTGCGGAGCTTTGCGCGGCCGGTTGGGCGTCGCCAGCCCCGTCGACGGCCGACCCGAAGCTGCCAATATTCTCCCGCGATGACCATCTCGACCCCGCCCGCGCCGCGCCGCAGCGAGCCCGCATGACCGCTCCCGGCCGGTTCGATTCCTATCTCCGCGATCTCGGGGTGCCCGAGCTGCCCCGCGCGACGTACCCCTTTGACCCCGGCGTGGCCCCCGTCGTTCTCGAGAGCCACCTCGAGCAGAGCGCCCACCTGATGCTCGGGCTGAAGGTCTCGATGGCCTGTTGGATGGTCGCCGACGAGGCGGCCACCCGGCGCAAGGTCGCCGCGGCGCGAGCGGCCGGGGTTCCTGCCAACACGGGCGGCGGCCCCTACGAGGTCGCGCTGGCCCAGGGTCGGCTGCTCGCGTACCTGGACCTGTGCGCCGATGTGGGGTTCAGCGGGATCGAGTGTGGGGCGGGTTTCACCGACCCTTCGATCTCGCCCGCCACGGTCGTCACATGGGCCACCGAGCGCCAGCTCGCGGTCGAGTACGAGCTGGGCAAGAAGCATCAGGGGGCCTTCGAAGCCGATGCCCTCGACGATCTGATCGCCGATGGCCGGCAATGGCTGCAGGCCGGTGCCCGACGACTCGTCATCGAGGCTCGTGAGAGCGCTGCCGGGGTCGGGCTGTTCGACGCCGACGGACGCCTGGACGTCGGCCTCGCCGAGCGCCTGGTCGCGACCTTCGGGCACGAGCTGCTGATCTTCGAAGCCCCCACCAAAGCCAGTCAGTTCGCGCTCCTGGACCATTTCGGGCCCCAGATCCGTCTTTCCAACGTTCGCCTCGACGAGGTGCTCCGGGTTGAGATCTACCGTCGGGGGCTGCACTCTGACGCGTTCGAGAACCCGAAGCTCCGCCCCGGCGCCGCGGCTGGTGCGGCTGCTGCGGCATGACCATGGACCGCACGGTGGCCATCGCTCGGTACCCGAGCCTTGGCGAGTTGAGCGATGGCTGGACGACTGTGGGGATCGACGTGATCCGCGCCAGCACCACGGCAATCACCGCCGTCGCCGCGGGCCGGCGCTGCTATCCGGTGGCGTCGATCGAAGCCGCCCTCCCGCTCGCCGCGCGCCTGGACAACCCCCTCCTCGTCGGCGAGCTCGGCGGCAACATGCCGTACGGATTCCATCTCCAGAACAGTCCGGCCGAGATGGACCGAGGCACCGAGCTGGAGCGTCCCGCGATCGTTCTCTCCAGCTCCGGCACCGGCCTGTTGACGGCCGCGGCGGCGCACGGCCTGACCTACGCCGCCTGCCTGCGCAACGTGAGCGCCACCGTGGCCCGCCTCGTCTCCGCCCACGAGCGTGTCCTGATCCTGGCCGGCGAAAGCAGGGGAGAGTTTCGCGAGGAGGACAGGCTGTGCTGCGCGCGGATCGCCCGCGGTCTGATCCAGGCCGGCTACGAGCCGCGCTCCGTCCTCGTGGAGGAGCTCGTCAAGCACTGGGGCGAGGCCCCGGACGACTCGTTCATGCACGGACACAGCGTCAAATATCTCGCTGACACGGGCCAGTTCCACGATGCCGAGTTCATCCTCGCGCACATCGACGACCTGGACGCCGTGTATGAGATGCGCGGCGGTGAGCTCGTGCGCAGCGAAGCTGGATGATCGCGCCTGGCAGCGACCAGCCCACCGCGGCGCTGGACACCGCGGCGCTGGACACCGCGGCGCTGGACACCGGGGCGCTGGACACCGGGGCGCCGATCCTGATCCTAAGGCGGAGCCTCAGGCCCTATCAGCATTGCGCGCTGGCGATCGCGCGGAGCGCCGGGCGGCTCGGCGTGCCGGTGCATTCGATCTGCGCCGGCCGTGGCGAGCCCGCGATGCGCTCGCGCTACATCACCAGCGCGGTCAGAGTCGCACCGGACCTCTCGGCGGCGGACTGGATCGAGGCCCTGATCGCGCTCCGGCCCCGGCTTGGCCGCGCCATCCTGCTCCCCATCGACGACCTCGCCGCCGTGACCGTTGGTGATCACCAGGACCGTCTGGCCGAGCATTTCCTGCTGCCGATCGCGCCGGCCGGCATCGGTCGACGGCTGGCCTCGAAGCGTGAGCTCCACGCTCTGTGCCTCGAACTGGGGCTGGCCACTCCAGCCTCGAGCTTCCCGGCTGACGAGCGCGAATTCGTCGCCCAGGCGGACGCGATGGGCTATCCGGTGGTGCTTAAGCGCGCCGATCCGTGGCTGCCGCCCCGGCACCCTGATGCCCCGAGCGTGTTCATCGCCCAAACCGCCGAGCAGGCCCTGCGGGCCTACCGCGAGATGGAATCCGATCTCGCGCCCCAGGTGATGGTTCAGGACTACATCCCCGGAGACTCGGCGTCGGTCTGGATGTTCAACGGCTATGCCGGCGACGGGGGAGCCTGCCTGTGCGCCTTCACGGCCCGAAAGCTTCGCCAGCGGGGCCCCAGAACGGGACCCACCACGCTCGGCGAGTGCGCCGGCAACGAGGCGGTCTCGGCGGCCGCGCAGCGACTGCTCAGGGAGCTCGACTACCGAGGCATTGTCGACATCGGCTTCCGCCACGACCGGCGCGACGGGCGATATAAGCTCCTGGATGTCAACCCCCGGCTCGGCAGCACGTTCAGGCTGTTCACGGCTCAGAACGGGATCGACGTCGTCCGAGCTATGCACCTCGATATGACCGCTCGACCCGTGCCTCCTTCGCAGACGGTTCCAGGCCGCAAGTGGATCGACGAGCGCAGCGATCCGGTGACCGCCGCCCAGCTCATCCAGGAGGGCAGCCTGGGTTTGCGCTCCTGGACGCGTTCGCTGCGCCGGATCGACGAGGCGGCCTGGTGGGCGGCCGACGACCTCCGGCCGTTCACCGCCATGTGCGCGCAGTCGGCGCCGGCGGCGCTGCGCATGGTCGCGGGCAGACGCGCGCGGTGACCAGCGAGCAGGCGGCGGTGGACCGGTTCTTCGACGACGCCTCGGATTACTGGCGTGAGGTCTACGCCGAGACCGACCTCCAGGGCCTGGTCTATCGGCGGCGCATGGAGACGGCTCTGGCCTGGGTGGGCGAGCTCGGGTTGTCCGCCTCGTCCCAAGTGCTGGACGCCGGCTGCGGCGCCGGTCTCATGTCGGTGGGCCTGGCCCGGGCGGGGTACGAGGTCACGGCCACCGACTCGAGCCCTCGGATGGTGGCCCTATGCGCACAGCAGGCGGCCGCCGCGGGCATGGACGAACACGTGCAGGTGCAGCGGGCCGATGCCCTCCGGCTTCCCTTTGCCACGGGTCAGTTCACGCTCGTGGTGGCGATCGGACTGCTGCCCTGGCTGAGCGACCCAGGCGGAGCGGTCGCCGAGATGTCTCGGGTGCTCGCCAGCGGCGGCTGGCTGATCGTCACTGCCGACAACCGCCGCCGGCTAAACCGGCTCATCGAGCCTCGCGAGAGCCCGGTCCTCGCTCCTCTGAAGCTGGCTCGCCGGCAGCTGCGCCGTCGCTTGGGGCGCCTTCCCGCTGGCGCCCAGTCTTACCGCCATCGGTCCGAGGAGGTCGATGCGATGCTGCGAGCCGCGGGCTGTGAACCGAGCCGTCGCACCACGGTCGGCTATGGGCCCTTCACCTTCCTGTCGCGGCCCGTTCTCTCCAATCCCGCCGGAACGCGACTGCACCTGGTCCTGGAGCGCTCCGCTGGCCGGCATCCCCGGCTGCGAGGAGCCGGCTGGCACTACCTGGTGGCGGGACGCAAGCAGTAGGTGCGTCGCCCGGAGGATGGGATTCCGCTTCGCGATCATGGGCATTTCCGTCGCTTCGGGCCCGAGGAGGCGGTGACGTAGCCGAGCCCGGTGCGCGACGAGGTCGCGACCGGTACGCCTCCGCGCCAATCGATCTCCAGGAACTCCCTCGAGTTCCGCAACGCCGGCAGGTAGCCAACGCTGCGGAAGGTACTGGTGCTCAGCACGTCCCCCGCGTCGCCGACGTATACGAAACAGCCGTCCAGCGTGTGCTGGAGCCAGCCGTCGCGCCCGCAGTCTTGAGTGCAGCTCGTCTGGTTGCCGGCGAAGGAGCGCGACAACCTGATGTTCCTGATCTGCCGGGGCGGGCGCCTCGGTAGCCCGCTGACGTCGAACACGTGGACATACGCGTTGGGGGTGTCGATCACCCACAGCTGGCGCTCGTCCGGTGACAGCGAGATGCCGTGACTGGGGGCTGTGACGGGGAACTTCGCCCGATTCCAGCCGAATCGCCGCCCAAACCCCCGCGTGTACAGGACGCGGCCGGTCGCAATGCTGCTCACCTGAAACCCCAGGAAGCCCGTCGCCGTGGTGTAGGCGAGCGTCTCGCGCCCGTTGATCGTGAACGGTCGCACCCCGGATCGCAACGGGCCAATGCGCCGCCTGACCCGGTCGGTCGCTGTGTCGGCGACGTCGAGATATGGGTAGTTCCTGCCGCCGAGATAGACCCGCCTCCCGGTCAGACCGACGACTGTGTTGTGGGCACCCTCGCCGCCCCTGATCTGACCAACCACGCGCCCCGACCGGGCGTCGATCGCCGACCAGATCCCGTCGGTCGAGAGCTCGCCGTCGGGCAAGTAGATTCGAGATCCGTCGCGGCTCACGGCGAGGCTGTCGATGCCGCGGCCGTAGTGCTTGTCCCACACGATCCGGTTGGTCAGCAGGTCGAATTCTGCCAGCGAACCGGAGCCATTCCCGTCGCCGTCGCCACCGTGACTGATGTACAGCATGTGCGTGCGGATATCGGCGGCGACTCCGCGGATGCGTGCGATGCCGTCGAGTGGCTGAAGCTGGACGAGCCGCTGTCGGTGATCGGCGTCATAGACGTACATCGCGTCGTCCACGAACACGTACTCGTAGTGCCTCGTGGTCGGCGACGCGACGGAGGCGATACTGGGATCGGACACCGAGCTCTGAGTCCCGGAGACGCGTGGAGCAGATGCGCCGCACCCGGCAACTACCGCGAGCGTCGCAAGCAGCCCGATCGTCCGTCCAAACCGCTGACTGATGCCGGCCGCCGTCACGCGCACCTCATTCGCTGCGCCACGAGCTCCGGGCGCTTGTACTCGGCAAGTTGCGCCGGCCCGTCTCGCCACAGCCGCGCGTTGATCTCCGAGGAGCTGACGGCTATGTCTCGCTTCGCCCCCGCGAGATCGCGATCTCGCCTGTGCGCGCCATCTCGATCAGCCCAAAGGGCCTCATCAGCGCCTCGAACGCGTCGACCTTGTCGCAGGTGCCGGTCACCTCCACCACCAGCGAGCGCTTGGTGACGTCGACGACCTTGGCGCGGAAGATCTCGCAGATCTGCATCGCCTCGGCCCGAGCCGTCCCGTCGGCGCTGACCTTGAACAAGGCCAGCTCGCGAGACAGGGTCTCCTGCGGCTCGAGGTCGCGGATCTTGATCACGTTGACCAGCTTGTGCAACTGCTTGGTGACCTGATCGATTGGGTGCACGGCGCCGTCGAGCGTGAGCGTGATCCGCGACACCGTGTCGTCGTCGGTGGGTCCGACCGCGAGCGTGTCGATGTTGAAGCCGCGACGGGCGAACAGACCGGCGATCCGGGTCAGGACCCCCGGCTTGTTCTCGACCAGGATCGAGAGGATGTGCTTGCGCCCGGTGCGCAGCCCAACGGCGGCCTCGAGCTCGTCGAGCGAGAGGACTTCCTTGGTTCCAGGCTCACCCATGACCGATCAGCCCACCATGTCCCGCGCCGCCTGGCCGGCCGGGATCATCGGATAGGTGTTCTCCTCGCGCGTGACTCTGACATCGACGAGGACCGGGCCCTCGGTGGCGATCGCCCTGCGCATGTCATCCACCAGCGTGCGCTTGTCGGTGAAGCGGAACCCGGTAGCCCCGTAGGCCTCGGCGACCTTGACGAAGTCCGGCCACTGGCCCATCTCCACATGGCTGTAGCGCTTGTCCCAGAAGAGCTCCTGCCACTGGCGCACCATGCCCAGATAGCCGTTGTTCATGATGAACACCTTGATCGCGATGCCCTCCTGGGCACACGTCGCCAGCTCCTGCATGTTCATCTGCACCGAGCCGTCGCCGGCGATGCAGACCACCGTCTGATCGGGACAGCCGACCTTGGCCCCCATCGCCGCCGGGAGCCCGAAGCCCATCGTGCCCAGACCGCCCGAATTGATCCACCGGCGCGGCTGCGCGAAGTGAAAGTACTGAGCGGCCCACATCTGGTGCTGGCCGACATCGCTGGTGACGACCGCATCCCCGCCAGTCGCCTCGTACAGCGCCTGGATCATGTACTGGGGCTTGATCTCACCGTCGCCCGAGTCCGCGTAGCCAAGCGGATGGCGGTCGCGCCAGGTCTGGATCCGCGACCACCAGCCCTCCAGCCGCGCCGGGTCGGCGGCCACCGCGCGGTACTCCGCAGTCAGCCGGGGCAGGACGTTCCTGGCGTCGCCGACGATCGGGATATGGGCGGGGACGTTCTTGGAGATCTCCGCGGGGTCGATGTCGATGTGGATGAACTTTGCCCGGGGCGCGAACTCCGACAGCTTGCCGGTGATGCGATCGTCGAACCGAGCCCCGATGGCCACGATCAGATCGGCCTCGTCCATCGCGTAGTTGGCCGTCCGTGTCCCGTGCATCCCCAGCATTCCCAGCCACTGCTCGTGCGGAGCCGGGAACGCTCCGAGGCCCATCACCGTACAGGTGACCGGGAATCGATCGGAGGTGGCGAGCTCGGCCAGCTCGGCCGCCGCGTCGGCGGCAACGACGCCGCCGCCAGCGTAGATCACCGGGCGATGGGAATTTGCCAGCGCCTTGGCGGCCAGGCGGATCTGCTTCTGGTTGCCCTCGGTGGTGGGCTGATAGCCGGGCAGATGCACGTTGTCCACGGGCTCGTAGGGGATGTCGGCGCGGCTCAGGTCCTGCGGGATGTCGACCACCACCGGACCCGGACGCCCCGTGCGCGCGATGTGGAACGCCTCGTGGATCGTGCGCGGGAGCTCCAGCGGGTGCTGGATCAGGAAGCTGTGCTTGACGATCGGCATGGTGATCCCGATCGTGTCGGCCTCCTGGAACCCGTCGGTGCCGAGCAGCTCGGTACGGACCTGCCCGGTGAGGAACACCACGGGGACCGAATCCATCATCGCATCGCAGATCGGAGTGACCAGGTTGGTGGCGCCGGGACCACTGGTGCCGAGCGACACGCCGACCTTGCCGGTCGCCTTGGCGTAGCCCTCGGCGGCGTGGCCGCCGCCGGCCTCGTGGCGGACCAGGATGTGGCGGATTCCGGCGTCGTAGAACGCGTCGTAGGTGGGGAGGTTGGCGCCACCGGGCAGCCCGAATACGACGTCGACACCTTCGGCTTTGAGACATTCCATGAGTGCGTCAACGGCCCGCATGCGCTTTCCTCCTTTCCGATCCGGGGAGATGGTTCCTGAACCGTGATGATCGACTAAAACCGCGACGCCCAGGAGCACCGCGGCCCTGCATGGCGAGTGTAAACCGTACGGCCGGGTCGCCCCGGTGGTAGCCGCGGGGTGGACCCCACCTCAGGCGGGACGCCCTAGGCCACCCCGCATCGTTGCCTCGGGGGCGATCGCCACGTCGGGGAACTCGAGTTCCTCTCCACAGTGGGTGCAGACCGCGTCGTGAAGCTTGACGACCTTGCCACAGCTCGGACACTGCCGGCGCAGCTCCCGGTTGTCATAGCGATAGAAGACCGCGGTGAGCAGCCCAATGAACGGAATGCAGAACGAGACCAGAAACCAGATGAAGAACGAGCTGCCCTTGATTCGTCCGACGATGCCCCCGGCGAGGCCAAAGAACAACAGGATCACGAGCAATCCCATGCCCTGCACGGCGGCCCGGCTCCTATCCGTCAGATCGTCTTGAGCGCCCAGATGACGGCAGCCACTGCGGCGATCGCCACGACCAGCCAGAAGAAGGTCATGACCAGACCGATTACGAAGTGGACCGCGAGCGCGGCGGCGACGATGAGCACCAGGCCGGCACCGGCACGCTTGACAATCGGCGTGCGATGGGGCTGGGCCTCTAGATCAGTTTGCATAGTGGAAGCGTAGCGCGGCGCGGAGCGCACTCGGCCGGGAGCGGCGCCGGCCGCGCCGGGCTACCGGGACTCGGTGAGCCCGGCGTGGGTAAGCGCTGGGCTACCGGGACTCGGTCAGCCCGGCGCGGGTAAGCGCTGGGCTACCGGGACTCGGTCAGCCCGGCGCGGGCCAGCCCCGCCTCGGGACGGCCATCGAGCCGCAGCCGGGCGAGCCGAAAGCGACGCACGGCCGGAGCGACGTCACTTGACCCCACGCGCCGGTCGGCGATCAGCAAGACCTTGGAAGATGCTGCCGGACGGTTGATCATGGTCGTAATGGTGCGCCCCGGGCGGCCGCCGCGCATTGGCCCCAGGGACAAACTCCCCTGTGTTGCGTGGGCCGCAGGGCGAGCCGGGCCTATGCCGACCGTAGCGCCGGCACCAGTTGGTTAGCTACAATTCGGCACATGGCAGTGGGGGTTTTCGACCAGGTGTTCATGCTCGATAAGCGGCGGTTTGCTGCCGATTTCGGGCGCCGGCCGGTGGCCGTGGATCACAGCCTGGTCGACGATCCGCTGCTCACGCTCGAGGCGATCGCCGAGTTCGCCGACCGCTTCCCGGGGCGAGTGGAGCGCCATCGTGCCGACCTCCCGATGGTCATGCCAGGCGGCGCCCCGGAGCTCGACGAGTCGCCCGGCGACATTGTGCGCGGCATCGACGACAACGGGTGCTGGATGGTCTTCTGGTACATCGACCAGGATCCCGAGTACAAGGCGCTGCTGGACCGCTGCCTGGACGAAGCCGATGCCTATCTCCCTCCCGGACACGGCCCCACCCTTCAGCGAGAGGCGTTCCTATTCCTCTCGGCACCCAACGCGGTCACCCCGGTGCACTTCGATCCCGAGCACAACTTCCTGCTCCAGATTCGCGGGCACAAGGACATGAACGTGTGTCCGTTCCCGTCGCCCGAGGCAGAGCGCCGGGAGTTGGACCGCTACCACGACATCGGAGAGCGCAACCTCAGTACCGTCCCGTCCGAGGGCCAGACCTTCGGGCTGGACCCCGGAAACGGGGTCTACGTCCCGTCATTCATGCCGCACTGGGTTCAGAACGGAGAGCGTGCATCCGTCTCGCTTTCGATCACCTTCCGGACCCGTGCGAGCCGTCGCCTCGAGCGCGTGCACAGGATCAACGCGAGGATGCGTCGCCTCAAGCTGTCCCCGCGTCCCGCAGGCTCCTCGCCGGCTCGTGACATGGTCAAGGAGTCGCTGTGGATCGCGCTGCGGGGGTCCCAGCGCCGCGCCTCAGACCTCAAGCAGTCACTCAGCGGCGCTCGCAATGGCCCGCCGAAGCCCAGCTGAAGCGCCGGCCGGTCACCCCCACAACGGGACCCTTGCGGCCGCGCGCCCGCCTGAACAGCACTGCGATCTCCAAGCGCTGACTCCCCGGTGGAACGCTCTGGCGGACGGTCTGCAGGCCACGCCGTTCCTGCGTCCCGGCTGGATATCGGCGTGGTGGCGAGCCTTTGGCAGAGGCCGGCTCGAGATCATCAGCACCGCGGACGCCGGCGGTGGTCTGGGGGCCGTGCTGCCGATCGTCCGTCGTGGCGCCACTGTGAGCTCACCGACCAACTGGCATACGCCGCAGTTCGGACTGCTGGCGGCCGACCGCCCGGCCGGCGACTCGGTCGTCGGGCAGCTCTTCGCTCGCCGAGCCCAGCAGTTCTCGCTCGGCTTTTTGGGATCCCGTGAACCCGATCTCGAGCTGCTCATGACCGCAGCCGAGGAGGCCCGGTACCGCTTCACCGTGCGCACCTTGGAGCGTCAGCCCCTGGTCCGAGTCCAAGGGCCCTGGGCCACCTACGAACGGTCGCTCAGCCGTAATCTGCGCCGCGATGTGGGACGTTGCCGGCGACGGCTCGGGGAGCTGGGAACGGTGTCGGTCGACGTGCGCCAGGATCCGGGCGCACTCGAAGAGGCATTCGCCGTCGAAGCCGCCGGCTGGAAGGGCACGGCCGGGACCGCGATCGCGTCCCGGCCGCAGACGCAGGCCTTCTACACCGACGTGGCCGAGTGGGCAGCCGGTCGCGGCAGCCTGCGCTTGATCTTCCTGCGCGTCGACGGGCGAGCGATCGCGTTTCATCTGGCACTCGAGGAGGGCGGCACCTACTTCCCGCTCAAGGGGGGCTTCGATCCCGCGTTTCGGCGACACTCCCCTGGCAAGCTGATCATCCACGCCACGCTCGAGCGGGCCTTCGCCGTCGGGTTGCAGCGCTACGAGTTCCTCGGCGCGGTCGATGACTACAAACAGCGATGGGCCAACGATGTCCATGACCGGCTTCTGTTCCAGGCGTTCTCCTTCACCGCCCCGGGCATGATCCGCCGGGCCGCGTTCGTCTACGGCCGCCCCGTCGCCAAGCGGCTCATTCGATCAGCGACGAGATAAATCTTCGTCCCCGGCGGTGGCGTGCCAACCCGGTGGTCATCCCAATCAGCGCCCGACCCAGCGCTCCCTGCGGCACCGCCACCGTGATCAGCCCCTCGGTCGATGTTGCGTACCGTTGCTTGTACGCCTCGTCGCCGCGCAGAAAGCGGTACTCGCGCAGCCCGTCGTTGAACGTCTCACGGATCGAATGCTCGAGGATTCCCGCCCCGACCGCGAACTGGTCCCACCTCGGATCACGCCCCGACTGGTAGAAGGACTCGACTCCGCCGAACCGGAACCCGTACCAGGCAGCGACCGGCCGTCCGCGCGACTCGGCGATCCACAGCCGCAGCCAGCCGCATTGCAGGGCCAGAGCGGCGAACTCGCGATGGAACGCCTCGCGACGGCCTTCGAAGGACCTCGAGGACCCTCGCCAGCGCGCCCGGTGGAGCGAGATCAAGACATCGAGATCCGCCTGTAGCCGGGACGGCTCAACACTCAGCCGGTATCTGACGTCGAGTCCTCGCTCCAGCCGGCGTGCCCGCCGCCGCACCTGTTGGCGAAAGTTCGAGCTGCGGGCCTCGAGGTAGTCCTCCCAGCTGCCTTCGGCCGCCATCGAGATGGTCGGATTGCTCTCCTCGCTGATGACCGGACCCCCCAGCCGCTGCCAGGGCCAGTCCGAAGGGAGGCGCTCGGCGAGCAGCACGTCCCGGCCGGCGCTCGCCCGGACCAGGGCGTCGGTAGCCGCGCCGCTGTCGTTGGGCGCGCACACCGGCGCTAGCTGGTCGGCGACTCCGTAGCCCACCAGTCGGGTCAGCCGAAACCCGGCCCGCCGCTCGCGTACCAGCGGCAGCACGATCGTGATCACCCCGCCGGCGTCTCGAACAGTCGTGACCTCCAGCTCCTTGCCGGCGCCGAAGTGACGCAACCAGACCGCAGCCCACTCCCAGGTCGAGAAGATGTTCGTGCTGGCGGTCGCCAGCTCGGTCCACCGCGCACGGGTGGCGCCGTTGTCAGCCAGCGGCTCGATTGCCAGCGGGCTGACTTCCGCGCTCCCCATTCGTGCAGATAGTAGGCACCGCGAATGTTCCCGTGAGACGGTGGGATCCGGGTAATGGATCGCCGAGCTCAGTTTTAGGCTGCCGCGACCATGGTTCGTGATGTGACGACATGTAGCGTTATTGGAGCTTGCGGGCGACAATCCGGAGGAATAGGTTTCGCCAGCATGTCAACCCACCACATATCCAGGCCAGCGCGAGGTCTCGCGGCTCTTTGTGCCACCGCGTTTCTCGTCCTCGCGTCCTCGGCGGCGGCCAACGTGCCGCTGAACCGGGTCAGCAGTGATCCGTTTACCAACACGACCAGCCAGCACGCGACCGAGGTCGAGCCGGACACGTTTTCGCACGGTTCGACCGTGGTGTCGGTGTTCCAGGTGGGTCGGTTCTTCAACGGCGGCGGGACCGATATCGGCTTCGCGACCTCGACCAACGGTGGTGTCAGCTACGCCACCAGCGGCTTCCTGCCCGGGCTCACCGCGACCTCGGGCCTCGGCGATTCGACCGGCGCGCCGTTCGAGCGGGTCAGCGACGCGAGCGTCGCGTTCGACGCCAAGCATGGCGTCTGGCTGGCGTCCTCGATCCCGATCACGAGCTCGCTCGTGGTCCCGACGGTGTTCACCAACCGCTCCACTGACGGCGGCCAGACGTGGCAGATCCCGACGACGATCCCGCCGCCGGCGGCCAAAAACGTCAACCTCGATAAGAACTGGATCGCCTGCGACAACACTCCGGCCAGCCCCCACTTCGGCAACTGCTACACGGAGTTCGACAACCCCGGCCAGCTCGATCTGGAATACATGAGCACCTCGACCGACGGCGGTCTGACCTGGAGCCAGCCCGTCTCGCCACAGGGCAACCCGCACGGCCTCGGCGGACAGCCTGTCGTGCAGCCGGACGGCACCGTGATCGTGCCGTTCGAGACGATCACCGGCAAGGAGGCCGCGTTCAAGTCGACGGACGGCGGCGCCAGCTGGTCGCACGCCGTGACGATCGCGAGCATCGCGTTCCAGACCGTCGGAGGGGGTCTGCGGACGAGCCCGCTGCCGAGCGCCGAAATTGACGGCGCCGGGAACGTTTACGTCGCCTGGGAGGACTGCCGCTTCCGCGCGAAGTGCAGCTCGAACGACATCGTCTTCTCGAGCAGCTCGAACGGAACCAGCTGGTCTGCCGTCAACCGCGTCCCGATCGACTCCGTCACCAGCGGCGCCGATCACTTCATCCCCGGCCTGGCGGTCGACAAGGCGACCTCCGGAAGCGGTGCCCACCTCGGGCTGACGTACTACTACTACCCGGATGCCACGTGCACCGGCGGCTGCCGGCTCGACACGGGCTTCATCTCCTCGCCCGATGGCGGCAAGCACTGGGGAGCACCGACGCAGCTCTCAGGCCCCACATCGCTGTCCGATATCGCCAACACCTCGCAGGGCCCGATGGTTGGCGACTACATCTCGACGTCGTTCAACGCAAGCGGTCGGGCGACGGCGCTGATCGCCGTCGGGGCCCCGCATACCGGGACGACGTTCGACGAGGCGATGTTCGCTCCCGCCTCGCCGCTCAGGGTGGCGACTGCATCGGGTGCGACGCGCGCCGCGAACAGCAGCGGAGTGCAGTCGACCGGCGGTACCGGGCAGGGCGAACTGCTCCGCTCGATCAGACGCGGCTAGCGAACAGGACCGAGCTTTGGTGCAGGCACTCAGGTGCCTGCACCACGCTCACTCG
This sequence comes from Solirubrobacteraceae bacterium, assembly GCA_036502145.1. Taxonomy (GTDB): domain Bacteria; phylum Actinomycetota; class Thermoleophilia; order Solirubrobacterales; family Solirubrobacteraceae; genus Palsa-465. Next base: position 44,697 of record DASXZB010000063.1, on the reverse strand, counting down.
GCTCGACGCATTCGGGATTGCCCACACGAAGGTTGGATGGTGTCCTGGGTCTTGTTGAGGTATCGCTCGGAGTAGTTTGGTTGCGTGAGCGACGCGTTGGGCGCGCGCCCTGAAGTGACTGTGATCGGTGCCGGAGTGATCGGGCTGACGTGCGCGCACGCTCTGCGAGAGGCGGGCTATCGGGTCACGGTGATCGCTGCAGACCGACCGAGGGTGTCTGACGTCGCGGGTGGGCTCTGGCTTCCATACGCTGCTGGTGACAGCGACGAGGTGATGGGGTGGGCGTTGGAGACCCTCTGGTGGCTCGAGGCCCGCGGGTTCGCTGCCCGGGAGTATCTGCATCTGCAGGCCAGCGAGCCGTGGTGGCTGGAGGCGCTCCCTGATGATCGTGCGCGTCGCGCGCGAGCGCAGGAGTTGCCGGCAGGCTATGACCACGGATGGCTGTTGCGCGTACCGCTGGTCGAGATGCCGGATCACCTGAAGGCGCTGGAGCCGCCATTCACCGTTCGCCGGACTGTGACCTCGCTGGACGAGGTCACCGGCCTGGTGGTCAACTGCAGCGGATTGGCGGCCCGCGAGTTGGCGAGCGATCCGACAGTCAGCGCTGCGCGCGGGCAGGTCGTTCACCTGACCCCGCTGCCCGATCTGCCCTGCGTCTGCGACGAGGACCAGATGATCTACGTGCTCCCTCGAAACGACCACACGATCGTTGGCGGTTCCTATCAGCCGGGAAATGAAAACGAAGCCGTCGACCCGGAGCAGACGGAGTCGCTGCTCGCCCGTGCCCGCGCGCTCGTACCGCAACTAGCCCATGCGAAGGTCATCGATGCTCGTGCCGGCCTGCGCCCAATTCGCGCGAACGGGCCGCGCGTCGAACGTGTTGACGATGTGATCCATTGCTACGGCCACGGCGGCGCTGGGCTGACCCTCTCGTGGGGCTGCGCACGACGCGTCGTAGAGCTGGCGACTACATCGCGGCGCTCGCCCGGATCCGCGCCTGCACCAGAGCATCGCGCCTGATCGCCGGGAGCCGCCGGCGCAACCTCCAGCAGGCCCCGGCGAACGCCAGGTTGGCCACTGTCGCGAACCCGGCCTCGTCGGCTCGCAGCGCCAGCAACAGGTGGGCGACGCGATCGCCGGTCGGCAGCTCCGGGTCGGTCGCGTGGACGCAGTAGCAGCAGACCACCCGACCGCCGGGGCGCACCAGCAGCGCCCCCGCCTCGCCAACCACCCACACTCCCAGGCGACCGGGCTCGAGGACGAGGCCGGTCCGGCGGTGAAGCTCACGGGCGTCGTGGCCGACCAGGTCGCCGAGCAGCCCCAGCGACCTCCGGTGCGCGGCTGCCTCGACGCTGGGCCGCACGCGGACCACCCCGGCGCCGCGGGAGGCGTACAGCTCGGGAATGACCCAGGCGTGGACCAACAGGACCACAGCCACCGGCACCGTGACGGGCGCCAGCCCGGCCAGGAACCCGGCCGCGAGGATCAACGGCACCGTGTGGCCCACCGTGGTCAGCGTCCACAGCTGGGTCCTTCGCCGGAGCCGCCGATCGTCCATGCGCGGGCGCCAGGAGACGCTGGCCAGCTCGGGCAGCGGCTCCGGCGCCGACCCACCGCCAGACTGGGTTAGGGCCGCGCCGGCCGTCTACCCACCCGCGATGGGGCGCCGCAGGATCACCAGCTGGGCGTCGACTGGCAGCTCGCGGACCTGCTCGGCCGTTCCGTCGGGCCGTGAGACAACGGCGAAGTAGCCGTTGTCCAGCTCCGCGTGCAGAGCGGCCACCGCGGCCTCGACGGCCGCCGGATCTTGTACGGTCCATTCCGCGAGCGTCGTGTGGCCGGTTCGGTCCATCCGGATCAGTTGGGGCACATCCTCACCTCCCTCGGGAAACTCCGACCGTCATCGTACGGGCGGGCGCCCGTCGGGTCCAGTCCGCGCGAGCTTCGCGCGCCGCCGACGATGAATCTCGCCGACGGCGGGTAGAAACACCAGTATCCAGAGCTCCGGTCGGCAGCGGGATCCGCTGGCCAACCCTTATGAACCCCACCCCCATCCACCATTTTGCCCGAGCAGAGTCCCAAACCGCAACGATCGGAAATCGTCGCAATCCCCGGTTGGGACCGGAGATTGCACCCCGGTAGGCGCTATGATCAGGGATGAGGCGTTTAGACACCCCGTGCGTCAGCGGTCGGAGCTCGGATCAGCAACGACTGCAGGGCGGCAGGCGCGGGCCCCAAAAGGTCACGGTGGATTTGATTCGCGGACCGAAATTCCAATCTCGATGACGGTGTCTCGGGCACCTGCCGCCACGCATGGCGGCATCGTCGTCGTCCCTCAGCCACACAGCCAGCTTGCGGCCCGGCTGTGCCGCCGCCTTCTGGACGCGCGGCAATGGGCACGGGTGACCCTGCTGACGGACCTGATCGTCCTCTACCTGGCCGCCAGCGTGGCTCTGTTCGCCGATCCCACAATCAGCGCCCAGGCCTCCAACCGCTGGTTGGCGGCGACGTTCCCGGTCGTGGTCATCGCGATGATGCGGGCTCACCGGTCGCCCGACGAGCGCCTCAATGCCTCGCTGCTGGACACGTTGACCCACGTGCTCGGCGTGGTCTCGCTGGCCGCGATGCTGACGATTTCGGTCGACTCGATTCTGGGCGGCAGCGATCCACTGGCCATGGCGCCGCGCCTGTGGCTGTTTGCCTTCGTGTACCTGGGGACGGCCCGGACCATGCTGGTGTCCGTCCGCCGCCAGGCCACCCGCGCGGAGACGCTCGCCACGCCAACGCTGATCGTGGGCGCGGGCATGATCGGCGCGCACCTCGTCAAGCGTCTGGTTGGTGAGCCCGGCTATGGCCTGCGCCCGGTCGGATTCCTCGACTCGGATCCACTGCCGCTGCCGGCGAAGCCAAACGTTCTGGTCCCGGTGCTCGGCGGCCTCATGGACCTGGCCTCGGCGATCGCCGTGACCGGCGCCCGACACGTGATCCTCGCCTTCAGCTCAGAGCCAGATCACGTCCTGGTCTCGAAAGTGCGGGAGTGCAGGGCGCTCGGCGTGGAGGTTTCGCTGGTGCCGAGGCTTTACGAGACGATCAACGAGCGCACCACGCTCGATCATGTGGGCGGTCTGCCACTGCTGACGCTGCACGAAATCGACCCACGTGGATGGCAGTTCGCGATCAAGCACGCGCTCGACCGTGGCATCGCCGGCCTGTCGCTGTGCCTGCTCTCGCCTCTCCTGCTCGCGATCGCCATCGGAATCCGTCTGTCGTCGCCCGGTCCGACCCTCTTCCGCCAGCGACGGGTCGGAAGGGATGGACACGAGTTCACGATGCTCAAGTTCCGCACCATGCGAGGCAGCCCCGTGGAGGCTGGGGAGGCCGACGCCGCGTGGGCGGCCGAGATCCGGAATACGTCGGTTGTCCCGGACCCGTCGACTGGCTCGGACCACTCAGCGGCAGCGGCTACCGCTTCGGTCGATCGGACGACGGGCATCGGTCGCTTCCTGCGCGACTACTCGCTGGACGAGCTGCCGCAGCTGATCAATGTGCTCCGAGGAGACATGTCGCTCGTCGGACCGCGGCCTGAGCGCGTCGCGTATGTGCGCGACTTCGAGCAGCTTGTCGACCGGTACGCCGATCGCCACCGCGTCAAATCCGGTCTCACGGGCTGGGCGCAGGTCAACGGTCTCCGCGGTGCGACGTCGATCGCCGATCGAGTTGAGTGGGACAACCACTACATCCAGAACTGGTCGCTGCGACTGGACCTTCGGATCCTCGCGCTCACGGTGATCGCTGTGTTCACGCCGTCGGCAAGTAAGTAGTCAGTCCGCGCTCGAGCTAGCTGCGACGTCGGCCGCTGCATGTGCCATCGACTCTCTCAGCGCCTCCGCCAGCGAGGGCGCATACACCTCGCTAGGTGCCGGCGCCAGTCGTTCGGCCAGACGGTTGAGGCCGCAGATCCGGGCGATCGCGGCAAGCGGCGGACCGGTGCGGGCGGCCTGTATCCACGCTCCGGTGCCGTAGCTGAGATGCATCGTGGCGAGCACCACCGGCACCAGCGCAGCATCGATGGGCCGGACTGCGTCCGGCACCGCTCGGATCGCCGCGGCGCCGAGCGCCACCAGGTAGCCCGAGACGCCGGCCCGCGCGACCCGGCTGGCCCGTGTCCGACCAAAGCTGCTCATCACCAGAGCGAGTGCAATCCCGGGCGCCAGCACGTGCGACCGGCGCATGGTGTGTGGGTGGCGAGCCGCGGTCCTCGTTCGGTACACCCCGTACCCGTAATACTGGCGCCACAGTGCGGGCACCGAGTCACGGGGCGAGTAGGCCGCGGCCATCGCTGGAACCAGGACCAGCTTCTCGCCACGGGCCAGGAAACGGCCTGCCATCTCAGAGTCCTGGTTGCGCCGCCAGTGCTCATCCCACCCGCCGTATTCGAGCAACGTGCTGCGCTCCCAGACTCCGGCGAACACTCCCGAATCGAGCTCGTACTCGCGATCTGGTCCCTGCTCAGCGACCCATTTGCGCGAGCCGCCGCGACCCAACGGACCCTTCAGTGCCAGGGCAACCGCGCGGGAGACCTCGCCCTGGCCGTGAGCGACGGCGAGCCCGCTGACCCATCGGGTGCCCCCGTTGCCGAGGCGCTCCACTCCCTGCTTGAGGTAGTCGTCGCGATATTCGGTGTGAGCGTCCATCCTCGCTACCCACCGTCCGCGAGCCCATCCGAGCGCCACGTTCAATCCGCTCGGGGTAACCCGGCGCGGGTTGGTCAGCAGCCGGATCCGCCGATCGCGAAGAGCGAGCTCGCGCACGATCGCGGGAGTGCGGTCAGTCGAGCCACCGTCGACGATGAGAAACTCCAGACGTCCCGGAAAACGTTGGGCCAGCATCGCTTCGACGCTCGCCTGGATGTGCCGTTCCTCGTTGTAGGCGGGCACGAGTACCGAACAGTCCACCGGCTCCAAAGCCGATGCGTCAGAGACGTTCGGGTCGTATGCCTCAGTCCCGAGCTGCATACCAGGCTGACCGTCCTGGAACGCCGTGCGAGATGCCATAGTACGAAGCCTATGACACCGGTCTTCGGCGCCATTAGTCGACTTCGCCCGTAGCCTCGACTTGCAAGCTCAGGCCCTCAGACGCTACTTCCGGACGATCTTCGACCATGCCTGGCTGGTTGTCGCGTGCATCGCAGTTACGCTGGCCGTCGCGGCTGCCTACGTTGCCCTGGCGCCACGCAAGTACCAGGCGCAGGCGCAAATGCTCGTCTCCCCCGTTGACGCGAGCGACACGGCAATGGTCGGGCTGCCGGTCCTGCACGCGACCAGCGATCCGACGCAGGATGTGCTCACGGCAGCCAGCCTGATGACCACGCCACAGGTAGCCCAGGCCGTCGTCAACAGCCTGCACCGGCACGAGTCTGCCGGCGCCCTGCTCGGAACCGTATCGGCGGCGCCAGTCGGTCAAAGCAACCTGGTCGCGGTCCAGGCGACCGCTTCATCCGCTGCCGAGGCCCAGAAGATCGCCAACGCCTTCGCCGACCAGGTGGTGGCCACCCGAGCTACCGCGCTGCACAAGGCGGTGGCGGCTCTGATCCCCGGCCTGCGATCACAGCTCGCAGCGCTGCCGCCGACCGATCGCAACGGGCCAGGAACGATCGGCGATCAGCTCAGCCAGCTCCAGCAGCTGCAAGCAAGCCACGATCCCACGATCACTATCGCTGCCCGCGCCGACCTGCCCGGCTCGCCGTACTCACCCAAGTCGAAGCTGGCGCTGGTAGCAGCGCTGTTCGGAGGACTCATCATTGGAATCGGCGCCGCCTTCGCGTGGGACGCGCTGGACCCTCGCCTGCGCCGCGAGCAGCAGCTTCACGATCTTCTCAACCTACCCGTCCTTGCGCGGATCCCGCGCGAGCGACACCCGCGCAAGGGTCGGCCGCTCCTTCCCGGCGAGCTGTCGTTCGCCTCCGCCGAGGGCTATCGGACGCTACGCGCCGTGCTCACCTCGCGCGGCGGCGGCGCCCGGGCCTTCCTGGTGACCGGATCAGCCCCGGCCGAGGGAAAGACGACCTCGGCTATCAGCCTCGCGGTCGCGCTGGCCCAGGCCGGCTCTCGTGTGATCCTGATCGAGGCTGATCTGAGACGGCCCACGATCGCCTCCACACTGGGACTGGACGTCAGATACGGAACCGAGGATGTGCTCATCGGTGAGGCCGACCTGGAGGAGGCGCTGACCGTCAGCCGCTTCGAGGGTGTGCCGATGCGTGTGCTGGCGGTGCGCAAACCCGGCGCTGAGTTGGCCGACCGCCTTTCCTACGCGATCGCCCAGCGTCTGATCAAGCGCGCCAAGAGCCTGGCCGATTTCGTCATCATCGACTCGCCGCCGCTGATCGCGGTCATGGATGCCCTGCCGCTGGCCCAGATCTCCGACGAGGTGGTGGTCGTGACACGATTGGGCTACGCGAGGCTCAGCCGGATCGCCGAGCTCAACCAGATCCTGGTCCAGCAGGACAAGCGTCCGATCGGCGTGCTGTTGATCGGCGAGTCCGCCCCACGCGGCGGTTACTACTACCTGCCAGACAACGGTCGTTCGGCCCACAGCCGGCGTAAGGAGCGGATCGAGGACGGCATCGAACCGATGCGCACTCCGCGCGCCTGATGGGCGTCGCCACCCGCACCGGGTCGCGTAACCCCATTTTCATCGCGGTCACGGCGGCCCTGTGCGTCGGTGTGGGGGCGGCCGCTGGAGCGAGCCCAAAGCTCGGCCTCGAGGTGACGATCGGGCTGGTCTTCGTCGTCATCGTGGTCGCGAACCTGTTGGTCGGGGTCGTGCTGTTTACGGTGCTGTCGTTCCTCGAGGTGATCAACTCGGGTGGCGCGGCCCTCAGTTTCATGAAGGTCGCCGGCCTGGTGCTGTTCGTGTCCTGGTACGCGGCCTCGGCCACCCGCGGCGGACGGGAGACCCGCTCTCTGATCACCGCGCAGCCGGCACTGACGGTGGCCTTGGTGGCGCTCGTGAGCTGGTCTCTGATCAGCGTGGTCTGGGCCGAGAGCAGGGGCACCGCGATCGCGTCCACTGAGCGCTATCTGCTCAACATCCTGCTGCTGCCGATCGTGTTCGGTGCGATCCGTCGCCGGGAGCACTTCTATTGGATCGTCGGCGCATTCATCTTCGGTGCGGACATCTCGGCTATCTACGGCTTTTTGGCGTCCGGTGGCGGCCGCCTGTCCGGAGCCATCGGCGATCCCAACCAGCTCGCTCAGGTGCTGATCGCGGCGTTGTTGTTGTCGTTGCCCCTGATCTCCGCTTCGCCTCCGGGCTCCGCGCGCAGATTTGCCGCGATCAGCGGTGCCGGGATTGCTGCCGTCGGCGTGCTGTACACCGATTCACGCGGCGGCCTGATTGCGCTTGGATGCACGCTGCTGGCCGGGATATTTGTCGGCGGACGCTGGAGGTACCGCGCACTCCTGCTGCTCGTCGTCAGCGCGTGCGGCTTTGGACTCTACGTCTCCGTGATCGCTCCGTTGAGCGCACGGGAACACCTGAGCAGCAGCGATACGTCAGGCCGAGCCGATCTGTGGAAGATCGGTCTGCGGATGTTCTCGGCAAATCCGATCACAGGCGTCGGATCGGGGAACTTCCAGTTCTCTTCGATTCACTACCTCCAGAAGGCCGGGCCGCTGACTAGGGCCGACGAAATCGTCGGCTCCAATCGCGTCACGCACAACACGTACCTGGAGGTGGCCGACGAACTCGGCCTGCCGGGTCTGATCGCCCTCCTCGCGGTCGTAGCGTTTGCGATAGGCGCGGCGCTTCGCGCCGCCCACCGATACGAGAGCGCAGGTGACGTCCAGTTCGAGATGATGTCTCGCGCGCTGATCCTCGCGATCGTCGCTTTCCTCGTGGCCGACGTCTTGCTTTCGGGCCAGTACTACAAGCAGCTGTGGCTGCTCCTGGCGCTCGCACCGCCGCTGCTGGCGCTCGCTCCGCCGGCCGACGCGTGACCGCACCGCCAGATCGCGTGCGAGCGCTGTTCCTGGTTGACCACGCCAGCACTTCCGGCGGAGCTGAGCGGCTCGTCGCCGGACTCGCCACGCACCTGCCGCGGGACCGGATCGAGCCTTGGGTTTGCTCGACGCGACATGGCGAGCCGGCCGCGGTCAACGAGCTCCGCGAGGCCGGGATCCCATACATCGAATTGAATCGGCGCGCGACATGGCAGGTTTATCGCCTCTGGCCGCTCGCGGCGCTGCTGCGAACCAAGCGCATTGACGTCGTGCACTCACACATGTTCGGTTCGAACATGTGGGGCACGTTGATAGGGCGCGCGTGCCGGGTTCCGGTGATCCTCGCCCACGAGCACAATTGGTCCTACGAGGGGGCAATGCGGATGTGGCTGGACGGCCACGTGATCGGCAGGCTCGCCACCCGCTTCATCACCGTCTCGGCCGCTAATCGTGAGCGAATGATCACGCTGGAGGGCGTGCCGGCCGACAAGGTGCAGGTAATGCCGACCGCTTACATCCCCCACCCGGGCCCGCCGAGCGACATCCGGGCCGAGCTTGGTATCCCCGCTGCCGCGCCGCTCGTCGGCACGGCCGCTGTAGTGCGAGCAGAGAAGCGGCTTGACGTGTTGCTCGATGCATTCGCACTGCTCCGGGCGCGAGTCGCGGATGCCCACTTGGTGATCGCAGGGGATGGGCCGTGCAGCAGCGAGGTGGAGCAGCACGTCGAACATCTCGGCCTCGACGGGTCCGTCCACCTCCTCGGCAGGCGCCGCGATGTCGACTCGATCCTGCGCGGTGCCGACGTGGGCGCGATGTCCTCCGATTGGGAGGGTATGCCACTGTTCACGTTCGAGTGCATGGCCAACGACACGCCGCTCGTGGCGACTGCGGTCGGTGGCTTGACCGAGGTCGTGCGAGACGGTGAAACCGGACTCCTAGTCGCGCCCGGCGATCCTGGGGCCCTCGCAGTCGCCCTGGAGCGGGTGCTGACGGACCGTCCGTTCGCGCGGCGCCTGGCCGCGAACGCCGCCACGCGTCTGGGCGAGTACGAGATCAACGCGGTCGCGGCGCAGTTCGCCGACCTCTACGAACAGCTTCTCGCTGATGCGAGGTCCAGGTGACCGACGTTCTGGTCCTGTGCTACCACGCGGTCAGTCCCACCTGGGCGGCGACGCTATCTGTCACCCCGGATGCGCTCGAGCGGCAGCTTTCGCTGCTACTGAGACGCGGCTGGCGCTCGGCGACGTTCACCGAAGCGGTGCTCGATCCGCCCGCGGCCCGAACGCTGGCGGTCACGTTCGATGATGCATTTGCGTCGGTCTGTGCGCTCGCGCAGCCGATCCTGGCGGCGCTGGAGATCCGCGCGACCGTGTTCGCCCCCACCGCCTTCATGGGGCACCGGCAGGCGCTCGAGTGGCCCGGCATCGATCAGTGGCAGGGAACTCCCGATGCGGGCGAGCTCATGGCCATGGATTGGGAGGACCTCGGCGGGCTGATCGAGCTGGGCTGGGAGATCGGCTCGCATACCCGGACCCACCCCCGCTTGACGGCGCTCGACGACGAGCCGCTGGACGACGAGCTCGCGGGCTCGTCTCAGGAATGCATCGAGCGCCTCGGCCAGCCCTGCAGATCGATCGCCTACCCGTATGGCGAAGTGGACGACAGAGTGGCGGACCGGGCGCGCGCCGTGGGCTATCTCGCCGGCGCGGGGCTGTCTAGCAGCCTCCGGCCTCTGGGACCGCACCGCTGGCCCCGCGTCGGCATCTACCACCGTGATGTCGACCAGCGCTTCAAGCTCAAGATGAACCCGATGATGCGCCGTTTGCGAGCCTCACAGCTGTGGCCGAGCGCGGGGTAGGAGACGAGGGGCGGCCAGAGCCCCCGCCGTCGCTGCGGCAGATCACCGTCCGGGGAGCCCAGCTCGCCACCGCGGGATACCTGCTCAGCAATCTGGTGCTGTTTGTCGTATACGTCGTGCTCGCACGGCTGATCGGCCCTGAGCAGTTCGGCGCCTACGCCGCCGCCTCGGTGGTCACCGGAGTAGGGACGCTGTTCGCGGAATCGGGAATGATGTCGGCCCTGATCCGGCGCGCGGATCGGATCGAGGAGGCCGCCAGCACCGCGTTCTACTCGCTGTTGATAGGGGGCGTGTTGCTGTCGCTCGCCGCGCTCGCGCTGTCTCCCTTGGTCGGCCTCTTCTTTCGCACCCCAGGGGTTGAGGGGCTGGCCGCAGCGCTGTCGGGGTGGCTGTTCCTGCGCGCCCTCACGGTGGTGCCGGACGCCCTCCTGCAGCGTCGCTTCTCCTACGCGCGGCGTGTGGCAGTCGATCCGCTCGGAGCGCTCGCCTTTGCGGCCGCGTCGATCATCGCGTGCGCCAACGGAGCCGGTGCATGGGGACTTGTGGCCGGCGCCTACGCCTCGATGCTGGTCCAGGTCGTCTCGGCATGGTGGTTCGTGCGCTTCCGGCCCCGGCTACGGCTGGCCTCGATCCGGATGTGGCGTGAGCTTGCCTCGTTCGCGAGACCGGTGCTCGCGTCGGAAATCGTCAACCAGGCTGCGACCCAGATCGACACCTTGGCGCTCGGCAGGTTCCAAGGAGCGGCATCGCTCGGCCAGTACCGCAACGGGCTACGGCTGGCGCAACAACCATCGAGCATGTTCGTCAGCGTCGGCGCATATGTCCTCCTCCCCGCGCTCGCTCGCATGGCCCACCAGCCGGAGCGCCTGGCGACGAGCGTACGGCGAGTCTTTGAGCTTCTCGCCGCCACGGCGCTTCCACTGAGCCTCTCGCTGCTCCCCCTCGGCGAGCCGGTCGCGGTGTTGCTGTTGGGGCCCAGATGGAGACCGGCCGGGCATGCGATCGCCGGGCTGTGCGGGATCCTCATCGGAATTGCCACCGCCTCGGTCGCAAGCGAGGTCTTCAAGGCCGTTGGAAGGCCCCGGATCCTGGTGCCGATGCACCTGGTGAACCTCTGCACGATGGTGGTTCTCGTGACCGTCGCTGCGATCTCGATCGGGCTGGTGGGCGTGGCGGTCGCTGTATCCATCAGCCAGTGCCTGACCGCAGCGTATGCCCTGCGGCGGGTCGCGCCGCTGGTCAACCTCGGCTGGCGCGACCTGCGTCGCGCCGCGGCGGGTCCCGCGGTCGCTACCGGCGCGATGCTGCTCGCGATGCTCGGCTTCGGAGCCGCTGCGGCCCCCCTCGAGCATCCGCCGGTGCTCGCCTGGACGCTCGTGCTCGCCGAGGTTGTGGTGGGAGCGATCGCCTACGCCGCCATCCTGGTGGCGGTTGATCGCCACCGGCGCGATTCCGTGCGTCAGACGCTGCGGTCGATGCGCAGTCGGCCTGCTGGCCCCGTCAGCGCCGACTAGGCGTCGCATTCCGTGCCGACGGCGATAATCGCGTCACGTGTCATCTGATCCGAGCTCAGCGACCACACGGGCGTCCGGGCCGCGTTTCTCAGTCGTCGTGCCGGCTTTCAACGCCGCAACGACGATTGCGTCGACGATCGCCTCCGTGTTGTTTCAGACCGATGCTGACTTTGAGCTGATCGTCGTCGACGATGGCTCCACCGACACGACTGCTGAGCGCGTCACCCAGGTCGGTGATCCACGAGTGCGCCTGGTCTCGCAGCCGAACCAGGGGCTGCCCGCGGCTCGGAACAGCGGAATCGCCGCGTCCCACGGGACGTACGTCAGCTTCCTTGACAGTGACGACCTGTGGCTACCTGACTATCTCGAGCATGTCCGCCGCGCGATGACCTCCAGTGTGGACATCGGTTTCGCCTACACCGATGCGTATGCCTTTGAAGCGGGCACGGGAAGGGTTCGCCGCCAAAGCGCAATGGTCGGGGGACGGCCTCCCATTCCCCCGCCGAATGATCGCAACGCGTTCCTCCTCGAGCTGCTCAAGCGCAACTTCGTGTATGTCTCAGCGACGGTGCCACGGTCCGTGCTCGACGCCGTCGGCGGATTTGACGAGACACGAACCGCCTCCGAGGATTACGACCTGTGGCTGCGGATCGTCATCAAGGGCTACCGCGCAGTTCACATTCCCGGCCGGCACGCTCTCTACCGGCTGCATCCGGGGCAGATGTCGAGGGATGAGGCGAACCTGAAGCGCAACGAGCTGGCGGTCTACAGCGGGTTGAGCATCGACGACATGCCAACCGCTGCGCACCGTGCGCTGTTGGCTAGGCGTCGGCGCGAGGCGCAGCGGGACGTCCGCCTCGCGGAGGGCGATGCGGTGCTCGCCGCCGCTGTCAGGCGGCTTCGCGACCGGCTCGGCGCGCAGCGGCAACGGCTGGGTCTCGGAGGCTCTTACGCCTGGTGTCACGCGACCCCGCCTGAGGTCGCTGCGGCCTTCCCGGACCTGACTCGTGTCTGATCCTGTCTTGGCTGGGCACGCAGATATGATCTTCCCGGCGTTGATGGCAAGGAAGTTTCAGGCGACAGAGTCACGGGACCTGGAAGCGGCGTCGGAACGCCTCCCTGAAACGGAGGCATTCATACAGCGCTGCGTGGCGCGCGTCCGCCCCTTCATGGAGCTCCCTGCTGGCGCGTCGGTGCTCGATCTCGGTGCAGCTCAGGGCGCCAGCGCCATTGCCTACCACCGCGCGGGCTTCATCAGCCACGGCGTTGAGCCGTTTGAGCCCGCGATCACGGTCAGCCGTGAGCTGATCGGCAGGGCGGGCATCGAACTCGAGATCCGGCACGGATTCGGAGAGGCGCTGCCTTACGCGGATTCCTCGTTTGACCTGGTGCATGCATACTCCGTAATGGAGCACGTCGATGATCCGTGGCAGGTGTTCCGCGAGGTGTACCGCACCCTTCGTCCCGGAGGGGGCTTTCTGTTCAGCACCACTTCCTCGCTTGGCCTCAGGCAGAACGAGATCGGGAGGTTTCCACTGTTCGCGTGGTATCCACCACGGGCCCAACGCGCGATCATGGAGTGGGCGGCGCGCGAACGGCCGGCGCTCGTCGGCTACACCGACCGGCCGGCGGTTCACTGGTTCAAGCATCGCCAGGTGCAGCTCGCGCTGGCGGCGATCGGCTACCGCAAGATCGTGGATCGGTGGGAGATGAGGAGCCAGTCCGGCGAGCTGACGGGTACACGCAAGCTGGTCATCGGGATGGCGGCTCGCAATTCGGTGGTCCGACTGGCGGCTGACGTCCTGCTCGGCGGGCTCGAGTATCTCGCCATCAAATAGCGGGCCACGGAGACGCGGGGTCAGAATGCGGGTCGCCGTCTATACCGATTATGTGTACCGCCGTGTCGGCGGTGCGATTTACGCCGAGCGGGCCTTTGCGCTGTTCCTCGCCGCGCTCGCGCCTCAGGTCCAGAAGCTGAAGCTGATCGGCCGCCTGGCTCCGACGTGTGACCAGACCAGATACGCGCTCCCACCCGCAATCGAGCTCTCGCCGCTGGGCCATTACGCCAGTCTGGCCCACCCCGGTGCCGTCCTGCGGTCTTTGGTCGGCTCGCTGGGACAGATGATCCGAGCGCTCGATGACGTAGATGTTGTGTGGGTGCTCGGCCCTTACCCGCACGCCTACCTGCTGGTGCTCATCGCGCTCGCCCGCCGGCGCACGGTGGTGCTCGGAGTCCGGCAGGACTGGCCGCGCTATGTGCGGATGCGTCATCCGGGCCGCCGATGGATGCACCTGGCCGCCGACCTGATGGAATGGATCTGGCTCACCATGGCACGTTGGCTGCCCGTAGTCGCGGTCGGGCCAGAGCTGAGCGCGCGGTACGCCCATGCACCGGCGGTCCTCGACCTGACGGTCTCGTTGGTGCCGGGCGCTGCCGTGTTGGAGGCGCCGCCGTCTCGGGATTACGGCTCGGAGCTCCGCATTCTCAGCGTGGGACGCCTGGACGAAGAGAAGAACCCCCTCCTGCTGGCAGACATCTTGGCCAAGCTCGACGCTCGCTGGCGCCTGATTGTCTGCGGCGAGGGCGATCTCGCGCCCGCGCTGTCGACGCGTCTTGCGGAGCTCGGCCTCGCCGACCGCGCCACGTTGCTCGGATACGTGGCGATGGGCTCTGAGCTCCTCGACCTCTACCGAACCAGCCACGCGCTACTGCACGTGTCCTGGACCGAAGGCTTCCCCCAGGTCCTGATCGAGGCCTTCGCCAGTGGCCTCCCGGTCGTGGCCACCGCCGTGGGCGGCGTAACGGAAGGCGTCGGTGACGCCGGTCTGCTGATCGCTCCGGGCGACCCCGAGCCGGCGAGCGAGGCACTGTTGAGCATCGCGCGCAAGCCCGAGCTTCGCGATCGTCTGAGCCTCGCCGGTCTGCAGCTGGCTCGCGGACTGACGCTGGAAGCTCAGACCGCCCGGCTGGTCTCGTTCCTCGCCGCCGCCAGGCCGCTGACGCGCGCGTGCCGCAGCGTCTCATAGGCGCCGGGGGCCAGCCGCTTGGCGGCACTCTTGGTCTGCCACGAGAGCCAGCGGCGGGCCCGCGCTCCGCGGTCGCCCCGCACCAGAGCCGCCGCAAGCTCGGGGGAGTCGCGCGCCCAGATCGTGTTCCGGCCCAGCACCGTGATGCCCGCCTGCCGGCGCGCCCGCGCCCACGGCGTGGAGGTCAGCAGATACTCGTAGCCGGCCGCGGATACGGCCGCCACGACGTCAGCTGAAACCGAGCCGCCTGGCACCGCCGCGCCCGGCGGCGGCTCACCCAGCAGCTCGGTCAGTCGCTCGCGGCTCGTTCTCCACTCATCATCCAGCTCGCCGCGGCCCAGCCGTGCCATCAACCGAGGATGGGTATGAGAGTGGCTGCCGATCTGGTGTCCGCGCTCTGCGAGTGCACGGATCGCCGCCGCATCCATGAACCCAGGCGTGCCGATCCGCGAAGTCACGATGAAAAACGCTCCCCGCCAGCCGCGGCGCTCGAGCTGTTGCCCGATCCACGGCGAGCTGGCGCCACCGTCGTCGAAGGTCAGCAGCGCACGAGGACGTTCGGCGCGATCGTCGCCCCAGCAGACGTCAGTCGCGGCAATCGCGTCCAAGTGGGCCCGGAAGTGGGCGCGCTCGAGCTTGTAGATGCCCGCGGCCGGGCCCGGGAAGCCGACTCGGTCGCGCTCGTCGCGATCGACCACATCGTGGTAGATGAGGGCGAAGGTCGGTTCGGCCACGCCGCCGCAAGCTACCAGCCGCGCCTCAGTGCGCCGAAGGTCGCGAGAGCGAAGCCGCATTCGCGGCAGCTCGAGCGAGGACCGAAGCGCATGGTGAGCTCGCACGCATGATGTAGTTCCCCACCGCCGGATCCGCGTAAAGCGGATTCACATACCGGTTCCGTCGGGCGGTGAAGCCGCCGGAGTCGTGGTCGATCCCCAGCCTCCCTCCGTCGATGCAGTTGCCGACGACCAGATTCCCGATGCCTTTGTGGGCGGGATCCGGCCAATAGGATTCCACGTCGGCACGCATCGTGGAGTTGGTGATGGCGTTGTCGATGATCAGGTTGTGGCTCGAGGCGAAGCCGTAATCACCAGAGATGATGATGCCCTCGCCATTGTGGTCGATGACGTTTCCGGCGATCGTGGTCCGCTGCGCGTTCCAGTACAACTGGATGCCGCGATCGGCGTTGTCGTAGATCACGTTGTCGATAATCCGGGCTCCGATCGAGTTGGCCACATAGATCCCGTGTTCCTGGTTGGTGGGCGGAAGCACTCCGCAGCCATGGATCCGATCGTGCTCGATCAACGCGTCGACCGCCTGTCCGTAGCCGCCTCCGCTCCCGAGCGAGAAGCAGATCGCCGAGTGGTCGTTGGTCACATCGTCGTCGACGAATTGGTCGTAGGCCGAATCGACTGTCGGACTCGGCAGATCCTGGTCGTTGCGCCCGTCGAGGCGGAGGTGGTCGACGTTGACGTGATTGGCGCTGCGGGCGATATAGATCCGCCCTTCAATCGTGGCGTGTGCGCCCGGGGCGCTACGCAGGGTGATCGGACGCCGGCGCCGGCCGCCGCGGTAGAAGCTGACGTTGCCAGGATATGTCCCGCTCAGTAGGCAACCGGTCTGACCCGGCCGGAGCCTGTTGACCAGCCGCTGCACCGAACGGAATGGCGCCGCGGCGGATCCCCGGGCCCGATCGGCCCCATTGGGCGATGCGAACCAACGGCACACCGTGGCGAGGCGGGAGCCGTGGGCGGCTCCGCAGCCTCCCAGCACGGTCGCCATGAGGGCGATGACGAACAGCGTGAGTTTGCGTAGACGATCGCCGGCCATGGGTCATCAGCGATGCTTGGGGGGAGCCTCGCTGTGGGCCCGCTCGGTAGATGGCACGCAAGAGGGCCCTGTCCGCGGCGGGAAACCTACCAAACCCTCAGACCCGAAGCGCCGGTAGCCGCGAGGAGCGCAACGCCAGGCCGGCGCGTGCCGAATCTGTGATCTGCAGCTACCGACTCGTCAGTGCCTGGGACCGCGCGACGCTCCGCGTGGCCGCCGGCGGCAGCGGCGCGAGCAGCACGGCTGCGGGTGCCGCTGCGCTGCCGTAGCGGCGAGCGGCACGGCCTCGGATGCCGCCGGCGCGGCTGTGGT
This sequence comes from Solirubrobacteraceae bacterium, assembly GCA_036502145.1. Lineage (GTDB taxonomy): Bacteria > Actinomycetota > Thermoleophilia > Solirubrobacterales > Solirubrobacteraceae > Palsa-465. The sequence continues at coordinate 28,156 of DASXZB010000063.1, read as the reverse complement.
GGCGTCGCGCGTTGGCGGCCCGGGCAAGGGCCCGCCGGCGAGCGGCCGTCGACGAGCTCGGCTTGGTCGAGGCCAGCGCGATGGTCGCCGGACGTCCATCGACTGCCGCCGCAATGTCCCCGGTCAGGGTGAGGCAGGGGCTCGTGGCGCCGAGGTGGTAGTCGTGGGTCCCGGCGTTGACGAAATACGGGTCGCCGGTGATGTTGCGGTAGGACGTGAATCCACCGTCGGAAGTGTCGATCGCTCCCTTGGCGCCGCCCCAGACGCAGTTGTTGTGCAGCGTGTTTCCGGTGCCGACCGGATTGCCGGCCGGATAGTAGGACTCCACGTCGTGGCGCAGGACGGCGCCGGTGATCACGTTGTCGTAGACGTTGGCGCCGTTGGACGCCGTCCCGTCATCACCGGAAAACAGTAGGTCCTCACCGTTGTTGGCGATCACATTGTGGTGGATCGTCGTGCGCTGGGCGTCCGGATAGAGCTGGATTCCGCGGTCTGCGTTGTTGTAGATCTCGTTCCATCGAATCATGGTGTTGGTCGCGTCGGCGACGTAGATGCCGTGGTCGAGGTTGGCCGCTGGTAGCACGCCGCAGTCGTGGACGCGGTTGTTCGCGATCAAGGTGTTCGTGGCGCGGCCCCAGCCCGAACCGACCGCGAAGCAGATCGCGGTGTGATCATTGGTCACGTCGTCGTGGCTGAACGTCGCATTGGCAGCGTTGATCGTCGGACTCGGGAGATCGTCGGCGTTGACGCCGACGAGGTTGAGGTTGCTGACGCTCACGTAGTCGGCGCCCTGTCGGATCCACAGCCGGCCGGTCAGAGTCGCGGCCTGACCGGGCGCGCTGGACAGGGTGATCGGGGCTCCGGCGCGGCCTGCGCGCGAGAAGGTGACGTCCTGCGTGTAGTTGCCGGCCTCGAGACAGCCGGCTTGACCGGGGCTCAGGGAGGCGACTAGCTTCTGGGCCGTCTGGAGCGGGGCCGCCGCCGTACCGCTGGCGGCATCCGAGCCGGTGGGCGAGGCAAACAGGCTGCAGGTCGTGGACGCTGAAGCCGTCCCGCCCATGAAGGCGAAGCTTGCGAACACAGTGGCGAATCCGATTCCGAGCGCCTTGTTCATAGCCTCGTTGTCGGCGTCCCGTCGACCCACGGACGAACTTCCGCGGACGGAACCGATCAAATGTCCACGAGGCCCACTCGCGGGCTGGACCGATGGCCGAGGTGCAGTCGGCCGCAGGTGTCCAGCGCCTGGACATCGCCATGCTCGATCCAGATCGGTCCACCCGGTCTGAGACGATCGGTGGCAGGATCCGCGTTCGTGCAGCTGCAGCTCGTTCATCTCAACGCACGGCTGCGGCCGCATTCCCGTGCGCTGCTGTTCGGGTTGCCGATGGTCGGCCTGATGCTCGTCTGGGCCGTGCACAACGGCGGCTACGACGCCGAGACCTGGTACTGGGGAGCGCTGGCGTCGCTGGCGCTACTGGCCACGGTCGTGGTGGCGCTGGGAGAGCGCTTGCGCGTGAGCCGGGGGCGGCTCGTCGTCCTGGGGCTGTTCGCGTCGTATGTCGCCTGGTGCTATCTGTCGATGACCTGGGCCCGGTCGGCGGGGTCCGCCCTGGACGGCGCCAACCAGGCGCTGCTGTACCTGCTCGTGTTCGCGGTCATGTCGCTGCTGCCCTGGACCGCGGGGGGTGCGCTGGTCGCCCTGGCCGTCTACTCGATCGGCGTCGGGGTGATCGGGGTGGTGCTGCTGGTTCGCCTCGCCGCGGCAAGCCACATCGCCAGCCTGGTGATCGAGGGCCGTCTGGCCGCTCCCACCGGATACTTCAACTCGACCGCCGCCCTGTTCACCTTCGGGGCGCTGACCGCGATCGCACTCGCCGCCCGGCGCGAGCTACCCGGCCTCGTGCGCGGTCTGCTGCTTGCGCTCGCTTGCGCCGATCTGCAGCTATCGCTGATCGTCCAAAGCCGAGGCTGGCTGTTCACGCTGCCGCTGATGGCGGCGGTCTCGATCTTCGTCGTTCGCGAGCGCTTTCGGGTCGTTATGGCCGCGGTCCTCCCGCTCGCCGGAGCGGCCGCGCTCTTGCATCGCCTGCTCGCCGTCTACGGAAGCTCCGGAGGCGCAAACCTGAACCACAACGCCTCCCGGGCGGGCCAGGCCGGGCTCGCCGTCTGCGCGGTGATCTTCGTGCTGGGCACCCTGCTCGCCTGGGCAGATTCGCTGTGGCCGCCGCCAGCTCTGACCCGGCCCGTGCGCAGGCTCGTCGGCGGAGCGCTGGTCGCAGGCTGCGTGATCGCGTTCGCGCTCGCCGGCACGTTCGCGACTCACGGGCACCCCTTCCGGTTCATCTCGCGCCAGTGGAACGGATTCAGCCACGTTCAACGCAGCTTCTCCCAGCAGACTCATTTCACCGACGTGGGGAGCAGTCGCTACGACTTCTGGCGCGTGTCGCTCGACGGCTTCCGGGCCCACCCGGTCGGGGGCCTCGGCGAGGACAACTTCGCCGACTACTACCTCCTGCACCGCCGCACACTGAACGAGCCGAGTTGGACGCACAGCCTCGAGCTGCGGCTTTTGGCCCAGACCGGGTTGGTGGGCTTCGCGCTGTTCACGGCGTTCATCGTCGGGGCTCTGTGGCTGGCCGTTCGGGTCAGGCGGCGCGGTGACGAGCTCGCTCGCGGGGTCGCCGGGATCGCGTTGCTCCCGCTCGTGGTCTGGCTGATCCACGGATCGCTGGACTGGTTTTGGGAGATCCCGGCTCTGTCGGGTCCCGCCCTGGGGTTTCTGGGGATGGCGGGCAGCGTCGCACCGGTCTCCCTGCCCGCAGCGCGATCGTCGGGCGGCGAGCCAGCGCCTTGGTGGGGTGCTCGGCCGGTGTGGCAGCGGTTCGGCGCAATCGGCGCGGGGATGCTCGCGCTGGTGGCGGCCGTCGTAGTGCTCGGATTTCCCTATCTGTCGGTGCGCGAGGTCTCGCTGGCCACCAACGTACGGGCCACCGATCCCGCCGCCGCGCTCGCCGACCTGCGGCGAGCCGGGGATCTGAACCCGCTGAACGCCGAGCCGGGGCGGCTGGGGGGCTTCATCGCCCTTCAGAACGGCCAGTACGCGCTCGCCGAGCAGCGCTTCCGCCAGTCGATCGACCGCGAGCCCGGCGGGTGGCTGGCCCGCCTGGGGGCGGGTCTGGCCGCCTCCGCGCAGGGTGCCCGCCAGCAGGCACATCGTGACTTCGCCAGCGCCTACGCGATCAACAACCGGCAGCCCGCCATCGCCCAAGCCCTGCGCCGCGTTTACACCCGGAACCCGCTGACCGCCGCCGAAGCCGCTAAGCTATTCATCCTTGCTCAATAATAAGTACCGGGGCAAATCTAAGGAAACCTCGCAAGGTCGCACCGGTTCCTGTATGATCAATGCAGGGAACGTGCCGTTTTTGGGCTGCTCGGTGGGGCACCCGACACTTTAATCTCCAGGAAAGGGCACAGGGCAGGGCCAATGAAACGCATCACGACCGTCATTATCGGGCTAGCGTTGCTGCTCCCAAGTGCGGCGCTCGCATCGGGGAGCTCGACCTGCCAGTCGTACAACCCGCAGCTCTGCTCCGTGGCGAGCAACAGCGCGGCGAACAACTCGGGCACCGGCACCAACAGCAACGGCAGCCCGAACACGACCAGCGCCTCCACCAGCACGCTTCCGTTCACCGGTCTCGACGTGGTCCTGCTTGCCGTTGGCGGCGGAGTGCTCCTGGGGGCCGGCCTGGTGGTTCGCCGGCTGTCTCGCGCAAGCGACTAGCCGACGGACGTCGAATTGCTCGGGGGAGCCCGCTCGCGGCGGGCTCCTCTTCGTGTCTCGAGGGCCGGCGCTTTGTAGCGCCTTCGGTATCTTCATCGCCCGTGAGACCGAACACCCCCTCGGTGAACTGCCTGAGCAGGTTGCTGTCTCGGTCGTAACGCACGGTCAAGCTCACCGACGCGCTGATAGCGGCAACCGCTGTCGAGCACGGTCTGGTCATCGTCACCCAAGACCACGACTACGAACAGATGGCCCGGGCGTTTCCGGCCCTCGACGTTGTGCGGGTGTGAGCAGCCGTCACGCTCGCCGCCAGGCCCGCCCTCAGCCTGCGGTCACCCGCTCCCGGATCAGCCGCGACTCTCCCCTCAGCCAGCGGTCACCCGCTCCCGGATCAGCGCGTCTCTCCCCTCAGCCTGCGGTCACCCGCTCCCGGATCAGCCGCGTCACCTCTCCCCCGTCGGCCCGGCCCTGGGTCTCACGCATCACGAAGCCGACCAGCGGGCCGATCGCCTTCATGTTCCCGTCGCGGACCTTGGCGGCGGCGTCGGGATCGGCGGCGATCGCGCTGTCGACCAGCTGCCGCAGCTGATCGCCGTCGTCGGCGCCGAGCGCCCCCAGCCCCTCGCGCTCCACGATCGCCCGGGGCTCTCCCCCCTCCTGCACGAGCATCGTCAGCACGCCGCGGGCGGCGTCGCGGCTGACCTCCTTGGCACTCACCATCGCGGCGAGCGCGGCCAGCGCCTCCGGCGTCACCCGGGTCTGGGAAGGATCGGCATCCGATCCGATCCGCTCCACCAGCTGCGGGATCCAGTTGGACAGCTCGACGGCGCCGCCGGGACCGTCCGGCGCCGCGGCGAGGGCGCGCTCGAAGTAGTCGGCCAGCTCGCGACGGAACGCCAGATCCCGTGCCCTCACCGGCGCCAGCCCCAGTTCGTGCTCGAACCGCTGGGCGCGCGCCGCCGGTAGCTCCGGCAGCGCGGCGGCCGCCGCCGCCAGCATCTCCTGGGTGGCGATCATCGGAACCAGGTCGGGCTCAGGGAAGTACCGGTAGTCGTGGGCCTCCTCCTTGGAGCGCAGCGAGGTCAGGCGGCCCGAGACGGGGTCGAAGTGCAGCGTCTCCTGCATGACCTTCTCCCCGGCCCGCCGGCGCTCGATCTGCCGGGAGATCTCGGCGTTGACGCCGCGTTCCAGGAACCGGAACGAGTTCATGTTCTTGAGCTCGGTCTTGGTGCCGAGATCGGTCGAGCCCGCGGGACGCACCGAGACGTTGGCGTCACAGCGCAGCGACCCCTCGTCCATGTTCACGTCGGATACCCCGAGCTGTCGCAGCGTGGTCCGCAGCAGCGTCAGCCACTGGTGGGCGTCGGCCGGGGAATGCAGATCGGGCTCGGTCACGATCTCGACCAGCGGCGTGCCGCAGCGGTTGAAGTCGACAAGGCTGCGATCCGAGCCGTGGATCCGGCCGCTCTCCCCCACGTGGACCAGCTTGGCGGCGTCCTCCTCCAGGTGCACGCGCTGGATGCCGACTTCGCCGAGATGGCCTCCGCGGCACAGCGGGACGTCGTACTGGGAGATCTGGTAGCCCTTGGGCGAGTCCGGATAGAAGTAGTTCTTGCGGTGAAACAGCGACCGCGGGGCGATCTCGGAGCCCAGCGCCAGCCCGATCATGATCCCGAACTCCACCGCCCGGGCGTTCAGCACCGGCAGCGCGCCGGGCAGTCCCAGGCAGGTCGGGCAGGTGTGCACGTTCGGCGGATCGCCGAACGACACCTCGCAGCCGCAGAACATCTTCGTCCGCGTCTTGAGCTGGACGTGGATCTCGAGCCCGATGACCGGCTCGAACTCGTTTCCCGCCGCGCTCACCTGCGCGCCTCGCGTCCGTCGAAGCCGATCGCCCGCTCCAGCGCGTGGGCGGCATCGAGCAGCCGGCCCTCGCTGAACGCCGGTCCGGCGAGCTGGAAGCCGACCGGGAGCCCGTCGCTGAGTCCCGAGGGAATCGAGATCGCCGGGGTCCCGGCCAGGGACATCGGCACCGTGCAGAAGTCGTTCATGTACATCGCCAGTGGGTCGTCGGTCTTGGCGCCGAGCTCGAACGCCGTCCACGGGCTGGTCGGGGTGACGATGAAGTCAAAGCGCTCGAACACCGAGCGGAAGTCCTCGGCGATCTTGGTCCGGACCTTCTGCGCGCTGCCGTAGTACGCGTCGTAGTACCCGCTGGAAAGCGCGTACGTCCCGAGCATGACCCGTCGCTTGACCTCGGGCCCGAAACCGACGGCGCGGGTGCGGCCGTACATCGTCTCCAGGCTCTGGTCGCCGGCGACTCGGAGCCCATAGCGCACCCCGTCGTAGCGGGCCAGGTTGGCCGATGCCTCCGCGGGGGCTATCAGGTAGTACGCCGACAATGCGTGCGGCGCGTGCGGCAAGCGGCAGCTCTCGACAGTGGCCCCCAGCCCTTCGGCAGTCCTCAGCGCCGCCTCGAAGCTCTGGCGCACCCCGGGCTCGATGCCGGCGCCGGCCTGGTCACCACCCAGCAGGTCCTCGGGCACGCCCAGCCGCAGCCCTCGCAGGTCCTCGGCGCTCGGAAGCTCGATCGCCTCCGGGAACTCCAGCGAGGTCGAGTCCAGGCGATCGTGGCCAACCATGCGGGAGAACAGCAGCGCCGCGTCGGTCACGTCGCGCGTCAGCGGCCCCGCCTGATCGAGCGACGAGGCGAACGCGATCATCCCGTAGCGCGAGCAGGCTCCGTAGGTCGGCTTCAGCCCCACCACCCCGCACAGCGCGGCCGGCTGCCGGATCGAGCCGCCGGTATCGGTGCCGATCGCCCACGGCGCCAGACCGGCGGCCACCGCGGCCGCGCTCCCGCCCGAGGACCCGCCCGGGACTCGACCGCGATCCCAGGGATTGAGCACCGGTCCAAAGCCCGAGTTCTCGTTCGAGGAGCCCATCGCGAACTCGTCCTGGTTGGTCTTGCCCAGCAGCGGAGCGCCGGAGTCGCGCAGCTTGGTGACCACGGTCGCGGTGTACGGAGGCTTGTAGCCCTCGAGGATCCGCGACCCGGCCTGGCTCGGCACACCTTCGGTGCAGAACAGGTCCTTTACCGCCAGTGGGACCCCGGCCAGCGGCGCGTCGGGCGGCGGACCCTGCTCGGGGCCGCGCTCCGCCACCCAGGTGAACGCGTTGAGCTCGTCGGCCGCGGCGCGCGCGCGGTAGGCCTCGAACAGCTCCCGGGGGTCTATTTGTTCGTCGCGGATCAGCGCGGCCGCGCCGGCCGCGCTCAGCTCGGTGAGCTCGCCGACCTCAGTCATTCGGTGGAGGGCCCCGGGCTGGGGACGCCGAAGCCGCCTTCGACCGGCTCGGGAGCCGCCGCCAGGATCACATCGCGCGGCAGCGACGGCACCGGCTTGTCGGGCCGGACCACCCCGGTGACGTCGACCACGTGCGAAGTCGGCACCACCCCTTCGAGATCGAGCTCGCCGATCTGCTCGACGTGGTCGAGCACCTTGGACAGCTCAGCGGCCATCCGCTCGACTTCGGCTTCGTCGAGCTCGAGACGGGCCAGCCGGGCTACGTGGAGCACCTGCGCGCGGTCGAGCATGGACAGCCCATTCTAGGATCGGGCCTGCCGGGAGGCCGCCCGGTCCGGACCCTGAGAGGGTCGCTCGGTCCGGACCTGGGGAGGGCCCCCGGAGCAGAGCGCGATCCGAGGGGCCGGCGCTTGAGCAGGCGGGCGTGGTATTCAGCGCCCGACCCCCTGCCTTTGACCAGGCGGGCGTGGTGTTCAGCTCCCGACTCGCTGCCTTTGACGAGGTGGGCGTGGCGTTCAGCGCCCGACCCGCCGCGTCTGAGCAGCTGGGCGCTGACAGCCACGGGGGGTGAGCGGTAGCCGACACACCCCGCTCAAGACGCCGGGTCGTGTCGGATTTCGCTCACCCAGGCGGCTGGTTAAGCCAACGCGCAGCCAAAAAAGCCCGCTCGCGCTCCCGCCCGTACCCCCGACCGCCCCAGCCGGCCCGCCAACGCCCGCACCGGGACGGAGATCCTCCCGTCCACTTGACACACCGACTCCCACAACAGTGCCGCACACCGAACGCCGCCATCAGCCCCGCACACCTCAGTGCCGCGGTTCGAGCTCGACGGTGGGGATCGCGGCGTTGCGCTCCAAATCCGGACGGTCCTCTTCGCGCAGCGAGCGGTAGGCGCCGTAGACCAGCGCCAGCGCGCCGGCCAGGCCCACGTAGGCACCGGCTCTGGCTTCGATCAGCGAATCCGGCCCGGGCACCGAGATGAACACCCGGTAGATCAGACACAGCGCGGTCAGCAGCGCCAGCGTGATGACGATGACGCTGAGGCTGACCGGGATGGCCGGGGCGCGCCGCGTTCCCTGAAAGTAAGTGAGCGCCAACCCGGCCAGGACCGTGATCAGGATCAGCCACCGCAGCGTCGTCAGCCCGTTCCAGCCGTTGACGGTGGTGGCCAGCCCGAGCGTGGCCGCGGTGCGACCGATATCGCCACTGAGCCCGTACCAGGGCAGCGCGAACAGCACCACAACCAGCACCAGCGCCGAGCTGCCGACGACGATTTCCCCTCGGCGAAGCCGCGAAGGCTGAAACTCCATCCGCCGCTCGGTGCTCGGTCGGGTCAGCCGCGGCCGGCCAGGCCGAGGCCGGCCTTGCGCGCCTGGAGCGCGAGGTACACCAGCGCGGCCGTCAGGATCACACCGGCCCAGAAGCCAAAGCCGAACAGGTCGAAGTGGATGTGAAAGAGGAACTTCAGCGCCACGAACAGCGCCACCACGCAGGCTTCGATGAAGCGCGTCTCGGTGCGGCTGTTGTTGACCGAAGGCAGCTGCGTCTGCGGTGAGGTCCGGTCCACCGCCAGGTCGACGATCAGAACGATCGCCACCAGAACGGCGAGGATTCCCAGCCAACCGTCAGGGCTGTCGGTTGCGGTCAGCGTGCTCGAGAACGGTCCCACCGTGATCGAGAACCAGGGCAGAAACAGAAGGTCGATGATCAGCAGCAGCGCGACGCCGCCGAGGATCCAGTCGTCCCTGGAGACGTTCTCAACGTTCACTTAGCCCTCCCTGAATCGGTCACCGTTCGTGCGGCCTTGAGTTCGCTGGCCATTGACGCCCTCCCTCCTGCGCCGCCGGTTCGGCGACCCAGGCCGGAACCCTACCGCTCGCGCGGCGACGAAGCGACCGCCGAGCGCCGATTGGCGCGTCTGGCGGCAGCTGCGGAGAGCTCCTTTCGCTCCTGGATCGACTGCCAGCCCCCGAGCGCGATCCCCAGCGCACACAGCAGCCCGAGAAATGCCCCAAGCTTCTGGTCGGTGACCCGGCCGGCCGAGGGAAGGGCGATCAGCACGCGATAGATCAGCAGCAGCGCGGTCAGGCCGCCCAGCACCGCTACCGGCAGGCTCGTGTCGGTCCTGGTGCCGTGGTTGCGCTGCGAGGCGTGCAGGACGACCGAGCCGAGCGCCGTGCAGATCGTCAGCAGCATCACCCAGCGCACGAGGCTGAGGCCGTTGTAGCCGTCGATCGCCGTCGAGCTCGCCGGCCGGGCCGCCGACGGATCGGGGACCCCCGCCACCCCGTACCACTTGGTCGCGAACATCAAGATCAGCAGCGCCAGCGCGCTGACGGCGCTGGTCAGCTCGCCGAGATGGATCCGCGGCCGGGTACGCGGGGGGCCCGGTGGCCCCGGAGGGCGCGTTGGACCCGATGGACGAGGGCGCGCCTCGGAGGCTGCCTCTGTCCGGTCGCCACGGGTGGCCGCCATCAACGTTTAGAGATCGGAGCCAGGTCGGCGACCAGCTTGCGCTCCGAGCGATCGGTGAAGCGGATCACCACGATGCCCCCCGGCTCGACCCCGGTCACGACCCCCTCTCCGAACGCGGCGTGGACGACGTCATCGCCGAGCCGGTAGGCCGGCGGCGGCGGCTGCGACGGGGACGGCAGGTCCGGGCCGCCACGCTCCCACGAGGTCATCCGGCCCCGCACCGCGCCAAAGCCGCGCGGCGCCTGGCGCTCGCGGTCGGTCAGCTCGGCGGGAATCTCTTCGACAAACCGGCTGGGGGCGCCGAAGCTGCGGGCGCCGAACACCGTGCGGGTGCGCGCCCAACACAAGTAGAGATCGCGCTCGGCGCGGGTGATGCCGACGTAGCAGAGCCGCCGCTCCTCCTCCAGGCCGCCCTCGTCGAGCGCCCGCGAGTGCGGGAACACCCCCTCCTCGCACCCGATCATGAACACGATCGGATACTCCAGGCCCTTGGCGTTGTGCAGCGTCATCAGCGTCACCAGGCCCTCGTCGTCGCTACGGGTGTCGGCATCGGCGACGAGCGAGATCTGCTGCAGGAACTCCCCCAGCGTGGCCTCCCCGCCGGCGGCGGCGTCGTATTCGACGGCGACGTTGACGAGCTCCTCCAGGTTCTCGATCCGCCCCTGGGCCTCGATCGTCCGCTCGTTCTCGAGCGCCTCCAGGAAGCCGGTCTCGCGCAGGATCTCCTTGAGCAGCACCGAGATCTCGGTCCCCGACTGCGCGCGCTCGGCGAGCACCTCCATGGTCCCCATGAAACGGCGCAGCGCCTTGATCGCCGCCGCCCCCAGCCCCGGCACCTCCTCGGGCGCCGCCGCCAGCTCCCAGACCGTCTCGCCGGTCGTGTTGGCGTGGGCCAGCAGCCGGGAGACGGTGGTGTTTCCGATCCCCCGCCTCGGAGAATTGACGATCCGGGTGAAGGCCCCGACGTCCTGGGGGTTGACCAGCACGGTCAGGTAGGCGATCGCGTCCTTGATCTCAGCCCGCTCGTAGAACTTGGTCCCCCCAATCACCTGGTAGGCGATCTCGGCCCGGACCAGCGTGTCCTCGAGCACCCGCGACTGCGAGTTGGTCCGGTAGAACACCGCTATCTCCGACCTCGACGTGCCCTCGTCGACCATCCGCTGGATCTCCCCGGTCACATACCGAGCCTCCGCGTGCTCATCGTCGAGCTCACGCACCTTGATCGGGTCGCCCTGCCCCAGCTCGGTCCACAGCGATTTGGGCTTCTGCCCGCGGTTGTTGCGGATCACCGCGTTGGCGGCGTCGAGGATCGTCTGGGTCGAGCGGTAGTTCTGCTCGAGCTTGACCACGTGGGCGTCGGGGAACGTGTCTTCGAACTCGAGGATGTTCGCGATGTCAGCTCCCCTGAACCCATAGATCGAGTTGTGGGTGACCAATCCCTCGGCTACGAAGTTGTGCGTGTCGGCGATGTCGAGGTCGTACACGGGACGATCCAGCGAAACCCGCTCGACCGACTCGACCACGTCATAGCCGCCTTCCTGGTCGAACATCACCATGCCGGGACGCACCGACGAAGCTGGGGTGAAGGGAAGCGAGTTGGCGGCGATCCCGTCCCGGTTGCACCCGAGACGAGCCGAGGGCCGGATAGCAACATCTCCAAGCGCGCCGGCGATCCTGGTCGCCACCCGCTCGATCGTCTCCATGTCCTTACAGGCCGTCTCAAACCGCCACCCCTCTGACCCGCGGCGGGCCGCTCTCACGCTGAGACCGAGTCGCTCCAACGCCTGCCTTCCCCGGTCGTCGTATCCAAACAGTGCGATTCGATGCATCGGAGTCCGTCCACGCCGATCGCCGCAGAGCGAGATGGCGAGCCGGCGGCGTCGTATGTCGGTGTTTGTATATGTCCCCGCCTGGAAGTGCGGACTCTCGAACACCAGTCCGTTCTCGGCGAGCAACCGATGGCCTCCCGGGCGCGTGTCGTGTTCAGCGAACAGACGGTCCAGCAGGACCTGATCCCCAACCAAAGAGCGCCCCTCCGATCCGGCGTACGGGCGTGCGGAGAACGGGAGCGTTGGGAGGCCATACGTGATCGACAGAAGCGTCTCCGCGTATCGCGCCTCGGCTTCGCTGTCGTGCGTCGACACCACCCATGCGGCATCGGCTCTTTCGCCGCGGAGTCGGAGCGCGACCCCGACGACGGGTTTGACCCGATTGTTGGTGTAGGTGCGCGATGTTCCGACCCGGAACCCACGGTCTCGCCGCCACATCAGATAGGTCATGAACAGCTGCGGCGTTCGGCCGAGCTGATAGCCCGCGAAGTGGACGTGCTCTGGGGTGCTCACGATCCGTCGTCCTGACACCGTCGTGATCGCGACCCCGTCGGCTCGCTCGGAACGGTGCACCGCGGCCACCGATGCGCCGCGAAACTCCCCGCTCCCATACGCCGATAGCACGGTGTCGCCGGAAGCGATCGTCTCAATGGGGCGTTGACTCCCGTCGGCCATCGTGACCAGCGTGCCTTCGACCAGGCATTGGGCATCGTCGCCGACCACCATCAGGTTGCGGTGCTCGCCGGCCAGCAGCTGCAGCCAGCGGTACTGGGCGTGGTTGGTGTCCTGGTACTCGTCGACCAGCACGTGGCGGAATCCGTTGGCGTATCGCTCGCGAACCTCGGGGAACAGCTCCAGGACGTTGACGGCGCGCACCAGCAGGTCGTCGAAGTCCATCGCGTTCATGCGGTGCATCTCGCGCTCGTAGGAGCGGTACACGTCGGCCACGGTCTGCTCGAAGAACGAGCCAACCATCTGGGCGTAGGCGTCCGAATCGCGCAGCTTGTTCTTGGCGTCGGAGATCTGAGCGCCGACCGAGGCCGGGGTAAAGCGCTTAGGGTCGATGCCGAGGTCGTCGAGGCAGCGCTTGATCAGCCGCCGGGAGTCGGCCTGGTCGTAGATCGTGAACTGGCGCGTGTAGCCGAGCCGCTGGGCCTCGGCGCGCAGCATCCGCGCGCAGGCGGAGTGAAACGTCATCACCCACATGGCCCTGACCCGGCCGCCGATAAGCAGCTCAGCGCGCTCACGCATCTCCCCCGCCGCCTTGTTGGTGAACGTGATCGCCAGGATCTCGTTGGGCTTGGTGGCGTCGGTGGCGATCAGGTACGCGATTCGGTGGGTCAGCACCCGCGTCTTGCCCGATCCGGCTCCCGCCAGAATCAGCAGCGGTCCCTCGCCGTAGGTGACCGCCTCACGCTGGGGATCGTTGAGTCCGGCCAGCAGGCCGTCGATGTCGGTGGTCAGCTCGGTCATCAGGGAGGCCCCACGTTAGCGGTCGATGCGGCGGGCTCCGGAGCTCCTGCGGCGCCATCCTATGGAGCGTGAGAGAGCTGCGCGAAGCCTGCGCTGTCGTCGCCGACCGCGCCTCGTGGGTGAGGATCCAGCACGACCGGATCGAGCGCTACGCGCGCTCTCTGCCGATCGGCCCGGCGGCCTCTGGCGCGGGCGACGACCAGGTGAAGCTGGGCGACCGCGAACAGCTGGCCGCATACTGGCTGACGCTCGACGCGATCAACTTCGGCTCCGGCTGGTTTCCCACGCTGCGCAAGCGCGACGGCAGCTCCGGATACGCGACGATCGCGGGCGGGATGCGCGAACGGGCGCTGGGCCGTGGGCCGTTCAGCGCCGGCGAGCTCATGCGCATCGACGCCGCCACGCTGGCGGCCGTGCTGCACCAGGACGCAGGTCATCCGCTGATGGGGCTGTTCGCTGCGTCGCTGCGGGACCTCGGCACGCACGTCGCCGCCGAATACAGCCGGTCGTTCGCCGCGGTCGTGGACGGCGCCGGAGGCTCGGCGGTGGCCCTGGCCGGCCGGCTCGGTGGCTGGGGATCGTTTGCCGACAGCTCTCGCTACGGGGAGCTCGAGCTGCCGTTCCTCAAGCGGGCCCAGATCGCCGCCGCCGACCTGGCCCGGGCCGGAGCGGCGCGGTTCCACGACCTCGCTGCGCTGACCATGTTCGCCGACAACCTCGTCCCGCACGTGCTCCGACTCGACGGCGTGCTGCGCTTCGATCCGTCGCTGGTGGCGCGGATCGAGCGCGAGGAGCTGATCGAGCACGACTCGCCCGAGGAGGTCGAGATCCGGGCCTGCGCGCTGCACGCGGTCGAGCTGATCGTCGCCGCCCGAGCGGACACCTGCGCCGCCGACGTCGACGAGCTGCTGTGGCGCCGCGGCGGCGAGCCCCGCTACAAGGCCTCACCCCGGCACCGCTCGCGGTGCACCGCCTACTGACCGGGCCAGGCACGTCCTGGTGGTCAGTCGAGGTCGAAGGCTGCGCGGATCGCCTGGGTGAGATCGGCCTCCTGCCGGTCGAGGAGGCGCCCAACCTGCCGACCAAGCGCCGCTGCCGGGATCGTGGTGACGTGGTCGCATGCGACCACGCACGGCTCGTCGAGGCCGTTACCGGCTCCAACCGCAAGCTCCGTCGACAGGCCGCGGATCGTCGTCGTTATCGGCGCGACCGTCACCGTGTTCATGTGGGGCCGGACCAACTCGCGCGTCAAGACCAATACCGGACGCGACTTATCGAGTCGCGCCACATGGATCGGTCGCATCAGCTATCGACAGCAGTTTTGACGGCATGCTCGGCCAGACCCGCCAGCTCGGGATCTGGCCCCGTCGCCGCGAGAATCTCGGCGTCGCGGGCCGCCGCCATGCGCCTCCGCTCCCGCTCCAGCGCACGCGATACGACAGCTGCGCGACTGCGCTGCTTGCCGCTACCGACGACCCCGTCGACGAACTCCACCAGGTCATCGGCGAGCCGGACGGCGATCTGCTTGCTCATACCATAATGGTACCAGTTCGGGATTCCGGTTGGGCAATCTGATTTATCTGATAGCGTCGCAGTCGTGCCTCGCATCACCGCCACCGAGGCGGCACGCTCGTTCTCCGAGGTGCTCAACCGCGTCGCCGCCGGCGAGGAGATTGAGGTGACACGTAGCGGGGCTGCGGTCGCTGTGATCTCAGCGCCGGCACAGCGTCTGATCTCCGCCGAGCGATTTCGAGAGCTCATCGCCAGTGCCCCGACACCGGATGAGGAGTTCGCCGACGACGTGCGCGCACTGCGCGAGACCGTCGAGGCCCCACAGGCTTCGTGGCCGTCCTGATCGACACAGACCTGCTCGTCGACCTCGAACGAGGCGTCGGCGCGCCGGAACGGGATCGGATTATCGGGGAGCAGCCGCGAGCAATCAGCGTAATCACGGTCAGCGAGTTGCTCCACGGCGTCCATCGAGCCGATGGCGTCCGGCGAGCGCGGCGAAGTGCATTCGTTGAGCATCTGCTGGCTGGTATCACAGCGATCCCGATCACAGGCGCAGTCGCCCGCGTCCATGCCGGCATCTGGGCTGAACTCGCTCAGCGCGGCGATGTGATCGGTGCACACGATCTCTGGATCGCAGCGACCGCGCTCGCGCATGGACTCGCGGTTGCGACCGGCAACATCGAGGACTTCCGGCGGGTTCCAGGCCTCGAAGTCATCGCTATTGCCTGAGACCGAGCGACCACCGCTGCCCCAAAGCCCGACTTACACGGAGCCGTCGCCGTAGGCCTCGGCACGCGTGCGGGCGATCGCCTCGGCGCCGGCCTCGCCGACCAGGCGCTCGGGCCGCACAGTGCCGCTGGCGATGATGTCCAGGGCCGGGAACCGGCCGGCCCCGGCCAGCGCGACGTCCAGCGCGATCACGGTCGTCTCACCGCCGAGCGGCTGGGCCGCGGTCGCGATCACGGTCAGCGAGCCGCCGTCGACGATGTTCCGAGCCGCCGCCAGCGCCTTGCGGGCGATGCTGGGGCTGGACCCGTCCAGGCCGTCGATGAGGACCGCCGTGTCGGCACCGCGGGCGGCCAGCCGCCGGGCCTGATCGATGGCCGATTCGATGGCCACGTTCTGGGCCTCCTCGGACGCCGCCATGCTCACCGCGGCCGCCGGGGTGACCGGGCCGTCGCTCCAGTCGAAGGTCTCCTCGGGCCTGACACCGGCCAGCACGACGCTGACCGTCAGGTCATCGTGCTCGGCGAGTGCGTGGGCCAGCCGTCGCAACGCCTCGGTCTTGCCCGAGCGCGAGGGGCCGACGATCGCCACCCGGGAGCCCTTGCCGAACGGAGTAAGCCACTCGATCGCCTTGAGCGTCGGATCCTCGGAGCCGATCTTCAGCCGTTCGGCGGGGAATGCCGCCGGGAGGTCGTCGAAGCGGGCGCTGTCGGCCTGCTCTGAGGCCGGGCGGCCATTGATCGTCTCGATCCGGATCAGCGAGGCGAATCGCTCCGAGCGCCGTGGGGCTCGCTTGGGCCCGGCGACCCGGTCGCCGGACACCAGCTCGCAGCGCTTGATCTGGGCCGATGAGATGTAGACATCGTCGTCGGAGGGGTCCGGCGGGTCGACGCGCACGAATCCAGAGCCGCCGGCGAGCAGCTCGACCACGCCCTCGACGATCGGCTCCTGGTCGGAGTCCTCGGCTTTCTCCTCGCCCTGGGCCTGATCCTCGGCTTGCTCCTCGGCCGGGGCTGTCGCCTCCTCGCCCTCGGCGCGGGTGGCGGCACGGCCGCGACCGCCGCGGCGGCCCCGGCGCCGCCGAGCGCCGGTGCGCTCCTCGTCTCCGGAGTCCTCCTCGGGCGTGGGCTCGGCCTTCGCTTCGGCCTCCTCGACGGCCACGGGGGCGTCGGCCCGGGGCTCGGTCTCCGCATCGGCCTCGGGGGCGGCAGCGGAAGCATCGTCGGGCTCGGACGCTGCACCCTGCCGTTCCAGGATCGCCGAGATCAGCTCGGCCTTGCGCAGACGGCGATAGCCGTCGATCGCCAGTTCGGAGGCGATGGCGTGCAGATCGGCGAGGGGGCTCGCTTCCAGCGAGCTACGGTCGATGATTGACATACGGAGTGCTCCTCTGATCGGTGGACTCGGTGGGCTCCGGTCGCGTTGAGCCAGCGACCGGCGATTCGCCAGTGGGTCGACGGGACCCACAACACCTGAATCTAGCGTGCGGACCGGCCGGACCCGCCCTGGGCCCAGCGAAGCGAGTCGACGAGCCGCAGCTCGGATTCGGGCTCGCTGTCGCCGCGCAGCGCCGCGCGGACGGTCAGAAAGTCGTGCGCGGCAGCGATGTCGTGCAGCCTGAGGACGTGCGCGCCCCCATCGACGCCGTGGGCCACCGCCGCCAGAGTCCCGGCCAGCCGGTCCAGCGGCCCGCGCTGGGTGAGGGCCCCGACGAAGTCCTTGCGCGACACCGCGAGCAGGATCGGGCGCTCCAGCTCGGCCAGCGAAGACAGGGTCCTGAGCACCTCGACGGTCTGCGCCGGGGTCTTGGAGAAGTCCGGGCCGGGATCGAGCATCAGCTGCTCGAAGGCCACCCCGCGGCCGGTGGCCAGCGCGATGCGCTGCTCCAGGAACGACCGCACATCGCCGACGATGCGCCCGTCCAGAGACGAATCCAGCAGCTTGCGCTTCGGGGGAGCGATCGTGTGCATCAGCACCAGTGCCGCGCCGGTCTCCGCGCAGACGTCGGCCAGCCCGGGATCGCGCAGCCCGCTGACGTCGTTGACGATCGACGCCCCGGCGGCGATCGCGGCGCGGGCCACCGCAGGCTTGTAGGTGTCGACCGACACGCGGGCCCCCAGCTCCCCGACCAGCCGCTCGATCACCGGCACCACTCGCGAGATCTCCTCGGCGGGGGCCACCGCGGGGCGGTTGGTCACCCCTGACTCGCCGCCGACATCGATGATCTCGGCGCCGTCGGCGAGCAGCGACCGGGCCAGGCCGACCCGCTCGTCGAGCGTCTGGAAGCGGCCCTGGTCAGAGAACGAGTCAGGGGTGGCGTTGACGATTCCCATCAGCCACGGCCGCCCGCCGAGTCGTAGCTCGCCGGCGCTCGTGCGCAGCGTGCGCCGGGGGATCGTCACCGCGAGGCGGGCTCGGGCTCGGGCACGCGCCAGGCGCGGTAGCAGGCCGATGCCTCGAGCATCGCGGCGTGAGCCTGTGCGCAGCCTGTGCAGTGGCCGAGGTGATCGAGCAGCCAGTCGTCATCGGCTTGGGGAACGTCCTCCCCGTCCTGGCGCAGCCCGATCGTCCGCAGAGCCCGGTCGCGCTCGGCGCAGTCCACGGCCGGCGGCGCCGCGCCTCGCAGCTCGGAGCGCAGCCGCAGCCTGGCCCGGGCCAGCAGCGCAGCCACCGCGGTCGGCTCGATCCCGATCGCCGCTGCCACCTCCTCGTGGCTGAGCCCGAATCGCTCCCGCAGCGCCAACGCCTCACGCTGGCGCTGGGGCAAGCGGGCGGTGGTCGCGGCCAGCTCGCTCGCCACCGCGTCGGCGAGCCCGAGATCGGGGTCGGGGGCGGGGTCGGGCTCCCGATCGGCTTGCCTGTCGGTTTCGCCCCCGGTGCCGGCACGCCGGCATGCCGCGACGGCGCCGGCCAGGGCACTGACCCGGTCTGTGCCCGAGGCCTGCTCAGCCCGCGCCGCGGCCTGCTGGGCGGCTTCGCCGTCGCCCAGCATCCGCACGCAGAACTCCCGCAGTTCATCCATCGAGGGTTGAGCTTAACGGGGGGCTTCGATCAGCGGCCGGATTGCCGCGTGTGGACCGTCCGGCGTTGGGCCTGCGTCGAGGTGGGCGCGGGAGGCTGGCTGTGCATCGCCGCCGCGCCGGCCTTGATCGCCTCGCGGATGCGGAAGTAGGTGCCGCAGCGGCAGATGTTGCGGATCTCGTCCAGGTCGGCGTCGGTGATCTCCTTGCCGGCGGTCTGCAGCTGCTGGACCTTCGCCACCGCGGTCATGATCTGACCTGGCTGGCAGTAGCCGCACTGCGCGACGTCGAACTCGAGCCACGCCTGCTGCATCGGATGTAGCTCCTTGCCGACCGTGGCCGCGAGCCCCTCGATCGTGGTGATCTCGTCGTCGGGCTTGATCTGTCCCACCGGGACCGAGCAGGGATTGAAGGCGCGCCCGTTGATGTGGCTGGTGCACGCCCGGCACACGCGCAGGCCGCAGCCGTACTTGGGGCCGGTGACGCCGAGGATGTCGCGCAGCACCCACAGCAGACGGATGTCGCTCTCGCAGTCCACGTTGACGCGCTTGCCGTTGAGGATGAACGTGTGCGAGGGCACGGCGGCTCCCTTAGTCGGAATGGTGCAGCCCGTCGGTCGGGGACTGCGGGATCGGCGGGACGGTGGGCATCGGCGTGAACCCGAGCGGGCCGTCGTGGTTGATCGGGAACCGGGTCGGCATCGTCCCGGTGGCCCGGGTGTATGCGCAGGCGGTGGCCGCCATCGATGCCGCGACGCCGAATTCCCCGGCGCCGCCCGGCTCGCCGGTGGTCGGCGGCATCACGATCACGTTGACCTCAAACGGCGTATTCCACTGCCGCGTGTAGTAGGCGTCGTCCCAGCTTCCCTCCAGGAAATGGCCGTCCTGGAAGTGCAGGCTGAAGCTGAGCACCTGGGCGATCCCATCCATGATCCCGCCCATCATCTGGGCCTGAAGGCCCAGCGGGTTGATCGGCAGCCCGGTGTCGACGACGTAGGTGGCCTTGGTCACCCGCGGCCCGGTGTACGCGTCCGGCACCTTGCGGTTGACGGTCGCCGGCCGGCAGTCGATCTCGACCACGCAGGCGGCACGGCCCTTGTACTCGTTGTGGATGGCGATCCCCTGGGCGGTTCCCGGCGCCATCGGCCGTCCCCAGTTTGCCGCCTGGGCGACCTTGTCGAGCGCGGCCCGCATCCGATCGTCGCGGATGAATGCGCGGCGGAACTGGTAGGGATCCTGGCCCATGGCCTTGGCGACCTGGTCGACCATCAGCTCGGTCGCGGTACCGACCTCCGGGCTGTAGACGTTGCGGACGCTCGAGGTGTTGAACGTGTTGTACGCGTAGACCTCATTGAGCAGCTGGGTGGCGGCGCCGAAGTTGTAGGGGACGTTCGCGGTCAGGTTGAAGATCGACTCGGAGTACTGGAGCAGGTTCTGCCCCGGCGGCTTGGCCAGGGTCGCGGTGATCAGCTCGCCGAGGCCCTGGGTGAAATCGGTGGCGACGCTGGTGTGGCGCTGATCGAAGGCGACCACGTTCTGGCCGACGTACTGGATACGCACCCGGGAGGTGACCATCGGGTGGCAGCGGCCCT
Source organism: Solirubrobacteraceae bacterium (assembly GCA_036502145.1). GTDB lineage: Bacteria > Actinomycetota > Thermoleophilia > Solirubrobacterales > Solirubrobacteraceae > Palsa-465. The sequence goes on along the minus strand of DASXZB010000063.1, from coordinate 8,444 downwards.
GCCGGAAGCTGTCGGTGCGGTGCCACATCAGCTTCACCGGCTTGCCCATCCGCTTGGAGATGGTGGCCGCTTCGAACGCGGCATCGCAGAACAGATGGCGTCCGAACGAGCCGCCGCCCTGCGCGACGTGCACCTTGACCTTGTCCAACGGCAGCCCCAGCGCCGTCGCGATCTGCTCCTTGGCCCAGATCGGCGACTTCAGGCTCGACCAGATCTCGGCACTGCCGGGGCGGACGTCGGCGACCGCGCAGTTGGGCTCCAGCGGATCGCCGGGGCGAAACTGGAATGTCAATACCTCCTCCAGCGATTTGGTCAGCGGCAGGGCCGGGGTCAGCGGGAGCTCGGCCGCCTTGAGGTCCCCGAGCACGCTGGCCTCCGACTTGCCGTCCACCGAGCCGGGACTCCACGTCACCTCGAGCGCACGGATCGCGTCGATGCACTGGCCAAACGTCCTGGCCCGCACCGCGACGCCCCCGGGAACGTTGGCGTCGTGATGGATGATCGCGACGTCGGTGACGCCGGGCATCGACTTGACCGCGGGGAGGTTGCGAACGGCCAGCGCGCTGCCGTTGATCGTCGGCGGCCGGCAGACCATGGTCGGCAGCGCCCCCGGAACCGACAGGTCCATGGCGAACGACTTTCGGCCGGTGACGATGTCGTGGGCGTCGATCCGGCGCTGCGGGGTGCCGACGATCTTCTGCTGTGCGGCGGGCTTGAGGGCCACGGTCATCCTGGCGGTGTGCTTGACGGCGGCTCGCCGGGTGAGCTCGCCGAAGCTGACCGATCTGCCGTCGGGCCCTCTAATCACTCCCTCGTGAATCGTGTACCCGGACGCGGTGCCCCCGAGGTGCTGGGCGGCGGCGTTGGTCAGCCGGCTGCGGGCCAGGGCCGCCGCCACGCGGACCGGGGTGTAGATCGCGTGCATCGTGTTGGAGCCGCCGGTGAGCTGGTTGAACAGCAGCTCGGGCCTGGCGTCGGCCAGCGTCACCTTCACCCGGTCAAGCGGCAGCTCCATCTCGTCGGCGATCGTCATCGCCACCGCGGTGGTGATCCCCTGCCCCACCTCGGCGCGCGGTAGCGCGAACGAGACGGTGCCATCCGGGTGGACTTCCACCGTGATCAGGTTCGAGGTCGGGAGCGCCGCGTCTGTGAGCAGGTCGCTGAGGTCGTATTCGTCGACCGGCTGGATGGTGGCGATCGCCGCCGCGGCCGGTTGGGTGCGGATCTCGGCGGCGGCGATCAGCGTCGGCGCGGCGATCAGATAGCCGATGAACCTTCGCCGGGAGACGAGGAAGGGTTTCGGCGGACGCGACGCAGACTCGGAGCCGTCAACCGGCTCCTGGCTGCGCTGGCGCCCGCCCGCGGGCGAGCGGGCTCCGACGACTCTGGACATCTGCTTCTCCCTGATCGACCGCGACAGGGCCTGGATCCCTGCCGCCACCCGCGTGCGAGCACACGAGCCGGTGACGGCATTAGTCTAACTCCTGGAGCGATGCCCCGCTCCCGGTTGTCAGAGATTTGGAGTGACCACGATCCCCTCGGCGGCCGCCTCGGCCAGGAAGGCCTCGGCCTCGCGCTCGATCCGCGGCTGGTCCCAGCCCAGCTCCGGGCCCAGGGCCCCGGCGACGCGCCGCGACGCACCGCCGGCCGCATCGGTGAGCTCGCGTGCCGCCAGCAGGCCCAGGCGAGTGCGGCGAAGCAGAACGTCGCCGACGCTGCGGGCCTGCTCACAGCGCGCCGCGAACGGCGCCTCGGCGAGCAGATCGGGCTGGCCGGGCACGATCGGCTGAGCCAGCTCCGCACTCTCGGCGGCGACCTGCAGCACGTTCTCGGCGGCGTGACCGTAGCGGGAGGCGAGCTGGCCATAGGCGTCCTCTCCGAGGCCCTCGATCCGAGGCAGCATGGCGGCGTCTACCGGAGCCCCCAGCGGGATCTCCTGCGTGCGGCAGGGCGCCCGGCGGCCGTCGCGCTCGACCAGGCGATCGACCGCCAGCTTGGCCATCCGTCGCCAGGTCGTCAATTTGCCGCCGGTGATCGTGATCAGGCCGCTGGAGGTCTCATAGAGCTCGGCCTTGCGCGAGATATCGACCGACTTGCGGCTGTCCCCACTCGAGATCAGGGGCCGCACGCCGGCGTAAGCGCCGGTCACGTGCTCGTGGCCCAAGTCGACGCCGAAGAACTCGTTGACCGCCGTCAGCAGATAGTCGACATCCCCATCGGAAGGCTGGACGTGCTCGATGTCACCCTCGTAGTTGTTGTCGGTGGTGCCGATCAGGCTGCGTCCGAGCCACGGCAGCGCGAAGATCGAGCGCCCCCCACCGGCCGGGAGGACCGCCCCCGCGCGCAGCGGCAGGTCATCGTCGCTGAGGGTGATGTGAGTGCCCCGGCTCGGCGCGATCCGTGGCACTTCGGCCTCGGAATAGAGCTCCTCGGGACGGATGCGGTCGGCCCACACCCCAGTGGCGTTGACCACGTTGTCGGCGCGGACCACGAGCTCGGCGCCGCTCTCGCGGTCTCGGACGGTCACGCCCGCGCTCAGGTCCTCGGCGCTTCCGAGCTGGGTGACCTGGACACGATTGGCGCAGATCGCTCCGAAGCGCTCGGCCTCACCGAGGACGGTCAGGACCAGCCGGACGTCGTCGGTCTGGCAGTCGTAGAACAGATACCCGCCGCTCGGCTGGCGCCCGGCGATCGCGGGCAGGAGCTCTGTGACCTCGTCACCGGAGATCACGCGGTGGCGCGCCGGGCTCCAGTCGGCCTCGCCGGTGTCGGCGTGTCCCCGTCGGGCGCTGCGACGGGCCCGCAGCGACGGCGCGGCCATCACGTCGTACATGTTGAGCCCGATCCCGGTCAGCCGGTCCGGCCGAGCGCCGTCGAAAGCGGGCACCACAAGCTGCAGCGGCCGCACCAGGTGCGGCGCCAGGCGAACCAGCAGCTGGCGCTCCAGAAGCGCCTCGCGGACCAGCCCCAGGTCGAAATTCTGCAGGTAGCGCAGCCCGCCGTGAACGAGCTTGGAAGACCGGCTGCTGGTGCCAGAGGCGAAGTCGGCTTGCTCCACGAGCGCGACGCTGTAGCCGCGGGATGCGGCGTCCAGCGCCACTCCGGCGCCGGTTATGCCGCCGCCGATCACGACGATGTCGAACTGCTCGCCGGCCAGAGCCTCGAGCGCACGGTCGCGGGTCAGCATGCCCGGCTAGCGTAGCCGCAGCAGGGGGCGCAGCCTGGGCCCGCACCGAGGCCCTGGCGGACTACTGCTTGGCCTGGTTGTAGAGACCGAGCACCACGTCGTACCACGCCGGCGAGGTCTCCTGATAGCCCGGGCAGCAGGGCGGTCCGCCCGGCGCGCTGATGCCGATCTCGATGTGCGGACCGGAGGAGATTCCCACGTCACCGCAGCCCACCTCGGCGATCGGCTCCCCGGCCGTCACCGTCGCGCCCACCGGCACCAGGGCCGGCGCCGCGTGTCCGTAGTAGATGTAGCGGCCCGCGTAAGTGCCGCTTGTGACCTTGATCACCGGGGCGTCGGGACCGAACCCGTCGATTCCCTCCTGCACGATCGTCCCCGGTGCCATCGCCACCTCGATGACCTTCGAGCCGCAGGCGCTGTTGACCGTGCCGATGTCGATCCCTTGGTCGAGGCTCCAGTCGCTCGGTCCCAGCACCAGCGACAGCGGCTTGAGCGGAAATACCAGCCCGACTCCGCTGGTCGTCGAGCCCGTGGTCGGGGAGCTGGAGACGCCGGCGCCCTTGGCCGCCTTCTGCACGGCGGCGTTGAGCGCGGCCGCGGTCCGCTTGCCAACCGTCCCGCTGGGAGGTTTGAGGCCGTAGGAGATCTGGAACTTGCGGACCTGGACCTTGGTGGTGTTGCCGAAGAATCCCGTGGCTGAGACCTTGAAGCCGACGTCGCTCAGCCAGGTCTGCAGCGTCGTCACGTCGGCGCCGCGCTGGCCCTTGCGCAGCGTCCGCCCAAACACGGCGGTGGAGTCTGCCGTGGAGACCAGCCCGTGCGGAGTTCCCTTGGACACCAGGGCGCTACCCCCGCTGATCGATGCCGAGGAGGCAACAGCGGCTCCGGCCGGCACCAGCACCGCGAGCACGACGAGCGTCAGTCGCTGGATGTGCCTCATCGCACAGAGCGTTCGGGCGCGGCCGCCAAGGGGACCCACCGGCGGGCCGGGTTGCACATGTTCTGATTGCAGAAGCTGCTGAAAGCGGACACGGGCGCATGGGCCGCGGTTGCGGCCTTGCAGAAAGGTTGTGCCTGGTGCCTGCGGAGTTAGCTGACGGGCTGGCGCTCTGGGGCTGAGCGCTCCTCACGGATCACCGTGAGATTCGCCCCGACTACTTGGGCTCTCCGTCTTCCAGGGCGGCAGACCGGAAGTTCGGCGAGCGGGAACGTATCAGATCGCGCGGAGGGCGCGCGCTCGGTGGCGCTATGACGTGGCCCTGTGGCCGGGATCGGTCACCCCGGCCTTGCGGCGCTCGTCGATCGTGGCCTTGATCCGGTCCACGGTCTCCTCGGACATCCGCCGGATCTCCCAATGGGTGAGTTTGATCAGCCGCATCGGCGAGCTGGCGATCACGTCGGCGTTGCGGGGCCGGTGCTCGAGCAGTCCCATCTCCCCGATCAGATCGCCGGGGCCCAGCGAGGCGATCTTCTTGCCGCCCTGGATCACATCGGCGGTGCCCTCCTCGATCGCGATCAGCTCGACCGAGTAGTCACCCTCCTTCATCAGGATCTGGCCCTCGGCGGCGCTGGTCTCGGTGGCGAACGCCGACAGGCGGTGCGCCTCCTCGGGCGACAGCTCAGAAAAGATGGGTATCGCGGTCAGGCGGGCGGGGTCCATGTTGTCGATCCTTTATTTGGTTCTCTGCCGTGGCGACTCTAACCGGCTGGCGGGGTGCACGACTCCCCGGATCTGCGGAGCGTGCTGGACTGGGCGCGGGACGCTGGCTTGGGTGCGAACGACCGCGAGCTCCGCAGATCGGGGGTCGTGCCCCCGCCGCGCTTGCGCTGCGCCAGCGCCGAGGTGATGGAGGTGCATGATCCCCGCTCGCGCTGGCGCTCAAAGTGAGCGTCGTCACGCCGGGAGGGAGCTGATAACCCCCCGAGGTGGCGCCCAGAGTGCGCGCCGGCGGAAGCCGGCAGGACGCTGGGGTGGCCGCCCCGGCCGTGATCGCGGCGTCCCGCGCGGCGCGCCGGCATCGTCCCGGGTATCAGCGCTCTCACGGGCGCGGCGGACACCACAGCGGCCAAGGAGGCGAGACCACCGTTAGAGCGCCTGCACCTCGGCTGTGACCTCGCTCACCGACGCCTTGGCGTCTCCGAACAGCATCGACGTCTTGGGGTCGTAGAACAGGGGGTTGTCGATCCCGGCGAAGCCCGAGGCCATCGAGCGCTTGAGGACGATCACCGATTGGGACTTGTCGACCTCGAGGATCGGCATCCCGTAGATCGGCGAGCCGGGCTCGTTCTTGGCCGCCGGGTTGGTGACGTCGTTGGCGCCGATCACCAGGGTGACGTCGGTGCGGGTGAACTCGGGGTTGATGTCGTCCATCTCCCGCAGCAGGTCGTAGGGGACGTCGGCCTCGGCCAGCAGCACGTTCATGTGGCCGGGCATCCGCCCCGCGACTGGATGGATGGCGTACTTGACCTCCACCCCCTTGGCCTCCAGCGCGCGCTCGAGCTCGCGGACCGCGTGCTGGGCCTGCGCCACGGCCAGGCCGTAACCGGGCGCGATCACCACCTGGCGGGCGTAGGACAACTGGATCGCGACGTCCTGGGCGCTGGTCGAGCGCACCGTCCCGCCGGTCTCGGATGCGGCCGCGGGAGCGGCGATGGCGCCGCCGAAGCCGCCGGCCACGATCGCCGGTACCGAGCGGTTCATCGCCTTGGCCATCAGGTTGGTCAGGATCGAGCCCGAGGCGCCGACGATCATGCCGGCCACGATCAGTGCGGTGTTGTTGAGCGCGATACCGGTGGCCGCGGCCGACAATCCGGTGAAGGCGTTCAGCAATGAAATGACCACCGGCATGTCGGCCCCGCCGATCGGCAGCACCACCATGTTGCCCAGCACCCCGGCGCAGACCAGGATGCCGAGGATGAACAGCGCCTCCGAGTGCGTGCCGGCGGCCAGCACCACGGCCGAGGCGACCGCGATCAGGAATAGGCCCATGTTCACGAAGGTCTGGCCCGGCACCTTGATCGGGCGGCCCGGGAGGATCTCCTGGAGCTTGCCGAAGGCGATGTTCGAGCCCCAGAACGAGATCGAGCCGACAATCGCCGCAAACAGTGAGGGGATCTCGGTCTTCAGCGCGAAATCGCCTCCGAAGTGGTGGCGGTACTCGATCCAGGCGATCAGCGCCACAGCACCGCCGCCGACGCCGTTGAACAGCGCCACCATCTGCGGCATCGCCGTCATGTGCACGGTGCGGGCGGCCGGGACCCCGACTCCGATCCCGATGAGCAGACCCAGCGCGATCAGCCAGACCGTGCTCGAGCCGCTGAGAACGTGCGGCGTGAGGAGCGTGGCCACGAACGCGATCGCCATCCCGACGGCCGCGATCTGGTTGCCGCGGACCGCGGTGCGCGGGCCGGTCAGTCCCATCAGGCCGTAGATGAACATCGAGAAGGCGACTATGTACAGAGCGTCGATGAAGTTCGAGCTCTGCAAAAAGACCGCCGGGGCGAGCATCACTTGCTCTCCTCCTCGATCTGCTCGGACTCCTCGGCAGTGGGCAGATCGGGCTTTGACTTGAACATCCCCAGCATTCGGTCGGTGACCAGGAATCCGCCGACGATGTTGATCGTCCCGAAGGCGATCGCGATCACCAACAGCACGTGCTCGAGGATCCCGGACGCCACGTGCATCAGCAGCAGCCCGCCGAGCAGCACGATCCCGTGGATCGCGTTGGTTCCCGACATCAGCGGCGTGTGCAGCGTGTTGGGGACCTTGGAGATCACCGCGAAGCCGACGAAACCGGCCAGCACGAGGATCGCGATCTCGGTGATGGTGCTCATCCGGTCTCCTAGCTGGCGGCGCCCGCGGCGGCCTTGGCGCCTTCGTGAACGATTTCCCCACCGCGGGTGATGCAGGCTCCGGCGATCACCTCGTCGTCGAAGTCGAGCTCGAGCGCGCCCTCCTCTGAGACCATCAGTCCCAGCAGCGACTGGATGTTGCGCGCGTACAGCTGCGAGGCGTGCTCGGCCATGGTGCTGGGAACGTTGAGGGGCGCCAGGATCTTGACGTCGTGGACCACGATCGACTGTCCCGGCTCCGACAGCTCGCAGTTGCCGCCCGCCTCGCCGGCCAGATCGACGATCACCGATCCGGGCTTCATCAGCTTGACGGCCTCCTCGGTGACCAGGATCGGGGCCCGGCGTCCGGGCACCAGGGCGGTGGTGATGACCACGTCGACCTTGCCGATCGCTTCGGCCATCAGCTGCTGCTGGCGCTCTTGCTGCTCGGGCGTCAGCTCCTTGGCGTAGCCCCCCGCGCCCTCCAGGTCGCCCCCCAGATCGAACTCCAGGAACTTTGCGCCCAGCGACTCCACCTGCTCCTTGACCGCGGCCCGGACGTCGAAGCCCTGAACCACCGCACCCAGCCGGCGGGCGGTGGCGATGGCCTGCAATCCGGCCACTCCGGCGCCGAGCACCAGAACCGTGGCCGGCCGGATCGTCCCCGCCGCGGTCATCAGCATCGGGTAGTAGCGGCCGAGCTCCTGGGCGCCGATCAGCGCGGCGCGGTAGCCGGCGATGTTGGCCTGCGAAGACAGCGCGTCCATCGACTGGGCCCGGCTGATCCGCGGCACCGCCTCGAGTGCGAAGCTGGTGGCACCGGTGGCGGCGATCGCCTTGACGCCTTCGCCGTTGGTCAGCGGGCCCAGGAACGCGATCAGGACCGAATCAGGTCCCAGCTGGGCGGTCTCCTCGGCATTGGGCGCCGCGACCTTGACCACGACGTCGGCCGACAGCGCCTGCGCGGGATCGTCGACCAGTTCGGCGCCGGCCTCCTCAAAGCCGGCGTCCGGGATCAGCGCTCCGGATCCTGCCTCCCGCTGGACGAGGACCTCCATCCCCTGGTCAGACAGCCGCTTGACCACCTCGGGCACGAGCGCGACTCGGCGCTCGCCCTCGGCCGTCTCCTTCGGGACTCCGATCCTCATGCGGCGGTGCAGCGTACCGGTTGCCGGCTGATCGCGCCGGTCGGGGCTAGCGGCGCCATCGCGCGCCGGCTCGCCTTCCCCCGCTGCTCGTGGCGGCCGGACTCGATCCTGTCGATCTCCCAAACCACAGCCAGGGCTTTCGATTCGGGGATTTGGACACCTCGGAACTGGTCGGTGGTTTGTCGCGCAAACCGCCGACGCTGTATGAACGTGACAACGGGTTAACCAGGCAGCGCCCGGCCCCCGGTCGCCGATCGCGATGTTGGCCGAGAAAGCGG
>DASXZB010000062.1:0-8143 GCA_036502145.1 Solirubrobacteraceae bacterium | reverse complement strand
GCGCGCGCCAGCCCGATCCTCCCGGGCGCAGCTACAGCTGATCTTCGGCGACGTAGTGGCGCGCCCCGGCGGCGTCCTCCCAGACCCGCATGACCTTGTTGGTGCGGGGGTCGCGAAAGCGCTCGGCAGTCGGGCGCCAGTCGGCGCCGGGCCCCGGAGCCTCGCCGTGGCCACGGCCCCAGCCCGCCCGGGCCGGCGGTGGTTCGCCCGGCAGCGCCGGCAGATCGGCCATCACCGCCACGGCCTGATCGCGGGTCTGCGCCGAGGCGATCGCCTCGACGCGGCGCTCCAGCTCGGCGATGTCGAGACGGCCCGCCGCGGCGTGGCGGTTGAGCTTCTCGTAGAGGACCTCGCGGTCGGCGTCGCTGAGCCGCACCCGACGCTGCCTCAGGCCGGGTCCACCTTCACGGCGGTGCCGTAGGCGACGATCTCGGTGAACTGCTGGCCGATCTCGGAGGAGTCAAAGCGCACCGCGATGATCGCGTCGGCCTCGAGCAGCCGCGCGTTGTCGACCATCCGGTCGATGGCGTGCCGGCGCGAATCCTCCAGCAGCTGTGTGTATTGGCCGATCTCCCCCCGGCGCAGCGCCTTGAACGACGCGCCGACGGTGCCGGCGAAGCCCATGCTGCGCACCACCAGCCCGTAGCAGACGCCGAGGCTCTCCCGGATCCGCCTCCCGGGCAGCTCGAGCGCTGTGGTCATCGGCAGCCCCGTGGAGACGAGCGGCGGCGGTCTCTCCTCGGCCATCGCGCCGGACGTTATCAGCGCGGTTCCGGCGGCGATCGAGCTACGGTTGCGCTCGATGCCGGCCGCCTCCCGCACCTGCTGCGGACTGCTTGCGCTCGCCGTTTCGGCGGCGCTGGCGCTGGCCGCCTGCGGCAGCAGCAGCTCCACCACCTCCTCATCGCCATCGAGTGCATCGACCAGCTCCACCGCCACCAGCTCGGCGGCTGCGAGCTCCACCCCGGCGACCAGCTCCACCGCTTCCAGCGGCGCGGCTTCAGGCCCGACGCTGGGCTTCGAGGGGGTGCCGCTCGAGCAGGGCGCTCCGATCGGCTCGGCCTCGACCACCGGCACCGCAAAGGTCAACGGGATCAGCTGCGGCCCGACCGAGCAGCTCGCCTACCACATCCACGCCCACCTGGTCGTGTTTCGCAACGGTGCCATGCGCGCGCTCCCGGGCGGTATCGGGATCCCGGGGTCGACCGTCCAGCAGAGCTCGGAGGGCCCGGTGGCGGCCGGTGGCCAGTGCATCTACTGGCTGCACACCCACACCAGCGACGGGGTGATCCACATCGAGTCGCCGACCCAGCGGATCTACACCCTGGGCGACTTCTTCGACGAGTGGCGCCAGCCGCTGAGCTCCGACCGGGTGGCCGACGTGCACGGCAAGATCACCGCGTTCGTCAACGGCAAGCGCTGGACCCACAGCCTGCGCGGCATCCCTCTGATCCCCCACGAGGACATTCAGTTCGATGTCGGCGAGCCGGCCCCGCCGCTGGTCGATATCAACTGGTCCCAGACCGGGCTCTGACCGGTCCAGAGGTGCGCTACCGGGGCTCGCCGTGCCCGGAGCCACCGGAGCCCGGACCCAGTTCGCGCCGACGCCCCGGGCGCCCCCGCCGGCGGCGGATCTCGAACACCACGCCGGCGGCGACCAGCAAGACGATCCCCACCGCGGTGATCACGCCCAGATCCGAGACGGCTTCGATCACCGTCGGGCCGATGAAGTAGGCGCTGAGGCCGATCCCGGCCGCCCAGGCGAGCGCCGCCGCGGTGTTGACGATCAGGAACACGGCCGGCCTGACCCGGTTGATCCCCGCGACCCAGGTCGGCGTGAGCAGGACCGCGATCACCGGGTAGCGCCCGAAGACCTCCTCCCCGCGCTCCACGCCGCGGAGGCGAAGGCGCCGCAGCGGTCCGGGCGCGGTCACCACGGCGCGGCCCGCCTTGAGCCCGATCGCCCACCCGATCACGCCGCCGGCGGCCGCCGCCACCCAGGCCACGAACACCACCGAGAAGATGTCGAGCTTGTGGTGGGCGGCCAGCACCCCGGCCGCGATCAGCACCGGCTCTCCGGGGCCCGGCACGCCGATCCAGCTCGCCGCCGCTGCCGCCGCGATCCCGGCGTAGTCGATCGGCGAGCCGTGGTGGTGAAAGTGGACGTGCAGCAGCGCCGGCAGGAGCAGGAACGGCACCGCCTTCCCTACCCGCAAGTCGATCGCTCCACGACCCCGATCGTGGCACACCAGGTCCCTGAATCCGCCCGCGCTCCCCCGCAGGTGAGCCCGAGCGGTGCGCTCCGCCGCCCGGATAGCCGCCGGCGGCCGATGATTGTCCACGTGGCCAATGCTGCGGCGCCACCTCTCCCGGAGGATTCCGACCGCGATGGCGACCCTGGTGATCGTGTCCTACGACGGCACCACCCACGACGATGACGCGCTTGCCCTGGCGCGCCAGATCGCGCCCACCGGCGCGGAGCTGGCGCTGGCGTACGTCCGCCACACGCGCGAATACGATCCGCGGCGCGAGGAGATTGCCGAATACGACGCGCTGCGGCGGCTCGAGCAAGGCGCGCTGTGGCTCCAAGCTCCCGAGATCAAGCGTCACGTCGTCGTCGACCCGTCAACCAGCGCCGGTCTGGCCAGACTCGCCGCTACGGAGGGCGCGGACCTGATCCTGTTCGGATCCGACTACCGCACGGCGCCCGGACGTGTCGAGCCCGGCGGAGCCGCGCAGGGGCTGTTGGAGGGTGGCCCGGTGGCGATCGGCGTGGCCCAGGCGGGACTCCGCACCGACGGCGACAAACCGATCAAGACGATCTCTGTCGCGGGGGCCAATGGTGCTGCGCAGCGGACCGCCGAGGCGCTGGCCGTCGACCTGGGAGCCGAACTGGTGCCCGCCGTCGGGAGTGCCGACTTGATCCTGGTCGACTCACAGAGCAACGCGCCACCGGGCAAGATCGCGCTCAGCGGTGCGATCCGGGCGCAGTTGGACTCCGTGCGGGGATCGGTGATCGTGCTGCCGCAGGGGACTCCGCTGGCGTTCTAGATGGCGCTGAACGGCTTGCCCCGGCGAGCCCAGCGAGCCATTGCGCCGCCGTGATCGCGGTCCGGGCGTCCGTACACTCTCGACATGCTGATCATCCCCACGGGGCACTTTGCGGAGATCTCACGGCCACGGAAGCTCCGCGTGCGCGAGCGGTGGATTGTCGGCTCGAGCATCGGCCTGCTGGTGGTCATCGCGGTGGCGGTAGTGATCGCGTTGACGAGCGTGCAGCGCACCTCGCGCAATGGCTGCATCGACGTCAGCGCGGCGACCGTGATCGGCGGCTCGGAGCTCTATCGATGCGGGGGCCAGGCCCGGGCCCTGTGCAGCCAGCCGCAGACCGCTCCAGCGGCCAACGTCTCCTTCCAGCGGGCGCTGGCCGAAGCCTGCCGCAAGGCGGGGCTACCGGTCTCTGCCCCGCCGAGTCCTTGAGCCTGACCTAAACCGGCGTTTGGCGTCGGCCGGCGCCGGCATTGGAGCCACCCGCACGATCGCGCCGGGAGAGACTTTTCCCTGCTCTGGACGACGGGTTATCCATATGTCCAGGGAAGCCAGTCGATCGCTGTCCGCACGGCTATGGCTCGTACTCCCGAGCTCCAGAACCCTGTCCGCTGTCAGCTTGGGCCGGTCGGCTCAGCCACCGCTCGCGTCGCGGGCCCTGTCCCCAAAAGAAGGAGATGCATGCCTCTCGAAGCGCCAACATGGCTAAACGCGGGAGATACCTCTTGGCAGATGACCGCTGCGACGCTGGTCGGGCTGATGAGCGTCCCCGGACTCGTTGTGCTGTACGGCGGCGTGATGCAGAAGCGCTGGTCGATCAACAGCATGATGCTCACGTTCGTCGCCTTCGCGGTCGTGCTCATCATCTGGGTTCTGTACGCATTCAAGATGGGCTTCGGTTCGCCGTTTCACGGGTTGTCGCACTCGGGCTTCTTCGGGAACTTCATCGGGAAGCCAGGACCTGTTCTGAGCCATAAGGAGCTGCAGGGACAGAGCAACGTTCCATTGCTCGGCAGCCAGACATTCCCGAAGGCGACACTGGTGTACTTCCAGTTCGTGTTCGCCGGGATCACGCCGATCCTGATGCTCGGATCGGTGCTGGGGCGGATCAACTTCAAGGCCTGGATCCCGTTCGTGGCCCTGTGGATCACGTTCGTCTACGTGGTCAACGCGTTCCTGATCTGGGGCGGCGGCTTCTTCGGCCACCACGGCGCGCTCGACTACTCCGGTGGCTATGTGATCCACCTCGCCGCCGGCGTCTCCGGATTCGTGGCCGCTGCGGTGATCGGACCGCGCTTGCAGCGCGACCGGGAGATCGACGCCCCCAACAACCTGGCGATGGTCGCCGTTGGCGCTGGATTGCTCTGGCTCGGCTGGAACGGCTTCAACGGAGGCGACCCGTACGCGGCAAACATGTCAGCCGCGGCGGCGATCCTGAACACGAACCTGTGCACCGCAGTGGCGTTCATGGTCTGGGTCGGCTGGGATTACCTGACCGGTCGCAAGCCGAGCATGATCGGAGGCGTCAACGGCATCATCACCGGTCTGGTGGCGATCACGCCGGCGGCCGGTTTCGTCAACGGCTGGGGTGCGATCGCGATCGGTGTGATCGCGGCGACGCTGGTGTACTTCGCGCTCAACTATCTGAGCCGATTGCGCCCGTTCCGCAACGTAGACGACACGCTCGGTGTGGTCTACACCCACGGGTTCGCCGGACTTGCCGGAGGTCTCCTGACCGGCGTCTTCGCGGACCCGAACATGGCCGTGTTCTATACGACCTCGAAGCAGGGGCTGATCGCCACTGGAAGCGCCGCCGGTGTCGTTCACGGAAGCTTCACCCTGTTGAAGTGGCAAGCGTTCGCCGCCGCCTGGGTGATCTTCTGGTCTGCCCTGGTGACCTTCATCCTGCTCAAGGTCGTGGGTCTGTTCATACCGTTGCGAATGTCCCAGGAGGACATGGAGGTCGGCGATACCGCCGTGCACGGGCACGAGGTGTATCCGTCCGACGTCCCGTCGCTCGGCTACCCAGGAGGGGTCCCCGACATCTCATCGGGGGCAGGCCAGACAGCACCATCGCCGGCATGACGCCAGGCCTGGTCGCTCCCGCCCGGGTGCGCGGCGAGGATGCAGCGCTCGCGGGCGTTTGAGAGCAATCGGGAGTCGGTGACGGGCCGGGGAGCGGAAGGACTCGCTCCCCGGCCCACACCACTGACGCTCGTCCGCGGAGCGGTCGCCGGCGACGACCTGCACCGAGTCGCCGCGGCGGCCGGGCGGGCCATCGGCAGTCCGGTGGCGATCGCGATCCCGGCCCTGGGGGAGCCTGTCGTGTCTCCCTCGGACTCGCTCAGCGCCGACGAGATCTCCGCCGTTCAGGCCATGGCCCTCACCGCAATCAACGGCCGCGGCGCCGACACCGGAGACGTGGTGGCGGTCCGGATCGGCGACCAGACGCTTGGGGTGGTGGCGGTGACGAAGGCTGCCAGCGGCCCCAACGGTCAATCGGACCCGGAACGCCAAGCCTGGCTGGAGGCGACGGCCGCCGCCGCCTCGGTCACCGCCGTGCTCGCCGGCGATCGCCAACCGGAGCTCGACGAGACCGCGCGGGCCCTGCTGGAGGAGGTCCTGGCCGGCATCCCCGAGGATCTTCCGACGTTCCTGATCCGCGCCCGGCGATTGGGTGTCGAGCTCGGAGCCGGCGCCGTGGCCCTGTGCGCCGCCGGACTCGGTGACAGTGAGCCTCGCCGGCCCGGGGCCCTGCTGGCCAAGCTCGGCGACGGACGGGCGCGCGGACTGATCCCGATCGGATCCGAACGCCTGGACGGGACCGCGGAGCGCCTGCGGGCCAGCGGCGCCACCGTGGCGCTCTCGAGTCCGCGCCGTGACCCGGCTCTGCTCCACGAGGCGCTTCGCGAAGCCGAGCTGCTGGTCGAGCTGGCGCTGGTCCCCGACGCCCAGCTGGCCGGTCAGGACGCGACCTATCGGCTGCTGATCGGGGTGTTGCTGCGCGAGCCCGGCGAGCTGATGATGCTGCGCGAGCGCACAATCGCCGCGCTGGCTGCCTACGATGCGCGCCACGACACCGACCTGCTCCAGACGCTGCAGGCCTTCCTCGATCACGACGGCTCGACCTCCGAGACCGCCGACGCTCTGGAGTTGCACCGTCACACGGTTGGTTACCGACTCTCCCGCGTGCACGAGGTCTCCGGCCTGTCACCGTATGAATCAGACGGTCGCGAGCGTCTCAGCCTGGGCCTCAAGGCGCACCAGATCCTTGACGCCGAGCGCCGGCTGCGCCGGCCCCAACCGCCGGCTGCACCGGCCCAGCCCCCTCGGGAACTAGGCAACTAAACCAGTAGAATTTGTTTCATAGCACCCTGGCGCTCCTATCTGGTCTGCGCGAGCCAGCGCAGCGGCACCACCCTTCTGTGCGAGATGCTCAAGGAGACGGCTGTCGCCGGACGCCCCGAGGAGTACTTCGAGGCCACCCATGAGACCGGGGGCCCGCCCCACCCCGGCGAGTACCTCCGGGACCTCCCGCGCACCGGGGCCGGGATCCGCGACGATCCCTCCCCTCCCGAGGCGCCCGCCCACTCCTCGCTGCGCGGTCTGACCAGCTACCGCCAGCACCTGGAGCGCACCTTCGAGCTGGGCACCACCGACAATGGCGTGTTCGGCGCCAAGCTGATGTGGAGCCAGCTTTCGGAGCTGCGGCTGCTGGCTGGTGAGCTGCCGGAGTATGCGGGCCTGTCCAGGTTCGAGCTGCTGCAGAGGCTGTTTGACTGCCCGCGCTACATCCGCGTCGTCCGCCGCGACAAGGTCCGCCAGGCGGTCAGCCTGTGGCGCGCGCTGCAGACGCGCCGCTGGCGACTCGAGCACGCGGCCGACAGCCGCGAGCCGGTCGTCCTGCACTACCGCTTCGAGGGCATCAATCACCTGGTCCAGGCGTTCCACGAGGAGGATCGCGCGTGGAAGGAGTTCTTCGCCGCGTGCGGCGTCACGCCGCTTACGATCGTCTACGAGGACGATCTCGACGTGGACCCCGCGCGCTCGGTACGGAAGGCGCTTGACTTCATCGGCGTGGCGCCGCCACCGGGCTGGCAGGCCGGCGAGCCGACCAAACGCCAGGCCGACGCGAAGTCAGAGGAGTGGGTGGCCGCATATCATCGCGACGCTTGCCTCCAAACATCCTCTATCTGAACTCGCATGACACCGGCCGTTACGTGCAGCCCTACGGCCACGCGATCCCGACGCCCAACATCCAGTGGCTGGCCGATCAGGGCGTCATGTTCCGCAACGCCTTCTGCGCCGCCCCCTCCTGCTCGGGCAGCCGTGCCGCGCTGCTGACCGGCTCCAACTGCCACAACAACGGGATGATGGGGCTCGCCCACCGCGGCTTCAGCCTGTACGACTACGACCAGCACATCGTCCGCACGCTGAGCGCCGCCGGCTACCACTGCGAGCTGATCGGTGAGCAGCACGTATCGGCCGACCCCGGGGTGCTGGGCTATGACGTCGTCCACAAGATCGAGAACACCCGCGCCAGCTCCGTTGCGCCGGCCGCGATCGCGGCCCTGTCCGGAGAGATCCCGCAGCCGTTCTTCATGTCGGTCGGATTCTTCGAGACCCACCGCAGCTTCTTCGCCCCCAGCTCGGTACGCGACCGCGTCTACTCGCTGCCGCCGCCGTTTCTGCCCGACACCGCGGAGATCCGCCAGGACGTGGCCGCCTACAAGGCCAGCGCGCGGTCGCTGGACCACGGCGTGGGATCGGTCCTGAACACGCTCCACGAGACGGGGCTGGATCGCAACACCCTGGTGATCTGCACGACCGACCACGGGCTGGCGTTTCCGACCGCCAAGGCCAGCCTGCTCGACCGGGGCATCGGGGTGATGCTGATCATGCGCGGTCCCGGGATGCCGATCGGCACCGCCCATGACGAGCTGGTCTCCCAGCTCGATGTCTTCCCCACCGTCTGCGACGTGGCCGGGATCGATCAGCCGCCGTGGCTGCAGGGCAACTCACTGGTCCCGCTGGTCTCGAGGACCGAGACCCCGGGCAAGCGCCTGCAGATCTTCTCCGAGCTCACCTACCACGC
>DASXZB010000061.1:0-4631 GCA_036502145.1 Solirubrobacteraceae bacterium | reverse complement strand
CATGGAGCGCGACCGGTTCTTCACCGGTGCCGAGGCGGTCGGCTACGGACTGGTCGATCGCGTGCTCGAGCACCGCGAGCTCGCCCGGGGCGCCCGGGGGTTTGGGCGAGGCTGACCCGGACTCACAGCCCGCGGCGGCTCAGCACGTACGGGATCGTGCGCAGGAGCAGCTTGAGATCGGCCCAAAGCGACCAGTTGGCCACGTACAGGTAGTCGATCGCGACCATCTCATCGAGCGGCACCCGGCTCGAGCCGAGCACCTGCCAGTGTCCGGTCATGCCGGGTGTCAGCTCGAGCCGGCGGCGATGCCACCCGACCACGCGCTGGTCCTCGGTGGGGATTAGCGGACGCGGCCCGACCAGGCTCATCTCGCCGCGCAGGACGTTCAGGAGCTGCGGCAGCTCGTCCAGGTTGGTGCGGCGCAGGACACTGCCGACCCGCGTGATGCGCGGATCGTCGGCGATCTTGAAGAAGCCCTCGGCCGCCTGGTTGTGCTCCTCGAGCGCTGCCTTGCGCTCCTCGGCGTCCGCCACCATCGAGCGGAACTTGAGCAGCTCGAAGCTCCGGCCGCCGCGGCCCACCCGCTCCTGGCGGAAGAACACGGGACCGTGGGAGGTGAGCTTGACCATCAGCCCGGTGATCAGGATCACCGGGGAGACGAGCACGAGCACGATCGAGGCGCCGGCGACGTCGAAGGCTCGCTTGACGAGGCGCGAGGAGCGCGAGAGGCTGAACGAGCGCACGCCGAGCACCGCCACGCCGTGCACGTCGTCGAACTCGACGGCTGACCCGACCACCTGGAGCATGGCCGGGATCACGCTGACCCGCACGCCGATCGCCCCGAATGTGCGCATCAGGTCCAGCATGTCGCCGCCGCTCGAGGTGTGCGGCGCGATGATGACCCGCTGGATCTCCAGCCGGCGAACGAGCTCACGGGCGTCCGCGAGGGACTGCTCGCCGACGGTCGGTGCCGCCCACGGCGACGCGTTGTGCAGCTCGATCTGCGCGACCAGCTTGGCGTTGGTGGCGGGATCGCTCTCGATCTTCTGCCGGAAGCGGATCGCCTCATCGGCCGGCCCGAGGAACAGGCAGCGCTCCGGAGGCGTGAGCTCGCCGGCCAGCCGGCGAGCCGCCGTCCTGCCGACCATCAGTCCGGCGAACAGAACGACGAACAGTTCGACCGCCTCGCGCGGGCCGAGAATCCCGTCGAACACGACCGACGCCAGCGTCAGGGCGAGGAAAGAGAACAGGGCGGCGAACTGCAGCAGCGCCGGTAGCTCGTCGAGTGTCGACTTGCGCAGCCGCGCCTGATCGCGGTCGTAGAGACCGAGCACCTTCGCCACCGCGGGCGCGAGCAGCACCAGCACGATCGACTGGATCGTCAGGTGGGTCGTCTTGCCCAGCCACGACGCGGCCACCACGCCCACGCTGCACGCGAGCACGTCCCCGAGCAGCAAGAGGCGGCGATAGTGCGCTTCGTGACTAAACGTCTCGTTGGGCTCGACCGAGGCCGGGATTGGTTCGAGTTCGCGGATGACCGGAGCCGGTTCACGGCGCAGCCCGTCCGGAGCTCGCTCTAGAAGCTGGTGCGAGTTCATGAAACTGCCTTTGGACGCTGTGGACGTTCTGGCGACTAACGAGCGAGCGGCGCCCGGCCGGCGCGCCCGCCCCACGATGACTGCTCTCCCCAGGTCTGCAGCGCAGCCCGAACCGTCATCGTTTACTACCGCCGCCTTCGCCCTCGGCTACCCAAGGCCCTCGGCGGACAAACACGGGCTTGCGGCGGCCCTGATCCGAGGGGGTTTCGGAGTCGAAGACGGGGTCTGTCAAGAAGCCTAGCCGCACTGGGATCGCCTTCAGGATTGCCTATGCGTGCGCGTGCCTGTGTGACGCGCCGCTCCCAAATGCCCGGAATTGCCGAGCTTCGGGCCGGGAGACCACAGCGAACCTGCTCGCCCCCGGTCAGGGTGAATTGACGGGGTAGCGCCTGAATCGAGGCGCCGGAACCGGACGATCGTCAGCCCAAGTGGACGGCCGTCCGAGGTCCGCGGTACGTGGGTGCGGGGTTCCCTCAGCGCTTCCGAGGCTTACCAACATGGACTTCCCTGATCGTCATCGCACGCGCCAACGCCGTTTCGGCGGGCGCCACCGCCGTCTCGGCGTGCTGCTGATCGCCGCTTCCCTCACCGTGATCGTCGCCCTTGGCTGGCGCGACTCCGGACGGGTCCCGTCCGGCCGCGCCGAGCCGGTCACGCAGATCCAGCGCACGGCGCAGTCCGGCTCGGCTTGGAATCGCCCGGCCCTCGTCGACCCGACCACGATCGTCGTGGACGCGGCGCATAACAATCTGGTGCTCGACCAGTCCAAGGACTACATCCTGCGCCTGACTCCGGGCGTGGACTCGATGCGGATCGGGCTGACCGTGTGGGGCGGTCGCAACGTCGTGATCGACGGCGGCCACCTGAACGTCACAGGCCATTCGGGCGGGATGGAGCTGAAGAACCAGGCCGGGACGATCTGGATCCACGACCTGCACATCTCCGGCGGCTCGCGGCTGATGGAAGGGATCGACTTGCAGGAGCCGATGCCCGGCGCCACCGTGGTGCTCCGGGACGTCCTCGTCGACAAGGTCCACGGCAGCTACACCACCAACCACGCCGATCTCATCCAAACGTGGGCTGGGCCGTCGCGGCTGCTGATCGATGGCTTCACGGGCACGACCGGCTACCAGGGCTTCTTCCTGCTGCCCAACCAGCTGTTCAGGGGGCCATCGCCCAAGATCTTCGATCTGCGCAACATCGACATCGACGACTCGCGGGGCGCCTACGCGCTCTGGTTGAGCGACCAGCACGGTCCGTTCCCGCTCCACGTCCAGGATGTTGTGATCAAGGCGAATCCCGTGCGGACCTGGCGCGGATGGTGGCTGTGGGGATTCAAGGGCCAGGACTCCAACGCCCCCGGAAAGGGCACCTGGGCGGCCGTGAGCGCCTCCAAGACCCTCGCCCCGCGCTACGTCCACGCCACTCCTTGGGGAGCGAGCGGGATCGACGAGGTCGTCGCGCCGCCGGCGTTGTCGCGCGAGCGCCGCTGAGAAGCACCGCCGCGAGATCGCGGCGGGTCTGCCTATCCTCGCTTCGATGAGCGTCCGTAAGCAAGGCCTGCTGGCCGGCGCATATCTTTCCCTGCGCGAGGGCGCCGGAATGATCATCCGGCTGCTCGGCATGCTCGCGCTGACCCGATTGCTCGGCCCCACCAATTACGGGCTGTACGCGGGGTCGGCGGCGATCGTGGCGACGCTCGGGACGCTCGCCCAGATGGGCTGCGAGGTGCACCTGATCCGCCGCGAGGAAGAGCCCGACCGGGACCTCTACGACCAGACGTTCACCTACCTGGTGATCACCACGCTGATCGCGTGCGCGTTCGGCTACGTGATCTCGTTCTGGTTGGGCGACTGGATGGGCGATGAGCGCTTCGTCGGGCCGTTCCGGGTGCTGCTGATCAGCATCCCGGTCAACGTCCTGTGGGTGCCGGCCCAGGCCAAGCTCGAACGTGCCTTTCACTACAAGCGGCTGGCCTGGATCGAGGTCGGCGGCGACGTCGCCCTGTACGGCGTGTCGATCGCGCTCGCCGCCGCTGGGGCCGCCGTGTGGGCGCCGGTGGCCGGCTACCTGGCCTGGCAGACGTGGCTGCTCGTGGCCAGCTGCGCCGCCGCCGGCTACCTGCCACGCCTGGCCTGGACGCGCGAGCGGATGCGCGAGATCTCGCGCTGGGGATTCAGCTACTCCTCGGGCTCGTGGCTGCGCCAGATCGAGGGGGTGATCGGTCCGCTCGTGATCGGGCGCTTCGCCGGGGCGGCCGGGGTCGGCTACGCGACGCTGATTGGCCGCCTGGTCGACACGCTGGCCTTCCCGGCCCGTGCGTCGTGGCGGCTGTCGATCGTGTCGTTCGGGAAGGTGCAGGGCGATCTGGCCCGGCTGCGGCGCGGCCTGGCCGAGACGATGGCGCTCCAGGTGCTGGCGCTGGGCCCGGTGTTCGCCGGGTTCTCGCTGGTCGCGGCGATCATCGTGCCGCTCGTGTTCGGCCACCGCTGGTCGCAGGCGATCCCGCTGTTCCCCTATCTCGCCCTGGCCAGCCTCGGCACGGCGCTCCAGACCTCGCAGCTGACCGTGCTGTATGTGTCCGGGCGCAATCTTGACGTCGCCAAGGTGCAGGGAGCGCGCGTGGCGCTGCTGCTGCCGAGCGCGCTGATCCTGGTCCCCGCGATCGGCCTGATCGGGTGGGGCGTCGCATCGGTGATCACGCTGCTCTCGCTGGTCGTGTCCGACCGCGTCGTCCGGCGCGTGGTGACGCCCGATTACCGGCGGACAATCCCGTGGCTGCTGGCGTTCGTCCCGCCGCTGTTCATCGCCACGGTCGGGGTGCCGGCGGGCCTGCTCCTGCTGGCCCCGACGGCGCTAGCGCTGTCCTCGCCGGCGCCGCGCCGCCAGATCGGCGGCTATGCCGATCTGGTTCGCTCACGTCTGCGCCCCGGCCCCGCGACCTGAGCGCCCCGGCCGCCCCGGCCCCGCGACCTGAGCGCCCCGGCCCCGCGACCTGAGCGCCCCGGCCCCGCGACCTGAGCGCCGCGACGC
>DASXZB010000060.1:0-1825 GCA_036502145.1 Solirubrobacteraceae bacterium | reverse complement strand
ACGAGCGCGGCCAACATCGCCCGCAAGTTCAACCTGCCGCCCCACTACGTGCTCATCCACCGGGTGTCGACCGCCGGGATCGGCGTGCTGTGCCAGCTTGAGTGCGAGGGCCCGTTCCGCGCCGAGGTGGTCCGCTGGGTGCCGGGCTACGCGGACGACCCTGCCACGACGGCTGGAGCGAGCCACGAAGATTAGTGAAGCCGGTCAGCGGTCGCGATCTTTGGCGGCAGGCTCGCCGTAGGATCCACTCAGCCGACGAGGATAGAGCCGGGGGCTCCGGGCCCTGGTTAGACTGGGATCTCGATGAGTAGCGTGGTGCCGTGGCCGGCCGGGCTGGTCACGTCGAGCGTGCCTCCGGCCGCCTCGATGCGGTCGCGGAGCCCGACTAGTCCGGATCCTTGGGCGGCGTCGGCGCCGCCGATCCCGTCGTCGCGGATCGCCAGCCGCACGACTGTGTCCGGGGTGTCGAGTTCGACGTGCACGACCGATGCGCGGGCGTGCTTGGCGGCGTTGGCCAGCGCCTCCGATATCGCGTAGTACGCCGTGACCTCCACCTGATCCGGTAGCCGCCGTCGGGTGCGCAGGTCCAGCTCGACTGGCACGGCGGACCGGCGGGCCAGCGCTTTGAGCGCCGGTGTCAGGCCTCGCTCGGACAAGATCGCGGGGTGGATCCCGTGGGAGATCTCCCGCACCTGGTCAAACACGTCGGTGACCCGATCGGCGATGCGCGACAGGCCGCCTTCTAGCTCGGGCGGCGCCGCCGCCTGCACCTGGCGCAGGTCGAGCATCAGCGAGACCAGCTGCTGCTGGGTGCCGTCGTGCAGGTCACGCTGGATCCGCCGCCGGGCCGCATCCGCAGCGGCGACGATCCGCGCGCGGGAGGCGATCAGCTCGGCGCGGCTCTGCGCGTTGGCGATGGCCGTCGCCACCAGCTCGGTGAACGAGACCAGGCGTGCCTCGGTGTCCGGCGGCAGCGGCGGTTGCAGGGTCGAACCGGCGTAAATCATTCCCCACAGACACCCCTCGACGATGACCGGCGCCCCGACCGCCGAGCGGGTGCCCGCCCCGCGGTGGGCGGCACCGATCGGGCCGGAGGCGCTATCGGCATAGCGGTCGATCCGGGCCGGGCCGCCGGTCTCGAACACGAGTGTGATGAGGTTGTGCCCCTTAAGGGGCCATCGGCTCCCAACGGGGAAGATGTCGCCTCCCGTGGCCCAGGTCGCGACGCATGTCGCCGTACGGTCGGGCTCGTAGCGGCCCATCAGCGCCAGACCGATGGGAAGCAGGCGCCCGATCTCCTCCAGGACCGCCGCGAACACCGCCTCTGGCGGTTCGCCCCGCGCCACCAGCGTCGCTACCCGCCGCAGCGCAGCCTGCTCCTCGGCAAGCTGACGCAGTTGTGCCTGTTCGGGTGGATCAGGGCCCACCCTCCCGTCGGCGGCATGGCCCGCACCCGCGCCTAGCGCGTCCACTTGACTGAAGTCGTAGTCCTCGGTCCAGCTGCGGCAAAGCTCCTGCGCATAAGCCAGCGGCAACCCCTGTGACCAGTCGTCCACCGGCCCGGGCTCTGGCCACCGCGTCCGTCGCAACCGTTCACGCAGATCCGCGATCTCGGCTTCGGTGATGCTGACCTCAAATGGCTCGGCGGCCATAGCGGGGCTCCCTTCCTCGGCAAGGCGTTATCGGATCAGATGTAGGTCAGGGTGAAGCCGTCGACCGGCTCGGAGGTGCGGACCGCCATCGCTGGCTCCCACGCGTGTCGTCAGGTTCGGGTCGGCGGCCGGCGCCAGGGCGCCGGGTCAGGCTGAGGACGAGTCCGGCCAGG
>DASXZB010000059.1:0-3437 GCA_036502145.1 Solirubrobacteraceae bacterium | reverse complement strand
TCCCCTGCTCCCTCCCACTCCGGCCAATCGACGATGGAACCGTCACTCGGGTAGACATCCTCGGCGGCATCATCCACGAGTACGAGCGGGCCGCCTGATCACAGGTCCTTGTACCGGGGAGTGCGGGATCCGCATCATCGTCTACACAACGTGCACTCGAAAATCAGATGCAACTCAGTTTCGCCCGGCGACCGCATTGATCCTCTGAGCCAACTACGCCACCCAGCATCGCGAGCCCCGCATTCCTGCCGATTCTCCGGTAGCCGACTGTTGCATCGGAGTTTTCGGACCCTTCAGGCCAGCGAGGCGGACTACCTCGGCATTGTCATCGGGCATCGCCGGGCGGGCTCCATGACACAAGGCTACGGCTCAAAGTGGCTGGTGAACGCGACAGCGGTCTGATCTTTGTCGAACAGGCGAGCGCCGCCTGGATCGTCACGGTGTCATCCGAATCGTCCGGCGCGATGCGGTCCAAGCGCTCGCGCGGCTGAAAAACTTGTCCCGCTCACCGATCGTGGAGTGCACGGGGGAGGCCTCGGCGTGAGGTGATCTGAAGTTTGAGGTAGGCATTGGAGAGGTGCATCTCAACGCTTCGCAGGGTTACGAACAACGCTTGGGCGATGTCCTTGTTGGTCATTCCTTCGGCGGCCATCTCTGCTGCGCGGTGTTCGCTGGGCGTCAGGGCTTCTATCCCGGTCAACGCTACGCGTCGTGGCCGTGCGCCGGCGAGGATCAACTGCGCGTGGGCGGTCTCGAGAAGAGCTGTGGCTCCGCACTGTTGGGCGAGGTCCATGCCCTCTGCCAGCCGCTTGCGGGCCTCTCGGATTCGTCTCTGGCGTCGTAGGGCAGACCCGAGCTCGACGTGGGCCCGGGCGAGCTCCAGTCGATCCTGGCTCTGCCTGAGGGGTTCTACAGATGCTTCCAGATACTTGATGCCTTGATCCCCGGTGTCCAGGCTCCCGAGGATGCGCATGGCGACGCCGATCGGTCTGGGCGCTGCGAATCGTTGGGCCAGCCCGAGTTCTTCTTCGGCGAGCCGGTGTGCGGTTTCTGTTTCGCCGAGCGCTTGGTGTGCGAGCGCCGCCGCGGAGCGCCACGGTACCGGGACGACCGTGCCGGGGATTTTCATGGCTTGCTCCCAGCGAGCGACGGCGAGCAGCTCGTCCAGCGCCGCCTGCGGGTCGCCCCTCGCCATGTGGAGTTTGGCGCGGCTCTCGCGAAGGACTTGGCTGGTGGTCAGCTCGGGATCGTAGGTTCCTTCCAGCCGGTCGAGCACCGCCTGGGCGCGCTCGAGGTCGCCGCGCTCGACCAGCACTGAGACCATGGTCGCGGCGGCGATGTGTACCGTGATGCCCCAACCGATCTCGGGAGCGAGCTCGAGGCAGGTGTCTGCGGCGGCCTCGGCGGGACCAAGCTCCCCCACCCGGTGTCGGGCGAGGGAGGTGAAGGCTGACGCCAGGGCGAGGCCGAACGGGGTGCCCCGGGCCTGGGTCTGAGCGACGGCTTGGCGGAGCGTCGGCTCCACGACGTTGAGGTGGCCGGCGTAGATCAGCACCCACAGCAGCGGGTAGAACACCGGCTGGTCCTTCTCGATCTGCTCCCGGAGCAGGACGCCGCCAGCCAGCGCGTGCTCCGCGATCCTGGCGGCTTGCGTTGCCGGGCCACCGGTTATCACGGTGTCGGTCGCAGCGGGCACGAGGAGGACGGGGGCGATCTCATCGGGCAGCGTCGCGGCCCGCAGGCGAACCTCGCGCAGCCGCTCAGCGACGCGGGCTCGGCCTGGTGGCGTGGTGGCCCCGGACTGCAGCAGCAGGGCCTCGATGTGAGCAGCCACGTCGGCCTCTGGGGCGCTCTCGAGGGCCCGCTCGCAGACGAGCATCGACTCGTCCATCCTGCGGGCGTCAAAGTGAAGCGCGGCGCCCAGAGCGAGGCCCGCGGCCGCCCGCCGTTGAGGCTCACTGGTCAGCTCGAAGCCCTCTCTCATCAGCTCGAGCCCATGGGCGTCTCCGGCTCGGGAGGCGGCCGATCCCAGCTCGAACAGCAACCCCGGGCGCTCGTCGTCAGATGGCGGCTCGGCCAGGGCGCGCCGCAGGTAGCGGGCCGCGGCCTCCGGCGCCCCGCGGGAGAGCGCCATGCCAGCTGCATCTCGGAGGGTGGCGACCCTGGCCGGGTCCCCCGCTGGATCGCAGGACAGAAGATGCAGCCCGATCGACTCGGGCTCGGCTCCTCGATCGGCGAGCAGGCGGGCGGCCCGGGCGTGTAGCTCGGATCGGTCGCCGGTGGAGGTGTCCTCGTAGATCGCCGTCCGGACGATCGGGTGGACGAACCGCAGCGGCTCGCCCGGTTCCATGACCCCGGCTTGGCTCAGGGCGCCGGTCGTCGCCCGGGTCTGGGCGAGATCGAGCCCGGCGAGCTCTGCCGCTTCTGCGATCTCGGCTTGCACGCCCAGCACTGCCACCGCCCGCACCAGCGCGGCTGCTTGTGGGCCGATGCGGCCGACGCGCAGTAGCACGGCACGCGCGATCCGCTCCGGCCCCAGACGGCTGACCGCGGGCGGACTGATCTCACCAAAATGGCCCGAGGTGTGCCGAAGCTCCTCGAGCAGCTCGATGAGCAGGAACGGGTTCCCGCCGGTCGCCTGGCGGCAGGCGGCGAAGAGCGTCGGCCCGGCGCCGTGGCCGAACGCTTCGCGCACCACCTGGCCGACCCCGGCCTCGCTGAGCGGGCTGGGGCGGATGATCGGCGGCCGGGCCTCCAAGGCCAGCGAGTCGAGGACCTGGGGTTGTTTGGCCTCGCCGGTCCGGTTGGCGATGGCGATCGCGGCGCGAACCCCGTCGAGGCGTCGAGCCAGGTAGGTCAAGAACCGCAGGGATGGTTCGTCCGCCCACTGGACGTCATCGACCGCTAGCAGCAGCGGGGAGGCCTCGGCGAGATTGGCCACGAGCCAGTAGAGCCCATGGAGCAGAGCCTGGGCGTGGTCGGCAGGCAGGTCCTGCTCGGTGGTGGGGCTGCCAAAGACCGGCTCGGCCAGGCGGGCGGCGCCCGAGAGGAGTTCGGCCCGCTCGCCGGCTCCGGTCCTTGCCAGGGTGGACTCGAGCAGCTGGCGTACGATCCCGAACCCAAAGTTCCGCTCCAGTTCACCACCACGCGCTGCCAGCACGGTCATCTCCGACAGGCCGGCGCGCCGACGGACCTCCTCCAGCAGACGCGTCTTTCCGATCCCCGCCGGCCCCTCGATCAGCGACAGCCTCCCTCGCCCCGTGCACGCGTCCCGCAGCAGCCCCTCAAGCTCGGCGAGCTCCTGTTCGCGCTCGAGCAGCACCGGGGGCCTTCGGTCAGGCTGAGAAAACTCTTCGGTTAACACTTCGGGCGCCCCCCGTTGGCCAGGGCATCACAGGGGGCCATAGTGACACCAATCCCTCTACCCGACGGAAAGG
>DASXZB010000058.1:0-32077 GCA_036502145.1 Solirubrobacteraceae bacterium | reverse complement strand
TTCGGCGGCGCCCGTCGCGACGAGGAGCGCGCCCGGGCCAAGGAGCGGATGTTCTCGTTCCGCGATGACTTCGGCCAGTGGGATCCCAAGCGCCAGCGGCCCGAGCTGTGGTCGCTGTACAACGCGCGCATCCGCAAGGGCGAGCACGTGCGAGTGTTCCCGATCTCCAACTGGACCGAGCTCGACGTCTGGCAGTACATCGCCACCGAGGGCCTCGAGGTGCCCTCGATCTACTTCTCGCACACCCGCGACGTGTTCAGCCGCGACGGCATGCTGTACGCCCACAACGAGTTCGTCGAGCTGATCGAGGGTGAGTCCCCGTTCCAGGAGTCGGTGCGCTACCGGACCGTCGGTGACATGACCTGTACCGGCGCGGTGCGCTCGGTCGCCACCACCCTGGAGGAGGTGGTGGCCGAGATCGCCGCCACCCGGGTCACCGAGCGCGGCGAGACCCGAGCCGACGACCGCGTCACCGAGGCCGCGATGGAGGACCGCAAGCGCGAGGGTTACTTCTAGCGTGTCGGCGACGGCTGCCAGCAACGGCTACTCGATCCGCCGCCGCACCTCGGAGCTGTTGCGGATCGCCACCGCCGGCTCGGTCGACGACGGCAAGTCGACGCTGATCGGCCGGCTGCTGCACGATTCCAAGTCGATCCTCGAGGATCAGCTCGAGCATGTCCAGCTGACCTCCGAGCGCCGCGGCGACGGGTATCTCAACCTGGCGCTGCTCACCGACGGTCTGCGCGCCGAGCGCGAGCAGGGGATCACCATCGACGTGGCCTACCGCTACTTCCAGACTCCGCGCCGGAAATTCATAATCGCCGATACGCCCGGCCACGAGCAGTACACCCGCAACATGGTCACCGGGGCCTCGACCGCCGACCTCTCGATCGTGCTGGTCGACGCGCGCAAGGGCGTCAGCGAGCAGACCCGTCGCCACGCCTACATCGCATCGCTGCTGCGGATCCCGCACGTCGTGGTGTGCGTGAACAAGATGGACCTGGTCGGCTACGACGAGGACACCTTCTACACGATCCTCGAGCAGATGACCGACTGGGCGGCACGACTGCAGATCCCCGACATGACCTTCATCCCGATCTCGGCGCTGCACGGCGACAACGTCGTCGAGCGGTCGCCGGGGATGCAGTGGTACGGCGGCGCGCCGCTGCTCTACCACCTCGAGCACGTGGTGATCGCGCCCGACCGCAACCTCAACGACGTCCGCTTCCCGGTGCAGTGGGTGATCCGTCCGATGACCGACGAGCACCACGACTACCGCGGCTATGCCGGCCAGATCGCCGGCGGGGTGATCCGCCCCGGCGACGAGGTCATGGTCATGCCCGGCGGACAGCGCACAACGGTGGCCGCGATCGACTCCTACTCGGGCGAGCTGGAGGCGGCGTTCCCGACGATGTCGGTTGCGTTGCGCCTCGCCGACGAGGTCGACGTCTCCCGCGGCGACATGATCGTCGAGGCCGAGGATCAGCCCGTCAGCGCCCGCGAGCTCGAGGCGATCGTCTGCTGGATGAGCGAGCAGCCGCTGCAGCCCCGCGGGCGCTACGCGATCAAGCACACCACCCGCACCGCCCGGGCGATCGTCGAGCAGATCGAGCACCGCGTCGACGTCAACACGCTCGAGCACGTCGCCGCGCCCCAGCTCGCCCTCAACGAGATCGGGCGCGTGCGGCTGCGCTGCAGCTCGCCGCTGGTCGTCGATCCCTACGCCCGCAACCGAGCCACCGGCAGCTTCATCCTGATCGACGAGGCCAGCAACGACACCGTTGCCGCCGGCATGATCCTGAACGCCGAGTAGGCCGCGCTCGCAGTGCCGCAACTCGGTTGCTCGCCGGCGGTGGGCGGAAGGTAAAGTCCTCGCCCGCCGATGTTCACGAAGGTCTTGATCGCCAACCGCGGCGAAATCGCGGTCAGAATCATCCGCGCCTGCCAAGAGCTGGGCATCGTCACCGTGGCCGTGTACTCCGATCTGGACCGCGACGCCCCGCACGTGGCGCGCGCCGACGAGGCCTACCTGCTGGGTCCCGGACCGGCCAGCGAGAGCTACCTGGCGATCGACAAGCTGATCGACGCCGTGGAGCGCTCCGGGGCCGAGGCGGTCCATCCCGGCTACGGCTTTTTGGCCGAGAACGCGGCCTTCGCCAAGACGCTCGAGGACCGCGGCACGACCTTCATCGGGCCCCCGTCCTCGGCGATCGAGGCGATGGGCTCGAAGACCCGGGCGCGCGAGCTGATGGCCAAGGCCGGCGTTCCGATCGTGCCCGGCACCACCGAGCCGGTGCCGACGATCGAGGACGCCCGCAAGGTGGTCGAGGACACGATCGGCTACCCCGTCGCCGTCAAGGCCGCTGGGGGAGGCGGGGGTAAGGGATTTCGCGTCGCGCTGACCGAGGACAAGCTCAAGGACGCCTTCGAGGGCGCCGCCCGCGAGGGCGAGAAGTTCTTCGGCGACGCGACCGTCTACCTCGAGCGCTACCTCCCCGACCCGCGCCACGTCGAGGTCCAGGTGATGGCCGACACCCACGGCAACGTGATCCACCTCGGCGAGCGCGACTGCTCGCTGCAGCGCCGCCACCAGAAGCTGATCGAGGAGTCGCCGGCCCCGGCGGTCGACGAGCCGCTGCGGGCGCGGATCGGCAAGATCGCCACCGAGGCCGCGGCCGCGGTGAGCTACACCGGGGCGGGGACGATCGAGGGGTTGCTCCAGGACGGCGAGTACTTCTTTTTGGAGATGAACACCCGCGTGCAGGTCGAGCACTGCGTGACCGAGATGGTCACCGGCATCGACATCGTCAAGGAGGGCATCCGGGTCGCCTCGGGGCAGACGCTCTCGATCGCCCAGCAGGACGTCGAGCTCCGTGGCCACGCGATCGAGTGCCGGATCAACGCCGAGGACGCCAGCAAGAACTTCGCGCCGGCGCCGGGGCGGATCGAGGGCTACCGGGAGCCGGCCGGGCCGGGCGTCCGGGTCGACTCCGGCGTCGGGCCGGGATCTGAGATCTCCCCGATGTACGACCCCATGGTCGCCAAGCTGATCGTCTGGGACGCCGACCGCGAGCAGGCCACCGCCCGGATGCTACGTGCGCTCGATGAGTATGAGATCGGCGGCCTCAAGACGCTGATCCCGTTTCACAAGGCGATCCTGGCCACTGACCAGTGGGCCAACGCCGAGACCTGCCGCGACCTGATCGAGGACCGCAAGTGGCTCAAGCGCCTGGCCGCCGAGCCCGCGCCGCCGGCCGAGCCCGAAGACGAGGAGGAGACGGTCTCCCAGAGCTACACCGTCGAGGTGTCTGGCAAGCGCTTTGACGTCAAGGTGATCGGACCGCCGTTCGGCGGCGCTCCCGCCGTCAACGGAACCGCCCCTGCGGCCACCGCCGCGCGCAAGGCCCCGCGCCGCAGCGGGCGGGGGGCCGGCGGCGGAGGCGGCGGCGACACGCTGTCCTCGCCGATCCAGGGCACCGTGCTCAAGGTCGCGGTGCAGGCCGGGGCCGATGTGGAGGAGGGCACATTGGTGTGCGTGATCGAGGCGATGAAGATGGAGAACGAGATCACCGCCCACAAGTCCGGCAAGCTGGCCGAGCTGCCGATCGCCGTGGGCGCGTCGGTGGCCACCGGCGACACGATCGCGGTGATCAGCTCGGCCGCCGAGTAGCTGTCGCTCAGGAGCCGGGCGGCAGGACCCCTCGCCCCTCCAGCAACTCGAGCACCGCGGTGCTGGCATCGAGCGCCGACAGGGATGAGGTATCGAGACGGATCTCGGGGTTGTCGGGGGCCTCGTAGGGCGAGTCGATCCCGGTGAAGTGCCGCAGCTCGCCGCGCCGCGCCTTCTTGTAGAGCCCCTTGGGATCCCGCTGCTCGGCCACCGCCAGCGGGGCGTCGACGAACACCTCGAAGAAGTGCCCGTCGTCGAATAGCGCTCTGGCCATCTGGCGCTCGGAGCGGAAGGGGGAGATGAACGAGACCAGCACGATCAGACCGGCGTCCATCATCAGCTTGGCGACCTCGGCGACGCGCCGGATGTTCTCGACCCGGTCGGCGTCGGTGAAGCCGAGATCGCGGTTGAGCCCGTGGCGCACGTTGTCGCCGTCGAGCATGTAGGTGTGGTGGCCCCGGCGGTGAAGCTCTGCCTCGACGCGGTTGGCGATCGTCGACTTGCCTGCTCCCGACAGCCCGGTCAGCCACAGCACGCAGGGGATCTGGTGCATGGCGGCGGCCCGGGCACTCCGATCGACGGCGACCTCCTGCCAGCGGATGTTCTGCGCCCGGCGCAGGGCGAACTCGATCATCCCCGCGCCCACCGTCTCGTTAGTGATCCGGTCGATCAGGATGAACGCGCCGGTGTCCCGGTTCTCCCTGTAGGGATCGAACGCGACCGGAGCGCTCAGCTCGAGGTCGCAGACGCCGATCTCGTTGAGCTCGAGCTTGGTCGCGGCCACGTGCTCGAGCGAGTCGACGTTGAGCTTGTACTTCAGCGGCGCCACCGTCGCGGTCGCGGTCCGTGAGCCGACCCGGATCAGGTAACTGCGGCCCCGCAGCATCGGCTCCTGGTGCATCCAGACGATCGTCGCCTGGATCAGGTCGGTCACGCCGGGCGGCTCGTCGCTGGCGGCGATCACATCGCCGCGGCTGGCGTCGATCTCCTCCCCCAGGGTGAGCGTCACCGCCTGCCCGGCGATGGCCACCGGGAGGTCGCCGTCCTGGGTGACGATCCGCTCGACCCGGCTGCGGCTCCCCGATGGCGCCACCACGATCTCGTCGCCGGGGCGCACGGCGCCGCTGACGACCGTGCCCGCGAAGCCCCGGAAGTCCGAGCTGGCCCGGTTGACCCACTGGACCGGCATCCGGAATGGGCTGCCGATCATCGAGCGCTCGACCTCGATGTTCTCCAGGTACTCCATCAGGCTGGGGCCCTGGTACCAGGGCGTCCGCTCGCCGTGCACCAGGACGTTCTCGCCGCGCAGCGCCGAGACCGGGATGCAGGTGACGTCCTGGAGCTTGATCCGCTCGGTCACGTCGAGGTAGTCGCGCTCGATCTCGGCAAAGCGCTCCTGCGAGTAGTCGACCTGATCCATCTTGTTGACCGCCACCACCACGTGCGGGATCCCCAGCATCGAGACCAGGTAGCTGTGCCGGCGAGTCTGGCGCAGCACGCCCTTGCGAGCGTCGATCAGGATCACCGCGCAGTCCGCGGTCGAGGCGCCGGTGACCATGTTGCGGGTGTACTGCTCGTGGCCCGGCGCGTCGGCGACGATGAAGTGACGGCGCTCGGTCGAGAAGTGGCGGTAGGCCACGTCGATGGTGATCCCCTGCTCGCGCTCGGCGGCCAGCCCGTCGGTCAGCAGCGCGAAGTCGAGCTCGTCGCCCTGGGTGCCCGACCGGCGCGAGTCGGCCTCGAGCGCCGCCAGCTGGTCGGTGTACAGCGCCTGGGTCTCGTACAGCAGGCGGCCGATCAGCGTGCTCTTGCCGTCGTCGACGGACCCGCAGAGCAGCATCCGCAGCAGGCTCTTGTGCTCGTGGGCCGCCAGCAGCTCGGCGATGTCGCTGGGCCCCGACTCGATGCGGCCGCTGCGGTCGGCGTCGGACAGGGTGCTCAAAAGTATCCCTCCCGCTTCTTGCGCTCCATCGATGCCGAGCTGTCGTGGTCGATGACCCGCCCCTGACGCTCGGACGAGGTGGTCAGCAGCATCTCCTGGATGATCGCCGGCAGCGTGTCGGCGTTTGACTCGATCGCGCCGGTGAGCGGGTAGCAGCCCAGGGTGCGGAAGCGGACCTTGCGCATCGCCGGCTGCTCGCCATTTTGGAGCGGCATCCGGTCGTCGTCGACCATGATCAGGGTCCCGTCGCGCTCGACCACCGGCCGCTCGGCGGCCAGGTACAGCGGCACGATCGGGATCTGGCGGCGGTAGATGTAGAGCCACACGTCGAGCTCGGTCCAGTTGGAGAGCGGGAACACCCGGATCGACTCCCCCTTGCGCTTGCGCGCATTGAACAGCCGCCACAGCTCCGGGCGCTGGTTCTTGGGGTCCCAGGTGTGCTGGGCGGTCCGGAACGAGAAGATCCGCTCCTTGGCCCGGGAGCGCTCCTCGTCACGCCGGGCGCCGCCGAACGCCACGTCGAAGCCGTATTGGTCAAGCGCCTGCTTGAGCGCCTGGGTCTTCATCACGTCGGTGTGCACCTCGGAGCCGTGGGTGAAGGGGCCGACCCCCATCGCCACGCCCTCCTGGTTGACATACACCAGCAGATCCAGCCCCAGCTCCGCGGTGATCCGGTCTCGGAACGCGTACATCTCGCGGAACTTCCACGTGGTGTCCACGTGCAGCAGCGGAAACGGCGGCTTTGCGGGATGAAACGCTCGCATCGCCAGGTCCACCATGACCGCGCTGTCCTTGCCGATCGAATACAGCATCACCGGCTTGGCGGCCTCGGCGACCACCTCGCGCATGATGTGGATGCTCTCGGCCTCGAGCCGGTCCAGGTGGCTGAGGTACCCGTTCAGCCCGTAGCTGCCGGGACCTCCGTTAGCCTCTAGCCCACTAACCTGATGCACTTTATCCAGCATGTAGAAACTGTTGCAACCCGTGCCCTCTAACCCGCATTGTCACCGCTCTGGCCCAGATTTGCGTGGTGGATGCGTCTCTGGACGGCGCCGCTGCGCGACTTCGGCAGCTTGACAGAGCCGGGATCGCTCGCCAGGGCCTCCAGGTAAACGTCGTCCTCGGCCAGGATCTCCAGCGCCCGCTCGGAGGAGACCGGCGCTCCGTGCCCCGGCACCACCCAGGCAGCCTGCTCGGCCAGCGGGCCCAGCCGAGCCAGCGTCGAGCGGTAGGCGTCGATCGAGCCCCCCTCGGAGATCATCGGGATCTCCACCGGCGACAGGTAGTCGCCGCAGACCAGCACCTTCAGCCAGGGCAGCCAGTACGCCGCCCCGTCGGGGGTGTGGCCGTCTGCGGGGTGCAGCTCCAGCTCGTGCTCGGACCCCAGCTCCAGCTGCCCCGGGACCGGCAGCGACTGCAACCCGCCGAGCGCCAGTGGCGAGCGTTGATCGACGTAGTGCTCCTCGTCGAAGCACCGGAGCTTGCGCTGGGGCTCGCCGGGGTGGGCGTTCAGCCGCTCGGCGGTGGACTCCGGACAGCCCAGCGAGGCCTTCGGAAACGCCAGCCGACCCAGCAGGTGATCCCAGTCACCGTGGGTGCACAGCAGCCCGGAGACGGGAAAGTTGGCCTGCCGAAGGACGTCCGGAAGCGCCCGCAGCTCCTCCGGGTAAACGAGCGAGTCGATCAGGAACCCCTCTTCGCCGCCGCGCACCGCGGTGCTCGTCGTCTGCCACACGTCTGAGACGAAGACGATCACGTCGGCGTGCAGCGCGAACGCACGCATCAGCCCGGGGGTGCGATCAGCCGACGCCGATCAGCTTGGCGGCGTCCCGGAGGGTCGCGACTTCGGCGTCGGGCTTCTTCTGGCCGGGCTCGAGCTGCTGCTTGGTCCGATTGACCCAGATCACCGGCACCTTCTTCTTCAGGCACGGCTCGACGTCGTGGTAGTAGCTGGCGGCGATGTGGACCCAGCCCCGTTTGGAGCCGATCCGCCGCTCGCATTCGGTGAAATGGGCCAGGTCGGGCTTGTAGGAGCGGACCTGCTGCGCGGTCACCACGAGGTCGAAGTCGAGCGGGATGTGGCGGCGTGTCTGGCCCAGGAGCTTGTCGTCGATGTTCGAGATCAGCCCCACCTTGTGGGCCTTGGCGATCTTCTGCAGCATCGGGTTGGTCTCCTTGAACGGCTTCCAGCGCTGCACCGAGTCCGGCAGGAAGCCCGAGCGCGACGGCTCGAGCGGCCACCCCAACTCCTTGGCGATGCGCACCGCGGTACGCCGGAGCACCTCCGCATAGAGCTCGTAGGAGCCGGCCTGGATCTCCTGCTGGATCTGGTGAAACAGCGGCAGCAGCTCGTCGCGGTCGACCGTGAAGCCGTCGCGCTGCCCCTCCGCGTTGAACGCCTCAAACGCGCCCGTATCCCAGTCGATCAGGGTGCCGTAAACATCGAAAGTTACGAACGAGACATTCTTCGGGATCGCCATCGCGGGCTGATGATGCCATGCCGCGTCGCAGCGCTGCCCTCAGGCTCAAATCAATAGAGTGAAATGCGCCTATGGATCTACTCGAGTACCAGGGAAAGCAGCTGTTCGCCCGCCATGGCGTGCCCGTTCCGGCCGGTCAGCCGGCGCCCACCGTCGAGGACGCCGTGGGCGCCGCGGACGAGATCGGATACCCGTGCGCGATCAAGGCCCAGGTCCAGATCGGGGGGCGCGGCAAGCTCGGCGGGATCAAGATCGCCCACGACCGGGCCGAGGCCGAGGAGCACGCCCGGGCGATCCTGGGGATGGACATCCGCGGCCTCACGGTCCGCGAGCTGTGGATCGAGGCGGCCTCGGAGATCGCCTCTGAGTACTACGCCTCGGTGGTCTTCGACCGCTCGGCCAAGGCGCCGCTGGTGATGCTCTCGACCAAGGGCGGGATGGACATCGAGCAGGTCGCTGACGAGGACCCTGAGGCGATCGCCCACCTTCACGTGGACCCGCTGCTGGGCTTTCAGGAGTTCCACGGCCGCCGTCTGGCGTTCGAGGCCGGCGTCGACGCCGATGTGGTGCGTCCGGTGGGTGCAATGCTGGCCACGCTCTACGAGGTGTTCGTCTCCGAGGAGGCGACCCTGGTCGAGGTCAACCCGCTGATCGTCACCCCTGATCGCGACGTCCGGGCTCTGGACGCGAAGGTGACGTTGGACGCCAACGCGCTGTTTCGCCACGGCGACAACGCCGACCTGCGCGATTTATCAAATGAGGACCCGCAGGAGCTGATGGCCAAGGAGCGCGGTCTGACCTACGTCAAGCTCGACGGCGACATCGGCATCCTCGGCAACGGGGCGGGTCTGGTGATGTCGACCCTGGACGTGGTGGCGCAGGCCGGCGGCGCTCCGGCGAACTTCCTCGATGCCGGCGGCGGCTCACGTGCCGACGCCATCACCAGCGCGGTCGAGGTGATCCTCTCCGACCCCAAGGTCAAGGCGGTGCTGTTCAACATCTTCGGAGGAATCACCCGCTGCGACGAGGTGGCGCGGGGGCTGATCGAGGCCTTCGCCCAGATCAAGCCCGAGGTCCCGTTCGTGGTCCGGCTCGACGGAACCAATGACGTCGAGGGCCGCGAGCTGCTGACCGAGGCGGCGCTCCCCGGGGTGTACTCAGAGTCCACGATGGACGGGGCGGCGGCCAAGGTTGTCGAGCTGGCAGCGGCGCGATGAGCATCCTGGTCGACGGCGACACCCGCCTATGCGTCTCGGGGATCACCGGACGCGAGGGGACGTTTCACTCGCTGCGCAACCGCGACTACGGGACCCAGGTGGTCGCCGGCGTGACTCCTGGCAAGGGCGGCCAGGACGTGGAGGGGATCCCGGTCTTCAACACCTTCAACGAGGCGGTGCGGCAGGCCGGCGTCAACACGGCGATGGTGTTCGTGCCGCCCCGGTTCGCCGCCGACTCGATCCTGGAGGCCGAGGACGCCGGCGTGGAGCTGATCGTCTGCATCACCGAGGGCATTCCCGCCCACGACGAGCTGCGGGTCTACAACACGCTGAAGAAGAACGGGCGCTCCCGGCTGATCGGGCCCAACTGCCCGGGCGTCCTCACCCCCGGCAAGGCCAACGTGGGGATCATCCCGGCCGCCTTCTTCAGCGAGGGCAATGTGGGGGTGGTCTCGCGGTCGGGGACCTTGACCTACCAGATCGGCAACGTCCTGGCCCGGAGCGGCTTTGGCAACTCGACGATCGTCGGCATCGGCGGCGATCCGGTTCCCGGCACCGACTTCATCGACGTGCTCGGGATGTTCGAGGAGGATCCCGAGACCGAGCTGATCGTGATGTGCGGCGAGATCGGCGGCGACGCCGAGGAGCGGGCGGCCGAGTTCATCGCCGACAACGTGTCCAAGCCCACGGTCGCCTACATCGCCGGGTTCACGGCACCGCCGGGCAAGACGATGGGCCACGCCGGGGCGATCGTGTCCGGCTCCCGCGGGACCGCCGCGGCCAAGGCCGAGGCCCTGGAGAGCAAGGGCGTGCGGGTGGGCCGGACCCCCACCCAGGTCGCCGAGCTCGCGGTCTCACTGCTGGGCTCCGCTGCCTGAGAGCCTCGCTGCCAACCGAGGGGAGCGGTAGGCTCGGCGTTGCTTCAGAGGTATGGCCGAGGAACCGCCGCAGATCTCGATTATCGACGCCCGCCTAGCGGAGATCGACAGGCGCTTGGGCGCGATCCAGACCGGGCTCGCGGTGCAGGACGCTCCGGCCGAGCCGGAGGCTGCCGAGGCCCCACCGACCGGGGAGCCCGGGCCTTCCGAGCCGGAGGCTGCCGAGCCCACGGCAAATCCGGAGCCGGAGGCCGCTGAGCCCACGGCAAATCCGGAGCCGGAAGCTGCCGAGCCCCCGCCGCCCCCGGAACCGGAGCCGGCCGAGCCCGAGCTGCCGCCCCGCGTCGAGGTCGACGCACCGCCCAGCGACCCGCCCCCACAGGGCGCGGCGCTGCTCGACGAGCTGCGAAGGTTGGCCACCGCCCACGAGCGCGTGCTGGAGTCGACCCGGCAGCTGCTGGCCGCCTACGAGCGGGCCCTGGCCAGCCTGCCGCCCAACGCGTCCTCCACGGTGCGCGAGTTCAGCGTCTCGGCGGGCCCCTTTCAGAGCACCGAGGCGCTGCGGGGCTTCGAGCGGACGCTGGCGAAGATCCCCGAGGTGCGCGAGGTGACGGTCCGCGGCTACGAGGGCGAGGACCGGGCGATCGTCGACGTGCACCTGATCGACCCAACCTCGTAGTCTTGTGACCGTGGCCAGCACGATCTCCTTCGCCCGCGGCGCCCCCTCACTGGACATCGTCGACGTCGACGGGCTAAAGGCCGCCGCCGAGCAGGCGTTCAGCGCCGATCCCGGTGGCCTTACCGCGTACGGGACCTCGGTCGGCTACGTGCCGCTGCGCGACTGGATCGCCGAGCGCCACCAGGTCGACCCTACCCAGGTGCTGGTCACCAACGGTTCCATGCAGGCCGACGCGTTCCTGTTCGAAGCGCTCGTCGCGCCCGGCGACGCGGTGGTCGTGGAGCGCCCCACCTACGACCGGACGCTGCTGTCGCTTCGCAACCGCGGCGCCGACGTGCGGATGGTCGAGCTCGAATCCGACGGCATCGATACCGCGGCGCTGGAGCGGGTGCTGGCGGCCGGGAGCAAGCCGAAGCTGGCCCACATCATCCCCAACTTCCAGAACCCCGCCGGCTACACGCTCTCGGCGGCCAAGCGCCGACGCCTGCTGGAGCTCGCCCGCGAGCACGGCTTCGTCATCTTCGAGGACGATCCGTACGTGGCGTTGCGGTTCGAGGGGGAGTCGCTGCCGACGATGTTCTCGGCCGACCCCGAGACCGTCGTCTACGCCTCCTCGTTCTCCAAGACCGTGTGTCCGGGCATCCGGGTCGGCTACCTGGTCGGCTCGGCAGAGCTGATCGCGCAAATCGCCAAGAACGCCACCAGCACGTACATCTCGCCGAACATGGTCGCGCAGGGGATCGTCAACCAGTTCTGCCGATCGGGCGCCATCGACCGTTCCATCGCCACCGTCAGAGAGGCGCTGCGTGAGCGCGCCCAGACACTGTGCCGGGCCCTGGCGGAGAAGCTGCCCGACGCTCGCTTCGTGGCCCCCCAGGGGGGCTATTTCCTCTGGCTCGACCTGCCCCGCGGAGTCGATGTCGACGCCCTGTTCGCCGCCGCGGCGGCCCGCGGCGTCCAGTTCGTCAAGGGCTCGGACTTCCTGCTCGAGGGCGGCGAGTCCTCGCTGCGCCTGGCCTACTCCGGCGTCACTCCGGAGCAGATCGAGGAGGGCGTGGAGCGGCTGGCCGATGCCTACGCCGAGGTCGGCGTCCCGGCCCATGCGGCCTGACGAGATCCGCGCCCTTGGCGAGCTCGCCGGTGACGCGGCGGCCAGCGTGGCCGGCCAGGTCCGCGAGGTCCATCAGGGCGTCGCCAAGCGCGTGTTCCGGTACCTGGGCCCCACCGGCGCGGTCGTGCAGACGGTTCATGACCGGCTCGCCGACGGCGCCTATACCGGAGCGCACACCCTGACCGGCGCAGTGGTGCGCGGCGGTGCCCACGCCTACAGCCAGACCCGGTCAGACGACGAGCCGGCGATGGAGGAGAGCCTCACCGGTCGGCTGGCGGTGGGGGCGCTCAACGGCGCCTGGGGCGACCTGCTCGAGCAACGCCACAGCCGACTGGTCACCGAGATGACGCTGCGATCGCGCAGCCGCGACCTGACCCTGAACCGGCAGGCGCTGGCCGACGCCTTCCCGGTGCCGAGCTCCCGGCTGGCGATTTTCGCCCACGGGCTGTGCGAGACCGACGACGCCTGGCGGTTGGGCGCCGCTCGACATGTCCCCTACGGCGACCGGCTTGAGTCGGAGCTCGGCTACACCCCTCTGTACCTGCGCTACAACAGCGGCCTGCACATCTCCGACAACGGCCGTCGGTTCGCGCTCGTGCTCGACGAGCTGGTCCGCAACTGGCCGGTGCAGATCGGGGAGATCGCGCTGATCGGCCACTCGATGGGCGGCTTGGTGGCTCGCAGCGCCTGCCACTACGGCACCCGCGGCGGCTGGGTGCAGCGCGTCCGGCACGTGTTCACGCTCGGCGCGCCGCACCGCGGCGCGAGCCTCGAGCAGGCGGCCAACGTGGCCTGCTCGGCGCTCTCGGCGCTGCCCGAGACGCGGCCGTTCGCGCGGCCGCTGAAGATCCGCAGCGCGGGGATCAAGGATCTGCGCTACGGCTACCTGATCGAGGAGGACTGGCTGGACCACGATCCCGACGCGTTCCTGCGCAACACCGGGCGCGAGCTCCCGTTCCTGAAGAGCGCCAACCACTACTTCGTCTGCGCCACCGTCTCGCACGACGCGGACGCGCCGCTGTCACGGATGATCGGCGACCTGCTGGTGCTGCGCTCGAGCGCCTGGTCGCACGCCAAGAGGGGAGAGCGGATGCGCTTCCCCGTCGACCAGTACAGCCACGTCGGCGGGGCGACCCACTTCGATCTGCTCAACCACCCCGCGATCTACGGGCAGATCAAGGGCTGGCTGCAGGCCGGTCACCGCGGCGAGCTGCCGGCGGGCGCCGAGGTTTACCAGCCGGCCTGACCGCGCGGGGAGGGGCTGCCGACGATCGCGGTTCGCGGGCGACCCGCCGGGGAAGGCTATTGACTGGTCACACGAACCCGAGGGGAGACGAGAAGCCATGCGGCAACTGACAAGTCTCGATGCGCAGTTCTTGGCGATCGAGACCCCGCGCGCCTGGGGCCATGTCAGCGGCCTGGCCATCTACGACCCCGGCTCGGCGCCGGGCGGCTCGCTGACCCAGGAGGACATCTGCCGGCTGGTCGCCGAGCGGATCCATCTGCTGCCTCCGTTCACCCAGAAGCTCGTCTCGATCCCCTTCGGCCTCGATCACCCCTACTGGATCGACGATCCAGACTTCGACCTCGACTTCCACGTCCGCGAGATCGGTCTGGCCCCGCCGGGGACCGACCGACAGCTGGCCGAGCAGGTGGCCAGGATCGTGGCTCGCCCGCTGGACCGGGCGCATCCCCTGTGGGAGCTGTACCTGATCCGGGGGCTGGAGGGCGGGCGCGACGCGCTGCTGACCAAGGTCCACCATTCGGCGGTCGATGGGGTCTCAGGCAACGAGATCCTGAGCGTGATGCTCGACTTGCAGCCGGAGGGACGCGAGATCGAACCGCCCCAACGGCGCCGGCACGGCAAGGGCATGCCGAGCGACCTCTCGCTGGTGGGGCGCGGACTGCTCGGCCTTCCGCGCCATTCGCTGCGGGTGGTGGGCGCGGTTCCCACGGCGCTGGCCAATCTCGACGCCCTGCCGGTTGTGTCGAGCATTCCCGGGGCGCGATTCGTGCGCCGGGCCGCGCACCGGGTGGCCGGCGCGTTGCCGGGACCGCTTGGGGAGGGAGACCTGCTCGAGGCACCCAAGGCCCAGGCGCCGCGGACGCGGTTCAACGGCCCGGTCTCGGCTCACCGGCGACTGGCCTTCGGCTCGCTGCCGCTGGAGACGGTCAAGGCGGTCAAGAACGAGCTGGGGGTGACGGTCAACGACGTGGTGGTCGCGCTCTGTGCCTCGATGCTGCGGGCCTGGTTTGAGGAACGCGACGAGCTGCCCGACGATCCGCTGGTGGCGATGATCCCGGTCTCGGTCCGCACCGAGGCCGAGCGGGGAACCTACGGCAACCGGATCTCGGCGATGTTCGTTCCGGTCCCCACCGACGAGCCCGATGCCCGTCGGCGGATCGAGCGCGCGCACGAGGTCCTGCTGGCGGCCAAGGAGCGCCACGAGGCGACCCCCGCCGAGCTGATGCAGGACGCCACCAAGTTCGTCCCCCCGGCGCTGATGAGCAACGCTTCACGGGTCACCACCGGGCTGCTCGCCCGTCTACCGCTGCCGCCCGCGGTCAACCTTGTCATCTCCAACGTGCCCGGTCCGCGCGAATCGCTGTACTGCGCGGGCGCCCAGCTGATGGCCTACTACCCGGTGTCCACGATCATCGACGGCGCCGGCCTGAACATCACCGTGATGAGCTATCGCGACCACCTGGACGTGGGGATCATCGGCGATCGCGAGCAGCTCGACGACGCCTGGCCGATGATCGACGGAATGCGCGCGGCGCTAGAGGAGTTCCACGGGCTGCTGCGCTCCGAGGTCGCCGCCACCGTCCCTCGGCCGGTGCTGGTCTCGCCCTGAGCGGCTCAGAGGCTCAGCGGCCGTAGCGCTCGCGGCCCAGCACCAGCTGCTCGGGGAGCGCGGTTCGCGGCGGTGGTGAGGGGTCGGCGATCACCGACACGGTCTCGGCGACGCTCACCGTGACGCGCGAGACGCCGCCGTCTCGGCTGACCTGGACCTGCTCGCCGTCGTTGAACGCCACCGAGCCCTCCATGCCGGGCTCGATCCCGGCCTCCTTGAGGTAGTGCAGGAGATCCTCGGCCTCGTTTTCGAGCCGCAGGATCTTCACCCTGGCGCCCACCTCGCAGTCGGCCAGCGGGACGCCGTCGATCCGCTCGCCGACCCGGATCGGGTGGCCGTGCGGGCACGTCTTGGCGTCGCCGACCGAGGCCCGTACGTAGGCCTCGAAACGCGGGGTCATCGCGTACTCGAGCTTCTCGGCCTCCTCGTGGACGTCGTCCCAGGGAACTCCCACCACGTCGGTCAAGAAGCGCTCGATCATCCGGTGGCGCCCGACGATCTTCTCGGCGTGTTCGCGTCCGGACGGGGTAAACTCGATCCCCCGGCCCGAGGTGCGGACGATGTAGCCGTCGCGTTCGAGCCGTCCCAGCATCTCGTGCACGGTGGGGGCGGAGAGCTGCATCGCGCGCGACAAGTTGGCGCCGGTCATCGGAAAGCCGGCCTCGAACAGCCAGAACAGCGACTCCAGGTAATCCTGTTCGGCCGCGGTGGCCTCGTCGGCTGCCATGTTCCGATCCTAGCGAGGGGCCCCGGTCGCCCGACCGAGCGGACGCGAGCCGCGGGTGGTCGCTCGAGGGTGCGCCCAGGGGCTACCATCGGCCACCTTGTCGCTGCCGCTCAAGCCTCCCGTACCGCCTCAGCTCGCGCGCTCGGGCAAGGAGCTGCCGCTCGGCGAGCAGTGGTCCTATGAGCCCAAGTTCGATGGCTTCAGGGCGATCGCGTTCGTGGACGGCGGCGACGTCCTGCTGCAGTCACGGGGCTCCAAACCACTCGGCCGCTACTTCCCAGAGCTGTCGTTTCCGAGCGGGCGCTACGTGATCGACGGCGAGATCGTGATCGACGCCGACGGCGGACAGCAGGACTTCGGGGCGCTTCAGCAGCGCATCCATCCCGCGGCCTCGCGGATTGCGATGCTGGCCGAAGAGACCCCCGCCCACTACGTGGCGTTCGACCTGCTGGCCCGCGACGACGAGTCGCTGCTGGAGCTGTCGTTCGCCGAGCGCCGGGCCGCGCTCGAGGCGCTGTCGGAGAACGGGATCGAGCTGACGACGCTCACCCGCGAGCCAGATGACACCGCGCCCTGGTTCGCCGGCGGCGAGGGTGTCGTGGCCAAGGATCTGGGCGCCCCCTACCGGCCCGGCGAGCGCAAGGGGATGGTCAAGGTAAAGCGGCTGCGGACGATCGACGCCGTGGTGGTCGGCTACCGGCCCGGCAAGGAGTCAGGCACCGTGGGCTCGCTGATCCTCGGCCTCTACGACCCCGGTGGCGATCTACACGTCGTCGGGCACTCGTCTGGCCTGCGGGCGGCCGAGAAGCGCGCCCTGGTCGCCAAGCTGGCGCCGTACGAGACCGGCAAGCGCGGCCACGGCGACCCGAGCCGCTGGAAGAGCGAGAAGGACCTCGAGTGGATCTCGCTGCGGCCCGAGCTGGTCGTGGAGGTGACCTTCGATCACGTCAGCGACGGGCGCATCCGCCACGGCACGCGCATCCTGCGCTGGCGCGAGGACAAGCCCCCGCGCGAGTGCAAGCTCGAGCAGATGCAGTCCTGACAATCCCCCGGGGCTCCGCCGTCCGGGTGGGGTGCACTAGCCGGCTTCCTTGCGCGCCCTGCTCGGCTGCACCCGCGGGGGCTCGCCGCGCTGCTTTCGGAAGTGCGGGGGCCATGGGGCGTCCTCGAGCCCGGCCTCCTCGTCACGACGGGCGAGCTCGAGCAGGGCGTGCAGCGAACCGGCTCGCTGGTCGATGTCGGCGCTGGGATCGCCGAGCTCGGCGACCCGCGTGGGGACGGTGTCGATTCGCAGCTCGGCCGGTTCGACGTCGGCGACCTCGTCCCAGCGCAGCGGCGTGGACACGCGGGCGTCACGGGTGGGCCGCACGCTGTAAGCCGAGGCCACGGTGCGGTCGCGCATGTTCTGGTTGTAGTCCACGAACACGCCATGGCGCTCCTCCTTCCACCACTTGCTGGTGGCGAGCTCCGGCGCGCGCCGCTCGACCTCGCGCGCCAGGGCAACGGCCG
The DNA here is from genome assembly GCA_036502145.1 of Solirubrobacteraceae bacterium. Lineage (GTDB taxonomy): Bacteria > Actinomycetota > Thermoleophilia > Solirubrobacterales > Solirubrobacteraceae > Palsa-465. The sequence continues at coordinate 15,009 of DASXZB010000058.1, read as the reverse complement.
CGCGGCGGACCTCGACGAAGTCGTGCTCGGGGCGGACGCGGACGTTTACATGGATCCCCCGCGAGCCGCTGGTCTTGGGAAACCCGGTCAGTCCGTGGTCGGAGAGGACGCTTTCAACAACCAACGCGGTCTGGCGCACGTCGTCCCAGCTCGCCTCGGGCGTGGGGTCGAGGTCGACCCGCAGCTCGTCGGGGTGGTCGAGGTCGGGGACCCGGACCTGCCACGGATTCCAGTCGATGACCCCCAGGTTGACTCCCCACACGAGGTGGGCGGCGTCGTTGGGCAACAGCTCGCGGGCCGGGCGGCCGCTGGGGAAGTGCACGGTGGTGGTCTGCAGCCACTCCGGCGCCGAGTCGGGAATCCGCTTCTGAAAGAACGGCGGCTCGGCGGCGCCGTTGGGAAACCGCTTGAGGTGCGTCGGCCGGTCGCGCAGGTGGTTGACGACCGGCCCGGCCAGCGCGAGGTAGAAGTTCACCAGGTCGAGCTTGGTGATCCCCGGCTCGGCGAAGAAGACCTTCTGCGGGTTCGAGATCCGCACCTCGATCCCCGCCGCCTCGATCGTCGCGTAGTCCGCCATCCCGCCGACAGGATGACGGCTGCGCGGGCATACTGCCACCGTGACCTCGATCCCGGGCGTCCCCCGAACGGTTCTCGTGGCTCCGGACTCGTTCAAGGGCACGTTCTCGGCGCGCGACGTCGCCGCCGCCATCGGCGCGGGGTTGGAGCGCGCGCAGCGCCCGGTCGACCTGTGCCCGGTGGCCGACGGAGGCGAGGGGACGCGCCAGGCGCTGACCGAGGCGCTCGGCGGGGAGGCGGTATCGGCGAGCGTGTCCGATCCCCTGGGGCGCTCGATCGAGGCCGAGTTCACGCTCCGCGGGCCAGTGGCGATCATCGACACCGCCGCGGCGAGCGGGCTCGGCCTGGTGGAGCCGGCCAAGCGCGACGCCATGGCGGCCAGCACGGCCGGAACCGGCGAGCTGATCGTGGCCGCCGTGCAGGCCGGCGCCAGGACCGTCTACCTGGGCGTCGGCGGCAGCGCCACCACCGACGGTGGTTCCGGCGCGATCCGCGCGATCAAGCGCGGCGGCGGCCTGAACGGCGCCGAGCTGGCGATCCTCTGCGACGTGCGGACCGCATTCGAGGACGCCGCCCGCGTATTCGGGCCCCAGAAGGGCGCCGACGAGTCAGCGGTGCGCCGGCTCACGGCTCGGCTCGGCGCGATGGCTCGCCGCCTGCCCCGGGATCCGCGGGGGATCCCGATGACCGGCGCCGCCGGCGGCCTGTCCGGCGGGCTGTGGGCCGAGTTCGGGGCCGAGCTGGTCCCCGGAGCCGCGTTCGTGCTCGACGCGGTCAAGTTCGACGCCCGGATGCGATCGGCCCGGGCCGTCGTCACCGGAGAGGGCAGGCTCGACCGCCAGAGCCTGGCCGGCAAGGCGGTTTCCGAGGTGGCGACGCGGGCCCGGCAGGCCGGCGTCCCCTGTCACGCGATCGTCGGCACACGCCGGCTGGGAACCTTCGGTCCCCGGATGCTCGACCTCGACACGGTGTTCGAGGCCTCCACGCTGGAGCAGCTCCAAGCCGCCGGCGAGCGGCTCGGGCGGCTGTTGTAGAGCCGCGGCTCAGTGCTTGAACGCGGCCGGGGGTCCGTCGCCGACCTTCGGCAGCGGCTCGGTCAGCGCCTCCAGCATCTCCGTCTGCTTGGTCATGAAGTCGATCAGCTGGTCGGCCATCTCCTCGTGCATCCCCGCCCGGACCACGATCCGCAGCGCGCTGAGGTCCTGACGGTTCTCGGGGAACGTGTAGGCCGGCACCAGCCAGCCCGACTCCCGCAGCCGCTCCGAGACGTCGAACACGGTGTAGTTGACGACCTCCGGCGCCAGCGCGAACGCGAACACCGGCAGCTCGCTGCCGTCAGAGAGCAGCCGGTAGGGCCCCATGTCGGCGATCTGGCGGGCCATGTTGGTGGCTATCTCCTGCAGGGTCTGCATCAGCCGCGTGTAGCCATCGCGCCCGAGGCTCATGAAGTTGAAGTACTGCGCTACCACCTCGCTGCCCGGCCGCGAGAAGTTGAGCGCGAAGGTCGGCATGTGGCCCCCGAGGTAGTTGACGTCGAAGACCAGGTCACTGGGCAGCGCCTCCTTGTCGCGCCAGATCGCCCAGCCGACGCCCGGGTAAACCAGGCCGTACTTGTGGCCCGAGGCGTTGATCGACTGCACGCGTGCGAGCCGGAAGTCCCACTCCAGGTCAGGCGCCAAAAACGGCGCCACGAAGCCGCCCGAGGCGGCGTCGACGTGCAGCGGCACGTAGATCCCCCGGTCTGACTCGAACCGGTCCAGCGCGTCCGAGATCTCCTTGACCGGCTCGTAGCTGCCGTCGAACGTGGAACCGAGGATCGCCACCACACCGATGGTGTTCTCGTCGCACTCGGCGACCGCGCGGTCGGCGGTCAGGTGATAGGTCTCGCCCTCCATCGGCACCATCCGCGGCTCGACCTCCCAGTAGCGGCAGAACTTCTCCCAGCAGACCTGAACGTTGGCGCCCATCACCAGGTTCGGGCGATCAGTCGCTTTGCCGGCGGCCCGCATCCGATCGCGCCAGCGCCACTTGAGCGCCATGCCCGCCAGCATCGCTGCCTCGCTGGAGCCGGTGGTCGAGCATCCAGTGGCGCTCTCGTGCTCGGGCGAGCTCCAGAGATCGGCGAGGATGTTGACGCATCTTGACTCGATCTCCGCGGTCTGCGGATACTCGTCCTTGTCGATCATGTTCTTGTCGGCCGTCTCGGCCATCAGCACCCCACCCAGGCTCGGCATCCAGGTGGTGACGAACGTCGCCAGATTGAGCCGGGCCTGGCCGTCGAGCAGCAGCTCTGACTTGATCATCTCGTAGGCAAACTCGCCGCCGGTTCCGACATCCGACAAGCGGTCGATCGGCATCTCCGCCTCGTCAACCTTGTGGATCGGCAGGGTCAGGCGCCGGTTGTGCCGGCGAGCCTGTTGGCGCGCAGTGAGTGCCATCCCATCTCCTTGGGTTCGTTGTGGCGTGAAGTCCGGCCGGTGGCCCCCGGCCCCCGGTGCTCGATCGGCGCCGGCTCGCCGGCGATCCGACCCGGGCAAGCCTATCCGGTGGCGATGATCACATCAGAGGCTTTGATCACCGCGGTGACCGGGCTGCCCTCGGCGAGGCCGAGCTCCTCGACGGCTTCGACGGTGATCGACGCCACCAGACGCTGACCGCCGACATCGAGCGCGACGTTGGCGATCGCCTCGCCGCGGCGGATCTCCGAAACTGTCCCGCTGAGCTGATTTCGTGCGCTGAGCTTCACCTGGGCTCTCCCTTCGAGGCTGGGCTTGGTGAACCGGATGATCGCGGACGCCGCGGTCCGCCGCGTGGCGGGGCGGTGATCGGCCGGCCCGGCATGCCGGGCCGTTGCTGTGCGATGCTCTGGCCGGTAATGCCGGACAGCCTCACCCTGGGGGAAGCCGCCGCCGCGATCGGCGTCAGCGCGGACACGCTGCGGCGGTGGGACCGCGACGGCAAGCTTCAGACCCACCGTGACGCGCGCAATCGCCGCATGGTCTCAGTCGAGGAGGTGCGGCGGCTCAGCCGTCGCCGCCAGCAGCGCCACCGCACCGGCGGGACGCTGTCGGCCCGCAACCGGATGACGGGCACGGTGCGCTCGGTCGAGGTGGACGGCGTCATGGCGCTGGTCGAGATCGAGGCCGGTCCGTTCCTGATCACCGCTGCTGTCACCCGCGACTCGGTCGAGGAGCTGGGGCTGGCGCCCGGGGTCGAGGCGACGGCGGCCGTGAAGGCCACCTCGGTGATGGTCGAGCGGACCCACCGCTGAGCAGGCTCGGTCCGCGCCCTCACCCGCACTCAGTGGTGTGAGTGAAGGCCTCCGCCGGGACCGGAGTCGTGACCGCTGGTACTGGAGCCGGGGTCAGAGTGGCCGGGGCCGGAGTCGTGACCGCCGGTACTGGAGCCGGGGTCAGAGTGGCCGGACCCGTAGCCGCCACCGCTGGAGGTGTAGCCGCCGCTGTCCGAGCTGCCCCCGCCGTGGCCGCCCCCGCCCCCGTCTCCGCCGTGGCCGCCGCCCCCGCTTCCGCCGGAGCCGCCGCCCCCGCTTCCGCCGGAGCCGCCGCCCCCACCTCCGCCCCCACCTCCGCCGGAGCCGCCTCCGCCGTGGTGAGCCGGCGTCGGGCTGGGGGCGACCGGCGTGCTGTGAGTCGGCGTCGAATGCGTCGTGGGTGGAGGGGCCGAGGGGATCGGGGTGGTGACCACCGGCGTGGTGGTGACCGGACTGGGCCTGACGGGCGTCGTGGACACCGGCGCAGGATGATGGGTCGGCGCCGGGTTGTGAACGGGATTCGAGCTGCCGCCGCGGTGGGGTGGGTGCGAGGCCCGGCCGGAGGACGAGCTCGGGGTCGGGCTCCCGGTGCCGGTACTGGGGCTGCCGGTGCCGGTGGTGGGGCGGCTCGCGCTCGGCGCGGTCACGTGATGCGACACCCTATGGGCGGATCTCGACGAGCTCGCGCCCCCGGACGCTGACACCTGGGCCACAGCGATCGTCTTGGCGGCATGGTGAGCCTTGGCGTGCTTGTATGGACGGATCCCGAGGGCGATCGCCGGGTCGGCCGACCAGCGCGGCATCCAGGCGGGCAGGACGCCGAGTGAAGCGGTGTCGGGCGGCGCGAGCTGGACATCCGCCAGCGCGGCGTGGGCGCGCGAGGGGCTCGACGTGTCGGCGTGGGTGAACCCCACGTAGCCGGTGCCGAGCAGCGCCGTCGCAGCGACTGCTCCTACGGCAAGTTTCGGAATCACCACAGCCTGGCCCCTTTATGCGCAGCGAGCATCGCGGGCTTCACCCTTCACTCACCGCGGTATTGACGTTTCGACATCCTTGGCTCCTCCGGCCTGCCCGAACCTGGCTCAAGCAAGCACACCGGGCACCCCTACAGCACGACCTGTGTAATTGAACACCTTCGGCACCCCGTCTGCCAACAACCTAGTGCGAGATGGCGACCAGCGCGAGTTTAGTAGGTGATGACTGGACGCTCGGCCTCAGCCCCAGACGGCGTCCAGACGCGGGGGCTTGCGGAACACCAGCCCGCGGATCTCGGCCGCGCGGCCGGGAGCGAGCCGGAGGGCCGGTAGCCGCCCCAGGAGCACGGCGAGCGCCTCACGGGCCTCGAGCCGGGCGAGATGGACCCCGACGCAGACGTGGGGGCCCTGCGCGAAGGCCAGGTTCCCGCGGCGCTCCCGGCGTGGGTCGAACTCGTCTGGAGCCGGGAACACGGCCGGGTCGCGGTTGGCGCCGGTGATCGAGATCCGCACCAGGTCGCCGCGCCGGATCCGGGCCGCGCCGAGCTCTACATCGGCTGTCGCATACCGGTCGATGACCGCCGCCGCCGGCTCGAGCCGCAGCGATTCCTCGATCGCCGCCTCGAGCGCCGCCGCCCCGTCGCGGGCGGCGGTGAGCTCATCGGGCCGCTGGAGCAGCATCAGGGCGGCGTTGGCGATCATCCCCTCGGTCGTCTCGATCCCTCCGAACAGGAGCACCGCCGCGTTGGACACCACCTGATCGGTGGTCAGGCCAGATCCCGAGGCCGCCGCGGCCAGCAGCGAGGAGCTCTCCCCGGTGGCGATCACCGATTGCAGCCTCGTCCTGAGCTCCGCAAACGCTCGATCCCCGGCATCGCTGCGCCCGCGTCCCGCGGTGATCGCGGTGACCGAGGCGACGATCGCGTCATACCAAGCCAGCACGTCCTGGACTTCGTCTCGCTTCAGCCCGAGCGCCCGGGTGACGATCCGCGCCGACATGGGCCCGGCAAAGCCGCGGCGCAGCTCGCCGGCCCCTGGGGGCTCGAGCGCGTCGACCAGGCTCTCGGCCTCGGCGCGGGCCAGCTCGGCGAAGCGCTGCTTGACCTCCCGGGGACGGAACGGACCCACGAACGGGGTGCGGTGGCGAGCGTGCTCGTCGCCGTCCAGGCTGAGCATGCTCGGTCCGATCACCTGTCCGGTGGAGAACCGCGGATCGTCGACCGTGAACGTGTGCGAGTCGCGCATCGCCGCCAGCGCCAGATCGTGGCGGGTGACCAGCCAGCCGTCGAGGCTGGGCAGCCAGGAGACGGGCTCGCGCTCGCGCAGCTGGGCCAGCGCCGGGTGGGGGTCGCGGTCGAGCTGCTGCACCGTGATGGTGGCGCCGAGTGGGAATCCGGCGGGCATCCGGAGATTGTGGCGTGGTGACGAGTCGGCCAGCGGTCACGGGTTGATTCGCGGTCACGGGTTGGGGGCGCGGTCACGGGGTGGGGGGCGGTCACGGCCGGCCTGCGGTCACGGGTTGATCCGCGGTCATGGGTCGGGCCTCGCCCCCGGTGGCGGCTGGCAGCCGAGATCGAGCAGGTGGCGCACGAACGCGGCCCGGTCGCGGTCGGGGTAGAAGGGGTCAAGGCCGTCGCGCAGCAGCATCGCCACGCGCTCGAGGTCGCACAGCAGCGCCAGCTTGCCTGGCGGGTCGTCCCACTCGCCCGAGTCGTAGCGCTCGGTCCAAGCGGCCAGCGCCGCCAGCGCCTCGACCTGGATCTCGTCCTGCCACCAGCCCGACCTGACCGCCAGCCGGTAGCGATCGCGCAGCGCGCAGACGTCGCTCCACAGCCGCTCGAACCACAGCCATCGCTCGCGCGGGTAAAGCTCGCGCCAGGTCAGCGGCCAGCGGCGGCCATCGTCGCCCGGGAGGTCGTCCTCGCCGGGGCGATCGTCCTGCCAGCCGCCGGAGTCCTGCCAGCTCACGAGGCACCCGCCAGCCGTCGCAGCCGCCGGTCGGCGAACCACATGCGCAGCCTCAGCACCGCCGGTGGCAGGCTGCCGTAGAGCAGCAGCGCCTGTCCCTGGCGCAGCTGGCGCAGCGCTTCGGGGGCCACCAGGGGACGCCGGCGCCGACCGCTGGTGCGGCTGGTCCCGCCGGCCCCAAACGTCCGCGTGGTCTCGCGTGACTCCTCCTCGCCGACCAGCCCGGCGAAGTAGCGCAGCGTGTCCAGATCGGCGACGCCCGGCAGCAGCATCCGCGCCCGGTGGCTGTTGACCACGGTCTCGGCCTGGCCGCCGTACCGGCTGCGCGCCTGGGCCAGGTCGTGGAAGATCGAGACCAGCTGGATGTTGTGGCTGGGGGCGGTGGAGGCGATCTGGGCCAGGTTCGGCAGCGGCGCGACGTTGCCGGCTTCGTCGAGGCACAGCAGCAGCGGCCGCTCCAGCCTCCCGCCGGCGAGCGTGGCGCGCTCGTATGCGCGGTCGACGATCTCCGACACCAGCGCCAGGAAGATCGGCCGCAGCAGCTTGGACGCCTTGGCGTCGCCGATCAGATACAGCGTCGCTCGCTGGTCGAGCAGCCGGTCGGGATCGATCTCCGAGGACCGGGCCGAGCGCAGAACGCGGGTGAAGCGATACCCGCGCAGCAGCGCCTGCGCGGTGGCCTCGATCGAGGAGCGCGTCCGGTCGGCCTGGGACTCGAATGCGCGCAGCGCATCGTAGGCGGCGTAAGCGCCTTGCAGCTCCTCGTCGTCTCGGGCTGACCCGGTCAGCCGCGAGACGGTCTCGTACAGCTCGCGGGAGCCCTGGCCGTAGGTCCACCGCACCACGTCCTCCATGGTCGAGTCAGTGGCCGCGGCGGTGAACAGCAGCGGAGCCAGCCGCTGTTCGGCGGCGATCGCCCAGAAGTCACCGCCCTCGACTCCCCGCTGGTCGAGCTCGCCCGCCGCGGCCAGGCGCCACGCCACTTCCAGCGCTCCGTCCCAGGTGCGCGCTCCCCGCAGCGGCGACCACGTCTGCGAGGCCGTGCCGGCGAGCCCGAACGGGTCGAACACGAACACGCTCCCCAGGCTTCGCCGGCGCGCGAGCGTGCTCGCCAGCAGGTCGGTCTTGATCGACGACGCGACCGCGGGCCCGTCCCACTCCAGCAGTGCGGGGACCGCCAGGCTCGCCGACTTGCCCGACTGCGGCGGGCCGAAGGCCACCAGCGCGTGGCGCTCCTCGGCGTGCAGGAGCCGTCCGCGGTAGCTACCCAGGGCCAGCCTCTGAGCGTGCTGACGACCCGTGCGCCCAGCCATGCGCCGCCAGCCGGGGCCGCCGCGCAGCCGTCGCAGCTCGCCGCCTCCGGCCCAGCGGGCCCCATCCCGGCGTCCGCGCATCGACGCCCACAGCCCAGTCCGGGCGGCCAGGGCGGACGTGCAGGCAGCGGCGGCCGCCAGCAACCCCAACGCGCCGTAGAAGCCGGCCGGGCCGGGCAGCTCACCGCGGGCCGAGGCCGGCCACGCCTGCGCGGGATGGGCCAGGCGACCAGGGAGCCTGACCACCACTTCGAGCAGGGCCGAGAACCGCACCCGTGGCCACCCGCGCCCGAACACCGCGCCGGCGATCCCGCCCCATAGCCACAGCGCCAGCAGCAGGCCCAGCGCCAGGCCGATCAGGGCCAGCATCGCGGCGTCCGAGATACCCGCGCCGCGGTCGCGGTTCACCGCCGCCCCTTCCCGCGGGTGACGTTCATCCCGGAGTCGGTGTCGGTCAGCTCCGCTTCCAGGCGCGAGCGGTAGTGCTGCACCACGAACGAGCGCGAACCCACGCGCCACAGGGCCTGTCCGGCCGAGAGCATCGAGATCAGCTCGGCCTCGCTGTGCGACAGGCCCAGCAGCGTCCGGGTCAGGGGCACCTGGCCCTCGTCCTGGTGATAGACGATCCGCGTCGAGGCGTCGGCGATCAGACCCTCGGCGATCCGGGCTGCGCGCGAGCCGGCGTCTCCGGCCGCCTGCAGGTCGGCCAGCTTGTGCAGGACGACCAGGTTCATCACCCCGAACTGGCGCGCGAGCTTGAAGTTGGACTGAAACCACTCTCCGAGTCCGGCGTGTTGGACGATCTTCCAGGACTCGTCGGCGACGTTGATCAGCCGCTCGCGACCGGGCCGCTCCGCCGTGCGGGCCAGCAGAGCGCTGATCCAGGCCGTCGCGCAGGCCATCAGGATCCCGACCGCGGGCGAGTCGCGGACCGCGTGCAGGTCGAGCACCAGCAGCTTGGCGTCGAGGTCGAGACCCGGCGTGGTGGGACCGTCGAACATCCCTCGCAACGGTCCCTCGCAGAGATCCTGGAGCGCCAGGGCCGCTCGCCGGGCGTCCGCCGCCAGCTGCTGGGTGGTGGTCTGCAACCGCTCGGCCATCTCGGCCACCGGCTCGAACAGGATCGCGGCGATCTGCGGCAGCGTCGGGTCCGCGGAGACGCGCGCGCGTACGGTGCGCAGCGCCTCGCGCAGCGCGGCCGCCTCGACCTGGGTCAGCGGCGCCCCCAGCGCGGTCACCGTCACGGCCCGCAGCAACTCGAGCTGGGCGTGCTCCTCGGGCCGCGAGGCGAGCGGGTTCAGCCGCACCCCGCCGCCGGGCACCAGCGAAATCGGCTTGACGCCCACGGCCTCGCAGAGCGGCCCGTACTCGCGCTTGACGTCGAGCACGAAGGCGCGGCGTCCGAACAGCAGCATTCGCCACAGCAGCGTCTTGACCAGCGCGCTCTTGCCCTGGCCGAGCTTGCCGAGCACGATCGCGTTGGGGTCGTCGAGGACCCCCTCGCCATAGAGGACCCAGGGGTCGTAACAGAAGGCGCCGCCGCCGGAGTCGCGCCCGATGAACACCCCGCGTCCGCCCAGCCCGCCGGCGTTGACGAACGGGTAGATGGCCTGCGCGTGGCGGGTGGTGAAACGGTGGCCGGGGCGCTCGGCGGTCCGCAGGCTCATCGCAGCCCCCGGCTGGTTACCCGATCCGCGGGCCACTCGGCGGCCCGGCCCCTCATCTCAGCCCCCGGCAAAGCGGCAGGGTGAAGGTGAACGCGTCGGCCTGCTGGCCGTAGAGCCGGTGCAGCTCCAGCCGGGCGCGGGCGGCCTGGTCGAGGACCTCGGCGCAGGCGCGTCGCAGATCGTCGCGGTCGCGGCCCGAGACGGTCACGAAGCCGCTCAGCCTTACTTCGCCGTGGCCGGCGGCGAGCTCGGACTCGCGCCGCGCGGTGGCGTCGCGAGCCTGGCGCTGGCGGGCCGTCTCGGACTGGCCAAAGCGGCTGCGCAGCTCGCGATCGGCCCGGTCGCGGGTGATCGCGGCCTCTATCTCCCGTGTCGAGCGGGCCGCCGGAAGCGGCTCGAACGTGACCGCCGCCGTGCGCACCGAGCCGGAGTGGCCGAGCAGCGCGTCCATGAACATCGGGGAGACTTCGACGCGGGGCCAGGCGCCGATCCAGTAAGTGGCGTGGACCGCGCCGTCGCTGCGGTAATGATCCCAGGCCTCGCGGGCCCCCAGCGGCCAGGCACCGGATTCGGCCAGCCCGTCGCGATCGGGGTCGGCGGCGTCCAGCGCCGACAGCTCACCGCGAGCGTAGGGGTCAAAGGCAGTCCGCAGCGCCCGGGCCAGCTGACCGGCGCTCAGTGCGCCGATCACCGTGACCTCGGCGTCCCGCAGCCGCTGGGCGATCCGCTCGGTCTCGCGCACCAGCGACTCGGTCACCGCGGCAGCCCCCCGGTCGCGCACCCGCCGCCCGTCGACCTGGATCGCGAGCAGGATCTCGTGCTCTTGGGTGACGCGCGTGGTGGAGCCGATCAGCTCCAGGTAGGACTCGATCATCGGCGTCCCGCGCAGCGGCACCACCGGGTCGCGCTCGGCGTGGACCCAGCGGGCCAGCTCATCGCCCTGGGCCGGCGCGGTGCGCTCGATCCACTGCAGGCGCCTGATCGCGGTCGCCCCGGCGCCCGAGAGGACCAGTCCCCACCGCGCCAGCCGCCGCTCCTGGGCTTCGGCGTCGAGCAGTCCGAAGGCCAACACCCGACAGGCCAGCACCGCCGTCAGGCGTCTTCCCGAGCGTTCCGAGAGCGCTCCGATCGGCCGGTCACGGTAGGCGGCCTGGACGATCCGCACGCCGTGCAGCGCGTCCGGCGGCGACGGGTCGGGCCCGTCGAGCTGGGGGCTGCGGCGGTGGAGCAGCCCGCGCGCGGTCGCCCCGGCGGCCGGCGCCTCCGAGACGTGGCGCGCCCGCCGGCTCAGCACCCGGCCCGCGAACGCCATCGCCACCGGCGTCCACTCCTGGGGCGTGCGCCCGCCGAGCGGGGCGAAGCTGGCGGCCAGCGCGACGGCGACGATCAGCATCGCCACCAGCGCCCCACCCGCCGAGGGCGCTTCGTCGAGCAGCACGATCGCCACCAGCGCGCCGCCGGCGACGATCCCCAGCTGGCCCGCCCGAACCGGACCCAGCAGGCCGCGCCGCTCCAGTGGCCCGAACGTGTAGGTGATCCGCCGCTCGCTCACAGGTTGCCGTGATCCGGTTCCTGGGCCGGGGGGAGGGGCGCGTGCTCGTCAGGTGGTTCCGGTGTCGGCGGGCCGCCCGAATGACCATTGTGGGATCCGTGTGGCTGGTCGTCGCCGCTCCCCGGTCCGCTGCCGGGCACGTCTCCCCGCCGCCACCCGTCCCCGCCCCCGAGCACGCCTCCGCGCTGCCACTCGGCGCCGGGCGCGAGGATCAGCTCGGCTGGGAGGCCAGGAACGAACTCGTCCTTGGCCGGGGGTGTCGTTTGGGCGGCCGGTGGTCGCGCTCCACTCGAGGGCGGCGGGGCGCCTGGTCCGGGTTCGGTGTCGGCTGAGGCCGCTGACGCGACCGGTTCTGCTGACGCAGGGACGGCTGCCGGAGCGGCTTCAACCGGGGCGGCTTCAGCGGGCGACGCCGCCGATCCGGGGCCGGCGCTGTCCTCGGTCTGCACCTCGGCCGCACCCTCCGGCGCGCCGTCATCGCGGTCACGTTCCCGCGGCCCGTCCAATCGACCGACCGCGGCCCGGGCGACCGGCTCCGCCGGCACCGCCTCGGGGTCGGGCTGGGACAGCATCCTCTGCTCCGGGGCCGCCTCGGTGGCTCTCTCGGCCGGCTCTGGTGACAGGTACCCCTGCGACTGCGTCCGCAGGCCGCCCGCCGCGCCCGCCGCCAGCTCGTGCAGCGGCAGCAGCCGCAGCAGCGCCCAGGGCGAGAACGCGGCCAGGAGAACCAGGGTGGCCCCCGCCAGCATCTGGGTGACGTCGAGGTTGCCGGCGTGCCCGATCGCGGCGCCGCCGAGCGCCAACACGGCCACGATCGCGAACTTCGACAGGATCAGAGCCACCAGCAGCTCCACGGCCCGGACCGCCCACACCCGGCGGGCCGGCCACACCAGCGCGGCGAAGAACAGCGGCAGCATCAGCACGATCACGTAGACCGCGGCGGAGCGGATCAGTAGCTCGCACCACAGCACGAGCGTCGCGGCGGCGGCGAGCAGGCCGACGAAGAAGGCGATGAACGGCGAGTGTGTGACCAGGCTGAGCGCTCCGGCCCCGACGCTCGCCTTGGCCAGGAACTGGCCGTCAGCGTTCCCGGAGGCGCCCGAGACGATGTGCGAGAGCTCGTCGGAGCCGGCCAGCAGCAGCGTGGTCAGGGGAGCTGCGATGCCGACCCCGATCAGCCCCAGCGGCAGATAGCCGAACACCGAGCGCATCAGCATCGCCAGGTCGGAGCGGACCAGCGCCTGGATTGCCGCCGCGAACAGGAACGGCAGCGTCAGCAGCGCCGAGACCCCGGCCATGCGCCAGTAGAAGGCCGAAAACCACGTACTGCCCAGCTGCGGCTTGGTGGTGGTGGAGATCACCGCGGCGGTCTCGCGCAGCGCGAATCTGGCCCCGCCGTACACCCAGGCTACGACCCCGGCCAGCGCCGCGGTGACGGTGACGGCCTTGCCCGCGGTGCTGCCGGTGAGCGTCTTGACCGCCCCGCCGAGGTGGCCGCCGAGCAGCTTCTTGCCCGCAGCCAGAATCGTCTTGCCCTTGCCGGCGGCCGTGCAGATCTTGCCGGCGACCCCGCTGACCAGTCCGGCCACCGTGCAGACGGGGTTCGCCCGGGCGGGCTGGGGCCGGGCGCAGCAGGCCAGCACAGCGAGCACCGTCAGCAGGGCGAGCGGCGTTGTCAGACGCACGATCACTTTGCCGTCGTCCCCAGGTGCTGGAAGAAGTTGACCAGTCCGGGGGCCGCGCCGACGACCAGGGCGGCCGCGCCGGAGACCAGCGCGGCCATCCGCCCGCGCGCGGCGTAGTGATGGTTGTGGCTGTGGGAAGCCACCGCCCACAACCCGGCGCCGACAAATGCCCCCAGCAGCGCGATCGCCAGGGCCCACGCCTCGGCGCCGTTGACGAGCTGCTGGAGCACGTTGCTGCCAGGCAGCCCGTGCATGTCGGGGTGCGCCGAGACGGCCTGGGGCGGGGCCTGCATGACCCGCGTGAGCATCACCAACATCGCTCCTCCTTGAAGTCAAATTGAGCCAACTGAGCCTGGAAAACTCTAATGACTTAGATTGAGTTATGCTAGATTGGATTGTAAATAATTAGTCTCAGTTGGACTCGAAGGGTGGCCGAAGATGACTGAAGTTGCGGGTTTGAGCGTGGCCGAGGACGAGGTGGCCGAGCTCTATGCGGCGCTGGCGGGGCGGTTGCGGCAGATCGTGGGTTGTCGGGTGCAGGCCTCAGATCCGGTGATCGAGGACGCGTGCCAGTTCGCGTGGAGCCGGCTGATCCACCACCGCGGGCGCGTGCAGCGGGAGACGGCGCTCGGCTGGCTGGTCACGACCGCGGTCCGTGAGGTGTTCAAGCTGACTCGGAACGGCTGTCGTGAGCTGTCGCTCGACGAGCTCGCCGAGCACCCCCGGGCGCCGGTGGTGCCGTCGGTCAGCGAGCTGGCCGAGCAGCGCGCCAGGCTCGACACGATCCGGGCGTTGCCCGAGCGCCAGCAGCGCCTGGTCTGGCTACAGGGGCTCGGGCTCAGCTACGACGAGATGGCGGGCTATACCGGCGCCACGCCGCGGACCGTGGAGCGGCAGCTGCTGCGCGCCAAGCGCGCGTTGCGCGAGGCGGCGTGAGGGTGCGGAGGGGTGGCTTGGCGGGCGTTTTCGCGCCCGGTCTAGCGCCTCTGGCGGGGCTGGTCGCCGACGGCACGAGGGGTGAGCGGAATCCGACACACCTCCGATTCGGCGGTGGGTTGGGCGCGAATCAGCACGTCCCCAGGCCAACCGCTCCCTTCCCCAGCTGGTCTTTCGAGGCCGGACTCCCCAGCCGCTGATGCAAAACTTCCACCGGCGCATGGGTCCGGGCGAGCAGTGCACGGTTGTGCATGACAACCGTGCAGAAGTCCCCAACCTCCTGCGGGGGCAGGCAATTGTGGGAAGTTGTTCACGCGCGGGCCCCCGACGGCAGACACCGGGGGGCCGACGGCAGACGCTGGGCCCCCGACAGACGCTGGACCCCGACGGCAGACGCCGGCGCCGGCGCCGACCGACTAGCGCCGCGCCCGCCCGCGCTTGCGCCGCCGCTTCTCGGCCGCACTGAGCTTGCGGGGCTTGCGCGGCGCCTTGGACCCGGCGCGGCGGCCCTCCAGGCCGAGCTCGCCGGTCAGCCCGCGCCCCTTGACCGGCGCGCGCCGGCGGGCGTCGCGCCAGATGAAGTAGGAGATCGCGACCAGCAGCACCACCGCCCCGATCGCGATGAACAAGACGCTGTTGGAGCTCAGGGAGCTGGAGCCCGCGGCATTGCTCGACCCGGTCTGGACGATCGTCGGGGTCGCGGTGCTGGTCGACGGGGCCGGCGAGACCGGGATCCCCGGGGACAGCGGATTGGTGGTGGCGGTGGGGGCGGCCGGCGTGGTGGCGGCCGGGGCGGCCGGAGTGGTGCCCGCGGCCAGTGCCGCCGAGGGCCCCGCCGTCACGCCGAGCCCCACGACCAGCGCCGCCAGGACGGCGCGCACACGGCGTCGCCGGATCACCGCTCCGAGGCCAGCGGCTGCTCCATCGCGGGCGTCGAGGGGGGATCGCGATACGGATCCTCGTTCTCGGCCTGCTCCTCATGGTAGACGCTCTCGACGTTGACCGACCAGATGTCGTGATGGGTGCCCAGCAGGAGGTTGTCGATCGCCCGCATCGCGGTCAGCATC
>DASXZB010000057.1:0-20595 GCA_036502145.1 Solirubrobacteraceae bacterium | reverse complement strand
TATACGCAGTTCTCTGACGGTGTCAAGGAACTCCCGCGGAAAAATGACCGAGCCGCCCATGCCACCGAGCATCGAGCTCGCGTGGGGACTGCGGGAGCCGGGAACGCGGGGGCCCAAGCGCGGGCTCACCCTCGACGGCATCGTTCAGGCGGCAATCCATGTCGCGGTCAGCGAGGGCCTCGACTCGCTTTCGATGGGCCGGGTCGCCAGGCAGCTCGGCGTCGGCACCATGTCGCTGTATCGCTACGTCGCGTCGAAGGACGAGCTGCTGACGCTGATGGTCGACACCGCCCTCGGAACGCCGCAAGACCCGCCACCGCCTGACCAGGGGTGGCGTGAGGGGATCACCGAATCGGCGGTCTGGCTGCGGGATGCCTATCGCCGTCACCCCTGGGCGCTGAAGGTTCCGATCACTGCCCCGCCGCTGGGTCCCAACAACGTCGCCTGGCTCGAGGGGGCGCTGCGCAGCCTGGCCGTCACGCCGCTCTCGGAGCAGCAGAAGCTGTCCACCGTGCTGCTTATCAGCGGCTTCGTGCGCAACTACGCCACGCTGACCGCGGACTTCGCCGCCGCCCACTACGGGGAGCCCGTTATGCCCCGCTACGGGGCACTGCTCTCGCAGCTGATCGAACCGTCGCGCTTTCCCGCCCTGCAGCAGGCGATCGCCTCCGGGGCGCTGGACGACGAGGACCACCCCGACCAGGAGTTCCGCTTCGGGCTGCAGCGCATCCTCGACGGCGTCGAGCTGCTGATCGGGCAGACCGGGTCCGCCAAGCGGCGCCGGTGACCCTTTCGCACTCGACGTTCACTCCCGCCCACCGCGGGGGCGCCGGACCCCCGACGGTGTGCCTGCACGGCTTCTTCGACACCTGGCGCGCCTGGGAGCTGGTCCTACCGCGGCTCGAGCGCCGGCGCGAGGTCCTGGCCCTCACCCTGCCCGGACACGCCGGCGGCCCACCCCTCGGCCGGGAGATCAGCGCCGGCGCGGTGGCCGACGCCGTGGAGCGGAAGATGGACCAGGCGGGATGGCCGCGCGCGCACCTGGTCGGCAACTCGCTCGGGGGCTTCGTGGCGCTCGAGCTGGCTGCGCGCAGCCGGGCTCAGACGGTCGTGGCGCTGGCTCCGGCCGGCGGCTGGGCGCCCGGCGACGACTCCTACCGCGACCTGCTGCGCTTTCAGCGGTCGCTGTATGAGCACAGCGGGAGGGCTGCGCCGCACGCCGAATCGCTGCTCCGCACGCCCCAGGGGCGGCGCCAGGCGACCCGGCTGATCACCGTCAACTACGACCACATCCCCGCCGAGCTGCTCGCCCACCAGCTCAGCGGCGTGGCCGGGTGCAGCGGCGCCGAGGCGCTGATCGAGCACGGGCTCCACGCCGGCTGGACACTTGACGCCGAGCGAATCGACTGTCCCGTGCGGGTCATCTGGGGGACCGCCGACCGCCTTCTGCCCTGGCCGGTCGCGGCGGCTCGATACCGGCGCGAATGGCTGCCGCACGCCGACTGGGTGCTGCTCGACGACGTCGGCCACTGCCCGCAGCTCGACGTCCCGCTCGAGACCGCCGAGCTGATCCTCGGCTTCAGTCCCGGCTAGAGGCCCGCGCTCAGGCCTCGGACAGGATCTCGGTCAGGATGATCCGCAGCCCGGCGTCGATCAGCGCCAGGTGCGAGAACGCCTGCGGGAAGTTGCCGAGCTGACGACCGGTGCCAACCTCGAACTCCTCCGCGAACAGACCCATCGGCGAGGCCACCTTGAGCAGCCTGGTCATCAGATCCCGGGCCTGTCCGTGCTCGCCGATGATGGCCAGCGCTGACACCAGCCAGAACGAGCAGATCAAGAACGACCCCTCCTTGCCCGATAGCCCATCGTCGGTCTCCTCGGTGCGATAGCGCAGCGCGAAATCGTGCTCGGTGAGCTCAGAGGCGATCGCGTCGACGGTCTTTCGCAGCCGCTTGTCGTCGGCTGCGAAGAACCCGAATACCGCCGCCAGCAGGCTCGACGCATCGAGCGCGTCGGTCTCGTAGTGCTGTCGCATCACGCCGCGGTCGCTGAGACCGTGCTCGAGGATGTCGGCGCGGATCTCCTCGGCAACAGCTCCCCACTCCTCGGCCAGGTGTGAGTCGCCGCGGATCTCGGCCAGCTTCGCGGCCCGGTCCATCGCCACCCAGCACATCAGCTTTGAGGAGACGTAGTGCTTGGGTTCGCCGCGGGCCTCCCAGATCCCCTGATCGGGCTCGCGCCAGACCGCCGCGGCACATTTGGCCTGGGCCTCGACGACCGGCCAGAGCCGGCGCGGCAGCCGCTGGCTGTGGCGGGTGTGGAGCAG
The DNA here is from genome assembly GCA_036502145.1 of Solirubrobacteraceae bacterium. GTDB lineage: Bacteria > Actinomycetota > Thermoleophilia > Solirubrobacterales > Solirubrobacteraceae > Palsa-465. The sequence continues at coordinate 18,269 of DASXZB010000057.1, read as the reverse complement.
GATCGAGTCCAGGACCGCGCCGAAGACGTCGTTCTGGCGCTGATTGAAGGCGCCGTTGCCGATCCGCACCGGCTGAGCGCCCTCGTAGCCGGAGAGGTCGTCGCGGGTCGATTCGGTTAGGTCGCGCTCGCCGTCGATCCCGTACATGATCTGCAGCGATCCGTCGGGGTTGGGCTCCAGGTCGGCGACGAACTGCATGAACTCGTCGGCCTCCCAGTCGAGGTTGAGCAGGTGCAGCGCCCGCAGGGTGAAGGTTGCGTCGCGCATCCACGTGTAGCGGTAATCCCAGTTGCGCTCGCCGCCCGGGGTCTCGGGCAGCGACGTGGTCAGCGCGGCGATGGCGGCTCCGGTGGGCATGTACGTCAGGCCCTTGACCACCAGGGCCGAGCGCTGGATCGGGTCGCGCCAGCGGTGATCGGGGATCCGGGCCCGCCCCAGCCATCGTCGCCAGTAGGCGTTGGTGGCCGCCAGCCGAGCGTTGGCCTGATCGAGGTCGGTTGGCCCGTCCAGTCCCTCGGCCCACGACAGCGCGCAGAACACCTGCTCGCCCTGCTTGAGCAGGTGCCGAGCGCGGACCCGGCTCTCCTCGATCCCGAGTGGCAGGCTGGTGGTCAGGCGGAACGTCTGGCCCGCGCCGCTGGCGTCGGCCACGTGCCGGTCCTCTCCCACCAGGGACCACTCGGCCGGGGTGCGACCGTAGTCGAACGCCGGCTCACAGACCAGCTCCACCTCCACCTGCCCGTCAAGACACAGCACCACCCGGACCAGGAGGTGATCGGCGTCGTCGTCGGTGGGCGGCCGAGTGTGCGGAGTGATCTCGTCCTCGTGGTCGCGGGGTCCGATGGTCAGGGCGTCGCGGACGATGAGCCAGCCACTGGGAGTCCGCCAAGTGGTCGTCACCACGTTCGTCCCCGGCTCGTACAGCCGTGCCGTGGGGTGGCTGATCCCGTACGGCCCGATCCGGAAGCTCCCGGCCTGGCGGTCCAGCAACGCGCCGAACACGCTCGGAGAATCGAAGCGGGGCACACACAGCCAGTCGATCGCGCCGTCGGGGGCCACCAACGCTCCGGTGTGGCAGTCAGACAAAAACGCGTAGTCCTCGATCGCCGGAAACGGGGAGGCGGCGGTGGCGACGCCGAACAGCTCCGCGGTCTCGGAGTGGTGATGGCGCTTGCCGGACATCGGCCGGTAGCGTACGTCGTCGCCGCGATCAGCCATGGTCATTGCGTTGCACGCGGTGCGAAGATCCGGGCATGGCCGCAACCGATCCGCGAGTTGTCGCCGACCAGGCGGCGATGGTCGCTGCGGCCTGGTCACCCGCCGGCGCGCCCGCCTCTTGGGCACTGACCGCCGCGCAGTTCGAGGTCCTTCGCGACGATCCGGAGCTGCTGGCGATCGCCGCGACGATCGCGCCGGACCGCCTCCCGCCGCTGCTGTTCGCTGCTGCTGCCACCTCGCTGATCCACGAGCTCTCGCCGTCGCCGTTGCACGACTGGTTTCCGACCGTCGGCGAGCCCCAGCCGCCGCTGGGCGCCGAATTCCACGAGCAGTACCGCGCCTTCTGCCTCGACCACCGCGAGCGGCTGCTCGACCTCTGCGCCCGCCATCGCTATCAGATGAACGAGGTCGGCCGCTGCGCCGACCTCCTAGCCGCCCTGGGCCCGGCGATCGCCGATGGGCGTCAACTGGCGTTGGTGGATATCGGTACCGGGGCGGGCCTGGCGCTTCATCTGGATCGCTATCGCTACGTGTTCCGCGGGTCCGACGGGAACACCGAGACGGTGGGCGATCCGCGGGCCGGGGTCGTCATCGAGACCGAGGTGCGCGGCGCCCATCCGGTGCCCCTGGCCGCGGGGCTCCCGCTGATCGCCGAGCGGGTCGGCATCGACATCGAGCCCCTGGACATCGGCGATGCCGCGGTGCGCTCCTGGCTGGCGGCCTGCATCCCGCAGGAGATCGGGGCCGTGACCCGCTTTCACAACGCGGTCGAGGTGGCCGCCGCCAACCCGGCGCGCACCGTGCGCGGGGATGTCGGCGACGCTCTCCCGGATGTCCTGACCTCGCTGCCCGATGACCTGCTGGTCTGTCTGGTCGACAGCTACGTGCACGTCTTCTTCGCCGCCGAGGACCTGGCTCGCTTCCGCGAGCTGGTCGACCGGGCCGGCTCCCAGCGCGACCTCGACTGGGTGTCACTGGACCCGCTGGTTCCGATGGGCGGCTCGGCGACCCGCAGCATCGTGGGGTTGCCGGTGCCGCCGAGCCTGATCGAGCGCAACCGCCGCGAGGGCGTGTTCGGCGTGCTGGGCCGGCTTGGCTACCGGCAGGGCGCGCGGTCGGGCGAGCTGTTGGCCATCGCCCATCCCGGGGCGGCGTGGCTGGAGTGGCTGCGCCCCGGCGTGCCGGGGGCCGAGCGTGCCTAACATCGGTCGGCGATGCCCTCCGTCCCCGATCCTCGACCGCCAGGCCGTGGCCGGATGGCCCTTCGCGGCCTGCGTCCGTGGGCCGGCGTGCTGGCGGCAGTGGCGATCGTCGCGGCGGCGGTGCTGGCCGCCCGGGGTACCGGAGCGGCCGATCAAAAGCCGGGCGGCAGCGCCGCGACCCGGGCCGCCACACACTCGCCGGCCGCCGGCCGCCGGAGCCGGTTCGCGCGCGTCGCGCTCGCCGTGCCTCAGGGCAACGCCGGCGGGGCATTCAGCAGCCGGCACGCACTGACGCTTCCCCGCGGTTGGCGCGCCGAGGTCTGGGCACGAGTGGGCGGGGCACGATTTGAGGCCTGGACGCCTCAGGGTGACCTCCTGGTCAGCGTGCCCGGTGCCGGCCAGGTGTGGAGACTGGCCCCTGGCGCACATCCCGGCAATCCCCCCTCGATGCACCTGCTCGTGTCGGGTCTGTCGCTGCCGCAGGGACTTGCCTTCGACAGGCTCGGCGGCCACGAGGTTCTGTACGTCGCCGACACCGACCAGGTCGACCGCTACGTCTGGAACGGTCGCTCGGTTGGAGCCCGCACGGTCATCGCCGGCGGTCTGCCCACGGGTGGAGCTCACGGTCTCAAGGAGGTGGCGATCGGTCGTGATCACACCGTCTACGTCGACATCGGGAGCGCCACCAACGCCGATCCTCCGGCCGCCACCCGCCCACCGCGGGCCGCGGTGCTGGCCTATTCGAGTCAGGGCGGCCACATGCGCGTGGTGGCCACCGGGGTCCGCAACGGCGATGGACTGTCGGTCGCTCCCGATGGGACGCTGTGGACCGCCGTCAACCAGCGCGACCAGATCGCGTACCCCTTCCATCGCGCCTACGGCGGCGAGGCCAATGCCTTCGGCCGCGTCTTCCAGGGCTACCTCAACGACCATCCCCCCGACGAGGTGGCCAGGCTGACGCCGGGCCGCAACCTCGGTTGGCCGTTCTGCAACCCAGACCCCGATCTCCGTCCTGGGCGTGCCGGGAGTCTCACCTCCTACGCCAACATGCCCTTCGACGCCGACCCCCAGGTCAACCCGGGAGGCCGCCGGCTTCGCTGCGCCAAGCTGCCCCGGATTCAGCGCGGGATCCCCGCCCACAGCGCCCCGCTGGGGTTTCACTTCCTGCACCACAGCAAGCTCCCGAAGCGGTGGGCCGGCGGTGCGCTGCTCGCGGTTCACGGCTCCTGGGACCGGGAGCCACCCCGGCCTCCCGCCGTGTTGTGGCTGCCCTGGGAGAGCCGGGCGCGGACGCTGGGGCCGGCGGTCACGCTGGTCGGAGGCTTCCAGAATCGCGACGGCTCGCGGTGGGGCCGCCCCGCCGATGCCGTGGTGGGCCCCGATGGGGCGCTGTACGTCAGCGACGATACTGCCGGGGCGATCTACCGCATCGTCCCCTGACCGGGGCGATCTGCCGCATCGTTCCCCGACCGGGGCGATCTGCCGCACCGTTCCCTGACCGGGGCGATCTACCGCGCGGCCAGCCCGCGAGGAGCGGCGCGGTCAGCCGGCCAGCGTGAGCTCGTAGGTCTGGCCGATCAGGTCGACGCCGAAGCTGCGATGGGGCTCCTCGGCGGTGAGCGCGAATCCGCGGGAAACGTAGATCCGCCGGGCGGCGGCCAGCGGATGGTTGGTCCACAGTTGCATCCGTCGGTATCCGGCCCCGCGGGCGAACTCGATCGCCTGATCGACCAGCCGTCCGCCGAGCCCGTGGCCGCGCGCCCGCGGGTCGACGAGCAGGATTCGGAGCTTGGCGGTCCGGGGGTCGTCGCCGGGGACGCAGAACACGCAGCCCGCCCGCTCGCCGTCCAGCTCGGCGATCCACGCCGCCTGGCGCGGGCTGCCCGCGTCGCGCGCGTAATCGGCCACGATCTGGGCGACCAGCAGCTCGAAGCTCTCGTCCCAGCCGAACTCGGCCGCATAGACCTCACCGTGGGCCATCACCACCCAGCCGAGATCGCCGGCGCGCCCCAGCGGACGGATCTCAACTCGCGCGCTGTGACTGGATGTGATGGCGGTGGTCGTCACTGAAACACCCGTTTCAGTAGGCTACCACCAGTGCCAACCTCCGTGCCCCCCACATCGACCCGCCGCGACGAGCTCCTGGAGCGCGCCTACCAGTACGTGCTGGCAAACGGCCTGGCCGATCTCTCGCTGCGCCCGCTGGCGGCCGCCGTGGGATCCAGCCCGCGCGTGCTGCTGTTTCTGTTCGGCAGCAAGGACGAGCTCGTGCGCGCGCTCCTGCGCCGCGCCCGGGCCGACGAGCTGGCCTTGCTGGCGCGGCTGCGCGATGCCGGCCAGCGCGACGCCGGCCGGCGCGATCTGGTGACGACCGCCGCCGCGGTCTGGCGGTGGCTGATCGCCGCCGAGCATCGAAGCCTGCTCCGCGTCTGGGTGGAGAGCTACGCCAAGTCGCTGATCGACCCCGACGGTCCGTGGGCCGGCTTCGCGCGCAGCACGGTCGACGATTGGCTCGAGCTGCTGGCCGAGGCCCAGCCTCGAGACCGACGGCGGATGGCGAGCGCCGAGGCCGAGCGAACCCTGGTCCTGGCGGTGCTCCGCGGGGCGTTGCTGGACCTGCTGGCCACCGGGGCGATCGCCCGTCCCAGCCGAGCCGTTCAGTCGCTGCTGGAGCTGCTCAGCCCGCCGGGCGGATGACCCGCCCCTCGACGCTGACCGCGAACCCAGGTGCGCCCGGTGCAGCTCGACCAGGCCGGGGACCGTCGAGACCGATTCGCTCCAGGTAGGGGCCGAGATCGAACACGGGCGGGCCATCTTCACAGCTGAGGCCAAGCTGCGATCCTCTCGGCGGCACGCAGAACCGAGCCTGATGCTTTTTGACGAGACCGCCTCCCGCCGCCTGCTGGCGACCTACCTGACGCCCGACATCGTCAGGCAGCGCCGCCAGGTCCTGACGCTCCTGGATCCGCGGCCCGGCGAGCGCATCCTGGACCTGGGATCGGGGCCCGGCCTGCTGGCCGAGGAGATCGCGGTCGCCGTCGGCGCCGGCGGTGGCGTCGAGGGAGTCGACATCAGCGACAGCATGCTGGCGATTGCCCGCGAGCGGACACCGCCGCCGGGCGCGGGGCCGATCGGCTACACAGCCGCCGACGCGCTCGCACTGCCGTTTGGCTCCGGGACCTTCGACGCGATCGTGTCCACCCAGGTCTACGAGTACGTCGCCGATATTCCCAGTGCACTGATCGAGGCGCGGCGGGTGCTGCGCCCGAGCGGACGGCTGGTGATCCTCGATACCGACTGGGATTCGATCGTCTGGCACTCCCGCGACCCACAGCGGATGGAGCGAGTCCTGTCCACGTGGGACCAGCACTTGGCGGACCCCCAGCTGCCTCGGATCCTCCCGCGCCTGCTGCGCCGGGCCGGGTTCACCGAGATGACCGTCGAGGTGCTGCCGATCCTCAACGTCGGGTTCGATCCCGACACGCTGAGCGCCGGCGCCCTGGAGACGATCGCCCGGTTCGTGCGGGGTCGCGGAGATATCAGCGAGACGGAGGCCGATGCCTGGGCCGAGGATCTGCGAACGCTCGGCGAGGACTACTTCTTCAGCCTCAACCGTTACGTGTTCGTGGCCGGCCAGAACCCGCTCGCCGCCCGGCCGAACAGGTAGGGTCTACGCGACCGCACGGCGTTCGAGCCTGTCGCCCGCCCTCGCCGGCCGGCGACAGTCGATCATCCAGCGTTGGAGGGAGAGCTAGATGGCAGATTTGATCATTGTCGGCACCGATGGCTCGCCCACAGCCCGGCAGGCCGTCACCGAGGCGGTACGTTTGGCGAAGGCGCTGAGCGCCCCCTTGCACCTCGTCTCGGCCTTCGAGCCGTTGCGGGGAGCGCACGTGACCGGGGCGCCTCGGGGCGCCGCCGAGGTCTGGGCCCCACACCCCGATGACCGCGTCGAGGCGATCCTCAGCGAAGGGGCCGCCGGAGTCCGGATGGCCGGGGTGGAGGTCACCACGCACGCCGTGCGCAAGGATCCCGCCGACGCGCTGATCGAGATCGCCGACGAGGTGGGCGCGACGATGATCGTCGTCGGCAGCAAGGGCATGCACGGCGCCCGTCGGCTGGCGCTGGGCAACGTGCCGAACAAGGTCTCGCACCACGCCGGCTGCAACGTCCTGATCGTCGCCACCGGCGGCGACGTCGCCTGAGCCCGCCTCCGCGCGACTGGCGCCTCCCCCACCGCCCCCTGCGGGCCGATGCCCGCTGCTAAACTAATGCTTGCCAGCAAGCAACTATTTTATGCCCAGCCCCGCCTTCACTCTCGACACCGACACCGCGGCCCGTCTGCGCGTAGCGATCGCGCGGCTTTCGCGGCGGCTGCGGATCACGGCAGCGGGCTCGGAGGCGGGACTGACACCGACCAGGATCTCGATCCTGCTTACGGTGGTCCGCTCCGGGCCGCTGCGTCTCTCGGAGCTGGCCGAGCTGGAGAGCCTCAATCCGACTATGCTGTCGCGCTCGATCTCGCACCTCGTCGAATCCGGGCTGCTGGCCCGGTCAAGCGACGACGGCGACCGGCGCGCCGCCTGGGTGCAAGCCACACCGGACGGTGTGCGGCTGGCCGAGCGGATGCGGCGGGAGCGAACCGACGCGCTCAACAGCGCCCTGGTGGGACTGACGGCAGACGACCGGCGGACACTCGAGCAGGCACTGCCGGCACTGGAGGACCTGGCCGAGCGGTTGAAGGACCGGCGCCCGTGACCCGCGTGGTCAATGCGGGACGCCTCACCTTCGCCGCCCTCTCGGTCCCGAACTACCGCCGCTACTACGGCGGCCAGGCGATCTCATTGATCGGCACCTGGATGCAGATGACCGCGCAGGCATGGCTGGTGCTGAGCCTGACGCACTCCAGCACCGCGCTCGGCGTGGTGGTCGCTCTACAGACCCTGCCGGTGTTGCTGCTGGGGCCCTATGGCGGAGTGATCGCCGACCGCGCCGACAAGCGCAAGCTGATGATCGCCCTCCAGAGCGCGATGGGACTGCAGGCGCTGACGCTGGGGCTGCTGACGGTCACGGGGGTGGTGGAGGTTTGGGAGATCGGGGTGCTGGCGGCGCTGCTCGGCCTCAACAACGCTTTCGAGAATCCGGCGCGGCAGTCGTTCATGCTCGAGCTGGTCGGCGCCGAGCATCTGCGCAACGCCGTCACGCTGAACTCGGTGCTCGCAAACGTCGCCCGCATGATCGGCCCGGCGGTCGCCGGGATCCTGATCGCGACCGTCGGGGAAGGCGAGTGCTTCTTGATCAACGCTGCGAGCTTCGTGGCCGTACTGGCGTCGCTGAGCACGATGGACCGCGCGGCGCTGTCGCTCAGCGAGCCGACGCCACGCGCCCGCGGCCAGCTGCGGGAAGGGCTGCGCTACGTCCGCGCCACCCCAGAGCTCGCGGTCCCGCTGCTGATGATGGGCGTGGTCGGCTGCCTGACCTACGAGTTCCAGGTTTCGCTGCCGGTGATGGCCGACCGGGGGCTCAACGTCGGCGCCACCGGATTTGGCTTCATGACCGCTTCGATGGGCGTCGGGGCCGTGTTCGGCGGCCTGCTCGTCGCCGCCCGCGGCAAGACCGGGATGCGGCCACTCGTCCTGGCGGCAGCGGCGTTTGCGGTGGCCATGGGAATGGCCACACTGGCTCCCAATCTGTTCTTCGAGCTGATCGCACTGGCCCTGGTGGGCGCGGCGAGCATCTCGTTCATGGCCACCGGCAACTCGACCTTGCAGCTCGGCGCCGCTCCCGGGATGCGGGGTCGCGTGATGTCGCTGTGGTTCGTGGCCTTCCAGGGCTCGACCCCGATCGGCGGCCCGATCGTCGGCTGGACCATGGCGGTGTTCGGCCCGCGGGCCGGCCTCGGCCTGGGTGCGATCACCGCGTTGCTGGTCGCCCTCTGCGGTCTGATCGCGCTGCAGCGGATGATCGCGGGCCCAGGCTCGCGTCCGAGGGCGGCCGTCGGCGCCGCGAGCCGGGGCTGAAACCAGGCCGCGCCGACGACGGGGCGAGCGGGCGCCGCGGGCCCTGGCGCGCGAGCCGGCGCCAGGGCCTCCCGATCATCTACCCTCGCGGGCCGTGGAGGCGCCCACCTTCGACCTGCAGAGCCACTCGGTCCACTCCGACGGCTCGCTGACCCCGCACCAGGTGGTCCAGGCGGCGGCCGCCGCCGGGGTGGAGCTGCTGGCACTGAGCGACCACGACACCGCCGCGGGGGTCCCGGAGGCGGAGCAGGCGGCGTCCGCGGCGGGGATCGGACTGGTGACCGCGACCGAGATCACCTCGATCTTCGACGGCCGGCAGGACGTGCACGTGCTCGGCTACCTGATCGACCCCCAGGAGCCGAGGATGGTGCAGACGCTGGACCGTTCGCGGACCAACCGCGAGCGGCGAGCCGACGCCATGGCCGACGCCCTGCGGGAGCTGGGGTTCGACCTCGACGAGGCGGCGCTGGCCGAGCGTGCCGAGCAGGGAAAGTCGATCGGTCGCCCTCACCTCGCCCAGGCCGTGGTCAGCCGGCCGGCCAACCGGGAACGGCTGGAGGCCGAGGGTCTGCTTGATCCGACGGCGTTCCTGGTCGCCTACCTGATCGAGGGCAAGCCGGCGTTCCGCGACCGAGAGGCGCCCACCGTCGAGCAGTCGATCGAGCTGATCCACGGCGCCGGAGGAGTGGCCGTCTGGGCGCATCCGTTCTGGGACGTCAAGGACCCCAGCGAGGTGCTCGACGCGATCGATCGCTTCCGAGCCGCCGGGCTGGACGGGGTGGAGTCCTTCTACGTCACCCACACCCGCGAGGAAACCGAGCTGCTGGTTAAGCGCTGCGCCGAGCTGCGCCTGCTGAGCACCGGCTCGTCTGACTACCACGGCCCGGCGCACCACACCTTCTCGCGCTTTCGCGCCTTCAGCACCTACGGGCTGGCGCCCGAGCTCGGCCCGCTCGCGGGTTGAGGGCCGCCGCGATCGTGGCCGGACGACCCCGACGGCCTTCAACCCGCGAGCCGGGCCGAGCGCGGGCGCTCTCCCGCTTCTGAGTCAGGCCGGCGCTCAGCCCGCCTTGGGCGTCCGGGCGACCACCAACGTCCGTTTCGGTGCCTGCACCACGGTCACGCGCTGACCGGCTTTGAGGTCGGACAGCTGGGCGGTCTTGCCGTTGTCTCGGACCAGGGCGTCGCTCCCAAGCGCGACCGTGACTGTCTTGTAGCTGGCCTTCCGGGTCCCCTCGGTGAGCGTCAGACGCTGCCCGTCGACCGAATCGACCCGGCCGCGATCGAAGCTGAGGGTCACAAACCCGGTCTTGGCCTTGACCACCAGGTCGCCGTGCACCGCGCGGGTGGCCCACCGGCGCAACCCGTGAGCCCGCCGGCCCGCTTTGGCGGCTGCGGTCGGCTTGGCCGCCGACGGGGTCGCGGCCCCGGCACCGGCGATCGCACTCGCCCCGGCACCGATCGCGGCGCAGGCGACCGCGACCAGCAGCAGACGGGAATGCTTTGCGATGAATGACATCTTTGCTGTTACCTCGCTCGTGTGGGGTGGCGTGCGCCGATGACCGACACTCTGCCCGCGACCTGAAAGCGGGCCGTCAGCGGAAGATCAGCGGCGTGTAAAACGCGCCCCGGGTCCGGCCCGGCGACCTACGATGTCCGGCGTGGCCGAGACGATCATGGTCGTTGAGGACGAGCCGAACATCGGCGCGCTGGTGCACACCTACCTCGAGCGGGCTGGGTACCGGGCGATCTGGGTGCGATCCGGCGAGGATGCGCTGACCGAGCTGCGCCGCCACCCGATCAGGCTCGTGGTGCTCGACATCGGCCTGCCCGGTATCGACGGCTTCGAGGTGTGCCGGCGGATCGGCGGCAACGTCCCGGTGATCATGCTGACTGCCCGCCACGAGGAGCCCGACCGGGTGGCCGGCCTGGAGGTCGGCGCCGACGACTACGTCGCCAAGCCGTTCTCGCCCCGCGAGCTGACCGCGCGCATCAAGGCGGTGCTGCGCCGCACCGGCGGCGCGGCGGGCGCGGCCTCCTTGCAGGATGTGCTCGAGCTCGGCCCGGTGACGCTGGCCAGCCGGGCCCGTGAGGTGCGGGTGGACGAGCAGGAGATAGAGCTCACCCAGCGCGAGTTCGACCTCCTCGAGTACCTGCTCCGCCACACCGGGCAGGTCGTCACCCGTGACCAGCTGCTGGAGAGCGTGTGGGGCTACGTGTCGCCGGGCGAAACCCGGACCGTCGAGGTGCACATCGCCCAGCTGCGCAAGAAGCTCGGACACCCGGAGCTGATCAGGACCGTGCGCGGCCTCGGCTACAAGGCCAGCCCGTGACGCTGCAGCGGCGAGTGCTCGGCTACCTGGTCCTGGCCGCGATCGCCTCGTGCGCGCTCACGTTCGGAGTCGCGGTGGTGCTGGTTCGCCACAAGATCGCCTCCCAGCGGAGCGCCAACCTGGAGTCGCAGGCCAACGTGCTGTCGGCGCTCGGCGGCGCCCCCGGTGCGCTGTCGGCTGGCGATCATGTGTATCGCGTCGGCAGCGGGTCGCCCAAGCGGGTCAGGCCACGGGTGCGCCAGGCCGTGCTGGCGGCGATCCCGGCCAGTGGCGACGCCGAGGGGACTGTCACCGTGGTAGGGCGATCGCTGCTCTACGTGGCGCGCACCACCGCCGTCGGCCGCGTCATCCTGATCCGAAGCGCCAAGCTCGCGTTCTCGGAATGGCGGCCCTTCCTGGTCTCCCTGGCGCTGGCGGGGTTGGGCGGCGTGCTCCTGGCGGTGCTGTTGTCCTCGTTGCTGGCCCGGCGGCTGACCAGGCCGATCGGCGCGCTGTCGGACGCGACGCAGCGCCTGGCCTCCGGCCAGCCGGCCGTCGAGGTGCCGGTCGAGGGCGAGGACGAGCTCGCCGGCCTCGGCCGGGCCTTCAACGAGATGTCGCACGAGCTCGCCCGCGCCCGCGACTCGCAGCGCTCCTTCCTGGAGTCGGTCAGCCACGAGCTCAAGACACCTCTGACCTCGATCCGCGGGTACGCCGAGGCCCTCGAGGAGGGGGCCGTCCCGCCGGACGAGGGGGGACGCGTGATCGCCGGAGAGGCCGACCGGCTGGAGCGCCTGGTGCTCGATCTCCTGGATCTGGCGCGGTTCGAGCGCGCCGGGTTCGCTGTCCGCCACGAGCCCGTCGACCTGAGCTCGGTCGGCGACACCGCGGTGCGCCGCCATCTCCCCCGCGCTCGCGAGCTCGGCCTGCAGTTGACCTCCACCCGCCACGGCGCGGCCGGCGGTGCTTGGGGGGTCGGCGACGAGGACCGCCTGCTGCAGGCCACCTCCAACCTGATCGAGAACGCGCTGCGGCTGACCCCGGCCGGCGGCGCGATCACCGTCACCGCGGCGCCCGGCGAGATCCTGGTCCGCGACACCGGGCCGGGACTCTCCGACGAGGACCTGCCGCGGGCGTTCGAGCGCTTCTATCTCTACGGCCGCTACCGCAGCGAGCGCGCGGCCGGGTCCGGCCTGGGCCTGGCGATCGTCAAGGAGCTCACGACTGCGATGGGCGGCAGCGTCGCCGCCGCCGCCGCGCCCGGGGGCGGAGCCGAGTTCACGCTGCGGATCCCGGCAACCACCGGGCCCGCGCCGATCCCGGCGTCCTCAGGCGGGAATGTTGCGCTCTGACAGATGCTGACCGACCTTGCGCTTGACCCGCTGCAGCGCGTTGTCGACGGTCTTGCAGTCACAGCTCAGCCTCCGGCCGACCTCCTCGTAGGAGTGCCCGTCGAGGTAGAGCGCCAGGACGCGTGACTCCAGCTCTGACAGCGCGGTCGAGATGCAGGCCACCAGTGCGCGCAGCTCCTCGGAGGAGATCACCTGGTTGACCGGATCGTGGACCGTGGAGCCGGGCAGCATCTCGTCCAGGGTCGGCTCGTTGTCGCCGGTGCCTCCGGCGGGAGTGCTCGAGAACGAGACGTACTGGTTCAGCGGCGTGTGCTTGTTGCGCGTGGCCGTCTTGACCGCGGTGATGATCTGGCGGGTGATGCAGAGCTCGGCGAAGTTGCGAAAGCTCGACTCGCGGTCGGTGCGGTAGTCGCGCACCGCCTTGTAGAGCCCGACCAGGCCCTCCTGGATCAGATCGTCCGCGTCGCCCCCGGCGAGAAAGTACGACGACGCCTTGAGGCGCACGAATCCGTAGTAGCGGCGCACGATCTGGTCGTACGCATCCGCGTGGCCCTGCTTGGCCAGCGCGATCAGATAACCATCGTCAACCTTAGGTTGAGCCTGAGAGTAAGCCGAGAGTCGAGCCACGAGACGAACCTTTCAGCTCCCGCCGGCGGCGGCGGAAGATCGGACTGTCGTGGCGCGCTACCTCCCCTGGCGCCGCACCGTTATGTTGCCTTCCCAGAAAGCAGGCGCGAGGGCCGTACTCTCCGTCAACCCAAGCCCTAAAGCTCTGGTTGATCCTTATTTTGCGGCGCGAGCTTGACATAGCAACGCTCGCATGTCAAGACGGCCTGCAAGTTTCATTGCCGATCGCGGGCGGCGGCGAAGATCAGGATCGCGGCGGCGGCGCTCACGCTCAGCGACTCGATTCTGCCCCTCACCGGGATCGAGACGAGCACGTCACAGGCCGACGCCACCCTCGGTCGCAGCCCGCGTCCTTCGGAGCCGAGCACCAGCACCACCGGCCCGCCGAAGTCGACCGTGTCGTAACGCGCGGCGCCGTCGGCATCGGCGCCGTAGCACCACACCCCGGCCCGCTTGGCCGCGGCCAGGAAGTCGGCCAGGTTGCGGGTGCGGGCCACCGGCAGGTGCTCCACCGCCCCGGCCGAGGCCTTGCAAACAGCGGGGGTGACCTCGGCCGACCGCCGCTCGGGGACCACCAGGCCCGCGGCGCCGGCGCATTCGGCGCTGCGGACCACGGCGCCCAGGTTCTGCGGATCCTGCACCTGGTCGAGGGCCACGATGAGCGGGGACGGCAGCGCCAGCAGGGCAGCGTCGTCGGCATAGTGAAACGGGCTCACCTCCGCGCACACTCCCTGATGGGAGGACGAGCCCGCGCGCCGCTCGAGCTCCTCGGACTCGGCGTTTGCCGTGATCTTCCGCAAGGGTGCCAGCCAGGGCTCGCGAGCGGCGTTCTTGCTGGCCCAGATCCGCTTGACGGTACGCGGACCGCGGATCGCCTCGCGCACCGGGTTGCGGCCGTAGACGATCATCGGCTCGCCCTCATCGAGTCGGCAGCAGCTGAGGCCCTTCCGGACCGTCGCGGACCGCCCAGCCGAGCTCGCTCAGCTCATCGCGCAAGCGGTCGGCCGCGTCGAAGTCGCGCTCGGCGCGGGCGCGCTCGCGCTGCTCGAGCAGCTGACGCGCGCGGGGCGGTGCCTGGACCTCCTCGCGCTCGAGCAGGTTCGCCAGCCCCAGGATGTCCACCATCGCGCGCAGGTCGTCGCTGCCGATCGTGCTCGGCGGGCTGCGGTTGGCCTCCCGCACCCATTCGAACAGCGCCGCCAGCGCGCGCGGGGTGTTGAAGTCGTAGGCCAGAGCGTCGAGAAAGCGCTCGCGCAACGGCCCCGACCACTCCGGACTGGGACCGTCTATCAAGCTCCGGGCCGCCTCCCGGATCCGATCACAACGGGCCTGGGCCTCGCTCAGGCGCTCGTCGTCGAACTCCACCGGCTGGCGGTAGTGCGCCCCGCAGAAGTACATGATTAGCGCGTCGCGCCCGTAGCGCTCGAGGGCCTCATGCAAGACGAACACGTTGCCGACCGACTTGGACATCTTGTCGCTGTCGAGCCGGACCATCCCGTTGTGTACCCACAGCTTGGCCAAAGGGTGGCAGTGCGCGGCGAACGTCTGGGCCGCCTCGTTCTCGTGGTGGGGGAAGAGCAGATCGCTGCCGCCTCCGTGGATCTCGAAACCGACCCCCAGAAGCTGTTCGGACATCGCTGAGCACTCGATGTGCCAACCCGGCCGGCCCGGCCCCCAGGGCGAGTCCCACGAGCTGTCCTCGCCCTCTTTGCGGCCCTTCCAAAGCGCGAAATCCCGCGGATCGCGCTTGCGCTCGGCGCCCTCGCCCCCCTCGCCTTGATCCATCTGGTCCAGATTCCGATGGGATAATTGACCATAGGCGGGGTAGGAACGCACCGAGAAATAGACGTCCCCCTCGGTCGCGTACGCATGCCCGCTGTCAACCAACTGCCCAATCAGCTCGATGATCGGCCCGATCGTCGCGCTGGCCAGCGGCTCGTGGTCCGGCCGGCCCAGGCCGAGACGGTTGGTGTCGGCGATGTAGGCGGCGGTCATCTCACGGGCCAGCTCGGCGCTGCCGATACCGATGGAAACGGCCGCGGCGTAGATCTTGTCGTTGATATCTGTGATATTTGCTACGAAGTCGACCTCGTACCCCTCGCTGATCAGGAACCGCCTCAGCAGCGAGAAGACCACGAAAGGCCGGGCATTGCCGACATGGATGCGACCGTAGACCGTGGGGCCGCAGGCGTAGATCCGGACTCGGGAGTCGACTTCCGGCTGCAGCCGGCGAATCTCGCCGGTTCTGGTGTCGTGCAGCGAAATGGTGCGCAAGTTGTGGCAACCCTAGTGGGTCTCCCTGGAGCGTCTCCGGGAGGCTCATCGGCGCGCCGCAAATCAATCCGGGGCGCGAGCTAGGTTTCCCCGGCGATGTCCGCCAGGTCCTCGCACGCGGCTCGGCTGGCCGCCGTCGACGCCGCCTTCAGGACGCTCTCGGATCGGTATCTCGGCGCCGAGCCGGGATTCGACGTGACCTATCACGTCAAGCTCGGAGACCTCGGCCACACCTGGGAGGTTCGCTGCACCACCCACGGGGCCCGGGTCCGCAAGGGCGTAACGCGCCGCGAGCCGGACGTGAGCTTCTCCACCGACGCCGAAACGTGGCTGGCCCTGCGCGAGGGACGCTTCTCCGGGATCGAGGCCTTCGAGCGGCGGTTGCTGGCGGTACGCGGAAACCTTGATTGCGCGATCGCCTTCGAAGGCATGTTCCGCCTCCCCGGCGGCCGTCCCCCGCTGCTGCAGGTCTACGACGTCGCCGTGGGCCGTCACCGGGTCTCCTCGCTGACCATGGGCCACGGCCGCGACGTGCTGCTGCTGCACGGCCTCGGCGGCACCCGCGCCTCGCTGTTCGAGACGGCGGCCTCCCTCAGCCAGCGCTACCGGGTTCACGCTCCCGATCTGCCCGGCTTCGGCTCCTCCTGCAAGCCGGCCCGCGGCGGCTACAACGCCCGCTGGTTCGCCGAGATCATGCTCGGGATGATGGACGAGCGCGAGATCCACCGCGCCCACATCGTCGGCAACTCGATGGGAGGCCGGATCGCACTGGAGATGGCGATGATCGCGCCCGAGCGGGTCCATGCGCTGGCGCTGCTGTGTCCGGCTGTGGCCTGGGTGAGGCGCGGCTTTCACCCGCTGGTCAGACTGCTGCGGCCTGAGTTCGGCCTGATCCCGCACGGGTTCTCCCGCAACACCGTCGCGTCCCAGTTCTGGAGCATGTTCTTCGACCGCGACCTGATCGATCCGGCCGTGGCCGACCTGATGGTCGACGAGTTCCGCCGCATCTACCAGTCGGCCGGCGCGCGCCTGGCCTTTTTGTCATCGGCGCGCAATATCTATCTCGAGGCGCCCTATGGGCGCAACGGCTTCTACCCGCGCCTGGCCCAGCTGAGCCGGCCGGCGCTGTTCGTCTGGGGCACCCACGACCGGCTGATCCCGCCGGGCTTCGGCCGTCACGTGCACAAGTGGCTGCCCGCTGCCGAGCAGGTCACGATCGAGCACTGTGGCCACGTTCCCCAGGTGGAGCGGCCCGACGAGACCAACGAGTTGCTGATGCGCTTCTTCTCACGGGCCGACAGCGCCGCGCCGGACGTGATCGACGGCGGTCTCGACGCCGAGGCTGCCTGAGGCCCCTGGCTCCGGTGGTGGCCGAGGGTCGTCCCTAGAATCTCCGCACATGGCGGTCGCCGAAAGAGCGAGCAGCAACGGCCACGTCGCCGCCGAGAGCGGTGGCGAGCAGAGCGGATCCCGCGCGTCGCTGCTGACGCGCGCAATGCGAGGGGTCGCCCAGCAGGCCCAGCGCCGGATCCCGCGGGCCGACCTCGACGAGCGCGATCCCGACTTCATCCGCGAGCACCTGCCGCTGCTGTGGCTGCTGGCAAGCCTGTGGTACCGCGGCGAGGTGCGCGGGCTGGGGAACATCCCCGAGGAGGGTGGGGTGCTGCTGGTCGGAAACCACTCCGGCGGCAACATGACCCCGGACACCGGCGTCTTCACGCTCGCCTTCAACGCCTACTTCGGCGTCGAGCGAGCCTTCTACCAGCTAGCGCACAACCTGGTCCTGACGATGCCCGGCCTGGCCTCGCTGCGTAAGCTCGGCACCGTGGCGGCCTCTCCGGCCAACGCCCGTAAGGCGCTGCATTCGGGCGCCGCACTGCTGGTGTACCCGGGCGGCGACTACGAGGTCCACAGGCCCAGCTGGCAGGGCAACCGGGTCGACTTCGCCCGTCGCAAGGGTTTCATCCGCCTGGCCCTGGAGGAGAACGTGCCGATCGTTCCGGTGGTGTCGATCGGCGGCCAGGAGACCGCCCTGTTCTTGTCCCGCGGCGAGCGGCTGGCCCGGCTGCTGGCGCTCGATCGCATGTTCCGCCTCAAGGTGCTGCCGATCTCGCTGTCGCTGCCCTGGGTGCTGAACGTCGGTGACATGCTGGGCCACATTCCGCTGCCGGCGAAGATCACCGTCGAGACGCTGCCGGCGATCGATCTGCGGGCCGAGTTCGGGCCCGATCCCGACGTCGACGAGATCTACGACCACCTGATCAGGCTCATGCAGGACACGCTCGACGCGCTGGCCGCCGAGCGCCGCCTGCCCGTGATCGGATGACGGCGCGCGGTGAGGGGATCGTCGGGGGCCTGGGCCGGTGAGGGTCAGCGCCAGCACGGTGGTATCGGCTCCGATGGAGTCGGTCTGGGCGGTAGTCGCCGATCCTGAGCGAGCGCTGAGCTACATGTCCGGCGTGACCCGCTGGGAGGTCGTCAGCGAAGAGCCGTCCGGCCTGGGCGCGCGCTATCGGATGCTGCTCCGCGTCGGCTCGGCCGAGGTCGGAGGGCTGATCGAGGTGGTGGAGTTCGACGAGCCGTGCGACATGGCCTGGACCTCGATCACGGGTGTCGACCAGCGCGGTCGGTGGCGCCTGCGACCGGCGCCGGGCGGCCGTACCCGGGTCGAGATCCGGCTCGCCTACGGCGTGGCGGGCTCGGGGATCGGGGGCTGGGTGGCCGAGCGCGTGGCCAGCCCGATCGTCCGTGGCCACCTCGAGACCACCGTCAGGCAGCTGGCGCGGATGGTCGAGCACGAGCACCTGCGCCAGCTGGCCCGGGAGCGGCGGGCCGCGCGCACCGGCTAGGTTCGGCCCCGGACAGCCGTCCTCTCCGAGCCGCCAGGCCCTCGGCCACCCACCTCTCAGCGAGCCGCCAGCCCCTCGGCCACCCACCTCTCAGCGGGCCACCAGCCCCTTGAGCACCCACCTCTCAGCGGGCCGCCAGCCCCTCGGCCACCCACCCCTCAGCGGCCACCAGCCCCTTGAGCACCAGCCTCACCACCCCGTCCCGCGCGCGCTGCTCACTCCAGCCGTGCCCGGCGCGGAGGTGACGGTAGGTATGGGTCACGGTGTTGAACAGGACCGTCGCCGTCTCCCGGGCGTCGACCACCGCCAGCGAGCCGTCGGCGGCCCCGTCGAGCAGCAGCCGCTCCAGCGGCTCCACGAACACCGCCCGGGTCAGCGCGGCCGGCCCCGGCTCGTGGAAGATCTCGTCGCGAGC
>DASXZB010000056.1:0-8211 GCA_036502145.1 Solirubrobacteraceae bacterium | reverse complement strand
CGGCCTCAACTACAGGACATGAGCATCGCTCCGCGCCGGCGCCGCGGCGCTGCCCGGTCGACCGTCAAGCAGCGGCGCGCACGGCTGATCGTGCTGGTGGTGGCGCTGGTGGTCGCGGTGGCAGCGGCGATTTCGGCGATTGGCGGCGGCTCGCTGCCCTCGCCGCCCGCGCCGCGGCCGGCCTAGGGCGCCGGCGGCGGCGATCCGTTCGGCTATGTCGCCTCGCGAGAGTCTGGCTACGTCGCCCGGGCCACGGCCGGAGACGCCCACGTGCTGTTCGCCAAGAGCCCGGGGGGCGTGGTGGCGACCGCGGCCCGGGTGGCCGCCTACCGTCCGTTGATCGATCGTGCCGTGGCCGGCACCTCGATCGACCCCAACCTGCTCGAGGCCCTGGTGTTCGTGGAGAGCGCCGGCCGGCCGCAGATCATCGCCGGCTCGGACCCCGCCGACGCCGCGGGCCTGACCCAGATCCTCGCCCAGACCGGCCAGGGGCTGCTGAGGATGCACATCAACCTGGCCCGCAGCCGGAAGCTGACCGGCCAGATCGACGCCATCGGCGCGGGCACGCGGACCGGCCGGCTGGCACCGCTGCTGGCCCGCCGGGCGGCGGTCGACGATCGCTTCAACCCCGCCAAGGAGCTCGCGGCCACGGTCCGCTACCTGGAGCAGGCCGAGCAGCGCTTCGGCCGTGAGGACCTGGCGATCGAGAGCTACCACATGGGGATCGGCAACCTCCAGCAGGTGCTGTCGGACTACGACGGCGGCCAGCCGGTCCCCTACGCCCAGGTCTACTTCGACAGCTCCCCTGACCGTCACTCATCCACCTTCCGCCTGCTGGCCGGCTTCGGCGATGACTCCTCGCTGTATTACTGGCGCGTGCTCGGGGCCGCGCAGGTCATGCATCTGTCCCGCACCGATCGCCCGGCGCTGTCGCGGCTGGCCTCGCTGCAGAGCGCCGACGACGCCGGCGCCGCGGTTCTGCACCCGCCTGATCGCACCGCCCCGTTCGCCAACCCGGCGGCGCTCGCCGCCGCCTACCAGGACCGCACCCTGGTGCCGCTGCCCTCGAACGCAAGCGCGCTCGGCCTGGCGTTCGAGCCGGGCTTCGGCGCGCAGGCCAAATCCGGGGGCGCGCCGGCGTCTCTGTACCGCGGACTGCGCCCGGTCGCGCTGCGGCTGCTGATCGAGCTGGCGGCCAGGGTGCGGGCGCTTTCGGGCGGCCGCGGAGAGCTACGGGTGTACAGCACCGTCGACGACACCAGCGACCAGCGACGGATCGGCGATCAGTTCACGGCCGACGCGACCGGCTGGTCGTTTCAGATCGCACGGCGGTACGTGAGCCCGGCCCAGGCCGACGCATTCCAGGCGGTGCTGGACCGCCTGCAGTCGCTGAATCTGATCGCCTGGGCGCGGGAGCCCTCGGTGATCGACGTGACGGTCGCCTCCGACGGCACGGCGACCGCGGGGCGCGGCCTGTAGCAACGGGGCTGGGGGCCGCTACCGGTGGCTGCGGCGTCCAGATGGTTGATTCCACGGGGTCGTGGAATCAATCATCCAGTAGGTTGCCCTCCGTGACCGAGGCCGTGCGTGCCCCCGAAGAGCTGCTGGACGGACTGCCGGACTTTCCGTTTGCACCCCACTGGCGCCAGTTCGACGGCCTGCGGCTGGCCCACCTGGACGAGGGCGAGGGGCAGCCGGTCCTGTTCGTCCACGGCGAGCCCACCTGGTCGTTTCTGTGGCGCAAGGTGCTGGGCCCGGTGAGCGACGCCGGCTACCGCTGCCTGGCCCCCGACCTGCCGGGCTTTGGCCGCTCCGACAAGCCGGTCGACATCGGCTGGTACAGCTACGACCGCCACACCGAGGCCACCGCAGCGCTGCTTACAGAGCTCGACATACGCGGCGCCACCGTCGTGGTGCACGACTGGGGCGGTCCGATCGGCCTGCGGCTGGCCGTCGAGCACCCGGACCGGATCGACCGGATCGTCGCGCTGGACACGGGGCTGTTCACCGGACACCAGCCGATGACCGACGCCTGGATCGCGTTTCGGGACTTCGTGGAGCGGACCGAGGATCTACCGGTCGGCTTCCTGGTCCGCGGGGCCTGCAAGCACGACCCAGGCGACGAGGTGATCGCGGCCTATGAGGCGCCGTTCCCCGACGCCCGGTCCAAGGCCGGTGCGCGTGCCTTTCCGCTGATCCTGCCCACCAACCCCGAGATGCCGGGCGCCGCCGCCGGGCAGCGCGTGCTCGATGCCCTGCGCGGCGACTCGCGTCCCAAGCTGGTCCTGTGGGCCGACTCCGATCCGGTGCTGCCGCTGAAGACCGGCCAGCGCTTCGCCGCCGCGATCGGCACCGAGGTGGCCCACGTCATCGACGACGCCAGCCACTTCCTCCAGGAGGACGCCGGGACCCGGATCGGCGAGCTGATCGCCGATTGGCTGAGTTCGAGCGCGACTTCCTAGACGGTCTGCTTCTCGGCCTCGGTGCCCGGCTCGGTGCCCGGCTCGGGCTCGGGGGCCTTGGTGGCCTGGGTGGCCTTGTTGGCCTTTGTGGCCTGGGTGGCCTTGTTGTCGTGGGTGACCTCCGCGGGCTCGGTGGCCTCGGCGGCCGGCTCGGCGACCGGCGGGACCACCTGATCGCCGGTCCGCAGCTCGTAGGCGCCTCGCAGCATGTGGTCGGGATCGACCAGCACCTGATCGCCCTTGAGGACCTTGGAGATGAAGTCAGCCGCCGAGCGCGGCACTACGTACATGAAGCGGAACAGGCCCTGCACCGACTTCGGCACGTAGACGTCGACGCGGCCGGTCTGGAGCGCCTCGACGATCGCGTTGGCGACGTCGTCAGGCTCGACGACCTTTACGCCGCGGCTCTTGCGCAACCCCGAGCCGAGCTCGGTGTTGACCACCACCGGCATAACGATGCTGACGTCGATTTCGGTCTGCCGGACCTCCGCCCGGATCGCCTCGCTGAGGCCGACCACGGCGTGCTTGGTGGCGCAGTAGGTGGCTCCTCCGGGAAAGCCGGCCTTCCCGGCCACTGACGCGACGTTGACCAGGTGGCCGCGCCCGCGGGGCAGGAAGCGCTCCAGCGCCAGCTTCGACCCGTAGATCACGCCGTGCAGGTTGATGTCGATCATCCTCGCGGCGGTCGCGTCGCTCTCCTCGATGAACGGTCCGATCGGCATGATCCCGGCGTTGTTGATCACGACGTCGAGCGGGCCGAGCTCGCGCTCGGTCTGATCGAGAAACGCGGCGAAGCTGGCCCGATCGGTGACGTCCAGGGACAGCCCCAGCGTCCCCGACCCGAGCTCCTGCGCGGCCTGGGCGGCCAGCGGGGCGTCGATGTCGCCGATCGCGACCCTCGCGCCCTGCACGATCAGTGCCGCGGCGGTGGCCCGCCCGATTCCCCGCGCTCCGCCGGTGATTGCGACGACCTTGCCGGCGAGCGATCGTGGAGCTTTGGCCATTGAACTTCCTCCTCGTTCTTCAGATGCGGTGGCAGCGCAGAAGGTATCGTGCGGCGACCCCGGGCGGCAGTTGGCTGGCCGGCCAAGCAGCCGGGAGCGTGCTGGCGGGCCAAGCAACCGGGAGGGGTATCCTCGCCCGCGATGGGCCACTTCCGCCACGAAGGCCACCGGCTCGCCTATACCTCCTACGGGGAGGGGCCGCGCACCACGGTGCTCCTGCCCGGGCTGCTGCTCTCGCAGAAGATGCAGGTCCCTTTGGCCCGGCAGCTCGCCTCGCGCGGGAACCGGGTGGTCACGCTCGACCCGCTGGGCCACGGCGAGTCCGACCGCCCCTACGAGACCTGGCAGTACTCGATGTCGGCCTTCGCCATGCAAACCGTGGCCCTGCTGGACCACCTCGGGCTCGAGCAGGCCGTCGTGGGCGGCACCTCGCTGGGGGCCAACATCACACTCGAGGTGGCGTCGCTGGCGCCGGAGCGGCTGCGGGGGATGGTCGTCGAGATGCCGGTGCTCGACGGGGCGATCCTGGCCGCCGGGGCGGCCTTCACGCCGCTGCTGTTCGCGCTGCGGTTCGGGGAGGGCGCGATGCGGGCGCTGGCCGGGGTGGCCCGCCGGGTGCCGCAAGCGCCGCTGCCGTTCCTGGCCCAGATCGGGCTGGACTGGATATCGCAGGATCCCGGGCCCAGCGCCTCGGTCCTAGCGGGGGTCCTCTACGGCCGGGTGGCGCCCGATCACAACGAGCGGCGCTCGTTCCAGACACCCGCGCTGGTGATCGGCCACCCCCGCGATCCGCTGCACCCGTTCTCGGACGCCGGGATGCTGGCCGAGGAGCTACCCAATGGCCGGCTTATCGACGCCAGCTCGATCCTCGAGCTGCGTGTCAGGCCCGAGCGCCTGACGCGTAAGATCGCCGCGTTCGTGGAGGAGTGCTGGGAGGTGCCCCAGGCCCGGACCGCTGGGAACACCCGGGCCGCCCGCGCTCAGTAGCCCGGTCAGCGACCGCACCGCGGCGCGCCCGGTAGCCCGCGGCGGCGCCCGGTAGCCCGCGGCACCGGCCCCTTTCTAGGCTGGACGGGACGATTGCAACCAGCGAAAGGAAGTCATGGAATACCGCCCGCTCGGCACCTGCGGCCTGCAGATCTCGGCGCTGACCCTCGGCACGATGACGTTCGGCGGCCAGGACAAGTTCAAGCAGGTCGGCGACACCGATGTCGCCGGCGCCCGGCGGCAGATCGACATGTGCCTCGACGCCGGGATCAACCTGATCGACACCGCCGATGTCTACTCCACCGGACGCTCGGAGGAGATCGTCGGCGAGGCGCTGAAGGGCAAGCGCGACGATGTCCTGATCGCCTCCAAGGTCCGGTTTCGGATGGGCGAGGGGCCCAACATGGTGGGTCTCTCGCGCCAGCACATCATCGAAGGCTGCGAGGCCAGCCTGCGGCGGCTGCGCACCGACCACATCGACCTCTACCAGGTCCACGAGTGGGACGGGCAGACACCGCTGGAGGAGACGCTCAGCGCGCTACAGCACCTGCTGGAGTCCGGCAAGGTGCGCTACGTCGGCGCCAGCAACTACTCCGGCTGGCAGCTGATGAAGGCGCTCGGGGTCGCCGAGCGCGAGCACCTGCCGAGGTTCGTCAGCCAGCAGATCTACTACTCGCTGCAGGAACGCTCGGCCGAGTACGAGCTGATCCCGCTGGCCCTCGACCAGGGCCTGGGCACGCTGGTCTGGAGCCCGCTCGCGGGCGGGCTGCTTTCGGGAAAATATCGTCGCGATCAGGACGCCCCGGCCGGGTCGCGCCACGTGAGCGACTGGGACGAGCCGCCGGTCTACGACCAGGACAAGCTCTACGCCACGATCGACGTGCTGGTGGCGATCGCCGAGGATCGCGGCCTACCGCCGGCGCAGGTGGCGCTGGCGTGGCTGCTCACGCGCCCCAGCATCAGCTCGGTGGTGGTGGGCGCTCGCACCGACGAGCAGCTGGCCGACAACCTCGAGGCGATCGAGGTCGCGCTCTCTGACCAGGAGCTGTCAAGGCTCGAGGAGGTCAGCCGGCCGCCGCTGGTGTACCCCTACTGGCACCAGCTCAAGACCGCCGCGGACCGGTTGAGCGCTGCCGATCTGGCGCTGCTGGGCCCGCACCTGGGCTGACAGAGACCCAGACGCAGTCGATCAGCGGCGTCGAGCCCCCGGACCGGACGCCAGCTCCAGCTCCTCGACGCCTACCCGGTGGTCGTCCTCGCAGCGCAGTTCGGCGTGGACCCGCGCTCCGCAGCCCTCGTGGCGCAGCTCGACGGGCGCCCCGCGGCGTTGCAGCCACCGATCGCCCCATTGCATCAGCGCCACCATCACGGGCAGCAGCTCCGCGCCCTTGTCGGTCATCCGGTAGCGCTCGCGCGTGCGCTGGCCAGGCTCGCGATACGGCTCGCGCCGCAGGATCTCGGCCTCGGTCAGCTCGCGCAGACGCTCCGCGGTGACCGGGTCGCTGAGCCCGGTGCGCCCGGTGAACTCCTCGAACCGGGTGGCGCCGTAGAACGCCTCCCGCAGGATCAGGAACGCCGAGCGGGTGCGAACCACGTCCAGGGCCTTGGCCAGCGAGCACCCCTCGGCGGTCCAGGCCGCACGGGGTTCGAGGCGACCGGTCATCTGAATCGCATTGGCGGACATACGACGAATTGTAGCTGGCTCAGCCGACCATAAGCCAGCTGTGATAGGGTCTGGCTATGACTTTCCTAAGCCAGGCGGTTCGGCGACGGGGGGACGCCTCTCCGACCCTGGTGCTGGCGATCGTCTGCGCCGGAGTGGTGCTGGCCAGCCTCGACCTGTTCATCGTCAACGTCGCGCTGCCGGACATCGCCCGCGATTTCCACGCCGGCAGCCTGGGCGACCTGTCATGGATCCTCAACGGCTACGCGATCGTCTACGCGGCGTTGCTGGTGCTGTTCGGGCGGCTCTCGGAGAGCCACCGGCGCGAGAACGGCTTCCTGCTCGGCGTGGTGGTGTTCACCGCGGCCTCGGCGGCCTGTGGCGCCGCCGGCGATCTGACCACGCTGGTCGCGTTCCGGATCGTCCAGGCAATGGGCGCCGCGCTG
This sequence comes from Solirubrobacteraceae bacterium, assembly GCA_036502145.1. GTDB lineage: Bacteria > Actinomycetota > Thermoleophilia > Solirubrobacterales > Solirubrobacteraceae > Palsa-465. Next base: position 1,649 of record DASXZB010000056.1, on the reverse strand, counting down.
CTGACGCCCACGTCGTTGAGCCTGGTCCTGGCCACCACGGCGCCGGAGCGCCGCCATGGCGCGGTCCGGGCCTGGACCGCGGTGGGTGGACTGGCGGCAGCGCTGGGGCCGGTCGTCGGCGGCCTGCTGGTGGCCGCCAGCTGGCGCTGGGTGTTCCTGGTCAACGTCCCCATCGGCCTGCTGGCGCTGGTCGTCGGCTGGCGGCGGCTGCCCCGGGTCGCCGGCCACCCGGTGCCTCGGCCCGACGCCCTGGGCGCGGTCCTGATCACCGCCGGCGTAGCCGCACTGACGCTCGGCCTGGTCGAGGGCAACCACTGGGGGTGGGGATCGCCGGCGACCCTGATCGCGCTGATCGGAGCCGTCATCGCGCTGTCGCTGTTTGCGCTGCGGACGGTGCGTCACGACAACCCGCTGATCTCCCCCGACCTGTTCCGGGTGCGCACGTTCACGGGCGCCTCGGTGGTGGCGGTGCTGTTCTCGATCGCCTTCGGGGCGATGCTGCTCTCGATCGTGCTCTGGTGTCAGGACGTGTGGGGCTGGTCGGCGCTGAAAACCGGCCTGGCCCTCGCCCCCGGGCCGCTGATGGTGCCGCTGTTCTCGTTCCTGGTCGCCGGGCGACTGATCGCCCGCTTCGGGCCCGGGCCGGTGATCGGCGCCGGGGCAACGATTTTTGCCGCCGGCGCGGCCTGGTGGGCGCTGGCCGCCGGCCTGCAGCCCGACTACGTCGGCGACATGCTCGGCGGGGCGCTGTTGACGGGGGTCGGTGTGGGGCTGACGCTGCCGACCTTCATGGCCACTGGGGCATCGTCACTGCCGCCGCAGTCGTTCGCCACCGGCTCGGCCGCGGTGAACATGCTCCGCCAGGTCGGGCTCGCCGTCGGCGTCGCGGTCCTGGTGGCGGTGCTCGCCACCCCGGATACGCCAGCCGGCAAGCTGACGGCGTTTCAGCGCGGGTGGACGGTGATCGCCGCCGCGGCGCTGGCCTCGGCCGTGGCCGGCGTGCTGCTGCTGCGCTCGACCGCCCGCGCGGTCCCGCGACCCGCCCCCGCCCCCGCCGGCGACCAGCGCGACGCCGCGGTCAGCCGCGCCGGCGACGGGCGAGACGCCGCGGTCAGCCGCGCCTGAAATCCGGCGTCGAGCGCGCCCGGGAGCCGGCGGTCAGCGCGGCAATGGCGGCCCCGGCGGCATGACCACATCGCGCCCGGTCGGCTGCAGGTCGGCGTCGAGCTCGAGCTGCCAGTAGTACCGGGTGAAGGTGAGGCCGGCCTTGAACTCCCCCACATGGGGCTCGATTCGCTCGCCGCGGGCCATTCGCACGATCAGCTCCGGATAGGTGCGGCCCGGCAGCGCCGCGTACAGGTGCGCGGGGCAGGCGCCGCCGAAGCGGGTGTTGACATCGGTGATGCCGAGGCCGATCTCACGGTCGCGGAACGCCTGGACGGTGCAGGGACCGCGGCAGCCCAGCGCCTCGACCGTCCGCCGGCCGAGGCCGATCAGCTCCGGGTCGTCGATCACCGTCCCCTTGATCGACTCGCCCCCGCGCGATTCGATCATCGTTCGCGGGATCGCGTTCAGACATCGGGCCTCCAGATCCGACAGGCAGTCGATCGAGAACTCCGGCCCGTCCATCCAGCGCTGGAGCATCGTCG
>DASXZB010000055.1:0-79381 GCA_036502145.1 Solirubrobacteraceae bacterium | reverse complement strand
TTTCCGCTTCGCGACACCTAGCGGCGAGGTCGCAGACGAGCCACCGCTTCCCATGCCTCGCAGGTGGGCGTGGGCGGCGGGATGCTGCGCCAATGACTGCTTCTCATCTTCTCGATGCCGCTGGTCGTCCTCGCCCGCCCGGGACCATCCGGCTTTCGTTGCGGCCGTCCGCCGCGTAACAAGGGTCGTAGCTATCCGGCTGATCCACCCACGGTGGAGGAGATGGGGGCGGTGATGCGCTGCGCCGGTTAGCGATCGCTCGGCCTCCGCGCGGGAGCGATGATCGTGGTGATATGGCGAGCGGGACTGCGTATCAGCGAGGCGCTCGCGCTGGCTGAGAGCGACCTCGACCCAGTCCGTGGCAGCGTCGTTGTTCGTCGTGGGAAGGGCGGCAAGCGCCACGAGGTCGGCATGGACAGCTGGGCGTGGAAGCATGTGAACGCCTGGATGCGGCTCCGCGTTGCCATGCCCGTCGGCGATTTGCTCTGTGTCATCGGCGGGCCTACGGCTGGGCGACCGTGGTCGGTGACCGCGGGTCGCGGCGGCCTGCGTCGCCTCGCTGTGGTCGCAGGCGTCCGTCGACGCTTCGCATCCCACCAGCTTCGGCACGCGCATGCCCTTGAGATGGCTCGCGAGGGGGTTCCGCAGGTGGTCATCCAGCGTCAACTGGGCCACGCGAATCTCGGGATCAGGAGCGTCTATCGCGAAGGGATCGACAGCTCCGAGATCATCACCACCGTCCATCGCCGTCCCCCGCCGGTGCTTCTCGCCAGGGCTGGCCTGCGATAGCGCACGCCGAGCGAAGCCCGCCTGCACGCCTGCAGATCCGCAGCACAGAGGTGGGCAGCACGCGCGGGCGCGTTGCCCACCGCACGGGATGCAGCAGCGCGGTCGTGGTCTGGCCCGGCAAGGCTCCTTGGTCCGCACCCGTCGGACCCAGCTTTCGCATGTCCCCGCCACGAACGTGTGTTCGCGAAGTCGGGGTAAGCTTCATGCCATGTCGCTCGTCGTCCAACCCTCGCTGTTCGGCTCGTCGGGCAACCTCGGTGTCGCGGACCTTGGCGCTGCCGTCGAGCGCCGCCGGCTCTCCGACGGTGCCTGGGTCGACCTCCGGCCTGGCTTTGTCACCGCGGCCGACGAGCTGTTCGACCTGCTGGCCAGCGTCGTGCCGTGGCATGAGGAGCGGATGCGCATGTACGACAGCACTGTGCGGGTCCCGCGGCTCCTGGCCCGTTACGCGCAGGGCGAGGCGCTGCCCCACCCCGTGCTCGAGGAGGCCCGCTCGGCGCTGAACGCTCATTACGCCGAAGAGCTGGGCGAGCCATTCGTCAGTGCCGGGCTGTGCCTGTACCGCGACGGCAGCGACAGCGTCGCCTGGCACGGGGACCGCATCGCCCGCGAGAGCCCGCGCGACACGATGGTGGCGATCGTCTCGCTCGGCGCTACCCGGCCGTTCGCGCTGCGGCCCAAGTCGGGCGGCCCGGGGCTGCGCCTCCAGGTCGGCCACGGCGACTTGCTAGTGATGGGCGGAAGCTGCCAGCGAACCTGGCTGCACGCGATCCCTAAGACGACGCGTGCCCTAGGCGCACGGATCAGCATTCAGTTCCGCCCGCACTGGGGCAACGACCTGGGCAAGCCCGCCGCGGGCGCTCGTGACGGATAGTCGACGGTACGCGCGCTTTCACCGCTAGGCCCCCGGGTTCACGCAGCCGTCTGGCTGCCGGCCGGCGAGCCGGCTGCGAGGCTTGCTGCTTTGGACGACTAGCGGCAGTCTCCTAAACGCGGGACGTTCGCCTTCCGCATCGGCGTCCGGAAATCCGTCCGATCAGGGAGTCACAGTGCGCGTTGATGGCGGTTATCGTCCGGGTTCTCGACGGGTACCGGGCCTGGTCCAAGATGACCGGGCTTCCAGATGAAGCCATGCTGATCGAGGAGCTTCGCCGTCGCGAGGGTCTTCGGCGCCCGCGCAGCGATGCACTCGAAGCGATGTTCGTCGATCTCGTCGAAGCCCAGGGTACGATCGACAATCGCGCGGATGCGATCGGGAAACTGACCGCCTTCCTCGGTGCGGGCCTCACGGCTCTTGGCAAGCTCGATGGCAGAGTCTTGATCAAGATTCTCAGCTGGCTCGTCGTGTGCGCATCGGGAGGGGGCCTAGGTTTCGCGCTTCTAGCCTCCAGTCACTCCGCGCACCGGACGACGCTGCTCCTGCCAGCGAGCGAAAACGACCTGAAGCAGAGTTGCATCGAGCTCAGGCAAAACCAGCGACTGCTCGCGGCCGCCACTCTTTTCGCTCTTGCGGCGGGAACGCTCGCGTTACTCGCGGTCTTTGCCAGCATCATTTGAGCCCCCCGCAACGGTCGCTCCCTGGACCCACGGGTCTCGCGTAGGTAGGCTGCGCGCGGACCAGCGAACGACAATGGAGGGCATGATGGCTGGCGAAGCGTTGTTCATCGGTTGGGGCGCAGTGGTGCGTGGTCGCGAGAAGCAGGCTCTTCAAGTGTTCCAGGAGTCGATGGAGTACTACGGAAGGCTGCAGCAGGATGGGCGGATCGAGAACTTCGACGTCTTCCTTCTTTCGCCCCACGGTGGTGATTTGAACGGCTTCGTGATTTTGCGCGGTGATCGAAAGGCACTTGCCGAGATCAGGTTCAGTGAGGAGTTCGAGCGGCTTATTGCGCGCGCCTCGGCGATCATCGATTCGCCTGGAGTCATTCCGGCCTATGGCGGTGATGCGCTGGCCCAGCAGATGGGGATATTCCAAGACGTAGCTGACGAATTCGGCGACTAACGGGCATCCCGACCTAATATTCAGTGGAAGAGTCAGATTCGCCTGAGTGACGCGGCTACCGCACCGGATGATGAGCGGTAGCGCTGCGCCCCGACAAGCTGCCGGCACGACTGCACCTCGTCCAAAGCGGTAGCGAGCGGCCAGACCGCATAAGCCGCTCGCACCACGCGAACGCAGCGGCTACGCTCGCTGGTCGCGGCTGCCCATGATGCAAGCGTCCGGGCTCGAGTAATAGGTTTGGGAGGCAACTCCGAGTAAAGGACGAGATGATGGCGGTCCGCAAATCAGTTGAGGATACGATGGTCGTCGCTGGGCCTCGTTCGCGTTGGCTCGCGGGTTGCAAGGACACCCTAGAAGGGCAGGGAGTTACGGTGGTCGACGTGTCGGCAGCGCTGTTTCAGATCAGGGCTAACTTCAAGAAGGCCACGATTTGGGGGACCTCGAAGTCACGCTCCTTCCGGAGGGCGCAGATAACACGAGGATCAACGCGAAAGCGACGGCGAACGTTGACAACGTCTTCGCGGCCCTCGGCAGCCCCGGACGGAAAATTCTCAACCAGTTCAAACAGGGGATCTCGACGGCAGACGTCGATACCACACCCACAATGACAGCGCCGAACCCTGACTCCGTAGCCTCGCCTACGGTGGCTGACCAGATCCGCCAGCTGGGCGAGCTGCGCGATCAAGGGCTCGTGACGCCGGAGGAATTCGAGAACAAGAAGTCACAACTGCTCGAGCGAATGTAGTCACCGCTTCCGTACGCGCGGCCGGTGATCACTGCCTCGACCCATCTAATCCTGAATGGTCCTGCCCACTCGCGACCGCACAAGCCGCGCTCCCGCTACGGAGTCTCTGCGCTGCCTCGGCGTCACCGCTCGCCGCCGGGAATTCGCTGCTGGTCCTCGTCCAAACCAGCAGCGCCATCAAAGATAAGCGGCGCGGATCCTCGCAACCGTCCGCAGCTCAGCGTCGCGCTTGGAGAAACTCCTCCAAATAGAGACGGGGCGTGGTCCACCGCCATACCGTGAGAGGGATCAAGACGATGCACGCGACCAAGGTGAGCACCACACTGGATGTCCCCCGCGTAGGTGGACAGTCGAGCGCTTGCAGCCTGCGTAGTCGCTGGTGTTGTTGTGTGAGCGAGGGGCCTCGCACCGTAGCCAGCGACCAAACCGAGGAAGACAGCTCCAGCGCTCAGCCAGCCCCACAGCCGTTTCTATGCTTTCCGGTCTCAAGCATGGTCAACGTGATGCACCCTGACGATATTGGTGATCTCTGCCTTATCGACCTTCTCAACCTCGAATATCTCGTTCTGGGACTTCCACTCCATCCCGGAGGCGCCGCTAGGGGCGACGAGATACATGAGTTGCGCGGCCGCGTCTGCGTTATTTCCGGCCGACGCCCACCCCATCGCGACAAGGTGGCGGACATCGTTGCCACCGAGAGTGACGTCAAATCCTGAGACAGAGAACACATTCGCGGGGATAAGCGCGGGAGTCGCGTTGGCGGGATCGGCCGAGACCTGCGCTCCCGTTCCGGCTGTTGCATCGCTGGCCGTCTTGTCGTGGGACGTCGGCTTCGTTCCTGCAGCCTTCGCAAGCTGATCGGTCGCCAGCTTCTGAAGTGAGTCGAGCCGGGCGACCGTGACCTTCGCCCTCTCCCGCAAATCAGCTACGAGGACCCAAGCGAAGGCGAGCAACGCCGCGCTTATCAGAACGCCAGCCGCGACAGCGACGACCGAATGGTCGAAGAACGGCTTGAAGACGGTAAGTGCAGCCGCTCCGGCGGCGGTTGCGATAGCGCCGATGGTGCCGGCGACCTTCGTCGCGTTCGTTATGCCCGCCGTAATGAGGTCGCCGCCTAGTCCTGCAGCTGCCTCTTTTGACTTGGTCGCGTCAGGCGCGAGAGCCGCCTGCGCAAGAGCACCCCAATCAACCTCCACCGTTTCTACTGGATCTGCAGACATCCGCCACCCCTCTGGAGTCATTGCTTCGCCGAACCGCGGACGCACTCTCTCATATTCAGAGCATCTCGCCAAGTCGCTTGTGACCTCTTGCCCGGGTGACGGTCACTGGGCTCCGAATACCGCGGCGGCGATGTGAGAAGAATTTCTCCACCTGAAGCCCGCTTTCGGCGGACCGGGCCGCCCGTCAGAGGACGCGGTCCACCTCTACGACACGGTGGGCGAGCCAGCCACTCGGTGATGCCTCGTCTACGTGGAGGAGGACCGCGTAGTCGTCGATGCCAGACGCCCGTTGGTACAGCGACTCGATCGTGCTGTGCCTGAGGTCGCTTCTGAGGAGAGTCCCAAGCTCGTCTGCAAGCGGAGCCGCCGCCAATTAGAGCAAGTTCCACACTGCGCCACCCAAGCCGCATACGGCCGGCTTCTCGCGTCGCACCGGCACGGCAGGACGCCACGACGAGCCGCAAACACTCTCCAAGTGAGGTGCTCCCGCCCGGAGTGCGCTACCGCTTTCCATGCGCCGGGGCAGCTCGCGCTCGCGCGGTCCTGATCATGTTCGAGACGGCGATCAGCCGGCGACGCTTGAGCGGCTGCCTGGTGTCATGGTTGACGCCGGGTGCAGGATTCGGCAGGTATCAGTTGGCGCCGAGCACGTGCGTTTGGAGCCAGTGGTTGTCGAACTTTCCGCCCGGGTCGTACTGCTGGACGAGGGCCGAGAAGTCGGGCAGGCGGTCGTAGCCGCCGGCGCTGCCGGCGGTCGGGGCGAGGAACAGCTTGGCCCAGTGCGCGCGGGCGCCGAGCGGCATGAGGACGGCCTCGATCTCGGCCAGCGCCCGCTCGACCGCGGGTTGATCGGGCGCCCACGTGAAGTGGATGGCAAGGGTGTCGCGCCGGTACTGAGGACTGAGCCACAGTGCGTCGGCGGCGATCGCGCGCAATTCGCTGACCTGGAGCAACTGTTTGATACTCGCGCGCATGCCGCGCAGCGCGTCAATGGCTTCGACGGCTCGCTCCCGAGGGAGGTGGTACTCGGACTGGATCTCCTGGCCGCTGCTCGGGGTGAAGCCCATGCGGAAGTGCGGCAGGCGATCCATCCAAGGCCCTGGGCGGCCGAGCTGGGGGGTGCAGTTGACCGGGTCAAGACCGGCGATCGGGTGACGGTCTGTGGGCGCAAGAGCCGCTCCGAACAGCTCTTCGGGAGCGGGGGGATCAGCCGCCCGCCGTTTGAGCCACACCTGATCGCTGCGCTCGCCCCAGCGCAGAAACACACTCACGCTGTAGGCGGCGGAGAAGATGGCGTCGAAGTGCTCAAACAGCGCGTCCCAAGCGAGGCCCTCGTACACGTGCTGGCTGATCTCGTAGGCGGGCTGCACGTCGAGGGCGACCCGGGTCACCACGCCAAGCGCCCCGAGCGCGACCACCGCCCCGTCGAAGTCGGGATCGCCACGACGCAGCCGGACGAGCTCGCCGTCAGAGCGAACCAGCTCGAGCGCCGCGACCGCCGTCGCCAAATTCCCGTTGGCGACACCCGAGCCATGGGTGGCGGTGGCCACCGCGCCTGAAACGGAGATGTGCGGAAGCGAAGCAAGGTTGGCCAGCGCCAGCCCTTCGGCCGCGAGCCGGCCGGCCAGCTCGCCATAGCGCAGGTGTGACGGTAGCGAGACGGTCTGGGCGTCGCGGTCGATCGTCACCTCGCCGGGCAGGTCGTCCAGGGTCACGAGTTCGTCGCCGTCGCTGATCGCGGTGAATGAGTGACGGGAGCCAATCGCGCGCAGCCGCCTGCGTGAGACGACCAGCCGCTGCAGCTCGGCCAGGGAGGTCGGGCGATGCAGCGCCCGCGCTCGGTAGCGGTAATTGCCACCCCAGTTGCGCAGCTCCACCGCACCCAGCATACCCGCGTGCTCGCTCGGCAAGGCGTCCACGGGAAGGGTCAGCGGTCGGCGTGGCGCGCTGGGGTCTAGACGGGATGACGCCAACTGCCCCGGCATCGCCATCCGCCTCTCAAACGGCCCCCAATTCTCTCACGGCGTTGTTACTCGAGCGCGCTCTCCTCCGACCACCCGCGGCGAAAGTCCAGCCGCCAAGCATGCCAAAGCGGCACTCTCGTATCCAGCGGCGACGTCGCTCCTTTGAGCGCCTCCGTGCTCATCGCGGGCAAGAACCCGTGAGTTCCGGCCGTTCTTCGGACGAACGCAACGTCCCCGAGTCGATCGCGCGCCTCAGTCCGACCTCACGATCGTGTTGGCAGCCAAGCGCTCGTCTGGCCCCGCCACTGGCCGACGCGTCCTCCGTTCGCCAAGGCGATCGTCACCGGGCAGACGATCCGGGAGGTCAAAGCGATCGTTGGGGACGAGGCGTGCTTTGCGCGACAGGGAGGGCCGAACGATCCGCTTGTGGGCGGTGGTCTCGATGCTTCGACGAGGGTGGGGCCGGCCGGCTTCCCCGAGCAGCCTCGCGCGTGATCGCGCTCGAGGCGGGCGTGTGGAGACGACGAACTGGCCGATGAAGCCGAGGCGAGCGTCGGCCTCTCAAGCGTGATCGCGATCGCCGGCCAGCCGCGGCAGGCGACTTGCTAGGTTCCGCTGGCGCACCGACCCCACGCGTGCCGTCCAGCTGCGACCGACGGCTACCGCCACATGACCGACACCGTAACCACAGACGGACACGCGGCGCCCGATGGCGAGTGACGCTCGGACGGCGGGGTCGGTCACTGCGCGCTTCCTGCCGCGACCGATCCACCACGTCGGGTTCAACGTACCGGACCTGCGAGCCGCCATCGACACATGGGTGACCGTTTACGGGGCGGGACCGTTCTACGTGAACGAGCACGTCGCTTACGACGAGTGCACGTCGAGCGGGACGCCTGCGGTGTGGGACCACAGCGCTGCGCTCGGCCAGTGGGGGGCGGTGCCGGTGGAGCTGCAGCAGACGCACGATCTGCGCCCGGCGGAGCTGGCTCGCCCGTTCACGGCTGACGGCCGCAGCGCGGTGAACCACGTCGGGGTCACGGCCGAAGATCCCGTGGCCGAGAGCGCGCGGCTCGACTCTGTTGGCTTCGAGCTGCGCATGCACGCGCGCATCGGCGAGGTTGAGTTCTTTTGGCACGACGCGAGCGAGGCATTCGGCTACTGCATCGAGGTCATCACCGCCGGGCCGGGGCTCGACGCCTTCTTCGACACGGTGGCCGGCGGCGCGCGCGACTGGGATGGACGCGACCCGATCCGCAGCCTGTAGCAACCCCGAACACGGTCGTGCGCGGCGCGCCGCACCGCCCCGATCCGGACGTACGGGACGTCGCCGAAGCGCTCGGAGTCGATTGCTGAGCATCGACGGCCGGGGCGGGGGCGTTCGCACTGCTCCTTCTGCCTCATTGCGGCAGCGACGGTGCTCGGGCTCGCGTTCGATCGGGAGTCCGCACGCGCCGACATGGTGCCTATGCACCGGGCTCCACGGGTCCGGCCAACTGGCGCTTCCGTTGGTCGTCCTCGAGCGACACGTCCTCGAGCGACAACCTTCGGGGGCGTTCCGGGACGCCCACATCCGGTGGAAGGGCGGCAGCGGTGTCCCGTAAGGCGATCCCCTAACGGCTACGAGATCCTTGGGTGGCCCGAGCCCGCGGCGATCCGAGGTCGGGTATTCAGCGCCTGGTCTCGTACCTGGTCAGGAGCACGCCGTCGGGAAACGTCCGGGTCTCCACCAGGTTCAGGTTCACCCGGTTCTCCAGGGCCGTGAAGAACGGCGTGCCGCCGCCCACCAGGACCGGGTGGGTGACGATCACGTACTCGTCGATCAGCCCGGCCCGCATGGCCGCCGCGGCGAGGGTGGCGCCGCCGACGTCCATGGGGCCGCCATCCTCAGTCTTGAGCCGGGTGATCTCGCTGACAGCGTCGCCGGTGACCAGGCGGGCGTTCCAGTCGACCGCGCTGGTCGTCGAGGAGAACACCACCTTCGGCATGTCCCGCCAGCGGCGGGCGAACTCGATCTGCGCCGGTGTGACGCCAGGCTGCTGGTCGGCGGTCGGCCAGTGGGAGCTCATCGTCTCCCACAGTTTGCGCCCGTACAGCGCCAGGCCCGTCGCCTCCACGCGGTCAGACCACCACTGGAACAGCTCGTCGCTCGGCACGCTCCAGCCGAGATCGTCGCCGGGCGCGGCGATGTAGCCGTCCACGCTCAGGTTCATGCCAAAGGTCAGTTTCCGCATGCGTCAGCCTCCCATGAGTCGGCATTTCGGCGTACAGACCAACATGGCGCGGAAAATTCATCGGTCAGACCAAATCGACCATGAAGTCCGTCGGCCACGCGTCGGATCGTTCCACGAGCTCAAGCTCGGCTCCGCTCTCGATCGACCAACGACGAACTCCGGCCGTCACAAACTCTGAGATAGCCGCCAGAGCAAAGACTCCGGATGAGGGACTCGTCAGCCAGCGAGATGAGGCTGGCGGCTTCCCCTTCGGGTCGTGACGAGCAGCCCGCCGCGCGCCCCGAGACGTCTTGCAAGTGCTTGCAGCTCCCAAGGGTCCACCTAACTCAGCGCGCCTCGCCTAGCTCGATCCGGCCGCCGACGGTGAATCCGGCCCGTTGCCAAGATGCGCGAGACTGGCGAATAGGAGGTGCACGGCGTCGCGCCATGGGAGACGCGCTTTCGCTCTCACGTCGAGTTCAGGCTGGGCGCGTCACCGCGAGCTGTGGGAGGCGATAGCACTGACGGCAGCCGGCCCGGCTGCCTTGGTGGATGGTGAAGCATCTACGCGTTGTGGGTCGCCAGTGGCGTTCATACGGTGCGCAGCGCTTCGGTTGGTGAGAGGCGGGCGGCGCGCATGGATGGGTAGAGGCCGGCGATGCAGCCGATGAGGGTGGCGGCGGCGATGCCGCCGTAGAGCGCGAGGGCGGGGACTTGCACCGTCTCGTGCTGGCTGAGGGCGTAGCCGACGGTTGCTGCCCAGCCGATGACGGTGCCGGCCACGCCGCCCAGGATGGAGAGGAGGAGCGCTTCGGTCAGGAATTGTGCCGCGACGTGGCGTCGGCTGGCGCCGAGCGCTCGGCGCAGCCCGATCTCGGAGCGGCGCTCGAGGACGGAGATGACCATGACGTTGGCGATACCGACTCCGCCGACGAGCAGGGCGATGGCGCCGAGGCCGAGCAGCAGGCCGTTGTAGGCGCCTTTGGCGGCCACTTCGGCTTTGAGGATGTCCGACGGCTGGCTGACCTGGACGGTGGAGGCGTCGGCGGGGTTGACGGTGGCGGGCAGCACGGCGGCCACCGCGCTGACCTGGCTGGGCACAGCGCGCAGGTACAGATCGCTGGGGTGCTCGTCGAAGGCGAAGTACTGGCCGGCGATAGGGAACCCGATGAAGGCCATGCTGTCCATCTGAGTGACCAACTCGACTGGGTTCAAGATGCCGATCACGGTGAACCAGTGCCGGCCGATCCAGACCTGGGTCGGGTTGGTCAGGTCGTTGATGCCCAACAGGCGGGCCGCCTCGGCGCCGAGCACGACCGCCGGGAAGTGGGCGGTCGTGGCGTTGAGGAAGGTGCCATGGACGATGCTGGCGCCGAGGGCGGCCGGGAGGGCGGCGTCGGTCGCGGTCAGGGAGATGCCGTTTGTGTCGATGGCGGGCACGAACGGGCTGCGGTACACGTAGGTGCTCTGGATGGTGGCGATCGCGGTCACGTTGGTGACCGGGCCGATGCGCGAGGCCATGCCTTCGGCGGCGGTGGGCAGCTCGGTGGCCTGGCCGGAGGCGGTGCTGGCCGGCTGGACAGTGATGAGGTTGCCGAGCCGTCCGAGCTCGTTGAGCAGCCCTGATTTGGAGGATTGGGAGACGCCGAGCACCCCGACGATGGCGGCGATGCCGATGCTGATGCCCAGCGCCGACAGCGCCGCGCGCGTGCGGCGGCTGCGCAGGCCGAGGCTGCCGACGCGCAGCAGGTCCCGCCCGGATAGTCGCGAGCCGTTGGCCTCGTCCTCACGGGCCGGTCGGTGTGTCACCGGTGATGCTCCCGTCTCGGATCTCGACGCGGCGGTGCGTGGCGGCGGCGACGTCGGGGTCGTGGGTGATCACGACGATGGTGGTGCCGTCGGCGTGGAGTTCGCGCAGCAGCTCTAGGATCGAGGCCCCCGTGGCGGTGTCGAGGTTGCCGGTGGGTTCGTCGGCCATCACTAACGCGGGGCGGCCGGCGAGGGCGCGGGCGATCGCCGTGCGTTGCCGCTCGCCGCCAGATAGTTGGTTGGGTCGGTGCCTGACTCGATGACTGAGGCCGACTCGCTCGAGCGCCACCTGGGCCATCTGGCGGCGTTCGGCGAGCGGTGTGCCTCGGTAGAGCCGGCCGTCGGCGACGTTGTCGAGCACGCTGAGCCCATCGAGTAGAAAGAACTGCTGAAAGACGAACCCCAGCCGACGGGCGCGGAGTCCCGAGAGCTGCGTGTCGGACATCGTCGACGTGTTGGCTCCGGCGATATGGACCGTTCCTCGGGTCGGCCCCTCCAGCGTGCCCATCACGTGCAACAGAGTGCTCTTGCCCGACCCCGATGGACCGACGATGGCGACCAGCTCGCCGACGCCGATCCGCAGACACACCCCGGCGAGGGCTACGACCGGTGGATCGCCCGGGTAGGCCTTGACCACATCGACCAGCTCAAGGACCGGCAGGACGCGGCGGTCAATGCACCAAGATGGCGGCGGGCGCAGTCATGAAGCGGGGACCTGCACACGCGTTCCGGCCGCGATGCCCTGTCCGCTGATCTGGACCAGGGTGTTGCTGTACAGGCCGGTCGTGACGCCGACCAAGCGGCTGCCGCGGACTGTCACGACGTCCACGCCGTACCCGCCACCCTGGAGGGCCAGCAGGGCGGTGACCGGGACAGCCAAAACGTTTCTGGCGGTGTGGGAGGTGATGTTGACGTTGACAGGAGCCTGGTCGAGCTTGGCTCCGGGCGGGGTGCGCTGCAGCCGGATGGTGACCGTCACCGTGGGTGTCGAGGATGTTCCAGACCCGCTTGATGCACACGGGGACTGGTCGGCTGTGCCACCGCCCGTGGCGTTGCCAAGGCCGGTGCCGACACCCCCGGGGCAGGTGGCGACGTTGCCGACGGTTTGGATGCGTCCGGGTACCGTCGAGGTGCCGTTGGGCAGCACGACTGACACGGTGTCGCCACGTTTGACGAGATACTCTTCGGTCACATCGAGCTGGACGGCGACCACCGGAGCGGCGCTGGTGGCCGTCAGCACCGTGGCGCCACCACCGCCGCCTCCACCGGCACCGCCGGTACCGCCGTCTCCACCGGCACCGCCGGTGCTCGCGCCGCCGCCACCCCCGATCGAGGTGCCGACCGACGCGGTGACCGACGTGACCCGGATGGGTCCGGGTTCGAAGACGACCTGGCCCAGCAGGATCTGTCCGGTCGCGGGGAGACCCAGTGTCCGCTGCCAGCGCTTGACCGCCGTGGCGGTCGCCGTCGAGTAGTGGTCGCTTGGGTGCAGCCCGGCGCCGTCGCCCAGCGCGATCAGATCTGCGGTCAGCTGACGGACGTCCGCGTCGTCGGACATCCCGACGTGGAACGCGCGGTAGGCGGCGACAGGCCCGTACAGCAGCGGGACCGGTTTGTTGCTGACCGAGTAGACGGGCCGGTCCTGTCGGATGATCGCGCCCGTCTTCGGCAGCCAGGTGAAGGTGGTACCGGTGTTGACTGCGGTGGCCTCTAGCGAGGAGAGGGTGGCTTGGTCTGCCCGGAGCTTGATCTGGTCAGCGCCCACCTTCCCGGCGTTCTGGTCGTGATCAAGGGCTCCGGTTGCCTTGGCGCCCGCGAGTTGTTGCTGGGCTTGGGTCAGCTGGGTCCGGTCTTGGCTGACCTTCTGCTCGTCCTGGGTGCAGATGCCCGTGGAAGCTCGCTTAGAGGTGCAGTTGCGGGTCTTGGCGGTCGTGTCGGATTTGACGGTTGATGACGCGGTCGCAACGTTGGTCTGGTCTAACGAGATCATTTGGTGGTCGGCCATCGCCGCGGCGGATTCGATCTTCTGATCGGCGGCCAAGGTCTGCCGATCCTGGGTGACGGTCTGTTGGGCCTGCAGGACCTCCTGGGCGCTGGAGCCCGACGGAGTGGCGATCGTGTAGGAGCCGGTGTAGCCGATCGAGCCGCCGACTTGGACGGTGTTGTGAAGCGTCGTGCGCACCACGGCGGCCGTCGCCAGCCCGCCGGCGGCCGACGCGGTGGCCGTCGTGGTCTGACCGCCGGCGCTCGCCACCATGGCGACCCCGGCCGCCACCGTCCCCCCAACCAGGGCGGCGGCAACAGCGGCGATCGCCGCCACCCGTCTGGCAGAGAGGTCAGCCATCAGCCCCGCCCGTGCCGTCTCCGTTGAACACGACCGACCCCGGCGGGGGCGCGCCGCCGGTGGCAAAGCCTGGCAAGCCGGTCTTCTTGGCGCACAGCGTCGAGGCCTTTTGGAAGATCGGGTTGCCCGGGTTCAAGTCACCGGCGCGGTTGAACGACAGGCCGGCATTCGACGGGTCAGGAAAATCCGGGATCCCGTTGGCCCGCATGCAGTGCGAGAACTGCACCAGCTGGGCCTGGCTGGGTTGCTGCAGATGCTGGCTGCCCTGCAAACCGGTTTCCGCCTCGTCGATGTAGGTCCGGCAGTACTGACCCGGCCCGGCGTTGCCCTGCCCGCCCTTGTTCGTCCCGTAGATCCCGCCAGGAATGTCGACATTCCAGCTCAGGTGGATCACCTCGTTGGCGTCGACGGTCGGGGCGGCCTGGCCGGGATCGCCGTGAGCTTGCATGCAGTTGGCCCACTGCACCAGCAGCGTCGTGGCGTTGCCCTTCGCCGGTCGCGACGAATGACTGTGGGTTTTTGTGGCCGTCGTCGACGTTTTGGTCGGCGTGCCCCCGCTGGCGTCGTTGCTGCTCGTCGGCAAGCTGGCCACGTGCGGGGTGCTGGAAGAACCGCAGGCGGTCAGTCCGATCGCGGCCATCACGATGACCGCGGCGAGCCCGCCGAACCGCCCGTGCGGTGCAGGTGTAGTCGCCTGGTTGTCTGCTGCTGTGGTGTTCATCGCACCCTCCTTGGACTGGTGTGCGAGCAGGTTGTAGAGAACGGACGGTTTCCGCCCGGTTTCCCGCACCTGCCGGAAGGCCGCTCGGGCCGGAAACCGCCGTGAAACCTTTAGGCGGCTACCGTGCGACGGAGAAGGAGCGGTCGATGCGGGTGCTTGTGATCGAGGACGACGAGGAGCTGGCCGAGACGGTCGCCGCGGGCCTGCGTGATGCGCGGATGGCCGTCGACGTTGCGCTGGACGGCAACGCGGGCCTGGCACGTGCCCGGGTCACCGACTATGACGTGATCGTGCTTGACCGCGATCTGCCCGTCCTGCATGGTGATGAGGTGTGCGCGCAGCTGGTCGCGGCGGGCGGTCGTAGCCGGGTGCTGATGCTGACCGGTGCCGCCGAGAACGAGGACCTCGTCGAAGGGCTCGGGCTCGGCGCCGACGACTACCTGCCCAAGCCGTTCGCGTTCGCGGTGCTCGTCGCGCGGATCGGCGCGCTGGCGCGCCGCACGCAGCCGGGCATCCCGCCGGTGCTCGAGCACCGCGACCTCGTGCTCGACACGGCCCGGCGCACGGCGTACCGCGGCGGCAAACCACTGGTGTTGCGGCCCAAGGAGTTCGGTGTGCTGGAGCTGCTGCTCAGCGCTCAGGGCCGGGTCGTCTCGCCCGAGGAACTGCTCGAGCGTGTGTGGGACGAGGCCGCGGACCCGTTCACCGGCGCGGTCAAGATCACGATCAGCCGACTGCGCTCAAAGCTCGGCGACCCGTCCCTGATCCAAACCGTCGCCAGGGCCGGCTACCGGATATGACCGCCGCAACTCGCCTGAACCACCGAATCACCAGGCTGGCGGCCACGCGCCACCTCCCACACCGGGCCGCCCGTATGCGCCTGACGCTGCTCTACGGCGGCCTGTTCCTGCTATCGGGCGCCGCGCTGATGGCGATCGCCTACGCGCTGCTGGTCAACGCCGGATTCATCTTCACCCTCCGGAACACTCCGACGGGCGCCTCGACACAGCCCGGTCTGGTGAGCACCCCATGGCCGGGCGGCCTCCCGATCCCCGGCGCCAAGACCCACCCGTCCGCGCGGACGCTGACGCACTGGCGGGCGGTGGCGCAGTGCATGCGCCAGCACCGAGTCGCCGCGTTCCCCGACCCCACGACCGCGATGCCCCGCGCCGGATCGCTCAAGGGCGAGATCAGCGATCACGACGGAGCGATCTTCGCGATCCCAACCACCATCAACACCCAGTCAGCGGCATACACGCAGGCCGCCGGCAGGTGTGGGCTGATCGACGCCTACCAGAAGAAGCTCTACGCCGAAAACACCCAACGGCGCACCGGCGTGCGCCAGCAACTGCTCATCCAGTCCGCGATCGCCCTCGCCGCAATGTCGCTGCTCTCGCTCGGCTTGGGATGGATCCTGGCCGGGCGCGTCCTGGGACCGCTCGAGGACTCCTACCGCGCCCAGCGCCAGTTCGTCGCTAACGCCTCCCACGAGCTCCGCGCGCCCTTGACCCGACTGCGCGCCATCAGCGAGGTCGCACTCGCCAGCCCCGACGCGAGCGACGCCTCACTACGCGCCGCTCACGAGCGCGTGATCGCCTCCGAGGAGAATCTCGAGCAACTGATCGACGGGCTGCTGACACTGACTCGCGGCCAAGCCGGACTCGAGCGCCGCGAGCGCGTCGAGCTCGCGACCCTCACCATCCAGGCCATCGCCGCCCACCACTCACGCCTCACCGACCGTGACCTCGATCTGCGCACCACGCTTGACACCGCGACCACCCTCGGCGATCCGCGACTGCTCGAACGCCTGATCAGCAACCTCATCGACAACGCGATCCGCCACAACGTCCCTAGCGGGCGCCTGGCGATCACCACCGGCACCCACGACAAACGCCCGGCCCTGTCGATCACAAACACGGGTCCGCCGATCCCGCCCGACCGGCTCGAGCGTCTCTTCGAGCCCTTCCAACGGTTGGCTCAGCGGACCGGCCACAACAACGGTCAGGGCCTCGGGCTCTCGATCGTGCGGGCGATCGCGACCGCGCACCACGCCACCCTCCAGGCGAGCCCAGCCCCAGGCGGCGGACTGGCGATCGAGGTCGCCTTCCCGTCCGCGAGCGGCCCGGGCTCCAAGATGGCCCCGACCGCCCCACCGACCCAGCTCACCGCAAGCCGCCGTCCAAGGACGATCCCTCCAGCCGGGACCTCCGGTCCTGCCCACAGCGGGCCGCCGCCGGCGACCAGGCCGTCCACGGACCGCCATCAGCCAACGAAGGCGCCCGGCGGCCCCGGCCCCGCAGCGACAGATCAGACGCCTCGCTGATCCACCACACACCTCCGGGTGCGATCACGCAGGGTCAGGCGGCTCAATCGAGTCGACAGTGAGCGCCTCGGCGGTCCACCCGTCTCCAGGAATTGCTTGTGGAACCGGCCCGAATAGACTGGTTGCACGTGGAGTACATCGCCCGAGCGCCGGCTCCGCCGCTCGACCGGTTCATCGACGATTTCTACTGCCTGACGGGGGTCCCGCGCCATCAGCGGCTGAACGTTCCCCCAATGCCGTCGGCGCACCTTTTCATCAATCTGGCAGGTCCCGCCCGGCTTTATGACTCTGACCCCGAAGTGCCGCCGGCAGTGTTGACGGGTGCGTGGTTTATGGGTGTGTGGACCAGGCGTTTCCTCATCGAGTGCCAGACTCCCGTGCGGCTCGTCGGGGTGCACTTCAAGCCGTGGGGGATTTCGCCGTTCCTCGACGTGCTGGCGACTGAGCTGCGGGACCGATGGGTGCCAGCCGACGCGGTCTGGGGGCGGTCCTCAGACGGGATGTGCGATCGGATCGCCGGTGCGATGTCGACTGGGGAGATCCTGCAGATTCTTGAGGATGAGATGCGATCTCGGCTTGTCCCGGGATCGTCCCGCGGGCTTGAGCTGGTGGATCACACAGCGCGGCGCCTGGAGGCCTCCTGGGGTGCGGTCTCGGTCGGGGCGCTGGCCAGCGGCGCCGGGGTCAGCGGTACCCATCTGGCCACCCAGTTCAAATCGCACCTCGGAGTCACCCCAAAGCGAATGGCGCGTATCTACCGCTTCGCGCGATTGATCCTCTCCGTCGACGCCAGGCATCCGGTCGACTGGGCGCGGCTCGCCCAGGCCGCGGGCTACTTCGACCAGGCCCATTTCAGCAAGGAGTTCAAGGACTTCACGGGCCACACCCCGACCGGATACTTGACGCTTCGGCGCCGGTTCCCGGCCGAGCAGGGGTTCCCGCCGGACAACGGTCCGATGCCCGTCGATTGATTTTCTACAAGACAGACGGTGCCGCGTGCGACAAGATCGCGGGCGAACGCGCAGGAGACAAAAGGAGACTTGTGGGCACGGTGATCATGCACAACGTGGTGTCGGTCGACGGCTTCATCGCCGACGAGAACGACGACGTCGGGCCGCTCCATGAGTGGTACTTCAGCGGGGACACCCCGATCACCGAGGGCGGCGACCAGGAGTTCGACCATTCCGGAGCGGGGGTTGGCTTTAAGGTCTCAGGCGCCTCGGCGGAGTATGTCCGGCCCATGTGGGAGGGGATCGGCGTCATCGTGATGGGCCGTCACCTGTTTGACTTGGTGACCGGCTGGGAGGGTCAGCCGCCCGCAGGCGATCACGTGGTCGTGGTGTCGCACCGGGCCAAGCCCGAGGGCTGGCACCCCGAGGCGTCCTACCACTTCGTCGATGACGTGACCGCTGCCATCGCCAAGGCCCAGGAACTCGCAGGCGACCGAACCGTCAGTGTGAACGCCGGGGAGGTCGGCAGCCAGATCTTCGCAGCCGGACTCGTGGACGAGGTAGCGATGGACGTGGTGCCGGTTGTTTTCGGGGCGGGCAAACGGTACTTCGGCAGCATCAAGGGCCCGCACCTGCTCGAAGATCCCCACGTGGTCATCCAGGGCGATCGAGTGCTGCACCTCCGGTTCAAGGTTCGCCGTTAGATGGCCCCAGGACGCGACGAGTGCTGCCCCGAGTGCCGTTCAACTTCGAGCACGGACGCTGATAGCGTGGCGCGCGGGTGCCCACGTGGACGCGTATCCGGCGCTTAGAGGGAAACCGCTGGAGCTGCGGAACCGCCCAACGCGCGAGCAGGTGAAATGACAGACCTCGGCGCACTCGCCAGAGAGATCATCGACGCCAGCCTGTACATGGTGCTCGGCACCGCCGATGAGACGGGCACCCCATGGGCGTGCCCGGTGTATTTCGCGCATGCCGATTATCGCCGCTTCTTCTGGGTGTCCAATCCGGACGCGCAGCATTCTCAGAACATCGAAACTCGACGCGAGATCTCGCTCGTCATCTTCGACTCGGGCGCGGCAATCAATACCGGCCAAGCGGTGTACATGTCGGCCCAGGCCGGGCGACCGGCCGGTACCGACACTGCCGCGGACGTCGAGATCTTCTCCCGGCGCGCAGTCGCCCACGGCGGCCGCTCATGGAGCGCTGAGGAGTTCAGCGCGCCCGGCTGGCTTCGCCTCTACCACGCAAGGGCCATGAACCACTATGTCCTCGACGAGCGCGATCACCGCGTGCCGGTCCACCCATAGATTCAGCGGCCATCACCGCACCGTGATGCGTGCACGTTCGCCCTCAGGCCGCTACGCGAGCGCGAGACTGAAGAGCGCTGCGCTCGCCACGTTCTGCTCTGGCTGCCAGCACCGGATGAGCCGGGCCAGGCCGATGAGGGCGCTGACACCCAGAAGAAGCGGCGATAGTCGACATGCGCGAAATACCGCGGTGAGGCGGCGTTGTTGCTCGTTTGCTGAGCGAGGAGGAGACAAGCAGGAGGGGTTCGTCCGGTCCTAGGACCTATTGCTGATTGTGGCCGGCCGTTCAGTTCGGCACGATCGCGAGTGTGTCCGGAACGGCGGGTGAGACGTGAAAGCGGTCGTGATCGAGGAGTTCGGGCCGCCTGCGGTGCTGGCTGCGCAGGAGGTTAGGGATCCACTGGTCGGTTGTGAGGACCTGCTGATCGAGGTCGAGTTCTGCAACGTGACGTTCGTGGACACGCAGATCAGGTCGGGGCGCGCGCCGCATCCGTCGATGCTGCCGCAGTTGCCCGCGATTCTGGGCAACGGCGTCGGCGGGACTGTCGTTGCTGTCGGCGCCGACGTCGACAGCCGTCTATTGGGAGCTCGTGTAGTGGCGAGTATGGGCGGATCCGGCGGATACGCCCAGTTGGCGTCTGTGTTGGCAACGGCGACGATCTCTGTTCCGGCCGCGGTTGCGATGGGTGATGCGGTCGCGTTGCTGGCGGATGGTCGGACCGCTTTCGGGCTGATCGATCGGGCAGGGATCCGACCCGGCGAAACGGTGCTCATCGAGGCGGCGGCTGGCGGGGTCGGATCGCTGTTGGTGCAGCTCGCCAAGCGCGCTGGCGCCCGCGTCGTCGCGGCCGCCGGCGGGGAGCGCAAGCTTGCGGTTGCGCGCGCGCTCGGAGCTGATATCGCGGTCGACTACCGCAGGCCTTCGTGGACTGAGGAGGTGAGCTCCTCCATTGATCACTCCGCCGTTGACGTCGTGTTCGATGGAGTGGGCGGCCGGATCGGCCGCGAAGCTTTCCAGCTGATCGGCCGCGGGGGTCGTCTGTGTATGTTCGGAATGGCCGCGGGAAGCTTCACGGAAATTGGCGAGGCGGAACTCAGCCAGCGCCGCGTGACCCGCCTGCGCGGTGCCGTCGGCGACCAACGCGAGATCGCCGCGCTGACCGTCCGGGCGTTATCCAGCGCCGCCACCGGGGGGTTGGAGGCCGTGATAGGACAGAAGGTGCCGCTCGCAAGCGCGGCCGATGCTCATCGCGCGATCGAGGCTCGAACAACGATCGGCAAAACGTTGCTCGTGGCCTAACCGCCAAGCAACGGACTGGCCGGTGAGCCCCGGCCGATCTGGGGACATCGTGGCTCCTGCGCACGAGAAGGCGTCCGCGGTCTGCGAGGGGATCTCGTGGCTGCATTCCGCGGCGGGCAGCCGCTTCGCGGCCGCGTCCTCGGTGGCCCGCGTCGGCGGCGAAGGAGACGTCTGCCAGGGACTTTGCGATTCGGTCGCTGCTGCGCGAATGCGAATTTGATCAGGGCTGATGGGGTTCGCAGATGTCGCTCTGTTAGAAACCGATCTGGATGCGGGTGGCTGCGGTCTACGACGTTCATGGCAACCTACCGGCCCTGGATGCCGTGCTGGCCGATGTCGCGCGGGCGGAGGTTGACGTGATCGTGGTCGGCGGCGATCTGGCTTGGGGTCCGCCGCCAAGCGCGACCGTCGAACGATTGATGGACCTCGGCGACCAGGCCAGGTTTGTCGTCGGCAACGCAGATTTGGCACACGTTGCGGCCTTCGACGGTCGGGCACCGGCAGCCGATCCGGTCACGCCGGATGCGGCGGGATGGATCGCGAGCACACAACGGGATTTCCTTGCCGCTATGCCGCCACATGTTGTGCTCAGCATCGAGGGGCTGGGGCCGACGCTGTTCTGTCACGGCACCCCACGCAGCGAGATCGAGCGGGTGACGACGGCGACTTCCGATGAGCGCCTGCGCGGGTTGCTGGTAGGAGTCGAGCAGCCGGTCGTCGTCTGTGGCCACACGCACCGCCAGTTCGACCGTGTAGTCGACGGTTGGCGTGTGGTTAACCCCGGCAGCGTTGGCCTCCCATTCGAAGGACGCACAGGCGCTTTCTGGGCGTTGCTGGGACCCCGCGTTGAGCTGCGCCGCAGCGAATACGACCTCGACACGGCGCTAACTGCTCTCCGAGCCGCTGGGATGCCCGACAGCTTTGAGAAACGGCTGAGCTTCAGCCTGATCGAGCCCGCCGACCCGGACGAGGTGGCGGAGTTCTTCGAGCGCAAGGCGCTTGATTCGGCGGACTAGCTACCCCCAGCCTCAGCGCGGTCGCATGACCGCGGTGGCGCGGGCCGACCGGTTCAAGATCATGCAGGGCGACGCAGAGTTCTCTCATCAGGACGCACCCGCCGGTGCGCTCGTCAACACGAGATTGCGAAGTGCATGCTGGTGGTTGACATCGAGGGATGCAGCGTTCGCCACCCAGCCGGCCCGAGCCGCGTATCTGGTGGGTGATGAATTGCCGTGGCAACGGACCATTGCGGAGAGCCAACAGCAGTGATGTTCGATGCGATCGTGCTCGGCATTTGCAGCTAGTGACTCTCTCACCGGGTCCAACGATCCGAGCCGGGCGATCACTGCGCGATCCTACCTGCGTTTCGCCCCGACATGTCAGCGGTTTACCCGGTGCAAAAAGCCGTCTGCGGTTGCGCCTGGTGTTAGCGTTGCACCCGCCGTGGACCTTGCTCGTGATCCCCTCGGTCTGACCGCCGAGCAGCTGCGCGATCTTGGCTACCGCACCGTTGACCTGCTGGTCTCGCAGCTGACCGATCCATCGCTGCCAGCCATGCGGCGCGGCGATCCCGGCGAACTGCGCCGGCGGCTGAGCGGACCGCCGCCGCAGACCCCGCGCAACTGGCCTGATCTGCTGCAGCAGACCGCAGACGACGTCCTGGGACCGATGAGCCGGCTCGCGCACCCCGGCTACTTCGCCTTCATTCCGGCATCGAGCACATTCCCGGGGGCGCTCGGCGACCTGATCACCAGCGCCTTGGATATCGACGTAGGCTCGTGGATGTCAGCCGCCGGGCCAAGCCAATTGGAGCTCGTCGTGCTCGATTGGTTCAAGGAATGGATTGGCTATCCCAGTGACGCCGCCGGCATCCTGGTCAGCGGTGGCTCAGCAGCGAACATGACAGCGCTCGCCTGCGCGCGCGAGACCCTGCTCGGCTCGATGTCAGAGCAGGTTGTGGCCTATGTGGCGGATCAGACGCATTCGTCGGTGGCGCGAGCCGCTCGACTGCTGGGGTTCCGCTCCGATCAGCTGCGCATCCTGCCGACCGACTCGGGCCACCGTCTCCGACTCGACGCTTTGACCGGGGCTATCGACGCTGACACCCAGAACGGCCTGCGGCCCCTGCTCGTCTGCGCCAACGCCGGCGCAACCAACACCGGGGCGGTTGATCCTCTCACCGAGCTCGCCGCCATCTGTCAGGACCGCGGCTTGTGGCTGCACGTCGACGCTGCCTACGGCGGGTTCGCCGCGCTCACCGAGCGCGGACGTGCTCAGCTCAGTGGCCTCGAGCTGGCCGACTCGGTGACACTCGACCCCCACAAGTGGCTCTATCAACCGATCGAATGTGGCTGCCTGCTGGTCCGCGAAGGCCATCTCCTCGCAGACGCGTTCACGATCAACCCCGACTACCTGGCCGACTACAAGAGCGAGCAGGTCAACTTCTCCGATCTCGGCCTGCAACTGACGCGAAGCTCACGCGCGCTGAAGGTCTGGCTGTCTTTCAACTACTACGGGACTGACGCCTTCCGCGACGCGATCGACCGCTCGATGGACCTGGCGCTGCTCGCCGAACAGTACGTCCGCGACGCGGCGACGCTCGAGCTTCTCTCGCCAGCGTCCTTCGGGATCATCTGCTTCCGCCGGAGCTTCGGGGATGACGAGGATGACGACACGCTGGCGCGGATGAACGCCGACCTCGTCACGGCGTTCGAGGCGACGGGTCGCGGACTCGTGTCCTCAACCCTCCTGCACGGAACGTACGCAATCCGCCTCTGCGTCATGAATCACACCAGCGGCCGACAAGACGTCATCGACGCACTTGAGTGGTTCGCCACCACCGAGCCGCCGCCTCGGGCCGGCGCCGGTCCGCCACTCATCAAACACGACCGGCAACCTGACGTACGCGGCGGATGGGCTAGGGGAGGAGATTTCGACGAGCGCACTATCCGCCAGCTACCGCTGTTCGCCGGCCTCGAGCAGAACGCGCTCGAGATCGTGACGAGCTCCGCCCGGGAACTCCGCACAGCCAGCGGCGAGACCGTCGTTCACCGCTGGCACGGAACCCGCCACTTCTACACGATTGTCAGCGGCGCGGTCGAGATCCGCGCCGACGGTGAACTGGTGCGGGAACTCGGACCCGGCGACTTCTTCGGCGAACTGGCCGCGCTCGATTGGGGCGCCGGCTTCGGATACGCGCGAACGGCTACGGTGACGGCCAGCACGCCGTTGCAACTGCTCGTGCTGCCCCCTGCCGCGCTCGCGGAGCTGGTCCGCCGAGCACCCGCGGTGGAGCGTGAGCTGCGCTCGACCGCGCGAGACCGTCTGTCAACGGCCTGACGGATCGTCGCCGTGCGCCCGGCACGGCCGCCTGGGCGGATTCTCAGATACCAAGCCAGACCTCGTCTCGCCTTCGATCAACGGCGAACCGCGCCAGCACCGACAACGGCAGCCATGCGGGGAGGCCTTGGCCGGTGTCGCCGCTCGCACGCCGCACGAGCCACGCCCGGCGCGGACGAGATGGGCGGGCGGATGTTCGTGGGCGAGGCGGGGCCGGTGATGATGACCGGTATCCGCGGCACCTCCGCCGCGAAGGCCACGCACGCGCTCGGATGGCAGCCGCGCCATCCGAGCTGGCGTCAGGGGTTCGCGACCTGAGCTCGCCCAAGCCGCTGCCCGAAGCCGGACTAGACTCGCCTCGCCTTGCGCGGTAGACAAACGGAGCGAAAGGGATGTGTATGGATGGTTACGCCGTGGCGCATGTCGACGAGATCAGGGAGCTCGACGACGGCCGTGCTCCGATGCGCGCCGTGCGCCACCACTTCGGCATCGCGGCTTTCGGTGTCAACGCTTGGATAGCCCGTGAGGCGGGAGATCTCATCATCAACGAGCACGACGAGTCCGAGCCCGATTCCAACGAGGAGCTGTATCTCGTGCTACGCGGGCGCGCGTCCTTCGAGGTCGACGGTGAGCAGTTCGACGCGCCCGCCGGGACGTTCGTCTTTGTGCGCCCCGGCGTCAAACGCACGGCGGTCGGAGACGAGCCCGGCACGACGATCATCGTGGTGGGCGGTGTTCCCGGAAAGCCGTATGAGCCTGGGGGCTGGGAACTGTTTGCGCCAGTGCGGCCACTCTACGAGGCGGGCGATTACGCTGAGGCGGCGGATCGAGGACGCGAGCTGCTGGCGGGAGACCCACCGTACGCCGACCTGTTCTACAACGTCGCCTGCTGCGAAAGCCTCGCTGGCCAGAACGACCAGGCCATCGCGCATCTTCGGCGCGCGATCGAACTATCGGAGCGGACCCGCGTGTTCCTTGAAGGCGATTCCGACTTCGATCCGATCCGCCAGGACCCCGCCTTCAAGGAACTGCTCGCGGGGTGACTTCGGCTCCGCGACGGCGCAGCGCAGTCCCCCAGACGGACTGCCGCCACGATGCTCGTCCCAGGTGACGCTGCCGGGTCCTGGCAGCTCGCGTCCCGGGGACGCCGGCCACCCGGCCCTGCTTTCCGTTTTCCGGCGTGCATTTTCGAGTCCGAGTCGCCTGTCGAAGTGCTCCTTTGGACGAGCAGCGGCAACAAGCGTGGGTGGCGTAAATTCGGTTCATGGCCTGCGTTCGCCGCTGTGAAGATGAAGAGCGGAGGGCGATCCTCGAGATCATCAATGCTGCCGCCGGGGTGTATCGGGGCGTGATCCCGGCTGATCGATGGCACGAGCCATACATGCATGCCCGCGACCTCGAGGCCGAGATAGCCACCGGTGTCGTCTTTTGGGGCTACGAAGCTGAGGGATCTTTGCTCGGCGTCATGGGCATCCAGCCGGTCCGGGACGTCGATCTCATCCGCCACGCCTACGTGTTGCCTGGTAGCCAGGGGCGCGGCATCGGCGGCGCCCTGCTCGAACATCTTCGTTCGCTAAGCACGCGGCGCATGCTCGTCGGCACTTGGGCGGCTGCCGACTGGGCAGTCCGGTTCTACCGACGCCGCGGCTTCGAGCTTGCCCCTGAGGGTCATACCGCTCGGCTGCTCAAGAGGTACTGGACGATCCCAGACCGCCAGGTCGAGACCTCGGTGGTGCTCGCGAATCCTCCGTTTGAGGACGCGTGAGTGGCCCGGCGCGGGAAGGTTTGGCCATCCAACTGGTCTCTACATAGTCGAGCTGGTTGTACTACAGCTTGTCGAAGATCGGCTCGGCACGTTCCCGAAACAGGAGGCCCAAAATGAAGACTAAGAAGTGTCCCCGCCAGGCGATCTGTCAGGTCGACCTTCTCGACGCACAGATGGAGACATACGTGACGTGGGTTGCCGAGAGTCGGTCGGTGGCGCAGTCGTATCACGACTTCAGGTGCGCGCCCGGCGTCGAGCGCGCAGCCGCCTACTTCCGGTACTTGGCCGCACTGGATCGTGAAGAGCGTGCCGCTGGCGATCACCGGCGAGCTCTCGAGCGGATCCGGGCAACCTAGCCGCGGCTCTGCCGTGGCGCAGCCAGACAACCCCGTCCTGCTCACCGGTGCTACGGGCTATGTGGGTGGCCGTCTGTGGAACGTCTCGAGGCAGCCGGCCACTGCGTGCGCTGCCTGACCCGGCGCCCCGAGGTCCTAGCCCAGCGCGCGAAAGCGGGAACGGAGGTCGTTGCCGGCGATGTCCTGGAACGTGATTCGCTGCCTTCGGCGATGTGCAACGTGCACACCGCGTATTACATGGTGCATTCGATGGGAGTAGGCGGCGACTTCGAGCAGCTTGACCGCCAAGCGGCCTTGAACTTTGGCGATGCGGCCCGCGAGGCCCGGTGTCAGGCGGATCGTGTACCTGGGTGGCCTCGGCAGCGGCGACGAGCTCTCAACCCACCTGGGACCCGAACACACTTAGATTTGGGGACACCATCGACTTCTGGCGCGTCGAGCGGTTCGAGCCCGGGCTCCGGCTACTGCTCCGCGCCGAGGTAAAGCTCCCGGGCCGACTCTGGCTGCAGTTCGAAGTCAAGGGCGATCCCGGAGCTGTGCAGGTACGCCAGACGACCGTCTTTGACCCGGCTGGATACGTCGGTCTCCTGTACTGGTACCTGCTGTTTGGGCTCCATCAGCGGGTCTTTGGCGCCATGCTGCGCGGCCTGCACCGCGCAGCACTCTGAGCTGCCGTCGTGGGCCGGTGAGCCTTGGGCCAATGGTTGCAGGCTCGCTTCAAAGTCGATGCTCGGCTTACCCTAGCTCGATGCTCAGTGCGCTGAGTGCCTCCGTCGACCGGCTGATTGCCGACGCGATCCTCGCTCGCGCGCAGCGCCGATGGCTACCGTTACGGCTGGTTCCGGCGGCGTGGATCCGTCCCCTGGTGAAACCCACCGCGACCCTCATCCGCCGCGAAATCTCGCGGGCGGCGGCTACGACGGCGGCGATTGTTGGCGTCCTCGTGGCGTTTCTGCTGCTCATTAGCGGCTGGTAGCTGTCTTCGGACCGCGACCGGCCGGCGGCCGCGGGCGTCTTCGGGCCGCCAGCCACCCCCCGTCGCCGAACTCGCCCACCCTGGAGCTAGCTGCGGGCACGGCGTGCGAGCTCCGCGCTTGCAGCCGAGATGAAGCCCTGGGCGACGGATTCGCCGATCCCGCCGAGCGGGAGGAAGCGCGGAGCGTCCACGTTCGCGTCGAGCTCGAGCGCGAGGCGCGTTTTTTTCCCGTTATGCAGTCGCCAGGTGACGTCGAACTTCGCGTTCCCCCCGACCTTGACGAGCTTGACGGTCGCCGGTGGCAGGACCGTGACTGCCATCAGTACGTCGAACTCCTTGGTCAGCGGCCCAACCGACAGGTGCAGCTTTGTCTGTGCTCTGCTCGGGAGTCCGCTTGCGTCGCGTTCGAGCACCTCGACCGAGCGGACGACGTCGGGATACCAGGCCGGGTATTCGTCAACGGCCTGGACCAGCGCAAGGCACTGTTCCATCGGCGCGGGCACGAGCGCCGTCGCGGTTCCTCGCAGCTCTTTCATGCCTGCAATCTACGCCCTCGTAGGAGGCCGGCGGCGCGCGCTCACGTGGTCCTCGCGCGGGGTCCTCGGCTCCACCAGGCGAGGGCCAAGCGGCCGCCGCCTGGCGCTGACGTCGTGCGTTTCAGCGGATGTACCGCGCAATCTCCTCCTTCTCCTGGTCCGACGTCAAGGTGTGCCGGAGCCGAAGGACGACGGGAGGTGGGCCCGCGTGGTCAAAGGTCCGTGACCCGTGCCAGGAGGTCGTGAAGCTTCTCGCGCTCGTTGCGGTTGAGTGGCGTCAGGAACCGCGCTTCGCAGGCGAGCAGCAGTTCGAAGGCTGCTGCGCGGAGCCGGTCGCCTGCGGGCGTCAGCGCCACCGCGTAGGCGCGCGCATCGTTGGCGTCGCGCTCGCGGACCAGCAATCGCTTGCCCTCGAGCGACGCGCCGAGCTTGAGGATCGTCGTGCGGTCGAGCCCGAGGATCTCGGCCAGCTGCGTCTGGGACAACGGCGAGCACTCAGCGAGCACCGCAAGCACGCTGTACTCGCGCGGCGTAATCCCGAGCGGCTCGAGGTCGTGCTCGCCCAGTGCCTGTACGCGCGAGGCGGCCCGGCCGAGCAGGTATGAGGTTCGCGCGGATAGGGTGTCGGGCAGTTTCATCGCGTTGACAAGTATTCGACAGCGATGCTGTACAGTCCTGCTGACAATATGTCCTCCGCCGAGCCCAAGGTAGTCGTCGCCCACCGCGAGGATCTGTGGTGGCTGCTGGCGGAAGCGTGCCAGCTCGAGCACATGATCATGTGCCAGTACCTGTTCGCGGAGTGGACGCTCAAGGACAAGAGCGACGGTCTGACCGACGAGCAATCAGAGGCGATCGAGCGCTGGCGAGGCGTGCTGCGCGGAATCGCGATCGAGGAGATGCTCCACCTGGCGCTGGTCGCTAACGTGATGTCGTCGATCGGCGCTGCAGCGTACTTCGGGCGGCCGAACTTCCCGCAGCGCTCGGGCTACTTCCCGGCCAGCGTCCAGCTTGACCTGATGCCGTTCGGCGAGCAGGCGCTGAAGCACTTCCTGTTCCTCGAGCGGCCCGAGGGGATGGAGCGCCAGGACGCCGAGGGGTTCGTGCCAACGGCGCCGAGGCGCGATCCGCTGAGCGAGTCAGAGGCGATGCCGCGCGGCCAGGAGTTCCTCACCGTCGGACACCTGTACCGAGGGATCGAGGATGGGTTGACGAAGCTGACGCACGAGCTTGGCGAGCGGGCGGTGTTCGTCGGCTCGCCGCGCGCGCAGGCGACGCCCGAGATGTTCCACTGGCCGCAGGTCGTGGCGGTCACCGATCTCGACTCGGCGCTGCGGGCGGTGGGCGAGATCATCGAGCAGGGCGAGGGCGCCCGCGGCCACTGGGAGGACGCCCATTACGGCCGCTTCCTCGGGATCTGGGACGAGTACAAAACGCTGCGCGATGCCGATCCGACATTCGAGCCAGCGCGCCCCGTTGTGGCGGCCTTCACGAGACAGCCGTTCGACCTCAAGGATCCCGTCACGGTGATCACGAACCCCGAGGCCCATCGCGTCGCCGAGATCACCACGATCGCCTACGAGGTCCTCCTGCACCTCTTGACCCGGTTCTTCACCCACACCGACGAGACCGACGAGCAGTTAGAGCTGCTGATGAGCGCCGCGTTCGAGCTGATGGGCGACATCATCCGCCCACTCGGCCACGCGCTCACGCAACTCCCGGTCGGTTCAGCCGCCGAAGGGCCCAACGCCGGGTTCGCATTCGAGATGCACTACCTGATGGGCAACCTCGTCCCATGGCGCCAGCCCGCCTGGGCGCTATTGCGCGAGCGAATGGCGTTTCTTGCCGAGAACCGCACGAACGATCCCGACGCGGTCCGCACAGCCGGCGAGAAGGCGGCATCATTGGCCGACAAGCTCGCCACACACGTACCCGCGGAACTGCGCCCCGGTTGAGCTTCGCTGCGTGGCGGCGGCGGTCCTAGCCGCTCGCCCGCTTGCATAGCCTTGACTCTCTGCTACGCCGCCGCGGTGCGAGGTCGCGCGAGGCCCGCGTGCGGTTGCTCAGGAGCGTAGGAGCGTCTCGAGCTTGTCGAGCGACCCTAGCCATCCGGCGCTCGCCCGGTCTTGCATCTCCTCGGTGTGCGGGCCCTGGGTCACGGTGACCAGCGTTCCGTCGCCGTCGGCCTCGAATACCACCCGAGTGATCATCGGATACAAGAGGCCGATCTGTGGTTCCGGATCCGAGGCGAGTACGAGTAGTTCCGGCTCGGAGATCTCGACGATTTTGAAGCGCACCGGGTAGACGGCTCCGCCCTCCAGTTCGACCACCGAGAAGTGGATCCGCCCCCCGAGGTGTGGCTCGATCTCGACCGTCTCGCGAGGTATCTCGTACTCCTTGGGCGCCCACCAGGCCGCGACTTGGTCCGGGTCGATCCAAGCTTTGAAGACAAGTTCCCGCGGAGCCCGAAATAGACGGGTGATGCGAACTTCTCGGCGTGAGGCCGGACTAGGACTTGGCTCGCTGGTCATCTCAGCTGTCGCCGCTCGGGTTCTGGATCTTCTCTAGATGGGCCGCGAGGCGATCCATGCGACTTTCCCACGTCACGCGGCACGTGCCTATCCAATCCTCCGCCTCTTCCAGGGCGTCGATTCGGAGGCTGGTCGGCCGTGACTGCGCGGCACGACGGCGCGTGATCAGTCCCGCTCGTTCCAGCACTTTGAGATGCCTCGAGATCGCTGGAAGGCTCACGGGGAACGGCTCGGCGAGCTCGCCGACCGTGGCCTCCCCCAGGGCCAGCCGGGCGAGGATCGCGCGACGCGTCGGATCCGCGAGCGCGGCAAAAGTGACGCTCAGCCGGTCGGCGGGCATCGCTGGTATTTAATGATATGGTTAATTAATGGATTGGACAAGTAACGTCGCGTTATGCGGCCGACGGATCGCACGTCGAAAGCGAGAAAGGGGTTCATCCGCATGCCCGAGCAAGGCACCAGGAGACTAGTTCTTCAGATGGGCGTTTCACTGGACGGGATCGTGGCCATCCCTCGAGGCGACGGATCGGTGCCCGTGATGGAGGGCGAGTGGGGCCTGGCGCCCGAAGCTCCGGAGCTGACCAAGCTGAAGCTCGCACAGGTGCGGGAAGCGGGCGCGCACCTCATGGGCCGCGTCACATACGAGGGAATGGCCGCCCACTGGCCATCCTCCACCCACGCTTATGCCGCCCCGATGAACGAAATCCCCAAGATCGTGTTCTCGAACACTCTCGATCGGGCCGACTGGGACGATACACAGATCGTCCGCGGCGACCTCGCGACGGAGATCGGCAGACTCAAGCGCGAGCCCGGGAAAGATCTCCTCGCGCACGGCGGCGCGAAATTCGTTCAATCGCTAGCACGCAACGACCTGATCGACGAGTACCGGCTCATCACTCATGCCGTCGCCGTCGGCAACGGCTTCCCGCTGTTCAAAGACTTGCAAACGCCACTACGCATGGAGCTGGTGGAAGCAAGGACGTTCGACAGCGCCAACCTCCGGGTGTACCGACGGGCATGAAGCTACCGCCACCGCTGCCACCCTTGACGAACCCAGCCGCGCTGGGGTGGCTGGCGCCGGGAACGGCGCGTGGAGAGCGGTCAGGAGACCGTGAGTCGGCGGTATTGCACGACCGGCCAGGACGTGCCGGTCCAAGCGCCGCCTGAGTCGATTGCGCCGGCTTCGATGCCGGCGATTCCGGTGGTGTAGTTGGGGTCGTTGTCGGTGACGGTGGCGACCTGGCGCGCGTCGATCGCGGCGGTGAGCGTGGCCCCGTGGATGTTGAGCGACAGGTTGTGCCAGCGTCCCACGCCGGCTGGGACGGTCAGGGTGCCCGAGGCGAGGATGCTTACGCCGACGTTTCGGCTGTCCTTGAGTAGCTGCCAGGAGCCGTCGTCGGCGAGCTTCAGGATGTAGGCCCGGAAGTTGCTGATCGCGCTGCCCTGGTAGCTGAAGCGGTCAAGGACGCCAGCCGAAGAACCGGCTTGGGTGAACAGCACGTCCGCCCTGACTGTGTAGTCTCGCCAGCTGGGGTCGCCGAGGACGGCGTACGGAAATCCGGCGCGCGCATACCAGTACACCGGGGGCTGGGGCGCCATCTGCTGGGTGCACGTCGTGGCGACATTGTCCGCGCAGGGCTGATACTCGAAGGCGCCGTCCATCGGCGCGAGGTAAACCGGTGTCGAGTCCGCAGGGTTCGCGGTGGGATTGTCGGTGTAACTGCCGAGCGTGCTCGGGGCCGGCACGGTGCTCGAGCCTTTGCCGGGCAGCGCGCGCGTCGTGAACGAGTACACGTAGCCCGGCGATAGGGCGAAGGAGAACTTGCCGCCGACCGGATGGATGTCGCTGAGCTTGACCATCCAATCCGCCGGGTTCGTTGAGCTCGGCAGCGTTCGCCATACGTGGACCGTGCTCGACGACAGCCCGCCGCTGACAGTGAAGTTGGCGTGCTGGACCGCGGTCGTGGTGGTCGTCTCCGCGATAGTGCTCCAATTCAGGCCGTTGGGCGCCTTGAGGGTCACGTAGCTGCCGTTGGCGTACACGCCGGTCAGGCCGCCCAAGCCACCGTCGGCGCCGTCGATGAAGTGCCATCCGGGGGCAGTGAACCAGCTCATCATCGCGATCGCGTACGTCATCGCGTTCACCGTGTAGTTGCCCGACCACGGCTGGTCGGCGTAGATCAGCCCTTGGGTTTCATGCGGTAGCCCGGGCGGCATCGCGGCGATCATCGGCCAGGTGACAAAACCGGTCAGACCCGCGTTGGGATAGCCGCGGATCTCCGCCCGGGCCATGTTCGCCGCGCCGGTGGCACCGTCAATTGCGCCCAATTCGCTGGCCCACAGCGGCTTGCCAGTGCCGCGGGCGGTGGCGGTGCTCAGACACTGGTTGCCGTTCGTCGGATAACCGCACACGTCGTGCTCGCCAAGGATGGCCGTCGCGGCGCTGAAAGCTGGGTCGCTGGCCGCATCGGTGGCGACGGGCCAGTTACCCGGAGTATCGCCGTCGTCGGACATCACGATCTGCGTGCCCGAGAACCCAGCGAGGTCGAGCGCCGACCGGAGGCTCTCCGTCCAGCTCTTCACGTACGGCGCCTCATTCTGGTTGGCGCCCAGGTAGTTGATCGCTAGACCGTGCTGTTTCGCGCACCCGAGCCACTGAACGACGTAGCCGATCGTGGCCTGTGACCAGAACGAGCCCGTCCAACCGGGAGCCGCCCACGCCAGGGCGTAGAGCTTGATGTACGGGTTGCGGGCCTTCGCCTGCCCCATCAGCCACCACTCGTAGCCCGCATTGCAGTTCACGAGACCCCGCGAGTGCTCGATGCTGGCCTCCGAACCGTCGGTGGAGTTCGCGTCACCGCCAATCTCGACCTTGAGGACCTGCAGCGAGGCGCCATAGCCAGGCTTGAACAGATAGTCGAGAATCGCCGAGCGCTGCGAGGCGGGATAGTCGATCAGAAAGCGCGAGTTACCACCTCCGCCGCTGATCGCGCCGACCCCGTCAAACACGCGTCCAGCCGCCTTGCCGGAAACCGGAATTGCGGTCGTCGTGCTCGCTTGGCCCGTGGCAGGCGCGACAAACGGACCCGGCCGACCGCTCGGCGGGACCACACCTACGCCGCTAGCTGCCGTCCCCGCTCGCGCACCTGCCGCAGCAGCGAGAGTCACGACCACCGCCACCGCGACCAAGAACCCGCACTTCACTGCCGTCCCTACTGACAACTCCACACGCCCTTCTATCACGCCAGAGAACCGTTGCGGATATAACTGGTCTCGCGCGTCGGCTAATACGCCTGCTGGACCGCCTCATTGATGAGCATTTGGTCGTCGAAGATCGAGAAGACCTCCGAAAATACAGCGGTCAGTGGGATGTTGTTAATGAGGTTGGCGAAGACCAGCGTGCGTCCGCTCTTGGCCTCTATGTAGCCGACCAGGTTTGACGCGCCGGCGATCCCGAGCGCGGGAGTGGCGAAGGCGACGCGGTTGCCGGGCTTGGCCTCGATCTTGCCGACGGCTGGCGTTCCCTTGCCCAACTGGGCAAGCGTCCCGTTCACGCCAACGAGCGGCAGCGCGGCGCGGAACGCCGATCCGTAGGGCTGCAGCAGCACGCGCCGCAGGAACGTCGTCAGCGCGACCGGGTTGATGCGATCGCGGTCATCCGAGCCGGCTCCATCGAAGGCGAACGTCGTGTCCGGCGGCGATCCCAGGCGTGCGGCGTTGCGCTGGAGATACGCCAGTCCGGCCAGGCAGTTGCGCTGGCCATGCTTGGCGGCCACCAGGCACACGAGCAGGTCGGCGCCGCGGTTGGCGCTGACTTTGAGGATCACCTTCACGATCTGCGAGAGCGGGGCCGACGACCGCAGCGCCACGCGGTGACTCGACGGGTAGCTGCGACTGCGCGGCAGCAGGTTGCGCGGGTTCGACCCTCCGGCACTGGCCGGGACGCTCACGCCGGCGCGCCGCAGCGCCTCAATGAACGCGGTGCGCGCGAAGGCAGCCGGGTTCGGGATGAAGAACACCTGGAGCAGCGGGCCCGCGCCGGCCGGGACCGTGCCGCTCACGGTGACCTCCCCGGGGCCTGTTTGCGTGGCCTGCCAGGAGGGCGCCGCTCCTCGGGGGGCCGTCTTGACGGTGGAGCGCACGTGCCACGCAGCGGTCCGCGGCCGATAGGAGATGCGGGCTGTCTGTCCTCTGCGGGTCGGCCTGGCGGTGATGTCGAGGAAGTTCTCGTTGACCCCAATCGGCGACACGACACCATCTGGCCAGCCGGTATATGCGTTGAACAGGCGGTCGTCGACGACGACGTTGCCGTTGACCCTGCGGATCCCAGCGGCGCGCACTTGGCGCGCGAGTTGCTCGACGCCGGCCAGTGGATTCGAATGCGGCACCAGCGTTGGGCCGGCTGAGCCGTCGGCGTCGCTGTGATCGAGCTGCGGCGCGCTGTTGTAAGCCTGCGTTCCGTTCGCTCGATCGCGCAGGCCGAAGCTGAAGTCGCCAGACCCGACGAGCACGAGGTTGCCGCTCAGGACGCCGCGACGAACGCTCCCGGTGCGATAGACAGGCGTCCTGAAGCGATGGCCCGCGCCGTAGTCGTGCAGAACCGCGGCCGCGCTGTAGAGCTTCAGCGTCGAGCCGGGCGTGAACAGCTTCTCGGGATTCTGCGAGACCAGCACCTCCCCGGACTTCGCGTCGGCCACGAGCTGAGCCCATGTCGAGTGCGTGTATCGGGCCTTCGCCTCGACGCGCGCAATTGTGCTGGCCAAGCTCGGCGGGACCGGTGTCGTGGTCGGCGAGAGTGGGTCGATCGCATTGGCCGCAGACGCCGCCAGCGCGAACACCATGCAGGCCACCCCGATCAACCTCACCGCGAAACGCATCAGATCCTCCTCCTTGAGAGCCGCCGCAGTCTATCGAGGGGGCGGGGCGAGGAGACGATGAAGTTGCTGTGTCGGTCGTCGATGCAGCGCCTGCGCTCGAAGCCCCTCCGTATCGAGCTTCGTAGCGCGGACTTGCCCGGTGTGCGATGGTCGTTCGCGACGGGTTATCGACCTGGGAGGCTGGGGTGAGCGCCGGACGGGATCTTGAAGTCGCGGGTCGACTGCGCCGGCCGTCGGTCGGTTTCGCGGCGATCTGCCTTGGCTACTTCGCGATCATCCTCGACGGCAGCGTGCTGAACGTGGCGGTGCCCGCGGTCCGGGCCGATTTCCACAGCTCACTCGCGGGCGCCCAGTGGGTCCTGAACGCTTACACGCTGACGCTCGCCGGGCTCTTGCTGACCGCTGGCGCGCTGGGTGATCGCATCGGGTTGCGACGAATGTTCCTGATTGGCGCCAGCGTGTTCACCGCGGCATCGGTGGCCTGCGCTGCGGCGCCGTCGATCCTGGCGTTGATCGCGGCCCGCGTCGTCCAGGGTGTGGGTGCGGCGGCGCTGTTGCCTGCGACGCTCGCGCTCATTCCGTACCTGTTCCGCGACCGTGCCGGCCAGACGCGAGCTGCAGTCGTTTGGGTGGGGATTGGAGCGGGCGCGGTTGCTCTCGGCCCACTGGTTGGCGGCTTCCTGATCGATGCGTTTGGATGGCGCAGCGTGTTCCTGATCAACTTGCCGGTCGGCGTCGTCAGCGTGCTGCTCGGACGGATCAGCATTTCGGAGACCCCGCGCCGTCACCGCGCCGTCGATCGGTTCGGTCAGGTAACCGCGGTGATCGCGTTGGGCCTGGTGACGGCGGCGGTAATCCAAGGCGGTGAATCGGGGTGGCGGTCACCGATCACGATCGGCATGCTCGTCGGTGGCCTGGTCGTCGGAGCGGCATTCTGGACCGCCGAGGGACGGATCCGCGAGCCGATGCTGCCCCCGGTCTTCTTCGCGAACCGTGTGCGGACGGTGGCCGTCATCTGTGCGTCGCTGATGGGCTTCCTGTTCTACGGCACGCTGTTTTTGATGTCTCTGTACTTCCAACTGCTGCGGGGCTGGAGTCCCGGATCGACGGGAGTCGCGCTGCTCCCCCTGACCGTGGGAACGCTGGCCGGACCGTTTCTGATCTATCCTCGGCTGTCGCGTCGGTTTGACCATCCGGTGCTGCTGGTGGCCGGCTTTGCTTGCTGCGCACTCGGCGTTGCTGTGCTGGCGCCGACCGACGTCCACAGTGCGTACGGTCAGATCGCGGTCGGCCTGCTGCTGATCGGCATCGCCAGCACCGTCTCGTTTTCGGCACTCACATCGCTGCTGCTGGCCAGTGTCAGCGAGGAGCAATCGGGGCTTGCCTCGGGCGTGCAGAACACCACCCGGCAAGCCGGAGCTCTGTTGTCGGTATCGATCATCGGGGCCGTTCTCAACGCCCGGGCGATCGGCTCTCGGTTCCCAGCGGCGTTCGTCGTGCTCGGCGTCGTAGTGCTCCTGGCCATTGGCGTGTCCGCGCTGTCGCTCGGCGGCCGGCGTCGGGCTCAAGCCGATCCTTGCGGGCCCTACGACGTCACGCGCGCGTGAAGCCGCCGCGACCGCCGACTGATATCGGCCGCTGCGGCTGCTGACCGCCGACGACTAGGCTCTAGGCAATGTCGCTCGTGATTGTTGGGGCCGGGCCGAACCTTGGTCTAGCCGTGGCCAGGCGGTTCGGACAAGAGGGCTTTGCCGTGGGCCTGATCTCGCGTACGGAGTCCAGGCTGGTCGAGCTCGCTGCGCAGTTGCGGCTCGACGGGGTCACCGTGGCCGGCGCGGCGGCCGACATCCGAGACAGCGACGCGCTGGCGGGCGCGATCCGGAGGCTCGCCGACCAACTCGGGCCAGTCGACGTGCTGGAGTATTCGCCGCTTCCCGCGGCTGAATTCATGAAGCCCGTCCTGGAGACGACGGTCGACGATGTCCGGGGTCCGCTTGAGTTCAGCGTGCTCGGGGCCGTGGCGGCGGCCCAGGCGGTCATCGGGCCAATGCGCGAAGCCGGGCGCGGAACGATTCTGTTCACGACCGGCGCAGCCGCCGTAAACCCGTACCCGGCTCGGGCTGGCGTCGGTATCTCTTTCGCCGGCGAGGTCGCCTACGCACGGATGCTTCACGACGCCTTGGGCGATGAGGGCATTCACGTCGCCCACACCGCGATCGCTGGCCGGATCGCACCTGGAGCCGACAATGAGCCCGACGACATCGCCGAGGTTCTGTGGACCCATCACGTCGACCGCCGGGTGTTCCAAACCCGGCTCGGAATGCCCTGACCTACGCGCGCGCGGCCTCGAGGGCGAGGAGAAGTTGGGTTCTTCGGAGTTCTCAGTACCGCAACAGGGCGACCATGCCACCGGCCTCGCGCAGCGTCTCGGACTTGGTAGTCGCGAGCGCGTTGACCCGCGCTGAGGTGCCGATCGCTGCCTCAACCGCTCGCTCTCCAAGCATCTCGCTCGGGCCCTCAATCGATGGCGGGATCATTCCGGCGGCGGATGAGAAGTCGTGGTCGGGGTCGAGGACGAGGTGATCGACCCGTCCTTCGGCGAGCGCACCCAAAGTCTCCTGGGCTCCGATCGTGGCCGCGCCGCCGCCTCGGGCGCGCTCGTGGGCGAGCTCGATCAGTGCGGTCGTCCGATTGAGCCAGGCATCTTCGATCAGCGGCTCGACGGCATCTGCGATCGCGGTCGGATCCCCGGCGACCAGATTGAGGTCGGCTTCGGCGATCACCCGCTCGCTCACCTCCGATGGCAGTGACTCGCGAAAGCGCGTGGCCACCTGACGTTCGGAGACGAGAACGATGCGCTCCCAACCGAGGGAGTCGAGCCGCTTCGCAGTCTGCGTCGCCGCGGCCTCAAAGAGCTGGTCTCGCTGCGCCTCCACTCGCGCTCGGTAGCGCTCTTGGTGCGACACCGCCTGCAATCCCCGCGCTGGACTCCCGCCCGCCGTGCCCCCGAACGGCCGCCAATCCCCGAGCGTCAACTCATAGCTCGAGTTCTCAGGCTCGGTCGCCTCGGCCTGCTCGATCTGCACCAGTCGAACGAGCTCGCCACCCACCAGGATCACGCCGGTAGGGGCGCCGCGGTCGGCGATGTCGACCAGCGGCGAGACAAACGGCTTGGCGTTCGCTACCGCCACGTCGCCACGGAGCGGAAGTTGGAGGCTGAAGCGCTCCGAATACCCGTCAGCATCGAGAATCCATGCAATGCTCCGGGCGCGCGCTGCGGGATCGAGGTCGAGCAATTCCTCCTCGATCCGCTTGCGTAGCCCGCGGAACGCCAGCCGATCCTCGCGGTCACCGCCAGCTTCCAACCGGTCGGAGATCATGCCGAGGCCATTGCGCAGATTGATCAACCACGCCGCCGTCCCGCTCGTGTTCGCCGGGTCCCGAGGGTCGGTCAGCGCGTAGACACTGATCACCAGTCGCCTCGGCTCCGCTGTGGCCAACTTCCGGAGGGCCTCGCGCGTGAGCATCGATCTCCATCCAAGTCAGACGAGTTTCAACCGGTCACGATATCGCTCCCATACCATCGAGTCATCGTGTTAGCTGAGTCCGTGCACACCGCCATCCCGTTCGCGCTTGCCGGCGGGAGCCTGATCTTCATCGCGGTCGTGGTGGGGCTGTTCTTCGCCGTGGTCTACGGCTACTACACGCGGAGGGGCAGCGGCATCAGTCAAACGCCCTACCGCCGTCCCGACGCACCTCCCGAGTCGCCGAGCGAGCTCGCACACGACACCACTCGGGGCGTGCGCGACTGGGAGCGCGGCACTGCCGGCCACCATCGCCAACGGCCTGCTGCGGTTCGCCAACCCCCCGACTCGGTGGCACAGGCGCTCGCCGGCTGGCGGGCGAAGTCCAGGACGGCGCCAGTCCTCGAGCCGCCGATTGGTTCGGCCGACCACGTCCGCGGACCCGAGGAAGCTCCCACAGTGGCCGTCTACCTAGACGTCTCGTCCGAGCCCTGCCGTAGCGCTTATCGGCTTCTGTCCGGGCTCAGTGACGCGCGGCAAATTCGGTTGGCGGTGCGTCAGCTGCCGCTGGCCGATGTCCACCACCTATCGCTGCCGGCCGCAGAAGCCCTCGAGGCCGCCGGCGCCCAGGGTAAGTTCTTCGAGCTGCTCGACCGCCTCGCCGACGCGGGAGTCAGAGACGAGACCGAGTTGCTTGACCTCGCGACCCGATGCGTCGTGGACCCGGATCGTCTGCAGCGGGAAGTACGGGCCGGAAATTATCGAGCTCGGGTGGTTGAGCAAATCGATCAAGCCACAACGAGCGGCGCGCACGCTGTCCCCGAGATCTACATCAACGGCAAGCGTTACGACGGACCAATCAGAAGAGACGACCTCGCTCGAACCCTGCGCCGGCTGACGGCATCGGGGTGATCGGCCGCTCCAACCTCCTCCTTCAGGCCCTGGCGTGACACTCGATCAGGGTGATCGGCGGATCACCCAAGAAGGTCTCCCAGTACCCGGCACTGAAGTTCGTTCTTCCCGCGGGGGAGACCTCGGGCCGGACCCAGTGGACGTCGGTGAGCCCTGCGGAGGCGAAGGCCTGCTCGTGCGTCGCGACATCGAGGTGATAAATCGTGATGTCGAATGAGGTGCCGTCCGGGTAGTTACGAAAGACGTACTCAAAGCCGTTGTGAAGGTCGGGCGACGCCAACCTCTCGAAGCCATACTTGCGGTAGTCGACCTGTTTCGATCCGATCTCCGGGTTGCTGTTGACCGTGACGAACCGGCACCCGGGCTTCAGGTCGCGCGCGACCACACGACACATTTTGAGCAGGTGAGCTGTGCTGGAGGCGTAATTGAGCAGGAACGCGGCCACGACGAGGTCAAATCGCTCGCCCTGGTCAAGCTCTTCCACGTCGGACAGGACGTACTCGACGCCTAACGGCTCGGCGTGCTCAGTGGCGTGAGCGAGTGAGATCATGGCCGGGGAATTGTCAACCCCGACCGTCCGTGCCGCTCCCTGGCGCATGAATTCTCGGGAGTAGAACCCCTCGCCGCACGCCAGGTCCAGCACCGACTTCCCGGAGACATCCCCCACCAACCGCATGAACGATGGGATCTCCACGTAAACGCGCCAATCAGCGGCCTTGGCGTTCCTGTATTGCTCGGCTATCGACTCATAGTCCATTGGGCCGCATCGGGCCCCGATCGGGTGCCCATCGACAGACCCTAGGAACAACGCTGACCCGCGTCAAGCCGCACGACCGCTGTGGCTGCGGGGGCGGCGGCGTACGCCGCCGCCCCCGGATCGTGGGTAACCATCACAAGGGCCGGGCAGCCGGAGTCCTCCGTGGAACAGCTAGCCCTACCGCAACGCCCCGGACTGGCCGCTCATTCGAGCCACTCCGTGACCTTGGTCGGATTGGCGTGGATGCAAACCATGCTGGAGGGCCCGGGACCGTCGGTGGTGAACTTGTGCGGCACGCGGGGAGGAGCTATGACGATGTCACCAGGTCCGGCCTGGTGGCGCTCTGTGCCGAGCTGGAAGGTGGCGTTCCCTTCCACGACGATCCAGGTCTCGTCGTATGGGTGACGGTGCATGCGCGGTCCCTGACCGGGCTCGCTGTGATCCAGGATCAGGGAGATCGTCGCTCCGATCTCGGCGCCTTCGAGGTTTCCGGCCTCGACGGTGCTGGCTTTGATGACTGGCATGTCTGCTCTCCTCGGCAGTGGATTTTCAGGCCGCGATGCGATCCTGCTGGGTGGGGCATCGCGGGGCCGAGTGGCCAGACCGGTGGTCTGGCGGCACTAAACTTAGGGTAACCATAAATCTATGGTGTGTCAAGAATGCTGAATGCCGGCTTCTCGTCCCGGTCCTGGTGCAGCGCGTGCGTCGCGCGATGGAGCGCTGAGAAGCACCGAGGGGCGCGGTGTCGATCTGGCGGTCTGCCGTTCGTCTACGAACGAAACCTCAACCAAGGAGCGACCACCATGTATCCCAAGATCGACATCATCACGCTCGGAGTCGCCGACCTGCAGCGTGCCCGCGACTTCTACGAGCACGGCTTCGGGTGCGCGCTCGAGCAAGAGACGAGGGACACGGTCACGGTCAACTTCGGCCGCAACGCATCCGCTCTTGCGCTGCGGCCCTGGGACGCCCTCGCCGGCGAGGCCGGTGTGGCCCCGCAAACGAACGGTTTTCGCGGGTTCACGCTGTCCTACATCGTCGACTCCGCCGACGACGTCGACGACGTGCTGGCTCGCGCGGCCGGTCACGGCGCCGAGATTTCCAAGCCGCCGCGCAATGCCATGTGGGGATACAGCGCCTACCTCACGGATCCCAGCGGATATCTCTGGAAGGTGGCGTCGTCAAAGCGCCGGCCGCTGATCGGGCGAACCCGATCGGCACCATCGGGAAGCGACCATGCCGATCGCCCGGTCGAAGCTCAGGAGGTTCCGCTCACGATCGGAGTGGCGGACATGAAGCGGGCCAAGCAGTTCTACAAGGACGGACTTGGCTTGCCTGTCAAGAAGGACTACCGGAAGTTCGTCATGTTCAGCGGGCAGGACGGAACATCGGACCTGGGGATGTACAAGTGGGAGGCGCTCGCCGACGACGCTGCGGTTCCGGCGGCCGGAGACGGCTTTCGCGGGTTCACGATCACCCACGTCGTGGACTCCGCCGCCGGCGTCGATGCGCTCCTGAACCGGGCCGCGCGAGCCGGTGGGCAGGTCGACAGTCCCGGGGTCGCCGCGGGAGGCGCATACAGCGGGTACTTCACGGACCCGGACGGGTACCTCTGGAGCGTCGCGGCAAGAATCCCAGATCCACCCTCGAGCATCCGGAGGTGAGGCCGCATGACGCGCGCACCTATCGAACTCAGGCCGATCGGGATCGTCGAGTCGTCGCTGACGGATCCCGCCCGGGCGCCCATGCAGGGTGACGAAGGAGCACCGGAAGCCGCCGTCATCTTCGAGCCCGACGTGTTACCGGCGCTCGATGGAATCCAGGCCGGCGACGAGGTCCTGCTCCTAACCTGGCTGCACCTCGCCGGCCGCGACGTCCTGCAGGTCCACCCCCGCAGCGACGCCTCGCGGCCGCTTCAGGGCGTGTTCAGCACGCGCTCGCCGGATCGGCCGAACCCGGTCGGACTGCATCGAGTCGAGGTCCTCTCCATCGAGGGCCACAGAGCTCGTGTGCGGCATCTGGAGGCCGTCGACGGGACGCCGGTCGTCGACGTCAAGCCGTTGCTGAGCAGTGAAGTCGCCGAACGCTGACCACCGACGAACCTGCCGCTTCTATCTCATGGCGCCGCGCCTCGGCGGTCCTCCGGTGGTCCCGGGCGGGAGCGCTCGAGACCGATGAGCAGCCGGCGGAGCAGCCCTTCGAGCTGGCGCACCTCTGAAGGCTTCAGCTCGGCGAGCAGTTGGGCTTCGTTGTTCATGTGCAGCTGGGCGAGGTCATCGACGAGTCGCAGCCCCGCGGGGGACAGACGCACCCGCAAGCCTCGGCCATCCTCGGGATCGGGGACGCGCTCGATCAGCCCGGCATCCTCGAGCCGGCGCAGTCGATTCGTCATCGCGCCCGAGGTTCGCATCAGGCCGCGGTACAGCTGGGTCGGCGACAGCTCGTACGGGGGCCCGGCGCGCCGGAGGCTCGCCAGAACGTCCCACGAGCTGCGGGCGAGCCCATACCTGCGCATCAGGTCGTTGACCGCCTCGTC
Organism: Solirubrobacteraceae bacterium; assembly: GCA_036502145.1. GTDB lineage: Bacteria > Actinomycetota > Thermoleophilia > Solirubrobacterales > Solirubrobacteraceae > Palsa-465. Next base: position 37,585 of record DASXZB010000055.1, on the reverse strand, counting down.
GAAGTAGGCGGCCAGGCGCCCGACGCGGGCGACGATCCCCACCGGCCAGGTGTCGAGATCGGGACGGACCGCCCGCCATTGCTCCCGGACCTGGTCGACGTGGTCCGAGCTGCCAGGATTGAGCGAACGAGCGCTGCGTTGAGATATCTTCACGTTAAGCTATCTTCGTCCATGTGTCTTGAGGTAAAGGTATCTGAGGAGGTGGCGGGATGATGGGGATAGCGGAGCTGTTGACTCGAGCCGAGAGCCTCGCCCGAGTGGGCGACGCGGGTGGTCCGAGCGAGGGGGTTCAAGGCTCGACGGTTGCGCGGCTGCGCTCGTCGGTGGTTCGGCCGCTGCGATCCGCCGTGGAGCGAGACGGGGGCTCGGCCGAGGAGTCAGCGACTGCGGCTTCGGACCCCGAGAGGGACGTTGACCTCGATCCGGCCCTGTGGGAGCTGGCTCGCGACGCGACCTCGCTGCGAGCGAAGGTCGACGCGCCGGCGGAACTGCTCGAGGCGACGGCCGCATTGCAGGATCTGACCTTGGCGCTGGCCGACGGCGAGTCCGTGCGCAGTGACCGGGTCGCGACGCTCAGCGGGCTTCAAGCTGCGCTGCCCGCCGCCATTGAACTGCTCCACAACGGTCCCTACCTGGTCACCAATCCGCGACGGATCGAGGACTGGTTGGGATGCCCCGTGGCGACGGCGCCCCAGATGGCGTTGTGTCGCTGCGGCCAGTCGAGCCTGAAGCCACTGTGCGACGGAACCCATGCCGAGGTGGGATTTTCCGACGCCAAGGATCAGGCACGTGTCGCAGACCGCCGCGACACGTACGTCGGGCAGCAGGTGACCGTGCTCGACAATCGCGGAGCGTGCCAGCACTCCGGATTGTGCTCCGACCGCTTGGCAACCGTATTTCGCGCCGACCAGGAGCCGTTCGTGGCGCCCAGCGGCGGGCGGATGGACGAGATCATCCGCGCCGTGCGCGACTGCCCGTCGGGGGCGCTCAGCTATGCCGTCGACGGAGTGGAGGCGCGAGCAGAAGTCGATCAGCACGGCGGGCGCGCGCCCACGATTCAGATCACGCGCGACGGGCCGTACCGGGTCGTCGGCGGGATCTCCCTGGTCGATGGGGACGGACAGCCAGTGGTGCGCAATCAAGGCATGTCGAAGGAGCACTATGCCCTGTGTCGGTGTGGCCAGTCGCGCAACAAGCCGTTTTGCAGTGGCATGCACTGGTACGTCGAGTTCCACGATCCTGTGCCGGACCCTGATGTCACACCGACAATGTTCGAGTGGGCCGGCGGCCTGCCCGCGTTGACGCGAATGACACGGCTGTTCTATGAGAAGTTGGTGCCCGAAGACCCGCTTCTGGCGCCGCTGTTTGCCACGATGTCAGCCGACCATCCCCAGCGCGTGGCCAAGTGGCTGGGAGAGGTGTTCGGCGGACCTTCCCGTTACAGCGACGAGTACGGCGGCTATCCGCGGATGCTCTCCCAGCATCTCGGCAAGGGTCTAACCGAGGACGGGCGCCGCCGTTGGGTCGAGTTGCTGCTGCGCGCCGCCCGCGAGGCAGGTCTGCCCAACGATGCCGAGTTCCGGTCCGCGTTCCAGGCCTATATCGAGTGGGGCTCGCGGTTGGCGGTCGAGAACTCACAGGCAGGTGCCACCCCGCCTGCGCACATGCCGATGCCCCGCTGGGACTGGAACACCGCAGCCGGACCGCCGGGCGGCCGCGTCAGCGCCCTGGAACCCGCTGCGGAGCCCTCGGCGGAGCCGATTGAGCTGCCGGGAGAGGACGAGACGGTTCGGTTTGACCCGCACATCCGGCGGTTGTTTCGCGAGCGCGATCGCCGCTCGATGAGTTTCGCCTTCGACCTCGGCGCCCATGAGGATGTCAGCCGGCACGCCACCGAGATCCTGGAACGGGTGCGCGACGGATCGATGCCCTGTGACGGTGCGTGGCCGGCCGAGTGGATCGAGGCGTTCGCGCGTTGGGTCAAGACCGGAATGGCCCCCTGATCGGAATCGATTCCCGTGGGCTCGGGTGGCGCGGTAGTGTTGTTGCATGCCGGGCAGCTCACAGATGGGCGGCCTTGACTTCGCGGGGCTGCTGTACCTGGCGATCGTCTTGGCGGTCGTGTTCCTACCGCTATTCCTGCGCCGCGGCGGCTCGTCGGATGGTGAATCGGAGTCGGACTCGGAGGATGGCGGGGGAAAGGTTCCGGGGCGGCCTCGCGGCCCACGCGACGCTCCGCGAGGTGGCGTGCCGCTCGACGACGCCACGCCGGCGCGCATACGACTGCGCGACCACGGCCGACTCGCCGGTCAGCGACCCGGGCGCAATCGCCGGCCGACCCGCGAGCCGGACCGCACTCCGGTCCGGAGGTCACCACAGACCAGGGGGGTTCACGTCACTCGCGGTGTCGCGGTTCTTCAAGGCGCTGTAGGCCCCGCGGACCGGCCGCGCCGGTACTAACTAGGCCAGGAGCTGCCTCCAGGCCAGCTCCAGGACGTCGGTACGGGTGCGCGCGCCGTGATCGGCAGCGATGAAGTGGTTGCCGATCAGCAGCGAGTAGGAGAGCATGCAGCGGGCTTCGACGTCGTCGGGGTCGGGGCAGAAGGCGCCAAACAGCGACCGCAGGTAGTCCATTCGCCGGTTGTCGATGCGCCGCAGGCGCTCGGCGACCGCCGGCTCACGCCGAGACCAGTCGCGGACCGCGAGATCGATCGCCACCACGCCGGAGGAGGTGAGCGCGAACAGCCGCCGCAGCTTGGCCCTGGCGTCGCCCCCTTCGCCCTCGACCCGCTCCACCACCTCGTCGGTGGTCGCCTGCTCCCACGCTTCGAGCATCTCGGCGAGCAGCGCGCGGCGGTCCTCGAAATGCCAGTAGAACCCTCCTTTGGTGACGCCCAGGGCCTGGGCCAAGGGCTCGATCCGGACGGCGTCCGGGCCGCCGCGGGCCAGGGCCCGCAGGCCCTCTTCGATCCAGCTGGTGCGCGGGGTACGGGTGGGGGCGGCCATCGTCTATCGCTATCGCACATCGCCCGGATCCGAGCTCGGGTGGGCGGTTGACTACGCGGTATCTATACAGTACCGTATCGATACGCTAACGTATGGATGGAGGTGCCGAATGCGGCTCCCGAGTAGCGCGCACACGTCGCGGCCCTGGCGAATCCACGAGCTCACCACCGATTTCCGGCTCGAGGATGTGTGGGCGCTGCCCACGCCCGGCGGCCGGAACGACTTTCCGCGGCTGGTGGCGGGGATCGCGTCAGGCGACCCGTCTCGAGGCTCCTCAGTTGCCGCCCGCGTGGTGTGGGCGATCCGGTGGAAGGTCGGGGAGCTGCTCGGCTGGGACAGCCCGGCGTCCGGGTCCGGGTCCGGGTCCGGCTCCGGCTCCGGGTCCGGGATGGCGACGCTGCGCGACCGTCTGCCGGCGGATCTGGGGGCCGGCCCCTCCGGCCCGGACTTCGACGCGCTGCCGTTCACCTCGCTGTACCTGCTCGACGACGAGTGGGCCGCGGAGATCGCCAACCGGACGATGCACGGGGTCCTCCACATCGGCTGGGTCCCAGACGGAACCGGCGGCTACCGCGGCCAGATGGCGGTGCTCGTGAAGCCAAACGGGCTGCTCGGAATCGGCTACATGGCCGCGATCAAGCCGTTCCGGTACATGATCGTCTACCCGCCGATGATTCGAAAGCTCGGGCGCGAGTGGCGGGCGCACGCCGGCGACCCGGCGCCGGCGCACGCGTAGCCCGGATGCCTGACTTCGCCTCACCGACCGCGAGTCCGGTGCGCCAGATCCAAGTGCCGCCGGCCGCGCGAGCGCTCAGCACGCTGCCCCAGATCGACTATGAGGACGCATTCATCGTCGACATTGCCTCGACTGGGGGACGGACCGGCGAGCAATGGGCTCGAGCGGTGCTCCAAGACGCGCCGATCAGCGTGCGGAGCTCGCTCGTGTCGGGGTGGTCGGCGCTTGGGCTGCGACTCGGTTGCGTCCGGTCTGACCGACTGGTGCTCGGCTGGGAGGTGCGGCGCAGCACCCCGGAGTTCGCCCTGCTGGGGGCCGGCTCCCGCATCGGGATGCCGGCCGAGCTGCTGTTCAAGCGCCAGCCGGACACCCTGCTCTTTGCCACCTTCGTGCGACAGGAGACCCCCATCGCCCGCGCCGTTTGGGCCCGGGTCGAGCCGGTGCATCGGCCGATCGTACGGCGCATCCTCGAGCAGGCGGCCCGGCGAGGCTAGCGGGACGGGCCGGACCGGGGCTAGGCTGGCGCGGTGTCTGAGCACTCGATCTACTTTCGACCGGCCGGCCTGCCGGGCTTGGAGGCGCTCCACGCGCGTTTCATCCAGCACGCCTACCTGCCCCACTCGCATCCGACCTGGACGGTGGCGGTCGTGGATCACGGCGCCGCGCAGTTCGAGGTTGACGCGACCCAGCAGCGCGCGGACCGTGGCGAGCTGTTCGTGTTGGAGCCCGAGTCGGTGCATACCGGGATGGCGGCGGTGCCCGAGGGCTGGGCCTACAAGGTCCTGTATCTCGATCCGGCGCTGCTGCAGGAATGGGACGAGCGCGATCTCGCGGCGCCGCGAGCGGCCCGCTGGGTGGTGTTTCGTGATCGCGCGCTTCGCGACTCGCTGCTTGGCATGCACGCGCTCCTCGCCGCCGGTACCGCCAGCCTCGAGCTCGACGAATCCGTCGTGGGAGTCCTCGAGGGGCTGCGGCCGCACCTGCGACCTGGACCGCCCCCCGCTCGTGGCGGATCCGAGCACGCGGCGGTGCGGCGTGCGCGCGCCTACCTGATCGAGCACTGGGACCAACCGGTGCCGCTGGCTGAGCTGGCGTCGTTCGCCGGGCTGACTCGCTTCGAGCTGGTGCGCCGCTTTCGCCAGCAGGCGGGGCTCACCCCGCACGCGTTTCAGACCAACCTGCGGATCGCGCGGGCGCGCCGGATGCTGAACGCCGGCGACCCGATCGCGCGAGTCGCCGCGGCGTGCGGCTTCGCCGACCAGCCTCACCTCACCCGCACCTTCAGACGAGCCGTCGGCGTGACGCCGGGCAGATTCGCCGCTGCCTAGCCCGGCGGGTCCAGCGGCCGCAATATCGTTCAAGACCGCCGCCGGCTGCGGAGGCATGCTTGGGCGGTGGCGGTCACCGATTTCGACACCAAGGTCGCGGTTGTCGTGCGCGACGACCTCGCCAGCTGGCAGCGGCTCAACGTTTGCGCGTTCCTGATCAGCGGGGTGACCGCGGCGGCCGGCCCCGACGTGATCGGCGAGGACTACCTCGACGCCGACGGCAACCGATACCTGCCGCTGCTCGTGCAGCCGGTGCTGGTGTTCGAAGCCACTGCGGAGAAGCTGAGAACGGTGCGCGAGCGGGCCCAACGCCGGGAGGTCGCGATCGCTCTCTACACCGCAGAGATGTTCGGTACCGGCGATGACGCCGCCAACCGCGCGGCGGTCCGCGCCGTCGCCGGGGTGAGTCTCGACTTGGTCGGGATCGCGCTGCGGGCGCCCCACCGCGACGCGGACGCGGTCCTGCGCGGTCTCAGTCGTCACCCCTAGCTCGCCGGCAGCCGGGTCGCTAGCGCACCACGCGGTAGCTCAGGTGGGTGACCAGGTCGGTCGAGGCTACCTGCCGCGGCTCCAGCGTGAGCTAGGTGGATGGCTCACTGCCACAGCCGGCCGGTTGCGATCTGGGCTCCTTCGGCCATGGCCCGGAATTTCGCCCAGACCACGGTTGGCACCACCACGTTCATCCCGGCGATGGTGCCAAAGCCACAATCGGTCCCGGCCATCACGTTGTCCCGGCCCACCACGTCCGCATACTGAGTCAGTCGCTGCGCGACTGCCTCGGGGTGTTCGACGACGTTCGTGGTGGAGTCGAGAACTCCCGGGATCAGGTACTTGCCATCCGGGAGCTTGACGTCGGAAAAGACGCTCCACTCGTGGGCGTGACGGCCGTTTGACGCCATCAGCATGAGCCCTGCCGGCTTCGCCTTCAAGATGATGTCGATTATGTCTTTGAGCTCGACATCGGAGGTCCGCGGCATCTCGCCGTTACCCCAGCAGATGTGGATCCGCGACGCCTCGGCCGGGACATTGACCAGCGCCTGATTCAGAGCTTCCACACTGAGCTCGAGCTGCTTGCGGAAGTTCTCGAGCGAGCCGGCACCGGGGGCGGTCATCGCGAAGTCGGGGCAGTCGAGCTGGAGCAGGAAGCCGGCCCGGTGAATCGCCTCGTACTCCTCGCGCATCGCCTCCGCGATCGCGGTCAGGTATTCATCTTCGCTCGGGTAGTAGCGGTTGGGGGAGAAGACCGCGATGACACCCGGAGAGGCCGCGCTCATGAACGTATCGGCAGGGTCGACTCCGTCAACCGCGGCTTTCAGGTTCTCGATGTCGGCTTGCACCGCATCCTGACCCACGTAGGACACCGGCCCGTCGCAGGAGGTGAACCGGATCTCGGAGGCCGAGGTCATCGTCGCCGCTATGTGGTCGGCGAAGTCAGGGAACTCCTCCAGGCTCATCACCGAGGCGGCGACCTCCTGGATCGAGCCCTCCCCACCGAATCCGGTCAGGCGGTCCTTCACATACGTGGCGTAGCTGGGCTTGCTCACCTCACCGTCGTTGATCACGTCGACCCCGGAGGCGACCTGCTTGCGCACGGTCTCCTTGACCGCGAGGCGGACCCCGTCCTCGAATCTGCCGGGATCGACGCTTTCGCCCGCTTCCTGGGCCAACACCAAAGGCAGCAGCTCCGCGGGCCGCGGCAGGCTGCCGGCGTGGGTCGTCAAGATCCGCTGCGCGCTTCGATTCATCGGTTCCCTCCTCCAAGGGTCGTGGAATCGCGAGGTCGAGCCGAGCTCGATCAAGCAGGGCGAAAACCATCGTTGCAGCGCGGTGCCGAGTCGTCAACGGGTCGGCCCCGGGGATCGTGACCAGAATTCCCGAGTGACGTCGGTGGGCGGCGATCAGGTGGGCAGCGCGTGCAAGACGTAGGCCTCGAGGGCGGCTTGCTTGCCCTTGACCATGACCCCGCTCATCGCCTCGACGATCGCTCCGTCGGGCAGCTGCCGGTAGGTCTCGGCGCCGATCATCACCGCTCCGACGGGCGCCTTGCCCTCGAGGCGTGCACCCAGGTTGACGGTATCTCCGATCAGCGTGTAGGTGACGTGTCCGTGTCCTCCGAGCTCCCGCAGCACCGCCTCCCCGCTGTTGATGCCGACCCGGAGCCGAGGCCACCCGGGATGCTCGTCGGCCACCCGCCCGATCTCCGCCTGCAGCGCGAGCCCGGCGCGAGCAGCGCGGACGGCGTGGTCAGGCAGGTCCCCGCGGCTGTTGAACGTCGCCATCATGCCGTCGCCCATGAACTTCTCGATCTCTCCCTTGAACCTGCGGGTGATCAGGGGGGTGGCGAGCTCGTAGTACGAGCTCAGCAGCGTCGCGACCTCGTCCGCCGACGAGCGCTCGGTGAAACTGGTGAACCCCGCCAGATCGCTGAACAGCACGCTGACGTTCTGGCTGCGGTGACGGGTGGAGGGCAGGTACAGGTGGCGGAAGCGTTCCTCGCGCCACTCCCGGCGAGCGGCGAAGCCGATGATCACGTAGGCCAGGACGATCAGGGCGTGCCATTCCCACCAGCTCGCGTGCCAGCTCCGCTCCCCGGTAGTCGCGACACCGATCATCGCCTCGGCGAGGAGTACGAAGCAGGCGATGACACTTGCCGGCAGCAAGCTCATGCTCGACCGGTAGACGATCCAGTACCGCGCGGCCGAAACGCCGTAGGTGATCACACCGAGCACAGCCAGCACCCCCAGCAAGCTCCCGGTGGCGCCCTCGCTGGTAGCACGGTCAAGCGGTGCAAGCTTGGCCACCGTCCAGATAAACCACAGCACCATCACCCCCACCACGATCCCGCGCAGCAGCGACCTCCTGCGCATGACCATCGCCGCGTACTCGGCATTGAGGTCCACAAACGCCGAGGCAAATCCGAACACCGCGGACACCAGCAGCCCCACCGGGATCGCAACCTTGAAGCCCGACAGCTCCCCCGAGAACAGGATCCCGGGCGTGCCGATGGCGTGCAGCCCCAGAAAGCCCCCCGTCGCCAGGAAGGCCAGCGAAATGAGCAGCACCCGGGCGTCGCCGCGTCGCGTGGCCGCTTCACCGGCGACGTACGCCAACCCGAACGCGAGCGATCCGACGGCCGCGAAAACGACGAAGTGAAGCTTGGGGTTCTCCCAGTGGGGGTCGAGCTTTGACCGCAGCAGCAACGAGATCAGGCCGATCAGGGGAAGCGCGCCGGCCAGGATCCACGACGCCGCGACCCAGCTGCGCCGGACGCCGCGGTCCGCCCCGGCGGTGATCGTCTCACCGTCCCCGTGACCCTCGGTTACTGAAGCCTGCATCAGAGCCTCCGCCGCCCGTGCGCTCAGATCGAGCCTGCGACCCGGTCCCTACCGCGGGCTTGATCCGATCGGCGCCTTTCCAGGCGATTGATATCACAGAGCCCGCGCGCGGCTGCCGTTTGCCCTCACGCCCGAGTCCAGGGGGCCACTGCCCAGTCGCTACCGCGGGATCAGCTGAACGATCGGGATCACCCGGCCTGCCTTTCCGGCCCACTCGCGGTAATCCGCGAACTGCGGAAAGACGCGATCGGCGAGATCCCACAGCCTGTCTCGCTCGGACTCGCTCTCCACGATCTCGGCTCGGAACGGCAGACCGCCGAACACGACGTCGGGTTGCGCTCGGAGGTTGTGGTACCAGGTGGGGTGCGTAGGCCATCCCCGCTTGGACGCGATGATCGTCACCCGATCGCCGTCGTGGAAGTACAGCGTGGCGTTCCGGCGCCGCCGTCCCGTCCGGGCGCCGCGCGTTTCCAGCAGCGCCGCGGCAACCGGACCCGTCGAGCCGAACCGGCCCCTGGTGAGCCTGAGCAGGTACGGGTCGAGCTTCCAGGCGATCTTCTCCGCGAGCCACATCCCCGGCTTCGTCGTCGAGAGCCGGCACACCGCGAGGTAGAGCCGACCGCGGCGTTGATATGGGTCGACGTAGCGCAACTGCGGACGGCTAGGCATGGGACCTTTCGTAAGGACTTCGAGACCGTGGCTCACCGGTCCGACGGGAACCGTACGCCAGGCGCGAGACCGGACGCAGAGCCGAGCTGTCGTCGGTGACTACCGTGAGACGGATGGAGCCAAGTCACACCGGCACCGTCGAGGCGCTGCTCAACGATGCCGCCGCCGAGCACGCCGAGCTGATGTCCCGCCTGCCGCCGGAGTTGCGGGCGTCGCTTCCGGTGGATGCTCAAGGCGTCACGCGAGCCATCGACCACCTCGCCGCCGCGGCCGGGCTATCGGACAGCGAACGCCGCGCGCTGATCCGCCCCCACGCCGTCAATCCGGCGGTTCTGCACGCCCGGGTGTTCGGGGGTGCGCCGTTGGCGCGCGGGACGGTGATCGGCTCGTTCGTGGAGGGGGCGCGGGTGCGCGCCGACGCGCTGGCCGCGTTGGCCGACGCGGTGGGGGGTGAGCCGCTGGGCTCGGATGTCCGCAAGCTGCTGGTGGCCCATCCTCCTCCCGTCGATGCGGACGGCCCGCACGTGGTCCCGACGCTGCGCGCCACCTATGCGGCGCACGAGCACGCCGCGCTGATGATCGCCGCGAGCCTCGACGACGGTTAGCCAATCGGCCGACCCAGTGCACTAGCCTGCGGGTATGGCAACGGCCCAGGTGCTCCGCAGCGAGCGGTTTCCCGATCTCAACGACGAGGTGCTGTTCCCGCGGCTTTCGGACGGCAAGCTGCACTGGCTGGCCAAGCGCGGCGAGCGGCGCACGTTCGAGCCCGGCGAGGTGCTCTACGAGCACGCGGTCCGCGACGCGCCGTTCTACGTGATCGAGCATGGCCTCGTCGAGTTCGTCGACCGCAAGCCCGGCAAGGACGTCTACATCGCGCAAGCCGACAGCCGCACGTTCATCGGTGACATCGCCGCCTTCACCGGGGAGCCGACGATCAGCGCCTGTGTGGCGGTTGAAACCACCAACGTGATCGCGTTCGATCGCCAGGGTCTGCGCCGGATGCTCGCCCGCTGGCCGGAGTTCGGCGAGCACGTCTTCCGCACGCTGCTGGCGCGCCGGGCCTGGCACGAGGCCGAGGGCCACGGAGTGATGCGCCTGATCGCCCCGCGCGGCTCACGGCGGGCGTTCGAGGTGCGAGACCTGCTCGAGCGCAACCTGCTGCCGGTGCGCTGGTACGACGTCGACACCGACGACGAGAGCGCGGCGCTGCTGCGCTGGCTCGACATCCCGCGCTCGGAGACGCCGGTGCTGGTCCACTCCACCAACGTGATGCGCAACCCGTCCGCCGCCCAGGTGGCGCGCTCGCTGCGGCTGCGCGCCGAAGTCGACGGGCAGCGCTTCGATCTGGTCGTCCTGGGCGCGGGTCCGGCTGGGCTGGCCGCCTCCCTGTACGGTGGCTCGGAGGGGTTGCGCACCCTCGTCGCCGAGGCCTGGGCGCCGGGCGGCCAGGCCGGCACCAGCACCCGGATCGAGAACTACCTCGGCTTTCCCAGCGGGATCTCTGGGAGCGACCTGACCCGTAAGGCAACGCTGCAGGCGCGCCGCTTTGACGCGGTGCTGTCGAGCTTTCATCGCGCGGTCGAGTTGGCGGACGGGCCCGAGGGCCTGCTGCGGGTGGACCTCGATGACGGCCAGCACGTATTGGCTCGCTCCGTCGTCATGGCCACGGGCGCCCGGTGGCGGGAGCTCCAGGCCGAGGGCGTCGATCGCTTCCGCGGCGCCGGCGTCTACCACGCCGCGATGGCGACCGATGCCGAGCGCGCCCGCGACGAGGACGTGATCGTGGTCGGCGGCGGCAATTCAGCGGGACAGGCGGCGATGCACCTGGCCTCACGGGCGCGCAGCGTGCGGGTGGTGGTGCGGGGCTCGGCGCTGAACTCAACGATGTCGCAATACCTCCTGGACCGCATCGAGCGATCGCCGCGGGTCGAGGTCATGACCGAAACCGAGGTTTCCGCGATCCACGGGTCGGCCACGGTGGAGTCGGTGAGCCTCGTCAATCGCCGGGACGGCACCGCTCACCAGGTGCCGGCGACGGCCGTGTTCGTGATGATCGGAGCCGACCCTTGCACCGAGGCGGCGACGGGCATCCTCGCCGTCGATCCCGCCGGATACCTGCTCTGCGGCGCCGGCGCGGTGGAGTCGGACGGGCACCTGTGCTGGCCGCTGGCAGACCGCGAGCCGCACCTCTTGGAGACGGTCCGCCCGGGGGTGTTCGCGGCCGGCGATGTGCGGGCGGGGGCCTCCAACCGAGTGGCCGGCGCGGTTGGCGACGGCGCGATGGTCGTGCGGTTCGCCCACGACGTACTGACCGGCTGACCGGCCCGGCGGTTTTATCGTCAACGTCGCACGCTCGGCCGGCGGGCCCTGCGTTCTGTGACAAACCCGGACTCCCCCGCCGGATTTGTCGCCATCAGCCCGTCACAGCTACGTCTGGTGACAACCTTGGGCCGGCGCGTCGGTTTTGTCGCAGAATCAACCCGGTCAGGGCGGCCACAGCCGGCCCAGGCCCCGGAAGCGCCCGCCCCTCGGGCGCTAGACGCGCCCCCGCCAACCCGAGGAACCGCCGCGCCGATAGCCCGAGCCGCGCGACCGCCGGTACAGCCACACCAGCAACATTGAGAACAGGATCGACAGCAGCAGACCGGCGCCGTGCCGGTGAAGGACGTACCACGAGAACAAGCCGGCGCTGAACGTGCCGCATAGCCCGACCAGCGCGGTCATGCCGATTCCCATCGGGTCCCGTCCGGGCAACAGCAGGCGCGCCACGGCGCCGACGAACAGCCCAAAAACGAACAGCAGAATCAGGTAGACGACGAGGCCCATGTCGCTGACCTACCCGCCGTGCAATGAGCCAATCACGCAAACCGGCGGACTCGGCGTGGATCCCTTGCCGGTAGCGAACGCAATGGCATAGCGTTCCCTGTAACCGAGCTTGGAGGTCGCGCCGATGCCGCGCACCCATCACCTACCGGATGAGCAGGTCCATTTTCAGTGGGACACCGGCAATCAGCCGGTTCTGACAATCGACTCCGGCGACACGGTCGTGGTCTGGACCCGCGACGTCAGCGACAACCAGATCGGCCGGGACTCGGACACGAGCGTGATCGCCGGCCTCGACTGGAACCGGGTGTACCCATTGTGCGGTCCGGTCGCGATCAACGGCGCCGAGCCGGGGGACACGCTGGCGATCGAGGTGCTCGACATCCACACGCAAGGATGGGGCTGGACGGCGGTGCTGCCGGGACTGGGACTGCTGGCCGATGACTTCCCGGACGCCTACCTGCGGATCTTCGACCTCTCGCATGGCGACGTGGCGTTCATGCGCGACGACATCGCGATCCCGCTCGAGCCGTTCTTCGGGACCATGGGCGTCTGTCCGGCGGGCGCGAGCGCCCAGCCGGTGATGCCGCCTGGCACGTTCGGCGGAAACATGGACACCCGCCAGCTGGTGCGGGGATCAACGCTCTACCTGCCGGTGCAGGTGGAGCAGGCGCTGTTCTCCTGCGGCGACGCGCACGGCGCCCAGGGCGACGGCGAGGTCTGCGTGACCGGGCTGGAGGCGCCGATGTTCGCGTCGCTGCGCTTCACCCTCGAGAAGAACCGCTCCATTGCGGGACCGCAGTACCGCACGCCGGCGCCGCTGACCCCACGCGTGGACTCGGCACCGTTCTACGGAACCACCGGCGTCGGTGGCGACCTCTATGTCGCTGCGCAGGATGCGGTGCGAGCGATGATCGACCACATCACGACGACCTACAACCTCGGTCGCGAGGACGCCTACCTGCTCTGCAGCCTGGCCGTCGACCTGAAGATCTCGGAGATCGTCGACGCCGGGCAGTACATCGTCAGCGCGCTGCTCCCGGAGGCGATCTTCAACGCGCCGACCCTGGCCGACCTGGCGGCCCCGACCGGTAACTGAAAGCATGTGGCAATGAACAACTCCACTGCCGACGTCGCCTCGCTGCTGCACGAGGCCGGCGAGACCCACCACCGCGTGTATCGAATCGTCGACGGAGACGATCCGGACTGGGCGTCGTGGTATGCGAACTGGCTGCTGACTTTGTCCGAGCTGCCACAGATCCTTGGCGTCACCCCAGTACGCAGCGAACTGGTATGGCTCCTGGTCGGACTCGACAGAGACTATGGGCAGGCGAGTCCCGGTACGCCTTGGCCGGAGTGGTACGCCGAGCGGATCCTCGACCACTTTGCCGCGTCGTCCTAGCCTGACCCTCGGGCGTAACGGTTCAGGAAAACCCCCGCACAGCGACCTTGCCCGGACCGACCTTCGGCATCTTCGACCACATCGAGGACATCCCGGGGACGCCGACGAGCCAGCTCCTCTCCGACCGGCTGGCCTTGATCAAGATGGCCGACGAGGGCGGTTTCGCCGGCTACCACCTGGCCGAGCACCACGGCAGCGAGTTGTGCATGGCCCCCGGCCAGGAGATCTTCATCGCGGCGGCGTCCCAGGTGGCCAAGAACATCCGGCTCGGCCCGATGGTGAAGCTCCTGCCGATGCATCACCCGGTCCGGCTCATCGAGGACCTGTGTGTGCTGGACCAGCTGACCGAGGGACGGCTCGACTTCGGCGTGGGGCGCGGAGCGGTGCCGATCGAGCACTATTGGTTCGGCCGCGAATGGCCCGGGTCCAGAGACCGCTTCGTCGATGTGTTGGGCATCATCCAGCGGGCGCTGGCGAGCGGCGAGATCTCGAGCGAGCAAAGCCGCTTCTACGACTTTCCCCGGATGCCGCTGGCGACCAGGCCGTTCCAGAAGCGGATTCCGTTCTGGTACCCGGGCAGTCCAACGACCGCCGGTCGTCACGGCATGAGCCTGATGTGGCCCGGCAAGATCGACCCAGCGGCCTACGAGCAGTACCTCCAGGCGTGGCACGACAACCGCGACGATCCAATCCGCCTCGATGGACCGGACTCCCGGCCACGCGTCGCCTACAGCATGCTGCTGGCGATCGCGCCCACCGAGAAGGAGGCGACCGAGATCGCCAAACGCGCGATGGACGGGCTGGTGCGCCGCACCCGCAACGCCCACCGGTTCGACCATCTGGTGCTGCCCGCCGACGAGTGTGAGGCGGCCCAAGCTCCGCTGCGCGCGATCCACGCCAACATGGACCTCGCGATCAAGGCCGGCGCCGGCACCGCCGGGCAGATCGCCGAGCGGCTGGCCGGTCTGCTCGACGAGGGAATGACCGACTACATCTGCTTCATGCTTCCGACCGGAGACATGACGCTCGACGAGGCCAAGCGCACCCTGGAGCTGTTCATCACCGAGGTCAAGCCCCAGCTGCAACAGCAGACGGTGGCGGGGTGACAGCCGAACCGCGTGCCGGGGCAGGAGTCGACTAGCCCGCGACGCCTAGCGCGGCGCGGAGCGCAGCCAGGTCCGGTGCGCCGAAGACCACCCGGTTGCGAGTGGCGACATAGACCAGATCGAGATCGACACCGGACCGGGCGATCTTGCGAGTCAGGTCGGCCAGCACCCCCGGCCGGTCCTCGACATCGATCACCACGACCTCGCGCTCCCGGGTCACCGCCAGATGGGATATGGCCAGCAAGTGCCTGGCCGCAGCGGCGTGCTTGACCAGGATGTGCAGCTCGGCTCGCTCGCCCGGTCCAATGCAGGTGGCGGCCGCGATGTTCACGCCGGCATCGCTGATCGCCGCCGCGACCTCCGCCAGCGCCCCCGGGGTGTTTTCGATGTCGATGACCAGGTCGAATGCCATCCCGCTGCTCCGAGGCCCAGCCTACCGTCCAGGATCGCTCACGGTCCGCTCTGACGGAGGGTCACGGCTCGTGCGGTTCGAGTTGCTCGTCGCGCAGCGGAGGGGTTCCGGCAACGAGCTGCGCGATCGCCGCTGAGGGGGTCACCCGGGCGGGGGAGGGGTCGGCGGCCACCTGAGCTGCGATCCGGGCGAGATCCAGCTTCGTTGCGCTACCGACCACGACGGTGTTGCCGGCCCGGCCACCGACCGTCCACACCCTGGCGTAGGCCATGGCCAGCCCGGACGCGACCGCCCGCACCTCATGGGCCGAGCGGTTGTCGACTACGTTGACGAGGGCCAGCGGCGCCACCCGGGCGACGTCGGCCAGGGCCTCGAGGGTGATCAGCCGGCGTGGCACCGCCGCACCGACATAGGCATCGATCGCGATCGCGTCCCAGCTCGCGTCGGGTGCAGCGGCAACGAAGTCGCGCCCCTCGGCGTGGCGGACCCGGAGCCCAGCGACGCGGCGCAGCCCCAGGTGCTGGCGAGCCACGGCGAGCACCTCGGCATCCGCCTCGCAGACCTCCTGGCGACCCTGCGGGTCCTCAGCCGCGAGCGCTCGCGGCAGCGTGCAGGCCCCGCCGCCCAGGTGCAGAACCCTCCGCGCACGGGCGGCCCGCAGCACCACCCGCATCCAGCGCAGGTAGTCGAACTCGAGGTGGGATGGATCGGCGAGATCGACGTAGGAGGCATCCATGCCGCCTTGACGCAGCAGGCGTCCGGCAGGCCGCCGCGGGTCGCGCTCGACGACCAGGTCGTCACGTCTGGCCATGATCGACATCAGACGCGCTCGGTGTCTCGCCGGTAGGCGATCGCGGCCAGCGCCGACAGCGCGACGGTCCAGGCGATCACCACCGCCCAGCCCTGAAGGCCCCAGCCTTTGCCGTGGAGCGATATGCGCCCGGCCTGGACCAGCCAATAGGAGGGAAGGAACTGGCCGATGTCGTGCAGGAAGCCGTGGGTGATCGGAAACCAGGTGCCGCTGACAAGCGCCAGCAGCGAGACGGTCCCGCCGATCACCGGGCCCACGGAATCGACGTTGAGCAGATGGCCGAGCAGGATCCCGAGGGCGGCAAAGGGCATCAGCCCCACGATGATCAGGCCGGTCATCTCGAGCCAGGTCTGCGCCGGGATGCTGACGCCCAGACTGGCCCCGCAGAGGTACAGCAGCACGACGCTGATCCCGGCCAGGCAATAGGCGGTCAGGACCTTGGCCCGCAGATAGCCTCGAGCCGACAGCGGCGTGATCCGCAGCTGGCGCGTCCAGCCGACCTGGCGCTCGTCGGCGATCCGGGCGCCGGTGGAGACCATCGACATCATCGTGCCGAACGAGGCCAGCGAGACCATGTAGTACAGCGGTGCCGAGATGCCGCTGCCGGCGAAGTGGCGGATGTGCCGGTTGGGCGCCGCGATCACGAAGAACAGGACCAGCGGAAACCCCAGCGAGAAGATGAAGAAGCGCCGGTTGCGAAACGCGCGCAGCAGCTCGTACCGGGTATAGGGGACGCTGGTCATTGCAATGCCTCCAGCCGCTGGTGGTCTGGCCTCGGATCGGCCCGGACCGGGTGTGGCTTGCCGGTCAGCTCGATGAACGCGTCCTCGAGCCCGGCGCCGGTGATCTCGATGTCGCGGGCCGCGGGATAGAGCTCGAGCAGCGCGCGGATCGTCTGATCGGAATCCGAGCAGCTGAGAATGATGGTCTCCCCGTGGCGGTCGGCGGAGGTGACGCCCGGCAGCATGGCCAGTTGTGCCTGGCTGGCATCGGGGAGCGTCGCCCGGATCGTCTTGGATCCGACCCGAGCCTTGATCTCGGTCGTCGGCCCGTCGGCCACGATCGTCCCGTTGGCCATCAGCACCACGCGGTCGGCGTTGGCGTCGGCCTCCTCCAGGTAGTGGGTGGCGAACAGGACGGTCCTGCCGCGGGCCGTGAACCCCCGCATCGCGGTCCAGAACTCCCGCCGAGCCTCGACATCCATGGCCACCGTCGGCTCGTCGAGGACCAGAATCTCAGGGTCGCTGGCCAGCGCCACGGCAAACCTCGCCCGCTGGGTCTGGCCGCCGGACAGCTTCTGGGTGCGCCGCTCGGCCGCGTCGCGCAGGTCGGCGAGCTCGATCACCTCGTCGACATCCATCGGATCCGGATACAGCGATGCCACCATCGCGATCAGCTCCCGCAGCGACAGATCGCGGATCAGGGCGCCGGTCTGCAGCATCGCGCCGATCAGCCCCTTGCTCACGGCGTCGCGCGGGGAGTTCCCCAGCACCGAGACGGTTCCGCTGTCCGGGCGGGTGAGTCCCAGCAGCATGTCGATCGTGGTCGACTTGCCGGCACCGTTGGGTCCGAGCAGCGCGACCGTCTCGCCGGGTGCGATCGTGACGTCGATCCCGCGCACCGCGCGCACCGGGCCGGCGGGGCTACGCCATGACTTCACCAAGCGATCGACCGCGATCGCATCGTGCCGTGAGGCCATCCGAACATCTCCCTTCCCTGTTGGATCGTCCCGACAGAAGGTTAGGGCGGTGAGGCGGGTTCGCATCGGCGAGATCGCCGGTCTGTCGCCAGACTGCATCCCGCGGCACGGCGCAGGCAACCTTTTCAGCTTCCGGACCCGTTTACCAAGCAGATGGACCAGCGACGAGCCGATTTTGACCATTTCGTCATCGAGAGCACCGATGGCCTGCTTCGCACCGCGTACCTGATCGTGTTCGACCTCCCGGAGGCCGAGGACCTGGTCCAGGAGACGCTGTTGAAGGTGGCCAAGCGCTGGCGCCGGATACGGCGGATGGAGCACCCGACCGCCTACGCGCGGCGAATCCTCGTCAACCTGGCGCTGGACAGCGCGGGCCAACGTTCGCGGACCCGCAGCGAGCTCACCGGCCAGACGCCTCCCGAGCGCCCCGATGAGGCCGGCGACTGCGCCGCCGTGGACACCCACGACGAACTGGTCAACGCGCTCGCGGCGCTGCCTCCGCGCCAGCGCTCAGTACTCGTCCTGCGCTACTTCCTGGACCTTCCCGAAGCCGAGGTGGCAGCGGCATTGAGCTGCTCTCTCGGCACCGTCAAGAGCACGTCTTCTCGAGGACTCGCGCGACTCGAGCAGGCGCTGCGAACGACCAACGACCCAAGGAGCATCGCCTCGTGAACGACCAACTCGAAACCGATCTCCGCGCGACGCTGCACCGCCGCGCGGCTCAGGTCCCGGCCTCCAGTGCCGCTCGCCTGACCGGCATCGACTACAAGCCGCGCACTCGCGGCCTGGCACCGCCGGTCGCCGCCGGAGCCGCCGGCGCCGGCGCCCTCGCCGTGGGGGCGGTGGTGGCCGTGGTGTCGCTCGGCGCGGGAGCTTCGAACGCGTTTGCCGGTTGGACGCCCACGCCGACTCCGCCCTCGCCTGATCAGCTCGCCGCTGCCAGCGCCGATTGCCGCAGCCACTCGCCGATCGCCGGGCTGCCGCCGAAGCTGACCGACACCCGGGGACCATTCACGTTCTCTGTCTATGCGGCCGGGGGGTCCAGTGCGATCTGCATCTCGGGGCCGTCGTTCACGGCGGTCTCGGCCACGGTGGCGAGCCGTCCGGAAAACGTTCCCGCGGGACGGCTGGCGCCGTCGATCTCCCACTTGACCAATCGCGACGGCCATGCTTACTCGTTTGCCGAGGGGCGAGCGGGCGCCGGAGTCAGCGGTGTGACGTTCATCCTCGACGACGACACCAAGGTGAAGGCCACTGTCGCCAACGGGTGGTTCGTCGCCTGGTGGCCGGGCCCGCACGCTGCCAAGGCCGCCGAGATCGCGACGCCGACAGGCCTGCAAACCCAGACGTTCGACCTAAACCATCAGAGTCCGTGCGGGCGCCAGCTGTGCACCGGTGGTGGGGCCGGGATGGGCAGCAGCGGCCCGGTGAGCGGATCGGTCACCAGCAGTGCCGGGTTCAGCCGCGACGGCGGCCGAAGCGGCGACACACGCCGCTCCGGCGCCGTGCAGAGCTTCGGCCTGTCTCGGTAGGCGGGAACCGTCGCTTCAGCGGGTGCTCTTCTTGACCGCGCTCCGCGCCTTGCCGACGGCGTTCTTGGCCTTTCCCTTGAGCTCCTCGCCGGCTCCGCGCGCTTCGGTGCCGGGCCGGCCGGTCTCAACTCCGGCCTCGCGCTTGACGCGACCCTTGGTCTCCTGGACCTTTCCCTTGGCGCGCTGTGTCCGATCACCCATCGTTCCTCCCTTGTCGACGTGTTGGTGAGGAGGAGCTACCCGCACCAAACCGTTATGCACCAAAGCCTGCCAACCGGCGCCGCCGTCGCGACCCGGTGGAGCCTCCGCCGACGGCGGTCCCGCTCAGGGAAGTCGCGCCGGGATCGGCGTGACGACGTGGCGGATCCGGCCGACCACAGCGGTGGTCCGGCGGTAGGAGTCGCGCAGGACGCCGGCCGGGGCCTGGTGGCGGCGCAGGGCGTCGCCGATCGGCAGGACCGTGTAGTCGGGGTGACGGTTCCAGGTGGGCATATAGGTGATGCTTCTGACGCTCGAGTGATTACCGGCGACCGCCAAGTGCAGGAACACCAGCATGCCGTCCTCGGTCTGGATCGGGCAGCAGGCGGCGGACTCGTTGGAGATCAGCTGGCCCTCCCCGAAGACCACCAGCTTGCCGTGCACCCGCTCGATCGGCTGCACGACATGGACGTGCTGGCCGACGATCGCGGTGATGTCAGGATCCCGGGCCAGCGCGCTGGCCGTGCGCAGCTGAAACTCGCTCGGCTGCGAGACGTCCTCGGTGCCCCAGTGAAGGTTGACGATCACCACCCGCGCGCCGCGGCGGCGGGCCAGGCGGGCGGCGCGGCGAACCGCCGACGGATGAGCGATGTTGACCGACCAGGGGTGCGGGAGCGGGATCCCGTTGGTCATCTCGGTGTAGGCGAGAAAGGCCACGCGCACCCCCTTGACGGTGACCATCAGGGTCCGGTTCTGGGCCGCCCGGGAGCCGAACGAGCCGGTGTGCAGGACGCCGGCCCGATTCAGGGCGCGGCCGGTCTGGTCGATCCCGTACTGCCCCAGGTCAACGGAGTGATTCGACGCGGTGTCACACATCCGCCAACCGGCCTTGCGGATTGCCGCCGCCAGCTGGGTGGGCGTGTTGAAGATCGGATAGCCGGTCGGGGGACGCGGCGTCATCGGCGTCTCGACGTGGCAGATCGCCAGGTCGGCCCGCTTGATGTACGGCGCCACCTCGCGCAGCATCGGCGAGAAGTCATAGCGGCCGTGGCCGTCCTGAAGCGCCGTTTCCCAGACCGGCGAGTGGATCAGCAGGTCGCCGTTTAGCTCGACGGTGAGCTTCACCGGCGGTGGTTTTGACGGGGCCGGCTTGGCGGGCGCCTCGGAGCGTGCTCCCGGCGCGGCGGACGCGGCCTGGATACGTTGGTGATCGCCGGTGGCCTTAGAGCCGGCGCAGCCGGCCGGCAGCGCCGCGGCGAGCAGCAGCGCGCCAAGCGGGCGGACAATCTTGGTGAGCCGATCCCGCAGCTCCACGCGGGCAAACATACCCCCGGAGCTCGACGTTCCGGCGCGGTCGCTCAATCATCGTTGAGATCCAGGACCGTTATCGGCGGCTCGATCGTGGCTCCGGAGTCGGTGGGGATGATCGCCGTGCCGAGCGCGAAGAACTCGATCACGTGGCTTCCCCAGCCGTGGCTCTTCTCCGACAGCGAAACGCCGACGATGCCCTCGGCGCCGAGCTCCTGAGCCTCGGTCTGCATCCGTTGCATCGCCAGCTCCCGGGCCTCGTAGAGAGCTTGGGTGAAGTTCGGCAGCTCGACGTTGCGCCCGGTCTGGGAGATGGTCCGCAGCGGTCCGCGCCGGCCCACGTGGTAGACGCAGCTGCCCATCACCATCCCCACCGGCCGGTGTCCGGTGCGCAGCAAAGTCCAGAACTCCTGTCCGGACAGGTCGCTCTGGAAGGGCCTTCCGTTGGGGGCCCGGTGCAGAACCCCGTCGCGGTGCTTGACCGCGGTGCCGATCGCGATGAACTCCGCCATGTTCGCCCCCCATTCGTAGCGGCCGATGTCGAGCCGCACCCCGACGATGCCGTCGGCGCCGAGCTGATCGGCCTCCTCTTCCATCCTGGTCATGGCCAGGTGGCGCGCGCTGTACATGGCCTGCGAGAGCACATCCAGCTCGCGGCTCGAGGTCGGTCCGGCGACCTGGAAGCCGATGTGAAAGATCGAGCTGCCGACCACCAGGCCGACGGGGTCGAAGCCGGCCTCGGTGACGAGCAGGAACTCGTTCACGCTCAGATCCGAGGTGTAGAGGCCCTGGCGGTTCTGCTCC
Organism: Solirubrobacteraceae bacterium; assembly: GCA_036502145.1. Classification (GTDB taxonomy): domain Bacteria; phylum Actinomycetota; class Thermoleophilia; order Solirubrobacterales; family Solirubrobacteraceae; genus Palsa-465. Next base: position 16,416 of record DASXZB010000055.1, on the reverse strand, counting down.
AGGCGCTCACGGCCCGACTCGGGAATCCCTTCCAGTGACCTGGGGTCGTAGTCGGTCAGCGGGCGCCCAATCGGATCGTGGTCTTGACCGGATGATCCGGCCCGTCCCGCCGCTGACGGATCGCGGTGCCGGCCGCGTGCATGGTTATGACCCAGCCCCGCCGCTCCACGTCGGCATGACCTGACACCCGGTAGGGCAGGCCCAGCCGGCCCCGCTGCCAGCCCCGGTGGCCCGGGGAATTAAGCGACGATGCCAGCGCGAGCTTGTCGCTGTGCACGCTGTGTGAGAGCTCGACGCCGACCGCCCCGGTCCCGTTGGAATCCGAGACCTGGCCGTAGAGCCTGGCCCGCACGATCTCGCGCGCGGAGTGAAAGCCCCCACTGAGCTCCTCGAGCTCCTGGTTTTGCGATGTCCTGCGCAGCCGCCGCGCGCGCGTCGCCCGGGAGGGAGAGGCGAACACTACGGCGGTCGTGGCGACCAGGCCGACCGGCTCGTGACCAGCGGTGACCAGGCGCCAGTAGTCCTGAACCGAGACGTCGGTGAGTGTCGGGCACGCGGTCCCGGCGGAGTCCGGGAGCCGGATCGCGGTCCCGGTGACCACGTACTCGATCGTCCCCTTGCCGAGGTCGTGGTCACTGCGGCGCAGGTGGACGCCGACCACGGCATCGGCCCCGACCTGCAGCGCCTCCTCGCGGAGCCGGTCGACCGCGCGGCGGCGCGCCGTGTTCCACGCCTCGCTGAGCACCTCGAGCTCGCATGTGACCTCGGCGTGCCACTTGTAGTTGCGGACCTGGCTCGGCGAGGCCTCGGTGTACATCCCCTGCCATGTCCCGCCCATCCCGGGCGGTGGTGCCCCGGGGCCCATCCCGCCCATCCCGATCGTGCTGCGCGTGCCCACGCGGGTCCCGGGCGGAAGCGCCGGCAGGTACTGCCAGCCCGCGCGTACGACGCTTGCGCCCATCACCTGCGCCAGCGGACGCGGTCCCAACCGGTCGAGCAGCGCGAACTCGTTCACCGACAGCCCGCTGGTGAACACCGCTCCCGACCCCCTACTCCGCCTTTTCGGCGTGCCCCCCGAACTCCGAACGCATCGCCGACAGCAGCTTGTCGGCGAAGTCGGCGTTGCCGCGCGACTGGAAGCGCTCGTAGAGGGCCGTTGTGATCACCCCGGCGGGAACGCCGGTGTCGATCGCCGCCTCCACGGTCCACCGTCCCTCCCCGGAGTCCGACACGCGACCGGCGAAGTCCTCGAGCTGGGGCGAGCGGGCCAGGGCATCCGCGGTCAGGTCCATCAGCCAGGAGCCGATGACCGAGCCGCGCCGCCACACCTCGGCCACCTCGGGGATATCGATGTCGTACTGGTAGGCCTCGGGCTCACGCAGCGGTGTGGTCTCCGCGTCGACTTCGGCCGGCGCCTTCTTGCCCTCGTCGGCGTGCTGGATGATGCTCAATCCCTCGGCGATCGCGGCCATCATCCCGTACTCGACGCCGTTGTGGACCATCTTCACGAAGTGCCCGGCTCCGTTTGCTCCGCAGTGCAGGTAGCCGTGCGGCGACGTTCCGTCCTTACGGGTCCGCCCCGGGGTCGGCTCCGCGCTCGCCTCTCCGGGGGCGATCGTCTTGAAGATCGGGTCGAGGTGCTCGACGACCTGCTTCTCGCCGCCGATCATCAGGCAGTAACCGCGATCCAGCCCCCACACGCCTCCGCTGGTCCCGCAGTCGACATAGTGCATGTCGTGCGCGGCGAGCTGCCTGGCCCGGACGATGTCGTCACGGTAGTAGGAGTTGCCGCCGTCGATCACGATGTCGCCGGGCGCCAGCAGTCCCATCAGCTGATCCAGCGTGCCCTGCACGATCGCCGCCGGCACCATGATCCACAGCGCCCGCGGAAGTGTCAGCTTGTCGACGAAGTCCTGGAGTGACGATGTCCCGGTGGCGCCCTCTCCGGCCAGCTCGCTGACGGCATCGGCGCTGACGTCGTATACGACACAGTCGTGACCGTCGCGGAGGAGCCGCCGGACCAGGTTGGCCCCCATCCGCCCCAGCCCGATCATCCCCAGCTGCATTGGCTTGTCCGTGGCCATCATCGTCTCCGTGTCTCGATGTTTGTCCGCCACAGCCCGCGGCGCCGGCTGTGGCGGACACGGTACAGGCGCAGGGAGCCGCCCGCAGGCGCGGCGTTCGTTGCGCTCGGCGCTCGGCAACCGAGGCGAGGCGGCGCTCAGCGGTGCGCAACCGAGGCCAGGCGGGCCGCCGAGAGCAGCCGTTCGTCCTCACCCGGCCGGGCCAGCAGCGACAGGCCCACCGGAAGACCCCGGGCGGTGGCGAGCGGCAGGCTGACCGCCGGCGCGCCGGCCAGCCCGGCGACACAGGTCAGTCGCATGGTCCGCGACCTGAGGTCCTCCTTCTCCGCGCCGGCCAGGATCGGCGGCGGCGCGACCGTTGCCGTCGCGGGCAGGACCAGCGCACCGCCGCCCGGCAGCACTCGATCCAGAGCGTCGAGCACCTCGGCTCTGACCGAGTTCGCCGCCAGCGCATCTGACTCCGGTGCGGCACGCGCGGCGCCGAAGCGGGCAGCGACGCCGGGCCCCAGCGGCGGACGCCGCGACTCGATCCACTCGCCGTGGGCGCGCCACACCTCAACCAGCTGCCGGCCGCGAAAGGCCTCGAACCAGCTCTGGTGCCGGCCGCCCGCGAGCTCGGCGCTGCGCAGCGGCACTTCCAGGTCGCGCGCCAGCCGCTCGGCCGCCGCCTGGACTGCGCCGGCGACCGGCGGGTCGGCCTCGGCCATCAGGTCTGAGGCCAGCACCAGGGCGCTCGGGGGCTCCGACGCCCGGGTTGCGAGCAGGATCGACGCGGCCCGCTGGAGCAACTCGCCGGTGGCGGCGAGGGTCCCGCAGGTGTCGAACGTCGGCGCCAGCGGAAGCACACCGGCCAGAGGCACGCGTCCGTGAGTGGGTCGCAAGCCGTACACGCCGCAGTAGGAGGCCGGGACGCGCGTGGACCCCGCGGTGTCGGTGCCGAGCGCTATCTGCGCCATCCCGCTCGCCACCGCCGCCGCCGAGCCCGACGAGGAGCCACCGGGGACGCGTCCCGGTGCCGCCGCGTTGCGCGGGGTGCCGTAGTGGGCGTTGGTCCCCGACAGGCTGAAGGCCAGCTCGTCGGTGTGGGCCTTGCCGATCACGCGGGCGCCGGCCTTCACCAGCCGCGCCACCGCCACCGCGTGGTCGAGAGCCGGCTCGGCCTCCTCCAGGAAGGCCGGGTTGCCGGCACCGGTCCGAACCCCCGCCACGTCGATGACATCCTTCACCGCCAGCGGCAGGTGCGACAGTGGCCCGTCTCCGCTCCAGGTCGCGGCCGGCTCGTCGAGCGCAACCCGCAGCGGTCCGATGAAGCCGGTCACCTCAGGTCACGCGAATGCTCGGTGTATGAGCGACCATAGGCGTCTCTTATACACCGAGCATCGGGCCGGGCGGCGGCCGTTGCCGGTCAGGCCGGTTGCAACGGGGACTCCGGCTGCGTTAGGGTCGCTCAAACTGAGAGAGCGCAGGCAGTCCGGCGGGGCACATTCGGTCTGTCGCGAGCTCGGGACCACAACATTCGAGGGGGTTGTCATGCGCAGGACATCGATCTGGGTAATCGCGGTCATCGTCTCGGTCGTCGCGGCGGGCTTCGCGGCCTATGCGGGGGCGGCAACGAAAACGAAGAAGCGCTCGTACACCGTGACCCTGACGGGAGCGACGATCGGCTCTCACGGCAACACGGGCGAGGCCGCCTACAAGGTTCGCAGCTCGCTGGACGGCGCCGGCGCCGCGCTTCAGGAGGTCAAGGTCTCAGGCTCGGCATTTCCATTGAGCGGCACGGACACGGTCACGACCTACTACGCGAACGGCGTCGCGAAGGCTAAGGACAAGTTCACGCTGAGCGCGCTTGACGCGAACGGCATCAGCAAGATCAACGGCAGCGGGAAGTGCGTGGGTGGAACCCGCGTGCACAAGAACGAGAAGTGCAAGTTCACCTTTAGCGGTACCTACAACTCAAAGACGACGGTCGTCAGGGCCAAGATCAAGGGAACCGACACGCGCTGAACAGCTCGTGCGCCGGCCAGGCGCCGAACACGGTATGAGCTCGGTCCCCGGATCGGGGCGAAACGCCGTGCGTGGGGGCTAGGTCTGCGCCTTACCGGTCTCGACGGCGGCGATCAGCGCCTCGAGCTCGGCAACCTCGATCTCGACCGTGTGCGCCTGGCCGTCGATCACGGCGTCGCGCTCGGACTCGTCGCGGCGCGGCGGCGGGTCGGCGGCCGAGGACGGTGCGGCCAGGAGCGGCGGCGTGGGCTGGGGCGCTCTGATCCGGGCCCGGAACTCGAACTGGGTGCCGGCTTCCCCCCACTCGATCGCAAACCGACCGTCAAGCCGGCGCCCGATCCATGCCACCACCACCATCAGTGCTCCCACCACCACGAACGGCAGCGTCCAGACCGAGCTCGCCATGACCAGCCCGCCGATCAGCAGCAGGAGCACGCCGACCAGGGCGAGCCGCACGCGCGGCTGCGACACCCATTCGTAGAGCGCTCTGCCCACCGCCGACAGGTGCTCGGCCCACGAGGGCGTCGTCGCCGCCGGTGGGGCCGTAGGGGTGGGGTCCTTGGCCGCCTGGCCTTCGGGCGGCGGGCTGCCCGGAGGCGGAGGTTGCGCCTGGCCTTCGGGCGGCGGGCTGCCCGGAGGCTCGGGCTGCGCGTGCGCTTCGAGTGGCGGGCTGCCCGGAGGCTCGGGCTGCGCCCTCGCCGGACCCGCTCCGTTGACGCCTTCAGCAGACATTGGCCTGCCGGTCTTTTCGACCTTGGCTCGGCCGGACCTTCTGTATTCAGAGTGACCGCAGGAAGTCCACCACCGGCCCGTTGACCTCGTCCGGGTGGGTGAGGTTTGAGGCGTGCGGGGCGCCGTCGATCGTCACCAGCCCCGTGCACCCGGACAGCGCGTTGCAGAGCTGCCGGCCCTTTTCCACCTCGATCGACATGTCGGCGGTGCCGTGGAACACGATCGCGGGACAAGAGATCTCGCCCAGCCGGTCGGTGAGATCGTCTCGCTCAAAGAGGGTATTCCCGGGCTCGCGCATACTCTCGGTCGGCAGCCGCCGCCACTTCTCGATCCAGGACCCGTTATGGGACGGGTCGCCGATGATCAGGCCCGCGACCGCGTCTGTGAGATCGTCGACCGGGCCAGCCTCGAGCCAGGTCTGCTGCATCTGGCGATAGACGGGGAGGCGCTCGGGATCCTCGGGGCCCGATTGGGTATCGATGAGCACCAGCGCCTCGACGCGGTCCGGTGCCAGCAGCGCCGCGCGCATGGACAGGAATCCGCCCTGCGACATGCCGCCCAGAACGGCACCGCCGATACCCAGCTGATCGAGCAGCCCCAGACAGTCCCGGGCAGAGTCCCAGTAGGTGAAGGGCTTGCCATCGAACTCGGTCTCCCCGTGTCCGCGGGCATCCCAGGTGATGACCCGGAACTCCGGGGCAAGCGCCTGCACCTGCGGCGCGAACATCTCGCGGTCCATCAGGAAGCCGTGCGAGAGGATCACCGCACGTCCGTCTCCTCCGCTGTCTTCGAAGCGCAGGCGCTGACCGTTGACATCTGCGAACGGCATGGCAATCCTCAACCGTTGGAAGCGGTGAGGACTCTACCTTTACCGTCCGCGGTTATCGTCGCTGGCGTGGCCGAGCGTCCGCTGCCCTGCACCGTCGTCGGGAGCTATCCGCAGCCGGATTGGCTGATCGACCGAGCGGCGCTCGGGGCGCGGTCGGTGCCGCGGGTGCGGCTGCGCGAGGCGTGGCGGATCCCCGAGCCGTACCTGGAACCGGCGCAGGACGACGCCACAGTGGTCGCGATCCGCGAGATGGAGCAAGCCGGGATCGACACCATCACCGACGGTGAGATCCGCCGTGAGAGCTACTCCAACCGGTTCGCCACGGCGCTGGACGGCTTCGACTCAGACCGCCCGGCCACGATCGTCAACCGCGCCGGTGAAGCCAGAACCGTCCCGCGGGTCGTGGGAGCGGTCCGCTGGCGCCACCCGGTGGAAGCTCGCGACGTCGAGTTTCTGCGGGCTCACACCAAGCGCGCCACCAAGATCACGCTGCCCGGCCCGTTCACCATGGCCCAGCAGGCCAGCAACGAGGCCTATGACGATCCCGACGAGCTGGTCATGGATCTGGCCGCGGCGGTCAACCGCGAGGCCCACGCCCTGCAGGACGCCGGCGCGGATGTGATCCAGCTCGACGAGCCGTGGGTACGCAACGATCCCCCGGGCGCCCTCCGGATCGCCGTCCGCGCGCTCGACCGGGCGCTCGCGGGCCTGTCGGTGACCACCGCCGTACACGTGTGCTTCGGCTACGCGGCGATTGTGGGCGCCAAGTCGGCCAACCGGTACGAGTTCCTCGGAGAGCTCTCCGAGAGCGCCGCCGACCAGATCTCGATCGAGGCCGCCCAGCCTCAGCTCGACCTGGGCCAGCTGGCGGATCTCGGCACGAAGACGATCGTGCTGGGGGTCCTCGATCTCGGCGACCCCCAGGTCGAGAGTCCGGCCCAGGTGGCCGAGCGGGCGCGGGCAGCGCTCGCCCACGTGCCGGCCGAGCGGCTGGTGCTGGCGCCCGACTGCGGCATGAAGTACCTCCCGCGCGAGCGCGCGTTCGCCAAGCTCCAGGCGCTCAGCGCGGGGGCGGCGATCGTTCGCGAAGAGCTGTTTGGCTGACGCCCGGCCGGGTCAGAGCGCCTTGGCCAGCCGTACGTTGCCGGCGCGGTCCGGCTCGACGATCGCCTCCAGGGCCGAGTCGTAGTCGGGCAGCGACAGCACCGTCCCGTCGTGCAGCACCATCAGGAAGCGGTCCAGCGTACGCAGGAACGCGCGGTCGTGAGATACGGCAACGACCGTTCCGATGAACGTGGAGAGCGCCTTCTCGAGCGCGTCGGAGGAGTCGAGGTCGAGGTTGTCGGTGGGCTCGTCGAGCAGGAGCAGATTGCGCCCCTCGAGCTCGAGCACCAGCACTTCGAGCCTTGCCTTCTCGCCCCCGCTCAATACGTCATAGGAGCGGCGGGCGGCGTCGGCCAGCCCGTAGCGCGCCAGCGCCCCCATCGCCGCCTGGACCCCGCCCCCGCGGACGCGCTCCAGGACGACCTCGATCACCACCCGCCCGGCCAGGTCACCGCGGATCTGAAGCTGCGTGAAGAAGCCGGTCGAAACGCGCGGGCCGACCACCAGCTCGCCACGGTCGGGCCCCCGGGCGCCGGCCATCACGCGCATCAGCTCGCTCTTGCCAGACCCGTTGGGACCGATCATCCCCACTCGCTCCCCGAAGTGAATCTCCTCCGAGAACGGAGACACCAGACCGGTGATGCCCAGCGACCGCAGGTCCAGCACGCGGCGCGCCGAGTCGCCGCCGCGCATGCGCACGGCGATCGAGGTGTCGACCACGGGTGCCGGCGGTGGGCCGGCCTCGCTGAAGCGGCGCCATCGCGTCTCGGCGGCGTCGGCTCTCTTGGCCCAGTCGCTGGAGTAGCGAGCGCGCTCCTTGAAGGTCTTCATCAGCTGGTACAGCCGGCGCTCCTCGTCGCGCCAGCGCTTGACCGCATCTCCCAGCCGGCGCTGGCGCTCCGCTCGCGCCTGCGGGTAGGTGGCGTAGGAGCCGCCGTGCATCCAGGCCCCGTGGCCCTCCAGGGTCACGATCGCTGCCACCGCACCCGACAGGACCGCGCGATCGTGGGAGATCATCACCACGGTCTTCTTGGTGGCGCGAATCCGGCGCTCCAGCTCGAGCTTCGCCGGCACATCGAGGAAGTTGTCGGGCTCGTCGAGCAGCAGGACATCGGCATCCGAGGCGAACAGCACCTCCAGGACGAGCCGCTTGCGCTCGCCGCCTGACAGGGTGACGGCGGGCCGGTCGGCCAGAGCCTCGAACGGGCTGCGCACGATCCGGCGGCAGGCGGCGTCCCACTGTCCCTCCAGCTCGTAGCCGCCGAGCGCCGACCAGTCCGCGATCGCCTCGCCGAGCTTCATCCCGGCCGCGGCGTCGCCGCCGGCGAGCTGCGTCTCGTGAGCCAGGACGCGCTCGCCGGCCGCCCGGACAGCCGTCGGCGCCAGCGACAGCAACAGCTCTCGCACGTTGTGGGGGTCGCCGGCGACCCCCACATCCTGGGGCATGTAGGCGGCGATCCCACCGACCGAGAACTCGCCCTCGTCGGGAGCCAGGGCCCCGGTCAGGACCCTCAGCAGCGTGCTCTTGCCGACCCCGTTCGCGCCCACCAGGCCGACGTGCTGGCCGGGGGAGACGCGAAACGAGACGTCTGAGAACAGCAGCTCTCCACCCGGGTGCGCGTACGCCAGACGAGACACCACCACATGTGCCATGGCGACCATGCTCGCATGGGCTAAGCCCGCCGCCCCTCGGCGTCCTTGAGCGCGGCCCAGCGCTCGATCAGGAAACGGGCGATCGAGATCGAAGGCGGCAGCTTGAAGTCAGGATGATCCCCGCGCATCGCCCGGCGGACGGCCTCGAGCTCGAGCCAGTGCACCTCGTCGAGCTCGCCATCGCGGGCCTTGGGCTCTCCTCCGTCTGACTCGGCGTGGAAGCCCAGCATCAGCGAGGCCGGGAAAGGCCACGGTTGTGAGGAGACATACACAGGGTCGCGGGCGACGATGCCCGATTCCTCCTGCACCTCGCGGACGACGGCCTCCTCGGCCGATTCGCCGGGGGAGACGAAACCGGCCAGCACCGACAGCCGGCCGGCCGGCCAACCTGTGCGGCGGCCCAGCAGCAGCCGTCCCTGGTGCTCGACGGTCATGATCACCACCGGGTCGGTGCGCGGAAAGTGGGTGGCGCCGCAGCGCGGGCAGTGGCGCGAGAAGCCCGCCTCGACGATCTCCGTGGCCGCGCCGCAGTTGGCACAGAAGCGATGGCGGCGGTGCCAGTTCAAGAGCGCGGTGACATACGCCGCGAGGCCGGCCTCGGGGTGTGGCAGCACCGTCCCGGCGTCGCGCAGCGAGATGACCTCGGCGCCGTCCGGGGGACCGGCGTCCGTTCCCAGCTCGTCGAGGTCGAGGGCGAACAGGGCGCCGTCACCGTCGAGGCCGAGCAGGATCGGCTCCCGCAGCTGCTCCTTCGTCGGTCGCGCGCGAAGCAGGGCCGGATCGCCTCCGTTGCCGATCAGGACGCCGTCGCGTCCGGCCAGGACCGCCCGCGTGTCCGGCGCGTCGAGCAGTCGCCCGATCCAGGCCGGATCCTTGCGCTCGGCGCTGGCGCGGTCGAGCTCCATCCCCGTGAAGGGGCGTGCGGAGGGGGTCTGATCGAAGGCAGACATGGGCTCTCTGAACACTAGGACGGCGGCGCTCCGGCCAGGGCAGGTCCCGATGCTAGGTTGAGGTTGTGGCCACAATCGGCACCTCGGCCCCCCGGCGCGACTCTGAGCCCAAGGTCCGGGGCACCACGCGCTTCGCCGGCGACGGGCCGGTTCCCGGGCTGCTGCACGCCCGGCTGGTCCTGGCCCACGAAGCCCACGCGATGATCACGGCGATCCGGACCGACGCCGCAAGCAGCCTCCCCGGCGTGGTCGCGGTTCTGACCGCCGCCGACCTACCGACCGTCGCCACCGGCAAGGGTCGTCTGTACGCGCCGCTGGCTCGCGAGGAGGTCCTCTACGCCGGCCAGCCAGTGGCGATCGTGGTCGCGGAGACCGAGGCCCTGGCCGAGGACGGCGTGATGCTGGTGGAGGTCGAGCTCGAGCCACTCGAGCCGGTGCTCGATGTCGAGGCCGCGGCGCAGCCCGGCGCGGCCAAGGCACGCGTGGTGGAGGCCGAGGAGGGTGCGGGATCGGACATCGGCGATGCCCACGCCTCCGTTGCCGTGGGCGGTCTGGAAGGCGAGGAGCTGTCGGACAATGTGCTGGGGACGGCGCGGCTCGAGAACGGCGACGTCGACGCGGCGCTGGCGGCCAGCGAGGTGGTGGTGCGCGGCAGGTTCACGACGCCCTGGATGTACCAGGGATATCTCGAGCCGCAGACCGCGACCGCGTGGCTGGAGCCCGACGGCGAGCTGATCGTCAGAAGCGCCACGCAAGCGCCGTTTGCGACCCGCGACTCGCTGGCCAAGCTGTTCGGGCTGCCGGTGGAGCGGGTCCGCGTGCGCAGCACCATCCTGGGCGGCGCGTTCGGCGGAAAGATGATGATCATCGAGCCACTGGTCTGCTCCGCGGTGCTCGCGCTGGGACGTCCGGTGCGCCTGGCGCTGACCCGGAGCGAGGACATCGCGGCCACCAACCCAGCGGGCGCCGAGATCATCTCGCTGGAGCTGGGGGCGGATGCCGAGGGGCGGATGACCGCGATTCGCGCTCGGGTGTACGTGGACCGTGGATCCACCGACGATTTTGGGGTGGAGTCGATAGCGGCAATGCTGGCGGCCGGCCCGTACAAGTGGCAAGCGCACGAGCTGACCGCGCTCGGCGTCGCGACCAACCGAGTGACGTTCGGCGCCTACCGCGCTCCGACCGCGCCGCCGGCGGCATTCGCGGTCGAGTCGATGGTCGACGACCTGGCGCGGCAGCTGGGGGTCGACCCGCTCGAGCTGCGGCTGCGCAACGTCGCCGGCGAGGGCGATCGTGGGCCGTCGGGCCAGCCGTTCCCGGTCTTCGGCGCGCAAGCCTGCCTGGAGCGGGTGCGCGACCATCCACTCTGGGCGCAGCGCGATGAAGTCTCCGCCGGCGAGGGAGTGGGGGTGTCGATCGGCTGGTGGCCGGGCGGCTACGAGCCGGCGGCAGCCGCCTGCCGGCTGGATGCCGACGGCAACCTGACGGTCATCACCGGCGCCGCCGACATGAGCGGCGTGGAGACCGGCTTTGCCGCCATCGCCGCCGACGCCTTCGGCCTCGATGTGTCCCGCGTGCGCGTGGTCAACGCCGACACCTCCAGCGCCCCGTACGCGGGGACCAGCGGCGGGAGCAAGGTGACCTACACGGTGGGACGCGCAGTCGAGCGGGCGGCGATCGAGGCGCGCGACCGCCTGCTGGAGGTGGCCGCCGACGAGCTCGAGATCGGTCCTGAGGATCTGGAGATCGTTGGGGGCTCGGTGCAGCCGGTCGGCGTGCCGGCCAAGGCGATGGCGATCGACGAGCTGGCCGCGAAGATCTTGACCTTCGGCAGCCCCCACATGCCCGTCGAGGGGCACGGGCGCTCCGCCCAGCCCCATGCGCCGCAGGCGGCCGCCCACCTGTCGCACGTCCGGGTCGATCCCGACACCGGAGCGGTCACGCTCCTGCGCCACGTGATTGCGCAGGACGTGGGCCGGGCGCTGAACCCGGCCCTGGTGGAGGGCCAGATGCGCGGCGGCACGACTCAGGGCCTGGGCTGGGCGCTGTTCGAGGAGCTGGCGCACGACGAGCACGGGCAGCTGACCACAGGGACGTTCGTCGACTACGCGATGCCCACCGCCGCCAACACCCCGCTGATCGATGCCGAGATCGTCGAGGTCCCGGCGCCCGAGGGGCCGTTCGGCGCCAAGGGGGTCGGCGAGGCGCCGGTGGTGGGCGTGCCCGCAGCGGTCGCCAACGCTATCGCCGCGGCCACCGCCGGCGTGCGAGTGACCCGGCTCCCGATGACCCCGGAGCGGGTCTGGCGCGCGATCGCTGCCAACGGGGGGGATCCGGCCAGCGCCGATTCGTGAGCGGGGCGGCGCCAGGCGAGCACATCGCCACGATCGGTGTCGGGATGCTCGGCTACGCGTTCATGGGCAAGGCCCACGCCAACGCGTACCGGACGCTGCCGTACATGGCCTGGCCGCCGCCGCTGCGGCCTTCGCTGGTGGCGATCGCCGGGCGCGACGCCGATGCCGTCGACGAGGCCGGCCGTCGCTACGGGTTCGCAAGCGCGGTTACCGACTGGCGCGAGCTGATCGCCGACGAGCGGGTTGAGCTGTTCGACAACTCGGGCCCAAACGGGCTGCACCGCGATCCGACGATCGCCGCCGCCGAGGCGGGCAAGCACGTCATCTGCGAGAAGCCGCTCGGTCGCGACGCGGCCGAGAGCCATGAGATCTGGCAGCGGGTCGCTGCCACCGGGGTCAAGCACATGTGCGGCTTCAACTACCGGTTCGTCCCGGCGATCCGGCTGGCGCGCGAGATGATCGCCGCCGGCGAGCTCGGCGAGATCCGTCACTTCCGCGCCCGCTATCTGCAGTCCTGGGGCGTCGATCGAGAACTGCACAGCTGGCGCTTTGACCGTTCGCAGGCGGGGTCGGGCGCGCTCGGCGACCTCGGAGCGCACATCGTCGACCTGGGGCGCTACCTGGTTGGCGAGGTGACAGCGGTGGCCGGGATCACCCGGACGTTCCTCGCCGATCGTCGGGGGCACGCGGTCGACGTCGACGATGCCTTTCAGGCGGTGGTGGAGTTCGCCAACGGCGCCAGCGGGACGCTCGAGGCGTCGCGTCTGGCGATCGGGCGTCTGAACCATCTGGTGCTCGAGGTCAACGGGTCGCGGGGCTCGGTGGCCTTCGATCTGGAGCGCCTGAACGAGCTCGAGGTGTCGTCTGTCGAGTCCGCCCAACCCGGGTTCCAGCGCATCCTAGTCACCGAGCCTCAGCATCCGTTCATGTCGTGGTGGTGGCCGCCCGGCCACATCATCGGCTGGGAGCACACCTTCGTGCACGAGCTGCACCACCTGCTCAGCGCGATCGCCGGTGACCGGCCGGTCGGACCCCACGGTGCCGACTTCGAGGACGGCTACCGGGCCGCGGCGATCTGCGAGGCGATCGAGCGCTCCGCCGAGTCGGACTGCCACCAGCCACTGGAGTTTGCGCGATAGAGGGCCGGCTCGCCGAGCCCGGCCTGAGGGGCCGGATGGCGTTCCCCAGCCTCGGCTGGGCGGCCCTTGGCGTGCTCGCTTTCTCGTTCACGTTCCCGGCCACCACGCTCGCCGAGCGCTCGTTTGACCCGCTGCTCGTCGGAGCTGGCCGCTCGGTCATCTCTGCGGCCATCGCCCTGGTGTGCCTGCGGTGGTTCCGGGTCGCGCTCCCCGACCGCGAGCACTGGCCCGGACTGATCGCCGTGGCCCTGGGCTGCGGGATCGGCTTCGGGGTGCTCACCGCGCTGGCGCTGGGCCGCACCACGTCGACCCACGCCGCCGTGGTGGTCGGCCTGCTGCCCGCGGCGACCGCGATCGTGGCGGTGATCCGGGTCGGTGACCGTCCGGGGCCCCTGTTCTGGGCGGCGAGCCTGGTGGGGACGGCCGCGGTGACCGCCTACGCGCTGTCCCGGGGGGCGGGGGCGCTTCACCCCGCCGACCTGCTCCTGCTCGCCTCGGTGGTAATAGCCGCCATCGGGTACGCCGAAGGCGGCCGGCTGACCCGGACGCTGCCGGGCTGGCAGGTCACCGCCTGGGGGCTGGTCATCGCGCTCCCGATCGCGCTGCCGCTCACGATCGCCGCCGGAGTGGCCAATCCGGTGCGTGGCCCAGCCGCGTCGGCGATCCTCGGATTCCTTTACGTCGGCACGATCTCCACGTTCTTTGGCTTCTTCGCCTGGTACCGGGGCCTGGCCGAAGCGGGGGTGGCCAAAGCCAGCCAGCTCCAGCTCGCTCAGCCGCTGTTGACGATCGCCTGGTCGATTCCGCTGCTTGGAGAGAGCGTCGACGCGCTGGGTCTGTTCACGGCCGTGATCGTCGCGATCTGCGTGTTTGTCACCCAGAAGACCCGGTCCGGCTCCAGGGCGGCGAAACCCGTGGCCTATCGCTAGCTGCCAGCGGCTCTCCCGAACCTGGAAAGAGCGCAACTCTGCGCCATCCGTGTGGTTCCAACGCGTAGCCAGAGAGCCGGGGTCGCCAGCCGCCGAATCTACGAACGGAGCACACTCATGTTCGGAATCCTCGTTCGCCACGCTCGCCGTCACGTGATCGGGTACATCGCCCTGGGATGCTCGATGCTTGCGCTCGGCGGTGCGGCCTATGCGTCGCTCCAGCTCCCGAACGGCTCAGTGGGCGAGCGCCAGCTCCGCAACCGGGTGATCGATCCGGTCAAGTGGGATCCGAACTTCACCACGGGCTTCGTTCGCCGCTGGGCCACCGTGAACGGATCCGGCGCGATCATGTCGACCAGCCCGGGGGGCCAGAGCAAGGCGATCGGTACCGGCGACGTCGTCGTGACCTGGGGAGACGCGTTCGCAGGATGGTGCGCTCCGGTGGCGACAGTTCTGGGCGGGTCGGCAACACCGACCCCGACCACGACCACGACCACCACGACGACGAGTACCACCACCAGCACGACCCCCAAGCCGACCGCGGGCGCCTACGCCGACGCCTCGATCGTGCCCCGCAACGGTCAGTCCACCCTGGTGGCGGTGGCGACGTACAACTCGCTGGGCCAGCCGACCGCCGAGCCGTTCTCGCTAGCCGTGATCTGCGGACCGGGCGCCGGGTCGGGCCAGTCGTTCCCCACGAACCTGCCGTAGACAACACCCCGCCCGGGTCGCCCGGGTCGCTCCGGTCCGCCGGGTCGCTCGGGTCGCAATAGTGTGCTGGGTGATGGCTGATCCCGGGCAGCTCGTGTTGATCGACCGTCTTGACGACGTTGCCGTGGTCACGCTCAACCGGCCGGAGAAGCGAAACGCGCTCTCCCTGGAACTGCGCGAGCAGCTGGCCGACGCCCTCGACGCGCTCGGTGGCGAGCAGACAGGAGCGATCGTGCTGACGGGCGCGGGGACCGCGTTCTGCTCGGGGATGGACGTGACGCAGTTCGGCGGCGACGCGCCCAACCGGCGGCGGATCGTGGAGACCAGCACGCGGTTGTTCCGGACCTTGGCGCTGTGCCCGACACCGACCGTGGCGTTTGTCAACGGTCCGGCGATCGCGGGAGGGTTTGCGATCGCATTGCTGTGCGACCTGCGCCTGGCCGGCGAGGCCGCCCGGATGGGGTTTCCGGAGCTCGGGCGCTACATACCGCCCAGTTATGCGGCCGCCCGGTCCGCGCTTCCGGCGGCGCTGGCGCGCGAGCTGTGTATGACCGGGCGGGTGATCGACGCGCCCGAGGCGCTCTCCCGGGGGGTGGTGTCTCGGATCGGGACCGCGCAGGACGCGGTGGCGCTGGCCGGCGAGGTCGCGGCCGCGCCGCGCAAGGCGGTGCGCGAGGTCAAGCGCCGGGTGCTGCTCGAGGCCCAGAGCACCTGGCTCCCGCTCCTCGAGGAGGAGGAGCGGGCGTTGCGCGAGGCAGTCCTCTAGCACCGAGGTCACAGCGGCAAGGACCGACGGTGACCTGGAGGTGCGATCATTCAGGTGGTGAGCGACGAAGAGAGCTTCGAGGAGCGGATCAAGGCGATCGCCCGGGAGGTCAGCCGGTCGGTCGAGCGGATGGCCCACATGGACATGGACGAGATCGCCGAGGCGATCGGCGTCGACCCCGCCCGAGCGCGGGAGTTGGCCGAATCCGCCGAGCGGTGGTTCAACGAGCGGGCCGAGAACCTGGGCGAAGGCGGCGCCAGCTTCTGGGAGGCGTTCGGTCGGCGCGTGGAGCCCGATGCGCCGCCGCGCACCACAGGCCCCCACCCGATGGACCTACCCACCGAGGAGCAGGGACTCGCCCTCAGCGCCCTGGATTCCGGACGTTGGACGGTGGAGCCGGGCAGCAACGTGCTCCATACCAGCGGCGAAGGCCCGGCCCCCAGCGACGCGCTAGGGCTCGTCGGTGAGTTGCGGGCCCGGGACTGGATCGCCGCCGACGGCGGGGTCACGCTGGTCGGTCGCGACGCTCTGGCCAGGTGGCTGGCCAGAGCCAAGGAGCACTGAACCGCCGGCACCCCGGGGCGGTTGCGCGGCTGCTGAAACGGCTGCGGGCGTCAGGCACGGAGTTCGAGGCCGAGAGCGGACTTGAGCTTTCGCCGCCCCGGAGCGGATAGGCTGACCGCGATGATCGCTCGCATCTGGAGGGGCGTGGTCCGCCGGGCGGACGGGGACGAGTACGCGGACTACATTCGCGAGACCGGCTTCAACGAATATGCCGAAACCGCCGGCAACCGCGGAGCCTGGATGCTCCGAGACGACGACGGAGATCGCACCGAGTTCATCACCTTCTCACTGTGGGAGTCGGTGGAGGCGATCCGGGCCTTCGCCGGCCCGGACATCAACGCCGCTGTCTATTACCCAGAGGACGAGCGCTATCTGATCGAGCGCGACGCGACGGTCTCGCACTACGACGTGGTCGACCGCGACGTCGGCACCCGGTCCAGCGCGACGATCGGACACGGCGGAGGGTCGGTCAGCCGCTCGAACTCCGTGGCCGCTTCGTCACCGAGGGCCACAAAGCCGCGCCGGACTCCGTCGCGGTAGGCGGCCTGGATCACCCCCCTGTCCAGCCGGCGCGCGGTCTCAAAGCGGCTCACCGCA
>DASXZB010000054.1:0-52708 GCA_036502145.1 Solirubrobacteraceae bacterium | reverse complement strand
CGCTTCGACGAGCTCGTGCTGGCGCTGCGCGTCGCGACCCCCGCGGGCACGCTGGCGCTCGGGCGCGCGCCGAAGTCGGCCGCCGGGCCCGACCTGCGCCAGCTGCTGCTCGGCTCGGAGGGCACCTTCGGGGTGATCACCGAGCTGACCGTGCAGGTGCGCAGAACACCGGCCGAGCGCGTGTACGAAGGGTGGCGGTTTCAATCGTTTGCGGCCGGCGTGGCCACGCTGCGGCGCCTGGTCCAGGACGGGCCGGCGCCCACCGTGGTGCGGCTCTCCGACGAGACCGAGACCGCGGTCAACCTGGCCCGCCCGGACGACATCGCCCCGTCGTCGGACGTCGGCGGCAGCCTGGCCATCGTCGGCTTCGAGGGCACCACTGAGGATGTGGCGGCCCGGCGGGCCGCCGCCCGTCGGTCGCTGCAGGACGCCGGCGCCACGGCGGTCCCGGAGGCCGGCGAGAGTTGGGCTCGCGACCGCTACCGCGGGCCCTATCTCCGCGATGCGCTGCTGGACGCCGGCGCGCTCGTGGAGACGGTGGAGACGGTGACCTTCTGGTCTTCGGTCAGCGACCTCTACGCGGCGGTCGGCGGGGCGCTGCGCGACACCCTGACCGCGCTCGGCACCCCGCCGGTGATCCTCTGCCACGTTTCGCACGTATACCCCGCCGGTGCCTCGCTGTACTTCACCGTCGCCTGCGCGCAGCTGGACGATCCGGCCGCCCAGTGGCGTCGCGCCAAGGCGGCAGCCAGCGATGCGGTCCTGGCCGCGGGCGGCTCGATCAGCCACCACCACGGCGTCGGCACCGACCACCGCGAGTGGTACGAGCGCGAAGTCGGGAGCCTCGCCGGGGAGGTGCTCCGTGCCGCCAAGCGAAGCCTCGATCCGGCCGGGATCCTCAATCCCGGCGTGCTAATCGCCGCCGAGCCGGGTAAGCAGCCTTGGAAAGGAATGGGCAGCAAATGAACGAGTCCGAATACGTAGACAGGCTCGCCGAGCTGGTGGTCCGGTTCGGCGCCAACGTCCAGCCCGGCCAGATCGTGGCGCTCAGCTCCGAGCCCGGAAAGGAGGCGCTGACGCGGGCCATCGCCGAGGCGGCATATCGCGCCGGCGCCCTGTTCGTCGACCTCAGCGTGTTCGACGTCTACCTCAAACGGGCGCGTGCGCTGCACGCCGACCGCGACACGCTGGGCTTCGTGCCGCCCTGGCTGGGAGCGCGCGCGCTCGCGCTCGGGGAGCACCACTGCGCCCGCGTGGCGCTCAGCGGCCCGGTGGCGCCGCGAATCATGGACGGCGTCGATCCCGGGCTGCTCGGCCTCGACATGCTGCCTTTCGTGCGCGAAGGGATGAAGGTCATCAACCAGCGCCTGACCAACTGGACCGTCGCTCCGTGCCCGACGATTGGCTGGGCGACACTGGTGCATCCCCGGCTCGAGCCGCCGCAGGCGCTGGAGCGGCTCTGGCAGCAGGTCGCCCACGTGTGCCGGATCGACGAGGATGACCCGGTCGCCGCTTGGCAGTCGCGGCTCGGGCAGCTGCTCGAGGTATCCGGCAAGCTCGACGCGCTGCAGCTGGACGCGCTGCGGCTTCGTGGGCCCGGCACCGACCTGACGATCGGCCTGTTCTCAAGCAGCCACTGGTGCGCCGCCCAGTTCGAGACCGTGGACGGGATCGTCCACGCCCCCAACCTGCCCACCGAAGAGGTGTTCACCACCCCCGATCCCGAGCGGGTGCAGGGAGTGGTCACCTCGACCAAGCCGCTGTTCACGTCCGGGACCACGATCACCGGGCTCAAGGTCCGCTTCGAGGGCGGACGCGCGGTCCAGATCGAGGCCGACCAGGGTGCCGACGTGCTGCGGTCGCTGGCCGACCGCGATCCCGGCGGAGCCCGTCTTGGCGAGGTTGCGCTGGTCGATCGCGAGGGCCGGATCGGGCCGCTGGAGACGACCTTCTTCGACACCTTGCTGGACGAGAACGCCGCCAGCCACATCGCGCTCGGCCAGGGCTACGACCTGGGCGTCGCCGACGAGGCCGAGATCCCGCGGATCAACGAGTCAGAGATCCACGTCGACTTCATGATCGGCAGCGACCAGCTGGAAGTCGACGGGGTGCGCCGCGACGGCGATCAAGTCCCCCTGCTGCGCGGTGGCAGCTGGCAGATCTGAAACGCTCGCTCCGAGGCGACCGCTGGGGCGGCGCGGTACGCTAAGCCGGCTCCCGGAGAGGTGCCGGAGCGGTTGAACGGGCGCGACTGGAAATCGCGTAACGGGGGTTGACCTCGTTCGGGGGTTCGAATCCCCCCCTCTCCGCTGCAAATGTTTGCAGTGCCCAACGATCGGGCAAAAGGGGCCTAGATTTCTTGCATTGAGCGAATTGGTCTCCTATGATCACGCCCGTGATGGGAGGTGGGAAGGGGTCCGTCGCTCACCCGTAATCACGTTCTCCTGTGACAGAGCGACCCGCACTAAGACTCGTTGAAGGTGGGCTGGACACCGCCGTTGAGTGGCGGTGGTTCTGCGGTCATTGTGCGGCTCCCTCTCCCAGCGGTGGCGCGCCCTCTCCGACGGCGCGGGTGTGCGACTCCTGCGGGCTCGGGCTCCTGCTCGAGGTCCGCGAGGATGCGGTCCCGGCCGAGCGTGACGCCTTCCTGGTCGTCGATCGCACCCTGCTGGTTCAGGGCATGTCCAAGCAGGCCGAGGCGTTTCTGGGCATGACCGAGGAGCTGGCGATCGACAAGCCGGTGGCCGAGCTGCTGGTACCGGCGGATGCCGAGGCGCAGGGTCCGACAGGGTTCGCGGCCGCGGTCGCGCAGGCCGCCGACGGCCAGGATCCCGAGACGGCGCGCAGCTTCGTGCGGCCCTGGAACACCTTCGGCGTCCGGATGCGGGCCCGGATCGCCACCTGCGGGCCGCCGCGCGCGGCGCTGGTGGTGCTCGAGGACGGCCGCCCGCCACAGCGGCTGCGAGCCGTCCCCGTCGACTCCTAGGACGCGAGCGCCCCTAAAGCCCGGGGGCCGGTGCCAGCGTGGCCGGCGCGCCCAGGCGCGCCAGGACTTCCGGAAGCCGCACCGATCCGTCGGGCTGCTGGCCGTTCTCCAGCAGCGCGATGATGGTCCGTCCCACCGCGGCCGCGGTCCCGTTGAGCGTGCCGACGTGTGCCGGCTTGCCGTCGGCGGGTCGGTAGCGGATGTCGAGCCGGCGGGCCTGGTAGTCGGTGGTGTCCGAGCACGAGGTCAGCTCGCGAAAGCGCCCCTGGCCGGGCAGCCAGGCCTCGACGTCGTACTTCTTGGCCGCCGAGGCGCCGAGGTCGTCGACCGCGATCGAGACCACGCGGTAGGGGATCTCGAGCTCCTGCATGATCGACTCCTCGATCGACAGCAGCCGCTCGTGCTCGGCGGCCGCGGCCTCGGGCGCCACGAAGCAGAACATCTCGACCTTGTCGAACTGGTGCACGCGGAAGATCCCCCGGGTGTCCTTGCCGGCGGCGCCGGCCTCGCGGCGAAAGCAGCTGGAGAAGCCGGCGTAGCGCAGCGGCAGGTCGTCGGCGGCCAGGATCTCGTCCTGGTGCAGCGAGGCCAAGGCGACCTCCGAGGTGCCGGCCAGGTAGAGGTTGTCGTCGGGAAGCGCGTAGATCTGCTGCTCGGTGTCGGGCAGCATGCCGGTTCCGTACAGCGCCCGCTCGCGGACCAGCACCGGCGGGATCACCGGCTCGAAGCCCAGGCCGCCGAGCTTGTCCAGCGCGTAGCGGACGAGCGCCAGCTCGAGCAGCACGAGATCGCCGCGCAGATAGGCGAACCGCGAGCCCGAGAGCCTGGCGCCGCGCTCGGTGTCGATCATCTCTCCGGCCAGCTCCAGGTGGTCGCGACCGGTGGCCCCGGCCTCTCCGACCTCCCGCAGCACGGTGTCCTGCGCCGGGGCATCGGCGGCCGGCAGGTTGGGAAGCGCGGCCAGCTCGGCGTCTCGCTGGGCGCGAACCGCGGTCTCCTCGTCGCTCAGCGAGCGCCCGCGCGCCGCCAGCGTGGCCAGCTCCCGGCGCTGCTCCTCGTTCGGCGCGCCGCGCAGCGCCCGGCTGGCCCGGTTCTGCTCGGCTCGCAGCTGCTCGAGCTCGGTGGTC
Source organism: Solirubrobacteraceae bacterium (assembly GCA_036502145.1). Taxonomy (GTDB): domain Bacteria; phylum Actinomycetota; class Thermoleophilia; order Solirubrobacterales; family Solirubrobacteraceae; genus Palsa-465. The sequence continues at coordinate 48,595 of DASXZB010000054.1, read as the reverse complement.
AGCCCGCGCCAGCGCTCGTCGAGCTCGAGCACGCGGTCGATCGCCGCCGCCGCCGGCGGGCCGCGGCGAGCCAGCGCTGCGCGGACGGCGTCGGGGTCGCGACGGATCAGCCTGATGTCGAGAATGGACGGCCTCCCGCTACGAGTGCGCGGACTTCTTCTGCTTGGACTTCTTGTGCGAGGACGCGGAAGCCGCGGTCGACGTGGTCGTCGAGCTGGAGGTGGACGTGGTCGTCGATGACGCGCTGGCCGCGGCGGTCGCCGTCGGGGTGACGGGCGCCGGGATCGTTCCGATCGGCTTGGTCTGGCACTTCGGCGTGCCCGGAATCGTCGGCTCCTGGCGACCGGCGTAAGTGGCGACGAACTTGGCCACGTTCATCGCGTCCTGCCCCACGACCACGTTCTGCGGCATGTACGCGCCGGAGAAGCCGCCGTTCTGGATCGCGTACAGGACGCGGGTCACCGGGCGCTCGCAGCGCACGTTGAAGTTGGGACCGCTGTTGGACTGCGCGGTGCGAACGTTGGGAGCCGAGCCGTTGGTGCCGGCGTAGGAGAGCGTGTGGCAGCCTGAGCACCGCTGCGAGAACAGCACCGCGCCCCCATACACCGGGCTTGACTTGGCGACTTTGATCTTCTCGCTGCCGCACGCGGAGGCCAGAGCGGCGACGGCCAACATCGCGCCCGCGAGGAGAAGGACCCTGAGCGACCGACTCATCCGGGCCGGGATCATAATCGGATCCCCGTGCCCAGGCTGCGACCACCCATCGCCCTGCTCGCGGCCTCGATCCTGCTGCTCGCCGGGTGCAGCACGACCACGCGGGTCGCCGCCGACGGCACCCTTCGGGTGGCGCTGACCGAGTACCACGTGCAGCCGCAGAGCGTTCGCGCCGCCTCCGGAACGCTGACCATCGTGGTGCGCAACAACGGCCGGCTGAGCCACAACCTGGTGATCTCGCTCGACGGCCGGCCCCAGGCCTCGACCAAGCCGATCGCGCCCGGGCAGACCGCCGAGCTGTTCGCCAGCCTGGCTCCCGGGAGGTACACCATGTCCTCGACGATCCTGTCCGATCAGGCGCTGGGCGCGTACGGGACCCTGACGGTCACGCGCTGAACTCGCAGGTGGGTTTCGATGCGGGGAGGAGCCGGAGCCCAGGTGGCGAAGACCGACCCATCCCCGGCGCCGGCTTTTGAGACGCTCGCCTCAGTTTCAACGCGATCGTCCTCCTACGGCGGCAACCAGAGGTGCCGGCGCCGGGGCACCCTGAGCTCGCCGAGCCCCGATATAAAGGCCAGGCGATGGCGCCCCGGCCCGATCCAGAGCTGTTCCGAGAGGTGTTCGGGCGCTTTGCCACCGGCGTGGCGGTGGTCACCAGCGCCGGCTCGACGGGAGCCGGCGGGATGACCGCCAACGCGCTGTGCTCGCTCTCCCTGGATCCCCTGCTGGCCCTGGTCTGCTTCGAGAACCAGGCCCGCACGCTGCCGATCGTCCGCGAGGCCGGCCGGTTCGCGGTCAACGTGCTGTCCGCCGATCAGGAGTCGCTGGCCGGCGTTTTCGCCTCCAAGCTGCCCGAGGCCGAGAAGCTCGAAGGGGTGGCCCACCGGCTCGAAGCGGGCGTACCGGTGATCGAGGGATCGCTGGCCTGGGCCATCTGCGAGCTGCAGGAGGTGATCGCCGGCGGCGACCACACGATCGTGATCGGCCGGGTGATCTCGATGGGGCTCGGCCAGGGCGAACCGCTGCTGTGGTACTCGGGGCGCTACCACTCGCTGCCCGGCCACTTCTCGCGGCGAGGGCGCTAACCCGCGGTCCCGGCCGCCCGCGCCAGCAGAGGGCGCTAACCCGCGGTCCCCGCCGCCCGCACCAGCAGCACCGCCATCACCAGCGCCGCCAGCACCATCACCCCCAGCTCGCGCTGGACGATCGACAGCACCACCACGCGCTGCTCTGACTCCGGCAGCTCACCCACCGCGGCCGCGGACTCAAAGCCGCGGGAATCGAGCACCATCTGCGCCGAGGCGATCCGCAGCTGCTCGGCGATCAGCGACACCGCCACCGGCAGCAGGCCGTAGATCAGATGCAGGCTGGAGGCCTTCTTGCCCAGCACCAGGAGCACGCCCCCCAGCGCCAGCTCCACCGCGACGGCGGCCTGCCCGCCCCGCAGCAGCCACCAGAAGACCCGGCTCTGCCTGACGCGGTACCAGCACCACGCCCCCCACAACCCCGCCGCGCCGGTCAAGACGACGCAGAGAATGCCGACTACGAGGTGTACAGCCCTCATTTCATGTCAGATTGATTGCCGCATTTGGCACTAAGTAACAATCTGTTACAAACTAACCCTGTTGGGTGATATAAGACTCAGTTGTGCTTCGAAGCTATCTGCCGGCGATCGTCTTTCTCCTCCTTGGTGGGATCGTCGGGCTGACGTTCTCGGTGCTCAACATCTTCTTGGGGAAGTCGCGGCCGAATCGGAGCAAGGAAGCGCCGTACGAGTGCGGACTGCCGTCCGACGTGCAGCGAGGCTTCCGGTTTGGGATCAGCTTCTACCTGATCGCGATGCTGTTCATCCTGTTCGACATCGAGGTCATCTTCCTGTACCCGATCGCCGTCCAGCTGCGCGCCTTCGGGACCTTCGCGATGAGCGAGACGGTCGTGTTCGTGGGCCTGCTGATGGTGGCCTTCGTGTACGTGTGGCGACGAGGAGCGCTGGAGTGGAAATAAAGCGCGAGCCGCTCGGCGGCCCTTCCCAGCCCCCCACAGACTTCCGCTCACGCCAGCTTCTGGCCCGCGACATGCTCAACGGCGACCTCGAGGGCGAGGCGCTGGACCGCTACGCCGAGCAGGCGGTGATGACGACAACGCTCGAAAAGGCCGTGGCGTGGTCGCGCGGCAATTCCCTGTACCCCCTGACCTTCGGCCTCGCCTGCTGCGCGATCGAGCAGATCACGGCCGTCGGCGCCCGGGTGGACATCGCCCGCTTCGGCTGGGAGGCGTTCCGGGCCTCGCCCCGCCAAGCCGACCTGATCATCCTCTCCGGCCGGGTCTCGACCAAGATGGCCCCGGTCATCCGCCGCCTCTACGACCAGATGCTCGACCCCAAGTGGGCGATCTCGATGGGCGCCTGCTGCTCCTCGATGGGCGTCTATAACAACTACGCGCTGGTACCGGCCGACAAGTTCATGCCGATCGCCGTCCACGTACCCGGCTGTCCGCCGCGGCCCGAGGCGCTCATGCACGGGATCCTCAGGCTGCGCGACAAGGTGATGGGACACGAGCCCGAGGGCTGGCGCGAACGCTATAACGCCGTCGGCACCGAGGAGCTGCTTCCGGGCGAGACCGGCGTTGGGGCTCCGGAGGGCGGTGACGCCGGCGGCGCGATCAACGTCTACCCCGGAGGGGACACCGCCGGTGCCTGACGCGACCGGGCTGGAGCTGACCGCCCACGAGCTCCGCGACGCGAACGCAGACTCGATCCTCGGCACCGAGTTCCACCGCGGCCGAGCCACGCTGAACGCCAACCCGCCGCACGTGGTCGAGGTGCTCCGGACCCTCTGGGACAAGGGCTACACGTTCCTGGCCAGCCTCCACGGCGTCGACTATTACCCCCAGGAGCCGCGGCTCGGCGTCCTCTATGAGCTGCTGGACATGAACAACGTTGATCGGATCTCGGTCAAGGCGCGCGTTTCGATCGACGACCCGCGCATCCAATCGGTGGTGGAGCTGTTCCCGGGCGCGAACCATCCCGAGCGCGAGGTCTACGACATGTTTGGGGTGGTGTTCGAAGGGCATCCCGACCTGCGGCGGATCCTGATGCCGGAGGACTACGAAGGCTTCCCGCAGCGGCGCGATTTCCCGATCGGCGGTGAGCCGGTGCTGTTTACGTACAACGAAGAGAACTCGTACGGCAAATGGCAATAACGGGCGACTACCGCCAGCGCGAGGAGTCGATCACGCTGGCCACCGAGACAGCGGGGCAGGGTGAGACGCATGAGCTGCTGACGCTCAACATCGGCCCCCACCATCCCGCCACTCACGGGGTGCTGCGGCTGATCGCGACGCTCGAGGGCGAGTTGGTCCGCGACATCAAGCCGATCGTGGGGTACATCCACACCGGAATCGAGAAGACCTGCGAGGACAAGTCCTACTGGAAGGTGATCCCGGTCATCGAGCGGATGGACTACCTCAGCTACTACTTCAACGCGATGGCGTTCTGCGGCGCGGTCGAGACGCTGCTCGACATCGAGGTCCCACCCCGGGCCCAGTATCTGCGCGTGATCCACCTGGAGCTCAACCGAATCGCCTCCCACCTCTTCTGGCTCGCCACCGGCGCGCTCGATCTCGGGGCGATTTCCGTGTTCTGGTACTGCCTGCGCGAACGCGAGACGATTCTGGACCTGTTCGAGATGTCCTCGGGTCAGCGGATGCACACCCGCTACTTCCAGGTCGGTGGGGTGATCGAGGACATCCCCACCGGGTTCGCCGCCAAGCTGGGCAAGTTCCTCGACGCGATGCCGACGCGGGCCGACCAGTACGCCGATCTGCTGGAGAAGAACCAGATCGTGCTGGAGCGGCTGCTCGGCACCTGCCCGCTCGACGAGGAAACCGTGCTGAAACTCGGCGTCACCGGTCCGCTGCTGCGCGCCGCGGGCAACCCTTGGGATCTGCGCAAGGCCGCCCCCTACTCCAGCTACGACCACTTCGACTTCAAGATCCCGGTGGGGACGGTCGGCGACAACTATGACCGCTACCGGGTCCGCCACGCCGAGCTCTACGAGTCGGTCAAGATCATCCGCCAGGCGCTCGACGGTCTGCCCGAGGGGCCGTTCATCACCCCGGATCGCAAGGTCGCGCTGCCGCCCCGCCACGAGCTGGCGACCAGCATGGAGGCGCTGATCCACCACTTCAAGCTCGTCACCGAGGGCTTCCGGGTCCCGCCCGGAGAGGCCTACTACCCCATCGAGGGTCCCCGCGGCGAGCTCGGCTGCTTCGTCCGCGCCGACGGCTCGGGCAAGCCGGCCCGGGTCCACATGCGCGATCCCAGCTTCGTCAACCTGCAGGCGCTGGCGCCAATGGTCCGCGACTCCTACATCGCCGACCTGATCGCCACGCTGGCGATGCTGGACCCGATCCTCGGCGGGATCGATCGATGAGCCCGCAGGTCCCGCGCTTCGATCACGGATCGCGTGTCCCCGGCTGGGACGAGGCCGTCGACCTCACAAAAGACCCGGCTGTGGTCCCCGATCCGGCCACCACGCCGGTCCCCGACGACCTGCGTGAGGAGATAGAGGCCGCGATGGCCAAGTACCCGGACCGCCGCTCGGCGGCGATCCCGGCGCTGCACGCCGCCCAGGCAGTGCACGGCTGGTGCTCTCCGGAGGCCATCGACCAGGTGGCCTGCGTGATGCAGCTGACGCCCGCCTATCTGTCTTCGGTGGCCACCTTCTACGACATGCTCGAGACCTTCCCGCGCGAGCCCCACCACGACGTCTACGTGTGCACCAACATCACCTGCTCGATGCTCGGCGGCGACGAGCTGCTCGACGCCCTGGTGGGGGCCGCGGCCGGCGATCGCTCCATCCACGTGCGCTCGTTCGAGTGCCTGGGCGCCTGCGACATCGCGCCGATGGCCTCGGTCGACGGCGAGTACATCGGCCCGCTGGAGCAGGGCGATGCCGAGACCGTGGTCGCGGACCTGCGCGCCGACCGTCCGGTCATGCCCGCCAAGCAGATCCGCTATCGCCAGTCCGTCGATCCGGGCGTCCAGCCCGGCGCCGAGGAGTTCACCGCTCCCGATCACCCCACCCGGGCCGACACCGCGGGCCTGACCCCCGAAGATCTTCAAACCGACCGTCCGGGGCCCTCGGCGCCGATCGAGACACCCCCTGACCAGACCAGGGATGACACATGAGGAAGATCCTGTTCGACCGGATCGATGAGCCGGGGCTGAACACGCTCGAGGTCTACGAGCGCCGCGGCGGCTACTCGGCCCTGCGCAAGGCATTGACCATGAGCGCCGACGACGTCGCCGCCCAGATCACCGAGTCTGGCGTGCGCGGCCGTGGCGGGGCGGGCTTTCAGATGGGCAAGAAGGTCTCGTTCCTCCCCCACGGCGGGATGGAGAAGTACCTGGTCTGCAACGCCGACGAATCCGAGCCCGGCACCTTCAAGGACCGCGAGCTGATGCAGAAGAGTCCGCACATGCTGATCGAGGGCGTCGTGATCGCCGCCTACGCGGGTGGCATCGACCGCGCCTTCATCTACATCCGCGGCGAGTACGAGCTGCAGGCCGAGATCATCGAGGCGGCGATCGCCGAGGCGCAGCGCGCGGGCTACGTGGGCCAGCGGATCCTGGACTCCGAGGTGTCGGTGTCGGTGGTGCTGCATCGCGGGGCCGGGGCATACATCTGCGGCGAGGAGACCGGGCTGCTGGACTCGCTGGAGGGCAAGCGCGGCAACCCCCGGCTCAAGCCGCCGTTTCCCGCCATCGAGGGCCTGTACCACGGGCCCACCCTGATCAACAACGTCGAGACGCTGTGCACCGTTCCCCACATCATCAATATGGGCGGCGAGGAGTACGCCAAGATCGGGACCGAGACGTCGACCGGGACCAAGCTGGTCTCGATCTCCGGCGACGTGCAGCGGCCCGGCAACTACGAGATCGAGCTGGGGATCCCCTCACGGGAGATCATCTACGGCCTGGCGGGAGGGCCGCCGGAGGGCCGCAGCGTCAAGTTCTGGTTCCCCGGTGGCTCCAGCGCACCCGTGCTGACCGCCGACGATCTCGACGTGCCCTACGACTTCGACAGCATGGCCAAGGCCGGCTCCATGCTCGGCTCCGGGGCGATCATCGTCGCCGACGAGCGCCGCAGCGTGCTCGAGGTGGCGCTCAAGGTGGCCAAGTTCTACGCCCACGAGTCCTGCGGCAAGTGCGTCCCCTGTCGCGAGGGGACCAACTGGACCCACAAGATGCTGCAGCGGATCCAGTCCGGCGAGGCGACGCCGATGGACCTCGACATCATGGCTTCGGTCCAGGAGCAGATCATCGGCAACTGCCTGTGCGTCCTGGGCGACGCGATGGCGATGCCGATCGGCTCGATGGTCGAGAAGTTCCGTCCCGAGCTCGAGGCTGAGATCGAAGCCGCCCGCGAGCGCGCCGACGCGGCCGCTCTGCAGGACGTGGTGCCGCTCGGCGTCGCCGACGAGCACGCCGGACCAATGCCGGTTCACTAGCGCGCCGCGATGCCCCGTCCAGAGCAGAAGCCCATCCAGCTGACGATCGACGGCCGCGAGGTCAAGGCCTTCGAGGGCTCGATGCTGGTCGACGCCGCCAAGCAGGGCGATGTCGAGATCCCATACTTCTGTTACGAGCCCAAGCTCGGCAACCCGGTCGGCGCCTGCCGGATGTGCCTGGTCGAGATCGAGGGTATCCCCAAGCTTCAGACGTCCTGCTCGACCCCGGTCAAGGACGGGATGGTGGTCCACACCCAGACCGACCGGGTCCGCCACGCCCAGAACGCGATCGTCGAGTTCCTGCTCGTCAACCACCCGCTCGACTGCCCGGTCTGCGACAAGGGCGGCGAGTGCCCGCTGCAGGACATCACCTTCGGCTGGGGGCTGGGGCGCTCGCGGTTCATCGAGCCCAAGCGCCACTTCCAGAAGCCGCTGGCGCTGTCGCCGCTGGTGGCCATCGACCGCGAGCGGTGCATCCTCTGCTACCGCTGTGTCCGCTTCTCGCAGGAGATCGCCGAGGACTACCAGCTGATCTTCGCCGAGCGTGGGGCCGAGACGTTCGTGGCCACCCACGACGGCCACCCCTACGTGGCGCCGTTCAGCGGCAACATCATCGAGCTGTGCCCGGTCGGCGCGCTGACCTCGCAGCCCTACCGCTTCCGCGCCCGGCCCTGGGACAACGAGAGCGCCGGCGGCGTGTGCACGCTGTGCCCGGCGCAATGCAACGTGACCTTCACGGTCCGCGACGACCGGGTTGTCCGGGTCCTCGCCCGCGACTATGAGGGCAACCAGGAGGTCGACGACGGCTGGCTGTGCGACAAGGGCCGCTTCGCCTACCAGGCGATGCACGCCGACGAGCGGATCATCTCGCCGATGGTTCGCGACGGCGGCGAGCTGCGCCCGGTCTCCTGGGATCGCGCCCTCGATGCCGCGGCCGGGCTGGCTCGCCACAGGGGCCGCGTCGGCGCCCTGGTCGGGGGTCAGGCCAGCAACGAAGAGGGCTTCATCCTGCAACGGCTGATGCGCGAGACCCTGGCCTCGCCGGACATCGACTCTCGCCTCGCGGGCGCGGTTCCGGCCCCGCTGGCCCGGGCGCTGGCGGCGCCCGAGCTCCAGGCCCGGGTGTCGGATCTGGAGTTCGCTCACACCCTGCTGGTGCTCGACTGCGACCCCCGCGACGACATGCCGATCATCGACCTGCGGATTCGCAAGGGGGTGCGCCGCAACGGCGTCAAGCTGGCGGTGGCCAGCGCACGGCCCACGGCGCTCGACGAGGGCGCGACGGTCATCTCGCGCTACGCGCCCGGAACCCTGGAGCAGTTCCTGGGCGAGCTCGATTCAGCGCTCGTGTCCGAGCGGCCGGCTTCGGAGCTGCCCCACGGTGAGCTGGCCGAGCTGCTGCGCGACGGCGGCTCCGATGTGGTGATCGTGTGGAGCGAGCGGATCGGCGACAAGGCGGCGGCCACGCTGCTGCGGATCGTCGACTGGCTGGGGCTGGGCGACCACCCGGGCGCCGGGCTGCTCCAGATCCCCGGCGGCGCCAACGGACGCGGGCTGCGCGAGGCCGGCGTGGTGCCGGACGCCGGCCCGGGCTACGCGACGCTCGCCAACCCGGGGCGGGGGGCCGCCCAGATCGCCCGTGCCGCCGCTGACGGCGAGCTCACCGCGCTGTACCTGATGCAGGCCGACCCGGTCCGCGATCTGCCCGACCGCGCGCTGTGGGAGAGCGCGCTTCACTCCGCGGCCCTGGTCGTGGCCCACGCCTCGGTGCTCACCGAAGGGCTGCGCGAGCACGCCAGCGTGATCTTCCCGGCCGAGTCCCACGCCGAGAAGGAGGGCACGGTGGTGCATCCGGACGGCCGCCTGCAGCGGCTGCGGATCGCCATCGCCCATCCCGGCGAGGTCAAGCCCGGCTGGGCGGTGCTGACCGAGCTGGCCCGCCGGGCCGGCGCCGACTTCGCCATCGAGCGCAGCGCCGACGCGTTCGAGCAGGTGGTGGCGGCGGTCGGAGTCTACGAGGGGCTGACCCTCGACGAGCTCGGCGGTCACGGCGTCCGCTGGCCGGAGCGCCCCCAGTCCGCGCCGCTGCGAGGAGCCGGCTCCCAGCTGCCGCCCGGCGCCGTGGCGCCGCCGCCGCGGGCGGTCACCGCGGCCCCCAATGGGGCGCTGGCCCTCGGTACCTACCGTCCGATCTGGGCCGCGCCCGAGGTGGAGATCTCTCCCTCGCTCCAGTACCTGGTGCCCACCCAGCACCTGGAGCTGTCGCCGGCCGACGCCGAGCGGTTGGGAATCGAGAACGGAGACCAGGTGCAGGCCGCCAGCAACGGGACGCGGCTCAGCGCTGTGGCCAGGATCCGCTCCGGGGTGCCGGCTGGCAGCGCGTTCCTGGCCGACGGGATCGCCGAGGACTCGGCCAACGCGCTGACCGAGCCGCTGATCGAGGTGCGCAGGGTGGGCGAGATGGCCTCCGCCGCCGCTGACGATGAGCCGGGGGCGGCGTGACCGCTCTCGCGCTGGTCAACTACTTCGAGCCGTGGTGGGTCCAGATCATCAAGGCGCTGGTGATCTTCGGAGTGATCTTCGCGATGCTGCCGGTCATCATCGTCTACGAGCGCAAGCTGCTGGGGCGCTTTCAGGGCCGCTACGGCCCCAACCGCGTCGGGCCCTACGGCCTCGCCCAGCCGCTGGCCGAGATCGTCAAGTTCGCCACCAAGGAGCCCTCGCGGCCCACCACCTCGGTGGGCTACCTGTTCCGGATCGCCCCGGTGATCGCGATCCTGACGGCGGTCTCGGCGCTGGCCCTGGTGCCGTTCGGCGACGTCCAGCACATCTTCGGCCAGCGGGTCGGGCTGTACGGGATCGACGTCTCGATCGGTCCCCTGTACGTGTTCGCGTTCGCCGGGATCTCGTTCTACGGGATCATGCTCGGAGGCTGGTCTTCGGGCTCCAAGTACGCGTTCCTCGGCGCGATGCGGGCCGCCGCGCAGCTGATCTCCTACGAGGTCTCGCAGGGACTGGCGCTGGTCGGTGTGATCCTCACCGCCGGGACGCTGTCGCTGACCGGGATCGTCCACGCCCAGGCCGGCCTGTGGTACTTCATCCCGCAGATCGTCGGCTTTCTGATCTTCATGACGGCTTCGTTTGCCGAGACCAACCGGGCGCCGTTTGACCTCATGGAGGCCGACTCAGAGATCATCGGCTACTTCACCGAGTACGGCGGGACCCCGTTTGTGGCCTACCTGTTCGCCGAGTACACCAACATGATCGTGGTCTCCGGGATCACGGTCACGGTGTTCTTCGGCGGCTGGCTGCTGCCGTTCGGGATCCATCCCCCCGGCTGGGTCGACCCGTTCGTGGTGCTGGCCAAGATGCTGTTGATCATCACCCTGTTCATCTGGGTCCGCGCCACCCTGCCGCGGCTGCGCTACGACCAGCTGATGTCGTTCGGCTGGAAGATCCTGCTGCCGCTGGCCACCCTGAACCTGGTCGTGACCGCGGTGCTGGTGGTCTCTTGAGAATGACTCAAATGATTACGACAAGGAACCTGCGATGACTCTTCCCTACGACCCCGGCCCGGACGTGATCGAGGTCATCCGGGCCCCCGCTGCGGGACCCGTGCGCGGCGCCTACCGCACGTTCGGCGCGACGCTGCGCGGGCTCAAGACCACCTTCGGCAGGATCGTCGAGGGACCGACCACGATCCAGTACCCGGAGGAGAAGACCCCGGTCTATCCCCGCTTTCGCGGCCGCCACAAGCTCCACCGCTTCGAAGACACAGGCCTTGAGAAGTGCGTTGGCTGCTCGCTGTGCGCGGCCGCCTGCCCCGCTGACTGCATCCGCGTGGTGGCGGCCGAGAACACCCCGGAGAACCGCATCTCGGCCGGCGAGCGCTACGCCGCCGTGTATGAGATCAACTTGAGCCGTTGCATCTTCTGCGGCTACTGCGAGGTGGCCTGTCCGTTCGACGCGATCACCATGGGCCACGACTACGAGATGTCTGACTACACCCGCTCGGATCTGATCTTCACCAAGGAGATGCTGCTGGCCGAGCCGATCGAGCGCACCCCGCTGCGCCGCGAAGGGGAGTAGACCCCCAGCGCCGTGTCCGCCGTCCTGTTCTTCATCGCCGCGATCGGCGCCCTGACCGGGGCGATCGGGGTCGTGATGCTGCGCAACCCGTTCTACAGCGTGCTCGCGCTGGTCGGGCACCTGATCTGCCTGGCCGCTCTGTTCCTGCTGCTGCGGGCGGAGTTCGTGGCCGCCGCCCAGGTGGTCGTCTACGCCGGCGCGGTGATGGTGCTCTACATCTTCGTGGTCGCCTACATCGGCGGCGGCGACGAACCGCTGACCCGGATCGGCGGCGCGCTCAAGGTGCTGGGGCCGATCTTCGCCCTGGCCCTGGCGATCGAGCTGTGCATCGCGCTGCTGGGAACCGCGCTGAAGGGCGTCTCGGGCAAGGGGGCGCCGTACGTGGCGGGGTTCGGAAGCCCCCGGGACATCGGCCAGCTGTTCCTGACCAAGTACCTGTTCCCGTTCGAGCTGGCCTCGCTGCTGCTGATGGTCGCCGCGATCGGCGCGGTGTTGCTGGCCCGCCGGCGCCGCGGCCTGGAGGAGGCACCCGACGAAGCGCTCCAGCGCCGCTACCACCCGGCGCGGCCGCTGTTCACCGGCACCCTGGCCGAGGGGGCCGGCCTGCGCCCCGGCGCCGGCACCGGCGAGGGCGAGGTGCCCGACACCTCGGAGCGCGAGCCGGTGGTCGCCGAAACGAACCCCACCTCCGAGGGCGGCTGGTAGTGGCGATCGGCTGGTACCTGGTCGTGTCGGCGCTGATCTTCTGCATCGGCGCCGTTGGGGTGCTGACCCGCCCCAATCCGCTGGTGATCCTGCTCTGCCTGGAGCTGATGCTCAACGCCGCCAACCTCGCCCTGGTCGCCTTTGCCCGCATGTGGGGATCGGCCGACGGCCAGGTTTTTGCGCTGATCGTGATGGTCGTGGCGGCGTGCGAGGTGGTGGTGGGGCTCGGCCTGATCGTGGCCATCTACCGCCGGCGCATGGCCATCAACGTCGACGAGCTCAACGAGTTGCGCGGATGACGGCGAGAGCGGCGCGGCCATGAAGACCACCACCTGGGCTTGGTTGATCCTGCTGTGGCCGCTGCTGGGCACGATCGGGATCGCCCTCGGCTTCCGGCGCCTGCCGGCCAGGACCTCGGGCTGGCTGGCCACGTTGATGATCGGGCTGTCGTTCGTCTGCGCCGTGGGCTGCGTGGTCTCGTTGCTGGGCCGCGCCGAGAGCGATCGCGAGCTGACCTCGTCGCTGTGGAACTACGGCGTCAGCGTCGGCGTCAACGCCAAGCTGTCGATCCTGGTCGACCCGCTGTCGGTGTTCATGACGCTGGTGGTGTCCGGTGTCTCGACGCTGATCCACGTCTACTCGGTCTCCTACCTGAAGTCCGACGCCGGGCGCTCGCGCTACTTCTCCTACCTCAACTACTTCGTCTTCTCGATGCTGCTGCTGGTCCTGGCCGGCAACTTCCTGCTGCTGATCGTCGGCTGGGCGTTCGTCGGCGCGGCCTCCTACCTGCTGATCTCGTTCTGGTACCGGCGCACCACGGCCACCCACGCCGGGATCAAGGCGTTCGTCATCAACGTGCTGGGCGACGTCGGACTTGTGCTGGGGACCTTCTTCATCTTCCAGCGCACCGGGACGCTCGACCTCCTGGCCACCTTTCACTCCGTCCCCCACGTCTTCGCCCACAACGATCCCAGCCTGGTGGCCGGCTGCCTGCTGCTGCTGATGGGGGCGTTCGCCAAGTCCGCCCAGGTGCCGCTGCACACCTGGCTGCCCGACGCCATGGAGGGTCCCACTCCGGTCTCGGCGCTGATCCACGCCGCCACCATGGTCACCGCCGGGGTCTACCTGCTGGCCCGCATGCACGTGCTGTTCGAGCACGCGCCGACCGCCGCCGACGTCGGGGCGATCGGCGGCTGCGCGACGCTGCTGATCGCGGCCACGATCGCGATCGTCCAGACCGACCTCAAGCGGGTGATCGCCTACTCGACGATGTCGCAGATCGGCTACATGATCATGGCCGTGTCGGTGGGGGCATACTCGGCCGGGCTGTTTCACCTGATGACGCACGCCTTCTTCAAGGCGCTGCTGTTCATGGCCGCAGGCTCGATCATCAGCGCCATGGGCGGCATCCAGTCGCTCGATCGGATGAGCGGCTTTCGCAAGGCGCTGCCGTTCACGTATGGGGCGTTCATCGTCGGCGGTCTGGCTCTGTCCGGGATGCCGCCGTTCTCCGGCTGGCTGTCCAAGGACGACATCATCGGCTACCTGGACTACCGCGGCGGGGCCTTTGCGATCTTCGGGATCCTCGGCTACGTGGGTGCGTTGCTGACCGGCATCTACACCTTCCGGATGATCTTCCGTGCCTTCTGGGGCCAGCCCTGCGAGGAGGCCCGCGAGCTCGAGCACGGCCACCAGGTACACCACGACGTCCCCACCAATCCGATGACCGGCGAGGCCGAAGACACCGACGTCGGCTTCCCCGGTCCCGCCCACCCGATCGCCGAGCGCGAGCCGGAGATGAAGATTCCCATGACCATCCTGGGGATCCTGGCCCTGATCGGCGGCATCGTCCAGATCCCCGGCATCGACGCCGGGATCAACCGCTTCCTGTCGCCGACGTTCGCCAACTCACGCCTGGCCCACATCGACCCCACCACCGGAACGTCCTGGGAGGGGCTGATCATCGGCGCCATCGTCGCCGTGATCGGGATCGCGATCGCCTATCGGATCTACGTCCGCCAGCCCGGGACCTCGGCCAGGTTGATCGCCCGGTTCGGCCCGGTCCACACCTTTCTGGTCAACAAGTGGTACTTCGATGAGCTGATCGACCTGGTGGTCGTCCGCCCCACCCAGTGGCTGGGCCGGTTCACCGATACCGCCCTGGAGCGCGGCGTGATCGCCGGCGGGGTGACCGGCGGCATCTCTGGCCTGGTGGGGGCCTGCTCGGCCGCGGTGCGCCGCCTGCAGACCGGCTTTCTCCGTTACTACGCCGCCGCGATGGTGCTGGGCGTGTTTGCGATGGCCCTCTACTTCCTGATCTCGGCGACATGACGCTCTCGATCCTGATCTGGATTCCGCTCGCCGTCTCGCTCGTCGCCACCCAGCTGCCGGCCAGGCTGGTGGGACGCATCTCGGTGCTCGGCAGCCTGGTGACGCTGGGGATCGCGATCTCGTTCCTGGCTCGCTTCAAGACCGGCCACGCCGGGCTCCAGTTCGTCACCGACAAGGTCTGGATCTCCGCGCTGGGGATCCACTACAAGCTCGGGCTCGATGGGCTCAACGTGGCCCTGGTGGTGCTGGCCACGCTGGTGTTTGCGGCGGCGCTGCTGTTCGCCTCGACCCGGGAGTGGGATCGCCCCGGCCTGTTCTACTTCCATTTCGGCCTGGCGGAAAGCGCCGTCTTGGGGGCATTCTGCGCCCAGGACCTGGCTCTGTTCATCGTCTTCTTTGACCTGATGCTGATCCCGTTCTACTTCCTGGCCGGGATGTGGGGCACCGGCGACCGGGTCCGGGCCACCAGCCGGCTGGTCATCTACACGCTGGTGGGTTCGTTCTTCATGCTGGTGGGAGCGATCGCCACCGGAGTGCTGGCCTCCAGCCAGCACGGCACGCCGCTCACCTTCGCGATCACCGCGCTGCACTCGCTGCCGCTGTCGCACAGCTCCCAGGAGTGGATCTTCCTGTGCTTCGCGGTGGCGTTCCTGGTCAAGATGCCGCTGGTCCCGTTCCACGGCTGGCTGCCCGACGGCTACAAGGCGATGCCGATCCCGGCCGTGGCCGTGTTCTCGGCAGTCCTCTCCAAGGTCGCCGCTTACGGCTTCCTACGGATCGTGCTGCCGCTGTTCCCGTTCGCGTCGGCGCACTTCCAGACCCTGATGCTGATCGTGGCGCTGGTGTCGATCCTGTGGGGCACGCTGGTGGCCTTCACCACCCCTGACGCGCGGCTGGTGGTCGCCTACTCCAGCGTGGCCCAGCTCGGGTTCATCACGCTCGGGATCTTCTCGCTGCGCCCCGAGGGCGGTCAGGGCGCGCTGCTGCAGATGGTCAACCACGGCCTGGTCACGGCGCCGCTGTTCTTCATCGTCGCCGCGCTCGCCGCGCGGGCCGGCGGCTCGGAGAAGCTGGCCGCGATGGGCGGCATCGCCTTCCGGGCGCCGGTGCTGGCCAGCCTGTTTTTGATCGTGACCCTGGCCACGCTGGCGATGCCCGGCTCGTCGAACTTCGTCGGGGAGTTCATGATCCTGCTCGGCGTGTTCAAGGCCAAGCTGGCGATCGCGCTGATCGCCTCGGTGGGCGTGGTCGGGGCCGCCGTCTATGCGCTGCGGCTGTACATCCGCTCGATGCACAACCGGGTGGGGGCGCAAGTGGACTCGTTTGACGTCCGACCGCGCGAGGCGTTTGCGCTGGTGCCGGTGGTCCTGGTGGTCCTGGTGTTCGCCTTCTATCCCCAGTTCGGGCTGCACCGCTCAGAGCCGTCGCTGAAGGCGTCGATCGCCGCCGCCGAGGCCGACCAGCTGCATCCCAGCCTCAGCGCCAGCCGAGGTAGCGCGTTGACTGCGAGCCGGGCGCCATGAGCGGCCTGGCTGTACAGATAGCGGCCGCGACGGTTCGCGGGCCCCACATCGACTGGGCCGAGTTCCTCCCGTTCCTGATCCTCAGCGGCGGCGCGCTGGTGGTGCTCCTGCTGGGGCTGCTGCCAGGGGCCTTCGCGCGCGAGCGGATCGTGCCGCTGGCGACGATCCTGACCCTGGCGCTGGCGATCGCCGACTACATCGCCCGCTTTCACCACTCGGCGTCGATCATCTCCGGCGCGCTGGCCGTCGACGACCTGGCGATCGTGCTCGATCTGATCTTCGCGGTGGCGGCGATGGCCAGCGTGGTCATTTCATTGCGGACCGCCGGTCCGCGCAGCGCCGGCCACGGCGAGTACTACTCGCTGTTGCTGTTCAGCGTGCTCGGCATGGCGGTGCTGGTCTCGGCCCAGAACCTGGTAACGCTGTTCATCGGCTTCGAGATGCTCTCGATCCCGCTGTACATCCTGTGCGCCTCGGAGTACCACCGCGAGGGGTCGCTGGAGGCGGGGCTGAAGTACCTGGTGATCGGGTCGGTGGGATCGGCGACGCTGGTCTACGGGCTGGCCCTGGTCTACGGCTCCACCGGATCGACCGACTTCAGCGGCATCGCCAACGCGATCAACAGCGGGGTGATCGCCGGGGGATTGCTGGGCGACCCGATGATGCTGACCGGGCTGGCGCTGGTGATCGTGGGGTTCGCGTTCAAGGCGTCGATCGCGCCGTTTCACCAGTGGACCCCCGACGTCTACGAGGGGGCCCCCACCCCGATCACCGCGTTCATGGCCACCGCCACCAAGGCGGCCGCGTTCGGCGTGCTGCTGCGCTTCTTCGACGTCGCCGTGGGCGGCGCTCAGAACACCTGGGCGCCGGCGCTGGCGACGATCGCCACGATCACGATCGTCGTCGGCAACGTCGGGGCGCTCGGCCAGACTTCTCTAAAGCGGATGCTCGGCTACTCGAGCGTGGCCCAGGCCGGCTACATGCTCGCCGGGGTGGTGGTGGGCACCCGGCTGGGAGTGGACGCCACGGTCCTGTACCTGGCTGTCTACCTGTTGATGAACATCGCCGCCTTCGCGGTGATCGTGGCCGCCCAGAACGCGCGCGCCGACGGCGACGAGATCTCGGGCATCGCCGGCCTGGGGGCGCGAAGTCCCTGGCTGGCCTGGCCGATGACGATCGCCATGCTGTCGCTGGCCGGGATCCCCGGGACGGTCGGCTTCATCGGCAAGTTCCAGCTCATTCACGCCCTGGTCAACGGCGACTACACCTGGCTGGCGATCGTGCTGGTGATCGGCTCGATGATCTCTCTGGGCTACTACCTGCGGGTGGTCGCCGCGATCTGGATGAACCCCGCGACGCCGGCGCCGGTGCCGGTGGGAGCCGGCGCGTACGGCGGCTCCCCGGGGGCCGGGGCCCTGGCGCCGATCGCCGGGGGGTCGCCTGAGGCCGACGCCCTGAGGCCGATCGCCGGGGGGTCGCCGGAGGCCGACGCGGCCTTGGAGGGCGACGGAGGCTCCGGGGACGTCCAGGTCCTACCGACCGGTGCCCGAACCTTCCCCGTACCCGAGGTCACCTTCGTGGCGGTGCTGTTCGCGGCCGCCAGCATCTTCTTCGGGATCTTCCCGTCGCCGCTGTTCAACCTGGTCGCGCACGCCGGCCGCGCGCTCACCGGGCTGTTCTGAGGGCGCCGCGCCGCCGGGACGTGATGAGCCTGAGTTCCCCATACCCCAACCCAGATGACACACGTCCGGTGGTGCGCGGTGAGTCGTTAGGGGCGGTGGGGCATGGGTAACTTCTGAAAATGGACGAACCAGACAAGAACGCCTCTACGCAGCCGCTTCCCGGGTCGGTCTCGGACCAGAATCAGGAGGAGGCAGAGCCCGGGCACGAGGGCTCGCCCGGCTCCGGTAAGGGGAATCGCCCCGACAAGGGATCCGGCGGCGAGTCCGGCGAGGGTTCGCAGTCGACGGGCAATCCCGACAGCGCCGGCTAGAGCGCAGCTTCGCACCCGGGCCCGGCAGGCGGGACTAGGGCCCGGCGCGGCGACCCCTACGCGGCGGCGCAGCGACCCCTACGCGGCCGCAGCCTCGGCGGGGCTGTCAGCGGCGGCCGCAGCCGGTCCACCGGCCACGAACCGCATCACGCCGTCCTCGACCGACCCCAGCCGCAGCGCCATCATGTCCAAGGCGTAGTTCTGATAGACGCGCCACGGCCGCACCGACCCCTGGCGCGGGAACTTCTCCACCGATCGCAGGATGTAGCCGGAGTTCAGGTTCAGCAGCGGCTCTGAGACCACGTCGGGGTCGGCGTCCGCGGGCACGCAGTAGGCGTACCCGCCGTCGCGCATGTGGTTGAGCAGCCGGCAGACGTACTCCAAAGTGAGGTCGCACTTCAGCGTCCAGGAGGCGTTGGTGTAGCCGATCACCAGCGCCGCGTTGGGGACGCCGCCCAGCATCATCCCCTTGTAGGTCATCCGCTGGGGCAGGTCCAAGGGCTGGCCGTCGACGGTCACGTCGAGGCCGCCCAGCGGCAGCAGCTGCAGCCCGGTGGCGGTGATGACCACGTCGGCCTCGAGCTCGGCGCCGCTGCGCAGCGCCACCCCGGTCTCGGTGAAGCTCTGGACCTCGTCGGTGACGATCGAGGCCCGGCCGTGGCGGATCGCCTTGAAGAGATCACCGTCGGGGCACACGCACAGCCGCTGGTCCCAGGGGTTGTAGTGGGGCTTGAAGTGGGTGTCGACGTCGTAGCCCTCGGGCAGCTGCGACTCCACGCCCTTGCGGATGATCGCCTTGATGAGCCGGGGCCGGCGGCGGCTGAGCTGGTAGCTGAGGCTCATCAGGGCGACGTTCTTCCAGCGCACCGCCTGGTAGGCGAGCGTCGCCGGCAGCGTCCGCCGCGCCAGCTTGGCCAGCGGATCCACGGCCGGCAGCGAGACCATGTAGCTGGGCGAGCGCTGGAGCATCGTCACGTGCTCGGCGGTCTGCGCCATCGCCGGCACAAGCGTCACCGCGGTAGCCCCGCTGCCGATCACCAGCACCCGCTTGCCGGCGTAGTCGAGGTCCTGGGGCCAGTGCTGGGGATGGATCAGGGTGCCCTCGAAGCGGTCGACGCCCTCGAACTCCGGCGTGTAGCCGCGGTCGTAGTCGTAGTAGCCGCTGCACATCACCAGAAACGAGCAGGTCAGCTGCACGGTCTCGCCGACGTCGGTCCGCTCCGCGGTCACCGTCCACCGGGCCTGCGAGCTGTCCCATTCCGCGGAGGTCACGCGGTGCCGGCAGCGGATGTGGTCAACCACGCCGTAGTCGGCGGCCGTCTCCCGGACGTAGTTCAGGATCGACGAGCCGTCGGCGATCGTCTTGGCGTCCTTCCACGGCCGGAACGAGTACCCCAGCGTGTGCATGTCGGAGTCCGACCTGATCCCCGGGTAGCGGAACAGGTCCCAGGTTCCGCCGGTGGCCTCCCGCGCCTCGAGGATCACGTAGCTGCGGTCGGGGCACTCGCGGGTCAGGTGGCAGCCGGCCCCGATCCCCGATAGACCGGCCCCGACGATCAGTACATCGAAGTGCTCTGTGTCCGTGGTACGCATGCGTATCACGGTGGAGCTTACTGGTGCCGCGGCGCCGTGCGCGCGTGACAATCGTCACAGATCCGGATGGTGGCCGGAAAACCGGAACATATGGCCGGTTTCTCGGCCAGCTTCAAGCGGTCACCGGGCCAACCGGTCCCGACGGTACGATCGGCCAGCCGTGCGCTACCCCATGGAGACGTTCACCGCAGACGAGCGCCAGCGGCTCCGGCCCCATGTGACCAACCTCGACCGGCCGGTGTTCGCGCTCGTCAACCTACCCGAGACCGTCAAGGGCGCGCTGTTCGCCCGCTACTCCCGATACCCCGGGACGCTGCGCCGGCTGCTGCTCGACGAGTTCGCCGGCGACCTCCCGGACACGCCGGAGGATCAGACCCAGGAGGGCGACCGGGCGGCCCAGCTCTACGAGCGGATCTTCCTGGGCTACGGCGACGACTCGGTCGCCCAGCTGGGCGGAGCGCACGTGGCCTGCGAGTGGGTCTCCAACGTGCTCACCAAGCTCCTGCAGCGCCCGCGGCTGGGGGCCTACCTGGAGCAGTCCACGCGGTACATCGCCTACGACGCCCCGATGCCCACCTCCGATCCCGCCCCGCCCCGCTTTCGCTACTACCGCGACGAGGAGCTCGGGCCCGAATACGCCCAGGCGATGGATCGGCTGTTCACGATCTACCAACAGGCCCTCCCGCAGGTCACACAGTGGGCAGAGCGCGAATTCCCCCGCGCCGCCGACGAACCGCCGCAGGCCCACGCCCGCGCGATCAAGGCCAAGGCCCTGGACCTCCTCCGCGGGCTGCTGCCCGCCGCGTCGCTGTCGCACATGGGCATCTACGCCAGCGGCCAGACCTACGAGCAGCTGATCCTCCACCTGCTCGCCCACCCGCTGCCGGAGGCGCGCGACTACGGCGCGATGATCCTCCAGGAGGTTCAGGCGGTGATGCCGAGCTTCGTCGCCCGCGTGCAGCGCCCCGACCGCGGCGGGGAGTGGATCGGTTACCTGGAGAGCCGCGCCGAGGCCGGCCGGCGCTGGGCCCGCCGGCTGGGCCTTGACCAGGCTCAGCACGAAGACGCGGGTCCCTCGGTCAGGCTGCTCGGCGTCCACGGCGACGAAGACGACCTGCTGACGGCGCTCCTGTTCGAGTCGAGCGCCGACTCGGAGGAGGAGATCCGCCGCGCCGTGGAGGCGCTCGACGAGGCCCAGAGCGCCGAGCTCCTGTCCGATCTCATCGGCGAGCGCGCCAACCGCCGCCACCGGCCCGGCCGCGGGTTCGAGGCGCTGCGGTACCGATTCGAGATCGTCGCCGACTACGGGGCCTTCCGAGATCTGCAGCGCCACCGGATGCTGACCGTGCAGTGGCAGGCCCTGACGCCCGACCTCGGCGCCGACGTACCCGAGCAGGTAGTGCTCGCCGGCGCCGGCGAGGCGTACCGCCGCGCGCTGGCCATATCCCGTACCGAGTACGAGCGTCTGGCCGATCACGGCCTGCACAGCGCCGCCCCCTACGCGCTCTGCCTCGGCTACCGGATCCGCTTCATCCTCGATCTCAACGCCCGCGAGGCGATGCAGCTGATCGAGCTGCGCTCGGGCCGCGAGGGCCATCCCAGCTACCGCGCCGTGGCCCACGAGATGCACGCCCAGATCGCGGCTGTGCACCCGGCCGTAGCCGCCGCGATGACCCACATCGACACCGAGAACGAGCCCCGGCTGGAGCGGATCCTGGCCGAGATGCGCACCCAGGCCCGCGCGGCCGCCGGCTCCTAGCGGCGAGCCTCAGCCCTCGGCAGCAGCCGCCGGCTCCCAGCGCCGAGCCTCAGCCGTCGGCAGCGGCCGCCGGCTCCCAGCGCCGACCCTCAGTCCTGCGCGGCCCGCTCGCGCTCCTGCTGGCGCAGCTCGATCCGCCTGATCTTCCCGGTCAGCGTCTTGGGCAGGTCGTCGACGAACTCCACCAGCCGCGGATAGGCGTAGGCCGACAGGTGGCCGCGCACGAAGACCTTGATCTCCTCGCCGAGCTCGTCTGACGGCTCAGCGCCTGCGGCCAGCACCACGAACGCCTTGACCACGTTTCCGCGACGCTCGTCGGGCACCGCCACCGCGGCCGCCTCGGCCACCGCGGGGTGCTCCAGACACGCCGACTCCACCTCGAACGGGCCGATCCGGTACCCGGCCGAGATGATCACGTCGTCGGCGCGGCCCTCGTACCAGTAGTAGCCGTCCTCGTCGGCCGCCGCCGCGTCCTTGGTGTGAAACCACTCGCCGCCGAACGTCTCCTCGGTGTCCTCCGGCGGCCGGTTCCAGTACCCCAGCGGGTAATGGGGGTTGGTGCGCGCCTTGAGGCAGATCTCGCCGCGCTCCCCTTGCGCCACCGGCCGCTCGTCCTCGTCGAGGATCGCCACCTCCCAGCCCGGCATCGGCTTGCCCATCGACCCCTCACGCACCTCCATGAACGGGAAGTTGGCGCACAGCGGATATGACTCGGTCAGCCCGTAGTAGTCGAGCACGGTGATCCCGTACTGCTCGCGCATCCAGCGGATCGCTTCGGGGTTCAGCGGTTCCCCGGCCGAGCACACAATCCGGAACTTCTGCGGGTAGCGGGTGCCGGCATCGGAGATCGACATCATCGACCGGATCGCCGTGGGCGTCCCGAACACGTTGCTGACGGCGTGGCGGGATAGGAAATCCAGCTGCTTGTGTGGATCGAAGCCGCCCTCGCGCTGGTAGACGGCCTGAATCGCGCCGTAGCGCCAGGGCCCCAGCAGCGGCGCGATACCGGCCGCCCAGGCCCATTCGCCCATCCCGTGAAACAGCTCGCCCTCGCGCACGTCGTGGCAGTAGACGAACTCCTCGTGGGCCAGGATGTAGCGGTGGGCGTGGAGGATCCCCTTGGCCAGGCCGGTCGTGCCCGACGAGTAATACAGCTGCGCCGGATCGTCGGCCGCGGTGTCGACGACGTCGAACGAGCTCGAGCCCCGCGCCAGCAGCTCGTCGTCGAGGATCAGCACGTGCTCGACCAGTGAGCGCTCCATTCGCTCGGCGTTGGCCTGGTCGGTGACCAGCACCTTGGCGCCGGAGTCGGTCAGGCGGTGGCGGATCCCGTCGTCGCCGTAGAGCACCGACATCGAGAGCAGGATCGCACCGAGCTTCCAGGTGGCGAAGAAGGCGGCCGCGGTCTCCGGCGTGGATGGCAGCAGCATCGCCACGCGGTCACCGCGCTCCACGCCGTGGGCGGCGAGCACGTTGGCCATCCGGTTGGAGCTGTCCTGCAGCTCGCCCCAGGCGACGCGGCGGACATTGCCCTCGTAGTCCTCGTGGATCATCGCCAGCTGATCGCGCGGGTGGCGGTCGCAGATGTCGGCGGCGATGTTGTAGCGCTCGGGCACCTCCCAGCGGTGGCTGGCGCAGGCGTCTTCGTATGAGGTGACAGACGGTGTGGAGCTCATCGCTCAATCATGCCCGATGAGCCCGGGCGCTGCCGAAATCCGGCGGGATCGAGCCTGGCTTGGCCTGGCGGATCCGGTGAAAGAACCTGGCCCGGCCGCCGCCTTCGAAACCCGAATTCGACGGCTCGGCGGCCGGACAAGCTTTTGGCCTGCAGCGCAGTCAGGACTCCGGGCGGCTCCACTCGTTGACGACCCGCAAAAACCCGGGCTGGGCCGCCTCGCCGAGCGCCGGATCGCGGCCTGCTACCTCATCGGCGGCTTGGCTGGCGGTCGCCGGAGCGGGCGGTTGGGGGCCGGTCGGCCGGGGCTTGCGGCGACGGTCGGCGTGGCCTAGGTAGAGGACCAGCTCCCAGTCCGGCAGTTCTCCGTTGGGCGCAACCGGAGCCGGCGTGGAGCGCCGCGGGGGCGCCGGATCGAAACGCTGGGGCTTGTAGAGCCAGGAGCTCACGTTGATCCAGATGTCGACGATCGAGTTGCGGATTCCCACGAAGGCGACGATCGCATAGCTGGCCAGTACAGCGTTGATGGCGGCGAACACGGCGTCGGCCCACAGCTTTTGGTGATAGGCGTCGATGCACGTGTAAACAGACACTCCGACCAACACGTAGGGCAGCGTCACGTACACGAACGCCGGGACGGTGCGGTCGCGGACCTTGGGTGTTCGCATGAACTTTCCCTTGGCACCGGTCAGCCCCTGCACCACGGAGCTCAGGCTGCCGGCCAGGTTGACCGGAAGCAGCAGCAGGTTGAACCCGTAGATGCGCAGCACGTCGAGCCACTTGTAGCCGCAGTAGCGCAGGTCCATGGCCATGGCCAGGAAGTAGGGGACCGCCGCCACGAAGGTCAGCGGCGTGATCAGGTGCCCGTCGAACCGGAAGACCATCAAGAACAGGATCGCCAGCGAGCTCCAGAACACCGACGCCATGTAGTTGAGCCGCAGCAGCAGCTCGGTGAAGGTTGTTCGCTCGTCGCGGAAGCGGCGCTCTCGCACGCAGCGGCGCAGCTTGGGCACGATCAGCAGGCCGCCGTTGGCCCACCGGTGACGCTGGATACACAACGATCCAAAGTCCGGCGGCGTGGCGCTGTAGCTGAGGCGCTCAGGATAGTTGTACGTAGTCCAGCCGTTGGTCGCCAGGTCGATCGTCGACTCGGTGTCTTCGATCACGGTCCGATCCTGGATGTAGCGCCGGATCGGCCAGCCGCCGACGTACTCGATCTCCTCGACGTCTTCCAGCGCCGTCTTGCGGAGGATGGCGTTGGCGCCGACCCAGAACGAGGCCCCGTAGAAGGTCATGCCCTGGTGGATGATGTGCTGCAGGTCGGTAGTCGCCCCGGCGATCCGCTCCAGCCGGGTGGCGGCGCCCGGGAACGCACTGTAGGGCGACTGGGCCACGCCAATCCGGTGGTTCTCCGAGCGCTCGAGGAGGTAGACGAGGCGCAAGCAGTACTCGGGGAGCAGCACGCTGTCGGCATCGAGGGTGAGAATGTAGTCCGAGTACGGGATGACGAGATCCGCATCCTCGCTGTGGGCCGGCGCCAGCGTCCTCCCCGCCGGTGTCAGCTTGTCGCGGTAGCTGCCGCCGATGAGCCCGATGTAGCTGTTGAGGTTCATCGCCTTGTTGGCCTCGCTGGACAGCGAGACGTAACGCTTGCGCTCAAAGCTCGAGAGCTCGGCCCGGAACGTCCACGCCAGGCGTCGGTACAACTGGGCCAAGCGGGTTGCCGGCAGCTTCGTCGGATCGTCGGCGGCGGCTCCGCGCAGCGCGGCCGCGGTAATGCTGAGATCGGAGCCCAACTGTCCCAGAAGATGGGAGGCGAAGAACCTCTCGTTGTGATCGCCGGCGTCGTATCCAGCCACCAGCTGGCCGACCCAGGCGGCGGCGTACTCGTAGTTCTGGGCCAGGGTGACGATCTCTGCCTGCGTCACCTGCCGTTCGGAGTCTCCGGTCTCCTCGTAGCGAACCAAGGCCAGGTCGAACCGGTTCCGAGGCTCGGCCAGCAACTCCTGGATCTCCCCCGGCAACGCGCGGGCCGACTCCAGCAACCTGTAGGGCTTGGCGTAGCGAGGCTCCGGGGGATCGTCGATCAGCAGCACTACGCGCATGTCCGGGTACTCCTGGAGCGCGGCCGAGAGCAGCGTCATCCGGATCACCCCCGGCTCCTCCTGGTAGGAGGGGACGAGCGCAGTCAGTGATGGAGGCTGGGCGGATGTGAACTCGTCGAGGAGCGCGCGCGGGACTCGCCGATGACGCCGGGCTCGGTAGTAGAACCCCAGCCGGCCGACCAGATACGCAGTCGCGGAGCCGGCGAGCATCGTCACCACGAACAGGAAGGTGAGCGTCTGCAGAACGCTGGCCCGCCCGGGACCCCCGCTGAGCAGCTGGCTTTGCACAACAGTGATGACCAGCGCCAGCCAGGCGCCGACTGTCACCACCACCGCCGCGCGGCCCAGCATCATCGTCCACTCGCCCGCCTGGCGGGGGACGGCGGGCATGGGGTTGCTGTGGCGGTCAGAGCCCCATTGCCGGCGTGGCTTGTCCTTTGAGCGGATCATCGAACCGCTCCCGCCGGCTCGCCAGGCGCAGTGAACAGCGGCTGCCAGGCCGCCCCGGCCTGTGCGGGCAACGCGGAGCTAGGCGGCTGGGCGTGCGAGTAATACCTGGCGAGGTACGGCAGGTCCTTGTACATCACGCGGGCTCCTTGGCGATAGACGGTCGACGCCGACCATGTGGGGTGGTTTCCGGTGTCGAGCAGCTCTGGCTTGCGCGCATGCGCGCCGGGGGTGATCGGCCCGATCAAGAGCCACGGGCTGGGCGCCGAGCTCTGTGCTGGGGCGTCCGGAGCCGCGCCCTGGCTGAACCACTTCGCCTGGTAGATGCTGCGGTGCCAAACCACCTTGTAGCCGGCCACGTAACCGGACGTTGCGTCCCAGATCGGGTACGGGCTCGCGGCCGGGTTGTCAGGCGGCGCCTGGGCTACTTGTGGCACGGTGTCGGCCTGCGCAGTCTGGGTCCGCGCTGTCGACGTCCCGGGCAATTGGCTGAAGACGTGGGTGAACTGCAGCGGTGTCTGTGCGATCCCGCTACAGGTGTTTGACAGGACCCCGACCTGAGCGAACACCGAACCACACTCAGAGTCACGGTTCAGTGACCACATCGACAGGCGGGCGAGGCCGTTTTGGGCTACAAACGTGATCAGCTGACGAGCGTCGTCGAGCGTGAACCGCTCGTTCGCGATGTCGTTTTGGCCAATCATCACCGTGGCACCGATTCGGTGCCAAGCCGCGGCCGCCGAGCTGCCGAGCCCGGCCGCCCCAAACGTCGACTGCAACTGGCCGTGGGCGCCGTTCAGCGCGTCCCTGACCGGCCCGATCATGCCGTGGGTGGAGCCGACGCCGGGTCCGAAGTCCATCGCCAGGAGGTTGACTCCCTGCAACTCGACGCCGGCGTCGAGCATGTCCTTGACGGCGGCGATGCCGGCAGCGGTGAGTCCGGCGGTGGAGACCGGAAGTGTCAGCCAGACACCCAGCCGCTGGCCCGAGGCCGCCAACGTTTTCTGGTCTGCGGCGATGGCCGTGGCGCGGCGGGCGTCGGAGGCCGCAGTAAGGTTGCTGCCCTCGATGTCGAGGTCGATCGAATCGACGTGATAGCGCTGCACGGGCTCCAGGTAGGCCTCGGCGAGCTGCTTGGCGTCGGTGCAGCCGACGGCCAGCTCGGTGTTTGCCTGACCGCCGAACGAGATCGTCGGCGAGCCGCCCTGGGCCTTCACCTGGGCGATCCGGGCATCGAGGTTCAGCGCACCGGCGGCGGCGTCGAGGGTGTAGTAACCGCCCCAACTCGGTGTGCAGGAAGTGGAGTTGCGAGCGACGACGAACCCCAGAGCGACGTTGCCAACCGGGTTGGCCACCGGGGACTGGAACGCGTACGTGGGGGTCAGCGTCACGTCCACATATGGCGCGAACCAGGGTGCCGCCCGCGTCGAGGCGGCGGCCGTGGCGCGACTGCGCTTGATCACCAGGACGGCTCCGGCGGCACCCATCGCCAGCACGGTCAGGAAGACCACGATCCTCAGCAACGACAACTGCCGAGGAGGCGGTTCCCCAAGTGTCGCCCACTCCGGCTCATGCGCCATCTCTGGCTTCGCCTGTTCGTCGTCCTTGACCATTTAAGTCCTTCCAATCGCTTGCGCTCACCGCTCCGTGAGTCGCGCAAACGACGTCCTGCGCGCGGGAGCATAGCACTCCACTCAGTAGGCTGTGGGCAACTCTGATGACTTTCTTAGGAGGGGTTGCAATCGGAGTCCTGATCGCCATCGCGGTCCCGGTCGCGTGGCGATTTCTCCGTTCCCCCCGCGAGCCGAGCGTGCCCGAGGCGATCGGCATGCAGTCCGCGCTGCACGCCGCCACCTCGACGCTTCCCTCGCTGCGCGGGGGTTTGCACTCGCGCTCGGCCTCCGAGGCGGTCCCCCATCTGCGCGCGCTCACCGGTGCGGCGGCGGTCGCGCTCGCCGACACCCGTGCCGTGCTGGCGATCGACGGCGAGGGGCGCGAGCAGGTCCGTCCCGGTGACCTTCTCTCACGGTTGCTGGAGCGAACCCCCGATGACCGCATGCACGTGGTGCCCCGGCTGGTCTCGTCGGATCCGAGCTGTCCGCTGCGCTCGGCGGTGATGGCGCCGTTGACGGTGCAGGGCAAGCGGGCGGGCACGCTGATCGTCTTCTACCGAGCCGTGGGCCGCCCGCGCCGCGACGAGCTGCGGGTGGTCCAGGAGGCCGCCAGCCTGGTCTCGGCTCAGGTCGAGCTGTCGGTGCTGCGCGAGCACGAGGAGCGGCTGGCGCGAGCCGAGCTGCGGGCGCTCCGGGCGCAGATCTCGCCCCATTTCATCTACAACGCGCTCGCCGCCGTGGCCGGGGACATACACGGCCGCCCCGAGGAGGCCCGCGAGCTGCTGATCGACTTCGCGGAGTTCACCCGCTATCTGTTCCGCGACGGGCGGTCATACGTCACCCTGGCCGAGGAGATTGACCACGTGGAGCGCTACCTGAGGCTGGAGCAGGCCCGCTTCCGCGACAGCCTGCACGTGACCGTGGAGGTGGATCCGGCCACGCGGGGGGCTGTGGTGCCGGCGATGTCGGTGCAACCCCTGGTCGAGAACGCCGTCCGCCACGGGGTCGAGCGCCGGGCCGGGACGGGCCGTGTCAGGATCGAGTCGCGGGTCGCCGGCGGCGACGTCGAGCTGCGGGTCTCCGACGACGGGATCGGCATCGAGCCTGACCGGGTCGGTGCCGTGCTGGCCGGAGCCGGCGGCGGCATCGGGCTGTCCAACGTCGACGCCCGCCTCCGGGCCACCTTTGGAGAGCGCCACGCGCTGCGGATCGAATCGCAGCGCGGCAGCGGGACCACGGTGGTGATGACCGTCCCCAACCTGGTCGGCGAGCAGACGCTGCCAGTCGGCGTCGGCAGGTGACCGCCGATCAGCTCACCGTCCTGGCCGTCGACGACGAGCACACCCAGCTCGAGGACCTGGCCCGGCTGCTGCGCGGCTCCCCGAGCGTCAGGGAGGTGGAGTGCGCGTTCGACGGTCACGACGCGCTGGTCAAGGCTTCCGGCAACGTCTACGACGCGATCTTCCTCGACGTGCGGATGCCCGACCTCGACGGGCTCGAGCTGGGGCGCGTGTTGCGCCGGTTCGCCACTCCGCCGCAGCTGGTGTTCGTCTCGGCCTACGACAGTCCCGCGGTCGAGGCGTTCGAGCTGCACGCGCTGGACTACCTGCGAAAGCCCGTCGGCCGCAACCGGGTCGAGGAGGCGATCGAACGCGTGGCGTCGGCGGTGGAGCAGGCCCGGGCGTCGGCGGTGCGCGCGACCGCCGCGGCGCCCGCGACCGCGCCGGCCGACAGCGAGATGATTGCCGTCTCGACCCTGCACGGCGGCTCCACCCGGCTGCTGGCCCGCGGCACGATCCACTACGTGCAGGCCTACGGCGACTTCGTCCGGATCGTGACCCCCGAGGGCCGCTACCTGCTGCGCGGGACGCTCGTGGACATAGAGCACCGGTGGGCGCCGTTTGGCTTCGTCCGCGTGCACCGCCAGTACGTGGCCAACCTGCGCAACGCGGTCGAGCTGCGCCCGCTGCTCGGCGGCACGGCGGAGCTGACGTTCGCCGGTGGCACCACGATCCCGGTGGCCCGGCGCCACGCCGCCGAGCTCGGACGGCTGCTCAGCGTCTGACCGCCGAGCGCCGCCCGAACCCGGGCCGGCGGGTCAGCACACTCAGCTCTCCTCGGCGGCCTGCTCCTCGTTGATCTTGTCCTCGAGCTGGGACATCACGTCGGGGTCGCGCAGCGTGGTGACGTCGCCCAGCGCCCGCCCCTCGGCGATGTCGCGCAGCAGCCGGCGCATGATCTTGCCGCTGCGGGTCTTGGGCAGGTCGTCGGCCCAGATGATCCGCCGGGGCCGCGCGAACTTGCCGATCCGGTCGGCGACCCGCAGGCGGATCTCCTCGATCAGCTCGTCTGAGCCCTCCAGATCGCCCTCCAGCGTCACGAACGCGCAGATCGCCTGTCCGGTGTCCTCGTCGCTCTGCCCGATCACTGCCGACTCGGCCACCTTGCCGTGGGAGACGATCGCCGACTCCACCTCGGCCGTCGACAGGCGGTGACCCGACACGTTGACCACGTCGTCGATCCGCCCGATCACCCAGAAGTAGCCGTCCTCGTCTCGGCGGGCGGCGTCCCCAACCAGGTAGGTCTCCTTGCCGAACTTGTCGAAGTAGGTCTCGATGAAGCGGTCGTCCTCCTTGTACAGGGTGCGCAGCATCGACGGCCACGGGCGCTGCAGGACCAACAGCCCCTGACCCTCCTCGAGCGGTTCGCCCTTGCGCTCGTCCACCACATCGGCCTTGACCCCCGGGAACGGCCGCGTCGCCGACCCCGGCTTGGTGGAGACGATCCCCGGCAGCGGCGTGATCATGATGGCGCCCGTCTCGGTCTGCCACCAGGTGTCGACGATCGGGCAGCGCTCGCCGCCGATCACCTTGTGGTACCACAGCCACGCCTTGGGGTTGATCGGCTCGCCCACCGTTCCGAGGATGCGCAGCGAGCTCAAGTCGAACTTCTCGATGTGCTCGGTGCCCCACTTCATGAACGCGCGGATCGCTGTCGGGGCGCAGTACAGGATCGTCACCTTGTACTTCTCGCACAGCTCCCACCAGATGCCCTTGTGCGGGTAATCCGGAGCCCCCTCCCACATCACCGAAGTGGCCCCGTTGCACAGCGGGCCGTAGACGATGTAGGAGTGGCCCGTCACCCAGCCGACGTCGGCGGCGCACCAGTAGGTGTCCTCGTCGGCCTTGTGATCGAACACGTAGCGGTGGGTGGAGCTGACGCCGGTCAGATACCCGCCGGTGGTGTGCAGGATCCCCTTGGGCTTGGCCGTCGAGCCGCTGGTGTAGAGGATGTAGAGCGGGTGCTCCGCGTCGAGTTCCTCGGCCGGGCACTCGTCGTCTGCGGCGTCGCAGATCTCGTGGAACCAGACGTCGCGACCCTCCTTCATCTCGCACTCGGCGTCGGTGTCCTTGACCACGACGATGTGCTTGAGCGTGTCGAGGTCGGCCATCACCTTGTCGACCTGCTGCTTGATCGGGGCGGTCTTGCCCTTGCGCCGGGCCCCGTCGACGGTCACCAGCGCCTTGGCGGCAGAAAACTCCATCCGCTCCTTGACCGAGTCGGCCGAGAAGCCGCCGAAGACCACGTTGTGCGGCGCGCCGATCCGCGCGCACGCCAGCATCGCCACCACGACCTCCGGGATCATCGGCAAGTAGATCCCGACCACGTCGCCCTTCTCGACGCCCAGGTCCTTGAGCGCATTGGCGAACTTCTGCACGTCCCGATGCAGGTCGGCATAAGTGACCTTGCGCTCCTCGCCCTGCTCTCCGTGCCAGTGGTAGGCGACCTTGTCGCCCTTGCCGGCCTCGATGTGGCGGTCCAGGCAGTTGTAGGAGGCGTTGATCTTGCCGTCGGTGAACCACTTGTAGAACGGCGGATTGGAGTCGTCGAGATCCTCGGTGGGCTCCTTGAACCAGTGAAGCTCCTTGGCCTGCTTGACCCACCACCCCTTCCAGTCGGACTCGGCCTCGTCGTAGACCGCCGGATCGTTGAGCAGCGCGTGCTCGCGGAAGTCCTCAGGCGGTTCGAACTTATCGTTCTTGTCGAGCATCTCCTCGAGCTGCTGCTCGAGCGTCCCGCCGCCTGCCTCAGTCGATGCCGTGTCTGCCATTGCAAACCTCTCCTTCTTGCGAACCTGGCGTGTCGCACTGGTCAGCGGTGGGCGCCGGCGGTGGCGCCGGCGCCCGTGCTGGCCGCGAATGTGCGGCTGTCTGTCCTCTAGTTGTACCCCACACCGGCGGGCGGTATGGGTCTACCTGTCAGCGGCTCAGCGGGAAGACCGGCGCGATCGTCCTTCCAAACGTCGAGTTGACCACCACCGCAAACGACACGTACCAGGCGACGATCGCCGTGGCCAGGCCGAACCAGCCACCCAGCTTGATCGTCCCGTTGGTGAGGCTGAGCGTCCCGGCCAGAGCCGAGTTCCCGATGCCCAGGATGATGAACGTGATCGCCAGCAGCAGAAACACCAGCGCGACCCCTCCGGTGGTCCGCAGCGAGGCGATGAACATGTAGGCCGTGAAGATCCCCCAGGCCCACAGGTACAGACCCACAGCGCTGAACAGCTCGGTCTTGGGAATCTCCGCGGCACCGAAGTGCAGCAGCCACCAGAACGAGATCCAGAAGGCGCCGAAGGAGCAGAATGCCGTGGCGCCGAACGTGTTCCCGGTCCGGAACTCCCACACCCCAGCCGTGAACTGGGCGATGCCGCCGACGGCGAGCGCGAGTGCGGCCACGACACCGCTGGCGGTGGCGACTCCCCCGCCGACGAGCCCCGTGTTGATGATGCTGAGCACGAACGTCGTGGTGGCGAACGAGGCCAGCCCCAGCGCGCCCGGATCCGCCGGTGACCAGCCCATGACCCGGCTACCGGCCGGGTCGGGCGCCGGAGCCACGTCCGCTTCCCGTGGTGGCAAACGGCCTGCTTCCATCTCAGTCCTCCTATCGGGAGTGTTGACAGACGGCAGCGAAACCTCCGCTCCGAGAACCGGTGCGGCAAGCCCTACATCGGCGAACGGCGCCGGGAGGCCACCGAACGGCCTTCTCAGCGCGACGAGCGGCGACCGCTCAGCGTTAGTTGCGGCGTTTGCGCTTGCGCTTGGGAGTCGTGGCCCGGGTGCGGCCGTCGGCGGTCGGCGCCGGTGCTCCCGCCGGCTGGGGCTGTGGCTTCGGCGTCGAGCCCCGCCGGCCGCCCCCCGACCCTGCGCCGCCGGCTTTGGCTCCGGCACCGGCGGCGCGGCGTGCCCGCATCTCCGCCGACGAGGGCCAGGGCTCCGAGCGCCCCGAGCGCCAGGCCGGCGGCACCCCAGTGGGCCACCGGCCGGAGAACAGGTAACCCAGCGCCGCCAACCAATAGCCCTGGACCACCGGGATCTGCACGATCTGAAACAGCACCAGGATGCCGGCGAAGATCCCCAGGTAGCCCATGAACCGGCTCAGCAACCCGGTGCGCATGGCGCTGAGCGACACCAGCACGAACGACACCGCCAGCAGCAGCGCCGCCGCCTGACCGAGCAGTTGCAGCGCCAGCAACCCCGACGAGCTGGTCAGGTGGTTGGCCTCCTCGTAGGTCTGCGACCCGGTGGTGACGAACTGGTGGACCTTGATCGCCACCACGGTCGCGTAGGCGATCCCCGTGATCGCCGACAGCACGCCGCCGATGATCGCGATGACCTTGATGTACGGCTTGACCTCGGTGCTACGCGCGCGGGCGCAGCTGTAGAGATAGGTGAGCGTCCAGGCGATCAGCAGCGACGCGATGCCGTTGACGACCGCCGCGATCAGGTCCAGCGGAAAGCGCTTGTTGGCGGTGATCAGGTCCAGCGTCAGCTCGTCGACCTTGGTGTGCGGGCCCGTGAGCTGGATCGCCGAGGCCACGACCAGCAGCACCCCGGCCAGCACGGCCACGGCGGCCTGGCGGTTGCGGACGCGCGTTTCGTGGAGCAGCTGCTGATCGGCGTTCATGGGCCGCCGTATGGTAGTTGCTGTGCGGAGCGGCGACCTGCACCCTGGCGCGTGCCCCGCCTGTGGAGGGCCGCTGGCCCCGTGGCGCTCAGTTGACGCCTCCGAACCCTCGCTGGCCGGGTCTCGATTCGAGCTGCAGCGCTGCCCGGCGTGCGGCACGGCGGTCACGATGGGGTCGGCGCCGGCCGGCCTGCACGACCACGGCGCCTTCCGTCCCGGCCGGCCCCGGCTGTACCGGTTGGCGCTGCCGCTCTTGCGGGCGTTTGACGCCCAGCGCCTGGGCCTGCTGCGCTCCCTGGTCCCCGCGCCCGCGCGGGTCCTCGACGCCGGTGCCGGCCAGGGCCGGTTCGTGGCCGCCGCCCGGGCCGAGGGCTACGAGGCCTGGGGGATCGAGCCGGCCCGCCGGGGGGTGCACCGGGCGGCGCAGATCGGCGCCCCGGTGGCGATTGCCGCCGTCGAGGACGCCTCGGTGGCGGCGGGCTCGCTGGATGCGGTGGTGCTCTGGCACGTGCTCGAGCACCTCGAGTCCCCCGGGGCGGCCCTGGAGCGCATCCGGGGCTGGCTGCGGCCGGGTGGCGGACTGCTGCTCGGGGTCCCCAACCTGGCCAGCTGGCAGGCGCGGGTCGGCGGCGCCCGCTGGTACCACCTCGACGTTCCCCGCCACCGCACCCACTTCACGGCCGACGGGCTGGTGGAGCTCCTGCATAGCAGCGGATTCGACCTGGTCGAGATCCGTCACCGGCTGCTCGAGCACAACCCCTACGGGATGTGGCAGTCGGCCGTGAACCGCCTCACCGACCGGCCGTCCTACCTCTACAACCTGCTCAAGCGAAACGCGCCGCTGTCCTGGCGCGATCTGGCGCTGACCGTGTTCGCGCTCCCCCTGATCCCGGTCGCCGCCGCCGCCGAGCTGGTGGCCGGCTTGGCGGGGCGCGGCGGTACCGTGGCGGTCCTGGCCCGGCGGCGCGACTGAGCGTGCAACCCAGTTCCACAATCCCTCGGAGGCCCCGGCCGGCCCCGGGATCCCGGGTAGCTACCATGAGCCGTATGGAAGGAAGTGGTGGTTTCGGCGATATGTTCGGAGACCCGGAGGATCTGCAGCGCCGGCTCGGGGAGTTCGCCGAGCAGATGCAGGGCGCGCAGCGGCTGGCTTGGGCTGACAACGCGATCAAGCTCGCCGTCGATCTGACCGTGGCGGCGATCAATCGCTCCAACATCCAGGGGACGACCGACCAGCAGGCCGAGCAGCTGCGCACGGTGATGGCCGTGATCTTCCCCGAGGCCGTGACGCTCGTGCGCGAGGCGCGCGAGGGCCTTCAGTAGCGCCCGGGCAACCCGGACCGCTCTAGTTCGCGCCGCTCAGCGCGCCCAGCACGAGTTCGTCGTGCTCGGCGGGCTTGACCTTGCGCAACACGTCGCGGATGACCCCGTCGGGCCCGATCACGAACGTGGTCCGCTCGTTGCCCATGAACTTGCGGCCGTACATCGACTTCTGCACCCACACCCCGTAGGCCTCGGCCACCGCGTGATCCTCGTCGGCCAGCAGCGGGAAGCCCAGGCCGAACTTCTGGTCGAACTTCGCCGTGTTCTTGACCGGGTCCGGCGAGACTCCCAATACGACCGCATCGGCCTGCTCGTAGTCGGCCCGGTGGTCTCGCACGCCGCAGGCCTGGGTCGTGCACCCCGGCGTGTCGGCCTTGGGATAGAAGTAGAGCACCACGGTCCTGCCGCGCAGACCCGCGAGCGAGACCGGGTTGCCCGCCTGGTCAGGGAGGGTGAAGTCTGGTGCGCGATCTCCGGGCTGCGGCGCCATGGCGGCCTGGAACCCTACTTCAGCAGCCTGGACAGGCGCCGGTCCTTGAGCAGCTTGCCGTCGGTCTGACACGTGGGGCAGTAACACATCACGTAGTCCTCGTAGAACACGGCTTCCAGCGTGTCGCCGCACCGCGGGCAGGGCTCGCCGTTTCGCCGGTGCACCGTGAGCGGCATCGGCAGCTTGTCGGGGATCGGCAGCTTCAGCGTCGACTCGTAGTGCGCGATCGCGCCGCCCAGGCAGCCCACGATCGCCTCCCGCAGCCGGTTGGCCTCCTCGCCGGACAGCTCTGAGCCGCGCTTGAACGGCGACAGCTTGGCCGCATGCAAGATCTCGTCGACCCAGGAGCGGCCGATCCCGGCGATCACATGCTGGTCGCGAAGCAGGCCGTGCAGCGGGCGGGGCGCGTCGAGCAGCTCCTCTAATGGCGGCGGGTCCGGCCAGGCCTCCGGCCCCAGCGCGGCCAGCGTCTCCTCGCCGGCCAGGCCCTCCGGCGTGAGCACCTTGACCCACGCCCGCTGCTTGGTCCCGAATTCCCTCAGGCGCAGCTCGCGTCCGTCGTCGAGTCTCAGCAGCAGCCGCGAGGTCCGGTCGCGCAGCGAAGCCCGCGCCTCGAACAGCTGCAGCCGGCCGGCCGACATCAGGTGAATCAGCAGGCACAGCTCGTGCTCGAGCTCGACCAGGAACAGCTTGCCGCGGCGAGAGACGCCGCGGATCGCCAGGCCGTCGATCGCCGGCAGCGGCGGATCGTAGGTCTTGAGCGCGTTGACGCCGGGCGCCAGCGCGGACTCGATCCGCTCGCCGGCGGTGGCGGCTCCGATCAGCCGCGCCGTGATCTCCACCTCGGGTAACTCGGGCATGTGTAATCGAGGCTACTCACGCGCGCCCCAGGCCAAGCGCGGTCAAACAAAAGTGTGAATTGTTCGGCCCCGTTCAGGATCGCTTAAACCTGCGTCACAAGACTGGCCGCCATGAGCGACGTACTGGCAATCTTTGGACCGGCAGACTCCGACCCGGAGCTGTTGGAGGCGATCGCGATCTCCCGTCCGGACCGCGTCACCGTACTGATAGAGGACGCTGAAGCCAGCCTGGTCGGCGAGGACTCGGAGGCCGGCGCTGCCGTCCGTGACCGCCTCGCCGATCTGATGGCCGCAATCGAGCACAGCACCGGCGCCACGGTCGTCGGCCTGGCCGGTGACCGGTCACAGCTGGCCGGCTGGCCCATGGACCGCGAGCTCACGCCGCGGCTCCCGGTCGCCGCCTAGACACCTGGACCCCAGCTTCCCGCTGCCCGCCAACACCGGCCGGGCAACCCGGCGGGCGGTGTACCCTCCGCCCTCAGATGAGCACCGCCATCGCGCCCGACGACATCGTCCGGACCCATGCCGATGCTGCTGACAACGCGCGCGAGCCGCTGCTGGTGCTCGAGCCGCTGCGCGAGTTCCTCGCCGCCGCGGGTCTCGAGGCGCCCGCCGAGCTCAGCGCCTGGCCGATCGGCGACGGCCACTCCAACGTCACCTACGCCCTCTCCACCGGCGTAGTTCTGCGCCGCCCGCCCCGCGGCCCGCTGCCGCCCAGCGCCCACGACGTGCTGCGTGAGGCACGGCTACTGGCCGCGCTGGAGCCGACGCGGGTCCGCACGCCGGGCGTGCTGGCGGTCTGCGCGGACCCCAGCGTGATCGGCGCGCCGTTCTACGTGATGGAGCAGATCGACGGCGACGTGCTGAGCAGCGAGATCCCTGCGCCGCTTGACACGTCCGAGCAGCGCCTGCGGATCACCGAGGAGTTGATCAGTTCGCTGGTCGAGCTGCACGCGGTCGACTGGACCGCGATCGGGCTGGAGGGGTTCGGCAAGCCGACCGGCTACCTGGAACGCCAGCTGCGGCGCTTCACGGGGCTCTGGGAGCACAACAAGACGCGCGAGGTCCCCGAGTTCGAGCAGGTCGCCCGGTGGCTGGCCGACAACCTTCCGCAGTCGCCGCCGGCGACGATCGTCCACGGCGACTACCGGCTCGGCAACGTGATGCTGGCCCACGGCGCTCCGGCGCGCCTGGTGGCGATTCTCGACTGGGAGATGGCGACGATCGGCGACCCCCTGGCCGACGTCGGCTACATGATGATCCACTGGCGCCAGTCCGACGACCAGCCGGCGGGGAAGTTCAACCCTGAGAGCGTGACCACCAAGCCGGGCTTCCCGCCCCGCCAGGAGGTGGTGGCGCGCTACGAGCAGCTCTCGGGCCGCTCCGTGGGAGCGCTGGACTGGTACGTGGCGCTGGCGCTGTGGAAGGCGGTGGCGTTCATGGAGGGCAATTACAAGCGCGCGATCTCCGGGGCCACCGACGATCCCTACCTGAAGACGTTCGGCGACGGCGTGCTCGAGCTGGCGCGGCGGGCGCTCGACGTCACTCAGCATGGGTTCTGACGGCTACCGCGGCCTGCTGGTGGATTGGGGCGGCGTGATGACTACCAACGTCTTCGACGCCTTCCAGGCCTTCTGCGCCGCCGAGGGGCTCGAGCCCGACACCGTCCGCGACCACTTTCGCGGCAACGAGCACAGCCGCGAGCTGCTGATCGGGCTCGAGACCGGCCAGATCCCCGAGGAGGAGTTCGAGCCCCGCTTCGCTGAGATCCTCGGCGTCCCCGCCGAAGGGCTGATCGACCGGATGTTCGCCGGCGCCCGGCCTGACGAGAAGATGCTGGCGACGGTCCGCCGCGCCCGTGACGCCGGCGTCCACACCGGGTTGATCTCCAATTCCTGGGGGACCCGGCGCTATGACCGTCAGCTCCTGGCCGAGCTGTTCGACGGCGTGGTCATCTCCGGCGACGTGGGGATGCGCAAGCCGACGCCCGAGATCTACGAGCTCGGCGCCCAGCGGATCGGGCTGGGACCGTCGCAGTGCGTGTTCGTCGACGATCTCCCGTTCAACCTCAAGCCGGCCGCCGAGCTGGGCATGGCCACCGTCCACCACACCGCCGACGACAAGACGATCGCCGAGCTCGAGCTGCTGCTGGGCATCGACCTCACATGAAGCTCGCGGCGGTCCTGGCGGCGATGCTGGCTCTGGGCCTGGCCGGCTGCGGAGGCAGCTCGCTGTCGAGCCGCCAGGTGCGCAGCGCCGCGGGGCGGATCTGCGACACCGCCGCCGACAAGGCCGACTCGCTGGCGACCCCCAAGTCCCCCAAGGAGGCCGTACGGTTTTTGCGCGGCGGCGTGTCGGCGCTCACCCCTGAGCTCAAGGCGCTGCGAACGCTGCGCCCGCCGAGCGACCTGGCCGACCACTACCGCCTCGCCATCGACGCCACAGCGGCCGAGATCCGCGAGCTGCGCTCGGCGATCAGGGGCCTGAAGGCCGGCAACGACCCGGTGGTCGAGACCAAGACGCTGCAGCAGAAGCTGGCTCCGCTGGAGGCGCGAGTCGACTCCGCGTGGGAGTCGATCGACATCCACCGCTGCACCAGCCGGTAGGGACCCGCTAGACGCCGGTCAGTCGCGCCGGCCGCGGCCGTAGAGCAGCTTGAGCATCCGCTGCAGCAGCATCGTGGTACGCGCCCTGTAAGGGAACATGAACGGCTCCCGCTTGAGCGCCCGCCGGGTCACCAGCAGCGACTGGATCTTGGTGTACTTGCGGATTCCGTTGGCGCCGTGGCGGGTACCGAGGCCGGACGCCTTCCAGCCGCCCATCGGCAGGTTCAGGGCGGTGTAGTTGATCTGGGCGTCGTTGACGCAGACCACACCGGCCTCGATCCGCCGCGCCAGCGCCTCTCCCCGCTCCACGTCGCCGGTCCACACGCTGGCCTGCAGGCCGTAGGTGGAGTCGTTGGCCAGCCGCACCCCCTCCTCGGAATTGGCGATCTTCATGATCGGCAGCGTCGGCCCGAAGGTCTCCTCCTGCATCAGCTTCATCGTGTGGTCGACGTCGACCAGCACGGTGGGCTCGTAGAACCGGCCCGGGCCGCTACCGGCGTGGCCGCCGGTCAGGACCTTGGCCCCCTTCTCGACCGCGTCGCGGATGTGCTCCTCCACGATCTCCAGCTGGGGCGGGAAGATCACCGCGCCGACGTCCACGGTGCCCACGTCGGTCGGCACCCCCTGACGCAGCCCCCGCACGTTCTCGGTCACCTTGGCCACGAACTCGTCGTAGACCGGCTCCTCGACGTAGCAGCGCTCGACCGAGATGCAGACCTGGCCGGCGTTGTTCATCGAGTAGAACGCCGCGGCGTTGGCCGCGCGGTCCACGTTGGCGTCGGCGCAGACGATCATCGGGTCCTTGCCGCCCAGCTCCAGGTAACAAGGGATCAGCCCCTCGGCGGCGGCCTTCATGACCGCCTTCCCGGTGCGGCTGGAGCCGGTGAACATCACGCAGTCGACCTGCCCGATCAGCGCCGCGCCGGTGCCGCCGTCGCCGGTGGCGACCGCGAAGACATCCTCGGGGAGCCCGCACTCGCGCATCATCTCCGCCATCAGCAGCGAGCTCAGCGGTGTCACCTCGCTGGGCTTGAGGATCACGCAGTTGCCGGCCATCAGGGCCGGGATGCAGTCCCCGAAGGAGTTGGCGATGGGGTAATTCCAGGGACCGATCACGCCCACGACCCCGATCGGGGCGTAGCGGATCACCAGCTTCTTGCCGGCCGCGAC
Source organism: Solirubrobacteraceae bacterium (assembly GCA_036502145.1). Classification (GTDB taxonomy): domain Bacteria; phylum Actinomycetota; class Thermoleophilia; order Solirubrobacterales; family Solirubrobacteraceae; genus Palsa-465. The sequence goes on along the minus strand of DASXZB010000054.1, from coordinate 9,122 downwards.
GGGGTTCTTCCACGATGGGACCCGCTCGTCCTCGAGGTACCTCGGCCCCTCCTTGGCCCAGAAGCCCAGCGCCGACGCCGTGTAGCCGAGATCGCTGAGCTGGGCGTCCTCGTAGGTCTTGCCGGTCTCGGAGACCACCCGCTCGATGACCTGATCGGCGTGGTCGAGCATCCACCGCTGGGCCCGGCGCATGATCCGCGCCCGGCCCTCGAAGCCGATCGCCGCCCACTGGGGCTGGGCGGCTCGCGCCCGCTCAGCCATCGCCTGCAGCTCGCCGGCGCCCAGCACCGCAATCGTGCCCGTCACCTCGCCGGTGGCCGGGTTCTCGACTGCAATCGTCTGGGCCGCCGCACCGTCGGTATCGGCCGGCGTCTCCTGCTCGACGCTCGCCATCGGTTCCTCCTCCTGCTTCAGGTCGCTGTCGGGGCCCGAAGGCTAGCGGGGGCTCCGATCAGGCGGGATCGAGCTCGATCGAGTCGATCGTCGGTGGTTCGATGGGCCGGTCCCCGGCGCCGGTTGGCAGCCCCTCGATCGCGTCCACCGCGTCCATCCCGGCCGTCACGCGGCCAAAAACGGTGTGCTTGCCGTCCAGCCAGGGCGCTTGGTCGATGGTGACGATGAAGAACTGCGAGCCGTTGGTGTTGGGTCCCGCGTTGGCCATCGCCAGGGCGCCCCGGGCGACCTTGTGCTGGTTGATCTCGTCTTCGAACTGATATCCCGGCCCGCCGGTCCCGGTTCCCTGCGGGCACCCTCCCTGGATCATGAAGTCCGGGATCACGCGGTGAAAGATGATCCCGTTATAGAAGCCGTCGCCGGCGAGTTTGCGGAAGTTCTCCACCGTCTTGGGCGCGTCGTCGTCGAAGAGCTCGAGAGCGATCGTGCCGAGACTGGTGTTCATGTTGGCTGTGCTCATGCGCCTGACACTACCGCGATCCGAGCGGCCCGCCGTGGCCCACTCGGATCGCGCCCTGCCCTCCTACGGTCGGTCAGTTGTTGGAGGCGGTCTGCAGCGCGTTGATCGCCGTGACCGCGGTCACGCTCGGGGTGCCGGACGTGGCCGACTTGTTGCAGGTGACCGTCGCGGTCGACCCGTTGGCCACCGCCGGGGCGGGAACCATCAGTGGGATCGACCCGGCCTGATGGTCATTGGTGCTGCCCTGGAACGTGATGCTTCGGGTAACCGTGGTCGAGGGATCTCCGGGGTTGACCGCCAGCGTGCAGGAGATCGTGACCTGCGAGTTGGGGGCCGTATTGGAGACATCGAGCGCCGGATTGGCGAACACCATGTAGGACGAGCCCGACGGCAGTGCCTTCGAGGCCAGCGTCACCGGCGGGGTTCCGGTCGGGACGATGGTCGGAGTCGCGTTGTTGGCCCCGAACTCCTTGGGAGTGGTGGGGTTGCAGGTCGGGTTGCCGTGCTCGTCGATCGCCGACATCGCACTGTTGCCCGCGCAGGTGGGCTTGACGCGCGCCTGCACCGTGCTGGTGTTGATTCGCGCGATTCCCACCGCCCCGAGCTGGATCTTGCGCCAGCCGACGGCCAGCACCGGGATCTTGCTGCCCCGGACGGCGTTGTTGCGGATCTGGTTGGTGCCGACGCTGTTCTTCGGCAGGTTGACGGCGGCGTATCCGACGCCTCCGAGCGAGACGAACAGCGCCAACGACGCGACGATCAGCGACGCAGACGGCCGACGTGACGGGAAGTGCAGTTTCACCGGGTCTACCTCCAGTGTGGTCTGGCCCTAAATCTGGGGCTTTCCGGCACTCAACACCCCTCGCGGCGGTAAGTCGCGGGGCTCGGTCAGGCCGCTGACGTGAACCTGACAGCGCTGGTGCAGTCAGGACCGGGCCGGTTCGAGGGCCAGCACATGGCCCCGAACCTCGGTGCCGCCGGTGAGCCGCACGACGCGCTGCGCTTCGGACTCGGGCACCTCGACGAACGCGAAGCGCTCGAGCACGCGCACATTTCGAACCGCCTCGCCGTCCAGCTGGGTGGCGGCGGTGATGGCGTGGATGATGTCCGAGGGCTCGAGGCCGGCGGCCCGCCCGCCGGACACGATCAGCTTCCGGGCCGGCCCGGAGCCGTTGGCGGTCACGCGCGGCTTGGAGTGGCGCCGCGGCCGCGGCTGGACCGGCGTCGGCGCCACGTGGGCGTCCTTGACCCAGGGCGATAGCTTGACCCCGGCGTGGCGCTCGATCGCCTCGATGTCCCGACGCTGGCGCCGCTCGAAGAAGGTGATCGCGCGTCCGCTGCGTCCCACCCGGCCGGTCCGCCCGATGCGGTGCACATACACATCGGGCGAGGTGGGCACGTCGAAGTTGATCACGTGCGAGATCCCGGAGATATCGAGCCCGCGGGCGGCCACATCGGTGGCCACCAGCAACGGCAGGCTGCCGCTCTTGAACGCGATCATCACCCCGTCGCGGGCCCCCTGGGTCATGTCGCCGTGCAGCGCGCGGACGTTCATGCCGCGGTCACGCAACGTCCGGTAGAGCTGGTCGCAGCGGATCTTGGTCCGCACGAACACCAGCGCCTGCTCGGGTCGCTCGGCCTCGAGCACGCGCACCAGCGCCTCGGGCTTGTCACGCGGGGCGACCTCGAGCGCGAACTGCTCCACGGAGTCCACCGTCAACGTCGCCGTCTCGACCTCGATCGTGACCGGGTCATACAAGTACTGGTCGGCCAGCCGCCGGATCTCGGGCGGCATCGTGGCCGAGAAGAGCGCCGTCTGGCGGCTGGAAGGCGTCAGCGCCAGGATCCGCTCCACGTCTTCCAGGAAGCCCAGGTCGAGCATCTCGTCGGCCTCGTCGAGGACCACGAAGCGACACGAATGGAGCATCAGCGAGTGGCGCGAGATCAGGTCCTTGACCCGTCCCACCGTCCCCACCACAATCTGACCGCCGGCCCGCAGCTGCGCCTGCTGGCTGCGGATCGGAGCTCCCCCGAACACGGCCACCACGTCGACTCCCTTGGCCTTGCCGTAGGCGCGCAGGGCCTGGGTGACCTGGATGCAGAGCTCCCGGGTCGGCGTCAGCACGAGGCCCTGGACCTCGATCTCGGACTCGTCGACATACTGGAGCATCGGCAGCCCGAACGCCGCCGTCTTGCCCGAGCCGGTCTGGGCCTGGCCGATCACGTCGAGTCCCTCCAGCAGCGGCGGGATCGCCTGCTCCTGGATCGGGCTCGGCGATTCGTAGCCCACGTCGTGGACGGCCTGCAGAAGGTCTGGATCGAGCCCCAGCTCGGTGAACTTGGTCATCACCCCCGGACGATAGGCGATCGGCGGCCGATCGCCCGTGAAGATGGGGATTCCTCGGCTCGGCCCGCTCGCATGGCCCTGACTGCAGATCGCCGGTCAAGCCGCGCCCGGCCCTCGACGCGCTATCCTTCGGGGCCTGATCTTTCGGTCCCGTAACGATTCCTCGGACCAGCCCCGGGCTTTCATGAGCACCACCGCCCCCTCCGACAAGATCGACGCCTACGTCTGGCGCATCAGCGCTGTGGTGATCGTGGGCTCGATCATGTCGATCCTCGACACGACGATCGTCAACGTCGCGCTGGACACGCTGGGCCGCGAGCTTCACTCCTCGATCGCCAACATCCAGTGGGTCGCCACCGGCTACCTGCTGTCGCTGGCGGCGGTGATCCCGGTCACCGGGTGGGCCGCCCGGAGGTTCGGCGGCAAGGAGGTCTACGTGCTCTCGCTGGTCCTGTTCACGGCCGGCTCGGCGCTGTGCGGCCTGGCCACTTCGGCCACCGAGCTCATCGTGTTCCGGGTCCTCCAGGGCATCGGCGGCGGCATGATCCTGCCCGTCGGGCAGCTGATGATGGCCGAGGCCGCCGGGCCCAAGCGCATGGGCCGGGTGATGAGCATCGTCGCGGTCCCGGCGATGCTGGCCCCGATCCTGGGGCCCACAATCGGCGGGCTGATCCTCGACAACGCCAGCTGGCGCTGGATCTTCTACGTGAACGTGCCGATCGGGGTCCTGGCGGTGATCTCGGCTCTGCGGGTGCTGCCGAAGGTCGAGCGCCAGCGCACCGACCGGCTCGACTACCTGGGGCTGGTCCTGATGGCGACCGGGCTGCCGCTGATCACCTACGGCCTGGCCCAGATCGGCGAGACCGGCGGCTTCAGCTCTTCCAAGGTGATAGTCCCGCTGATCGCCGGGGTGGCGCTGGTGGCCGGCTTCGTCCGCCACGCGCTGCGCGTGCCCCGGCCGCTGCTCAACCTCCGTCTGTACCGGCGACCGACGTTCTCGTCGGCTTCGATCGCGATGTTCTGCCTGGGGGCGGCCCTATTCGGGGGCATGATCCTGCTGCCGCTGTACTGGCAGTCCGTCCGCCACGAGAGCGTTGTCGTCACCGGACTGCTGACCGCCCCGCAGGGTCTCGGCGCGGCGCTGATGATGCCGCTGGCCGGAAAGCTCTCAGACCGCATCGGCGGTGGCCCACCGACCCTGTTCGGAGTGGTTCTGACGACGGTGGCCACGGTCCCGTTCGCCCTGATCGGGGCCCACACCTCGATCGCCTGGCTCTCGGTGGCGATGTTCATCCGCGGGATGGGAATCGGCTTTGCCTTCATGCCCGCGATGGCGGCCGCGTTCGCCTCGCTGGAGCGCAGCGAGCTCTCCGACGCCACCCCGCAGATGAACGTGCTGCAGCGCGTGGGCGGTTCGGTGGGGATCGCGGTTTTGGCGGTGGTCCTGCAGCGGGCGCTGGTCGGCGCCCACACCGTCGAGGCCGCCGCCTCGGCCTACGGCACGGCGTTCTGGGCCGCCACCGGGTTGACCGCTATTGCGATCGTGCCGGCGGTCGTCCTGATGCTCACCGAGCGCGCGGCGCGCCGCGCCCGGCAGGCCGGCGAAGCGCCGGAGGCCTCGGTCACGGAGGCGATGGCGGCGTGACCGCGACGCGTGGGGCGGCCGGCGGCGAGCCAGTCGTGGCAGCGGAATCTGCCGAGCTCAGAGAGCCGTCCGCCGAGCTGGGGCGAGCCTTCCGCGGCCTGATGGCAGCGGTGCGGCGGTTGCGCGGCCGCGAGACTCGCCGCGGCGGCGGCCTCAGCGACGCGCAGTACCGGCTCCTGTTCGGGCTGCGCGACCACGCGCAGCTGTCATCGGGGGAGCTGGCGTGCCTGGCCGATCTCTCTGCGGCCACGGCCACCGAGATGCTCGACGGCCTCGCCGCCGCCGGTCTGGTGGCCCGGGTGCGCTCCGACCGAGACCGCCGGGTGGTGCTGACCTCGCTGACCGAGCGCGGCCACGCGCTGCTGGAGGAGCGCCACGCCCAGTTCGCCCCCCGCTGGAACTCCGCCCTGGCCGAGTTCAGCGACGATGAGCTGCGCACTGCGGCCACGGTGCTCGACCGCCTCCACGCGCTGTTCGATGAGTTCGCCCAGGACCCGCCGGAGGGGACCGCCTAGCTTAGGCGGACGTGATGCCAATCTGGTTCCGCATACGAGAACCCAGATGACACACGTCCGCTCAGCCCGCCGACGCCACGACCAACCCGTCGAGGTGCGGCGTGTCGCGCTTGGCGTCGCGGACGCCGAATGCGATCTCGCCAACGCCGGCGCCGGCGGCTTCGGCGAACTGCACCGTGGCCGGGAGCAGGATCGGGCGCTTGAAGGCCACCCGCACCGTGAACGCGGCGGGCAGTTGCGCACCGAGCGCGGCCAGGCAGCGGGCCTTGGTCCACATCCCGTGCGCGATCGCGCTCGGAAACCCGAACAGGCGCGCGGTCAACGGGTGGACGTGAATCGGGTTCAGGTCGCCTGACACCGCTCCGTAGCGGCGGCCCAGGTCGCCGCTGCACCGCCACGTCGCGGTGGCCGGCAGCCCCTCGGCGGACGGCGGATCGTCCGATTGCAGCGGCTCGCCCGAGCCCTTGCCGCGCTTCAGGTTCGTCGAGCTCTCGGTCCACACCACCTCATCACCAACCTTGGCCTCGGTGTGGATCGCGAACTGCTGCCCGCGCGGGTGGGGCTGCACCCGGCCCGCCCAGACCCGCAGCGACAGCCGCTCGCCGGCGTCGATCGGCCGGTACTGCACAATCCGGTTGGAGATGTGGACCAGCCCGATCGCCGGGAACGGAAACCGACCGCTGGTCATCAGCGCCAGGTGCAGCGGGAAGGCCAGCATGTGCGGGTAGGTGGGCGGCAGCGTGTCGCCGACCGCGAACCCGCACACGCGGTCATAGGCGGCCAGCCGGTCGCGGTCGATCTCGACATCGCGCAGCGCCAGCGCCTGCTCCGGGATCTCCCCCCCGCCGCCGCCGACGAACGGCAGCCGCGAGGCGCCGGGGATCATGGCCACGCCGGCCCGGGCGAACATCGGCAACATCGACGGGGCGCTGCTCAGCTCACGATCGTCCGCGGCGGTCATGGGGCTCACGCTCCGATCAGGCTCTGGCCGCAGACGCGGACGACGTTGGCGGTCACGCCCCCCGAGGCCGGGCTCGCGTACCAGGCGATCGTCTCGGCCACGTCCACCGGCAGCCCGCCCTGCGAGACGCTGTTCATCCGCCGCCCCACCTCGCGCACCGCGATCGGCATCGCCGCCGTCATCTGGGTCTCGATGAAGCCCGGGGCCACCGCATTAATGGTCACCGCTCGCTTGGCCAGCTCCGGAGCCGAGGCCTGCACGACCCCGATCACCCCCGCCTTGGAGGTCGAGTAGTTGGTCTGCCCGGCGTTGCCGGCGATCCCGCTGATCGAGGACACGCAGACGATCCGCCCGTTCTGACGCACCGCGTCGCGTGCGAACAGCTCGGCGTCGATTCGCTGCGGCGCGGTCAGGTTGATCGCGATCACCGTGCTCCACAGGTCCTCGGTCATCCGGCCCATCGTCTTGTCCCGGGTGACCCCGGCGTTGTGGACCACGATGTCGACCCCGCCGTGCTCGTCGAGCAGATGCTGGGCGATCACCGCCGGGGCGTCGGCGTCGACAATGTCGGCGGTCAGTGAGGAGCCGCCCAGCTGCGCGGTGACGCGCTCGAGCTCGTCGGCCATCGGCGGCACGTCGAGCCCCACCACGTGAGCGCCGTCGCGGCCCAGCACCTCGGCGATCGCGGCGCCGATGCCGCGGGCGGCTCCGGTCACCAGCGCCACCTTGCCAGAAAGCGGCCGCTCCCAGTCAAGGCCCTCCGTGACGGCGCCGTCGCCGACCGCCGGCCCGATCCGGACCACCTGGCCCGAGACGAATGCCGACTTCGGCGACAGGAAGAAGCGCAGCGTGGACTCCAGCTGGTCCTCGGCGCCCGGGCGGACGTAGACGAGCTGGGCGGTGGCGCCCCGCTTGACCTCCTTGCCCACCGCGCGGACCAAACCCTCGAGCGCGCGCTGGGCGATCGCCGCCGCCGGCGCCGGGCAGTCTTCAGGCGGGGTACCGAGCACGATCACGCGACCCGAGCTCATCAGCTTGCGGATCGTCGGATGCAGGAACGCCCAGGTCTCGACCAGCCGGTCGCTGGAGTCGATCCCGGTGGCGTCGAGCACCAGCGCCTTGAAGCGCTGCTGCTCCGGCGCCGCGTCGGGGTTCCAGAGGCCGGGCTCGAGCCCCGCCGCCGCGGCGGCGCTGCGCAGATCCTGGTCCATCGGGGTGAACGTCTCGGCGCCGATCGACGCCAGCACGCCGGCCAGCGGACCGGCCAGCCGCGAGCCGGCGGCCGCGCCGACCAGCACCGGTCCGTCGATCACCGGCCGGCCCGGCTGGAAGCGCTCGAGCTTCGGCGGGTTGGGGAGTCCGACCTGCTTGGCGACGATCCGCCCGATCGGCGTATTGACGAGCTGCTGGTAGCGGTCGGCCATCAGGCTGCCTCCATGATCGCGGTGACTCCCAGGCCGCCGGCGGCGCAGATCGAGATCACGCCGCGGCCGGAGCCCTTCTCGCTCAGCGCCTTGGCCAGCGCTGAGACGATCCGGCCCCCGGTGGCCCCGAACGGGTGCCCGGCGCCCAGCGAGCCGCCGTGAACATTGATGCGGTCGCGGTCGATCGCGCCCAGTGGCTGATCGAGGCCGAGGCGGTCCCGGCAGAACACCGGGTCCTCCCAGGCCTTGAGCGTGCACAGGACCTGGGCCGCGAACGCCTCGTGGATCTCGTAGAAGTCGAAGTCCTGCAGCTTCACGCCCCCGCGCGCGAGCATCTTCGGCATCGCATACGCGGGAGCCATGAGCAGGCCCTCGCGCTTGTGGACGTGGTCGACGGCCGCCGTCTGGGCCTCGGTGATGAAGGCCTGGACCGGGAGGTCGTGCTCGGCGGCCCATTCCTCGCTGGCCAGCAGCACGGCCGAGGCGCCATCGCTCAGCGGGGTGGAGTTGCCCGCGGTCATCGTGCCCTCAGGCCCTCCGAACGCCGGCTTGAGCTTGGCCAGTTTGTCGGTGGTGGAGTCGGCGCGAAGGTTCTGGTCGCGCTCCAGCCCCAGGAACGGCATCACCTGGTCGTCCAGCCACCCGGTGTCGTAGGCGGCGGCGAGGTTGCCGTGGCTGCGGGCGGCGAGTTCGTCCTGCTGCTCGCGCCCGATCGCCCACTCCTGGGCCATGATCGCGCAGTGCTCGCCCATCGACAGACCGGTGCGAGGCTCGGCGTTGCGGGGGATCTCGGGCACGATCTGTTGGGGACGAAGCCTGGTCAGGGTGCGCAGCCGTGCGGTGTTGGACTTGGTTCGGCTCAGCTCCAGCAGCAACTCGCGAAGATCCTCGTTGAGCGCCAGGGGCGCGTCGGAGGTGGTGTCCACGCCGCCGGCGATCCCGCCCTCGATCTGACCCAGGGCGATCTTGTTGGCGACCAGGATCGCGGCCTCGAGGCCCGTGCCGCAGGCCTGCTGAACGTCGTAGGCCGGCGTCTCGGGGGCGAGCTTTGAGCCGAGCACCGACTCGCGGGCCAGGTTGAAGTCACGGCTGTGCTTGAGCACGGCGCCGGCGGCGACCTCGCCGAGGGTCTCGCCTTCCAGCCCGAACGCTTCCACCACCGAGTCGATCGTCGCGGTCAGCATGTCCTGGTTGGAAGCCTTGGCGTAAGGGCCGTTCTGGCGGGCGAACGGGATCCTCCGGCCGCCGAGCACGGCGACCCGCCGCGCGTTTGCGTTCATTCGTGGAAGCTCCTCATCCGATTAACTACAGGACCGT
>DASXZB010000053.1:0-37213 GCA_036502145.1 Solirubrobacteraceae bacterium | reverse complement strand
GATCGGCTCCCCGAGGCTTTGCCTGGTCGAGGGCGAGGGTCCGGTGGTGATGGAGGACTACCCGGACCTGAGCTTCCGCGACCTGGTGGCGCGGGCGGCCGAGCAGACCGGTGCTCCCATCCGCCGCGGACTGCGCGCCCGCGTCTCGACCGACGCCGTGATCCCCAGCCGCGCCGGCTACCCCACGGCGACGCTGACCTCGATGGACCGCTACAAGGCACTCTCCAACTACCACCAGATGACCGACACACCTCAGAACATCGACTACCGCACCGTTCGCCACGCGCTCACTGTCGTCGGTGCGGTGGCTCGGGAGCTGGCCGCCAACCCGTGGATCGGAGGCTGACGGCATGGCGGTGGTGACAGAGCTCGAGCTGCCGAGCTTTGACCACACCGACGTCTCGCTGCGCGGCGCGCGCTACCGGGAGGCGATGGCGGCGGTCCGCGGCCACGACGGCTGGCTGGCGGCGTGCCCGTTCGGCTTCATGGTCCTCGACCGCCAGTCCGGCGAATTCTTCCTGCGCAGCAAGGACGCGGTCTTTCCGGGGCTCACGATCGCGGACCTGTTCGGGATCGCCGACGGGCCGCTGCGCGAGGAGATCGTCCGCAACATCATCAACATCAACGGGTCAGACCATCGCCGGCTGCGCAACCTGGTCAACCCGGCGCTGGCGCCGCGGGCCGTGGACCGCTACCGGCCGGCGATGCGGGGCTTTCTGCAGCAGCTGCTCGAGGCGCTGCCCGCCGACGGCCGCTGCGAGTTCATCGAGGATTTCGCCAAGCCGTACCCGTCGCTGGTGATCGCGGAGGTGATGGGCGCCCCGCACCGCTACGCGCCCAAGCTGCACGAGTGGTCAAACTGGATCCAGCGCCAGTTCGACGCCGCCAGCCTGATCGAGGACCGGGCCCGGATCGAGCGGGCGGTGACCGAGTTCTACGAGTGGGCCGACGAGCTGATCGTGCAGCGCCGCCAGTCGCCCGGCGCCGACCTGATCACCGACCTGATCGCCGCCGAGGAGGCCGGCGAGCGGTTGAGCCATGACGAGCTGCGCAACCTGGTCCTGAACGTGCTCGTCGGCGGCGTCGACACCAGCCAGAGCCAGCTCGCGCACGCCGTCCGGCTGCTGGCGCTGCACCCCGAGCAGTGGGAGCTCTTGCGCTCGGACCCCAGGGGGTTGGCCCTGGCCGCGGTCGACGAGGCGCTGCGCTTTGAGCCGATCACGCCGTTCACGGCGCGGATCACCACCGCCGAGATCGAGCACCGCGGGGTCACCTTCCCGGCCGGCACGGTCGTGCTGGTGTCGGCCTGGCACGCCAACCGCGAGGGGCTGGCGGTTGACGAGTTCGACATCTCCGCCGACCGCGGCGGAGCCCGCGTACTCACCTTCGGGGCCGGGATCCACTACTGCGTGGGCGCCAACCTGGCCCGCGCCGAGATGCAGGAGGGCCTGGTGGCGCTGGCCGAGCGGGCGCGGACGGTCACGCTCGAGGGCGAGCCCCGGTTCGGGACGCCCTCGGGGATCTACGGGCTCGATCAGCTGCCGGTGCGCTTGAGGGTCTGACCGGCCGGGGGCCGCTGCTCAAGGCTCCCAGCGCATGAACCAGACATGCGGTCCGCCGCCCGGGTAATCGCCCTCGTCCACGACCCGGAACCCGGATCGTCCGTAGATCGTCACGTTGTGCTCGGTACCGGTCGAGAGGAAGGCGCCGACTCCGCCGGCCCGGGCTCGGTCGAGCCCGTCGGCGATCAATGCACCGCCATAGCCTCGCCCCTGATACGCCGGATCAACGGCGATCGAATCGAGCTGCCACAGCGGTTCGGGCGGCGTGTGTGAGTACACCCAGTCCCAGAAGGCTTCGTAGCGAGCTCCTCCGTCGTCGGCGAGCCTGGTGATCCGCGGTTGGTTCCACGGGTGCTCGCCCCAATTCTCCGATTGCTCCGGCGAGTCCCAGACCGCTGCCCCTATCGAGGGCCCGGCCTGCCGCACGGTTCCGCGCGGGATCGCCTTCTCCAGGAAGTACCGGAAACACCGCGTGAATCGCTCGGCAGGATTCCCGTGATCTCCGAGCGGCCAATACATCATCGGCTCGGTGGCGAAGGCGCGACCGAAGACCGAGGCCAGCCCGGGCGGCGCTTCCATGGCCGCTTGGGTGACCTTGATGTCCCGGCTGCTCATGGCATCGCCGACCGTACCTGGCCCAGGCGCGGCCTTGCCCGCTCGGCGACGGGCCGCTCTGCCGCGGCGGGGCCGGCCCGCTCGGCGGCGGGCCGCTGTGCCGCGGCCACTGTTCCCGCGCCCCCTGCGCGCACCGCAGATTGCGACAAATCCAAACTCCCCGGGCGGTCGTGTCACCAGGCGTCGCTGAGGCGGTCAATCTGCGACAAATCCGGCAGCCGGGGGCGGATTTGTCGCGGTCCCGCGGTCAGGGCGACGGCGGCGGCGGCCGGCCCGCGGCAACCGACGGGCTGAGGAAGAGCACGCTGCTAGCGCGCGGTGCGCCAGAGCGCGTCGTCGCCGAGCGGCTCCCGCTCCGCCCGCCCCTCGGCCACCAGCCCGATCAGCGCCGCCTCGGCCGCGCGCCGGTCCGGCGCGTCGTTGCCGTGGGTCAGCAGCGCCGCCACCTCCTGGGTGGTCAGGCCATCCGAGAAGTGCTCCAGCAGCTGCGCCGGGTCATCCGGCGGCGGCTTGCGAACCAGCGTCGGATCGATATTGGCGACCAGCACGTCGTAGGCCTCGACCGGCTGAAAGCCGCCGGCCACCAGCGAGGTGCCGTTGGACGCGAACACCACCGAGGGGGCGGTGAAGCGGACCGGTCCGTCGGTGGTGGCGGTCTTGCCCTGAAGCTCGGCCGCCGATCCGGCCGCGGCCCGGGTCTGCGCCTTGTCGCGCTCGTAGGCCTCGGTCACCTCAGGCGAGTCCAGCGCGGCCACGATCGCCGCGGCGTCGATCCCCGGCAGCCCCTCCAGCGCCTCGCGCAGCTGCTCGTCGTCCTCCAGCACCAGCGGGGTGGTGAAGTTGGCCAGCTGGATGGCGCGGAACACCCGCCACTCGCTGCCGGGATTGGCCAGCCGCGCCGCCACCACGGCCCGGCAGGCCCGGGCGGTCGCGCTGAGCCGCTCCTTGGGAGCGGGCGAGAACGGCATCCCGTAGCGCTTGAAGCGGAGCTGTCCCAGCGCGCCGCGCAGCGTCGTGTACCCGCGGGCGGCGTACTGAGAGGCGTCCTCGGTCAAGCCGATCACGGTCAGCCGCCAGTCCAGCTGGTCGCCGTAGCGCCACTCGAGCACCCGCAGTGCCGGGCTCTCGGAATACGCCCAGGGACAGGCCGGATCGCTGTAAAGAGTCGTCTCGATCATTGAGTTCCCTCCAGGGCTCCGGGGCGAGGTCCCGCCCGGTCATCGGCGACCCCTACCGTGGGGTGAGTGCTTATTCAGTTGATGCCTCAAGTATATGCGCCAGCTGTCCGCCGCGGCCGGCCGTCACATCGACGAGCTGCGATGCCGGCCGTACGCGCGCCTCGGCGAAGCCCACCGCGCATAGTTGCGCCTCCGCCTGCTCGGCGTCGTCGAAGTGCAGGTACACGCGCCCGCGCACGAAGGCCGACAGCACCAGGCGAAAGCCGCGCACGGCGGCGTTCTGAGCGCTACCCAGGTGCAGGTCGGAGATGTAGCGACCGGCGGCGAACTGCTGCAGCGTGCGGGCAAACCGCCGCCACAGGCCGTCGACGGCGTCGGGATCCAGGTAGCCGAGCAGTCCCTCGGTGATGATCGCCAACCCCCCGGAGCGATCGAGCTCGGCGGCCAGCGCGCCCAGGCTGTCCGGCCCGTCGTCTCGCAGCGCGTCGAGGTCCTGCACCCGGTGGCGCTCGCCCAGGGAGCCGATCCGCTCCAGCGCGCGTCGCTTGCGCGCCGCCATCGCCGGCAGATCGGCCTCGACGTAGGTGAGACGGTCGCCGTAACGCCGGACGAACCGCCATCCCCGCGGCGAGAGGCCCGCCGCCACCTCCACCACCTGGCTGACCCCATGGTCCTCGATCGCGCGCTCCAGCAGTGAGTCGATCGCCCGGTGGCGGGCCAGCAGATAGGTCTCCAGCGAGGGGCCGCCGACCACGCCGCTGGCGAGCATCAACGGGTGCAGAGCCTCGAACAGCACCCGGCCCTCCACGGTTCCCAGCTCCGGATGCGAGAGGCCGTTGCGCAGCCACACCTGCCCGGTGTAGTGGGCGGTGGGGCTGATGGCGTCCGAGGACGAGCTCATGGCCCGGCAATCTCACTGAGACGGTCCAGCAGTGCGGCCTGGGCCGGGTTGATCTTCTCGCGAGCCTCCTCCAACCCAAACCACTGTGCCCGGTCGACTTCGGGGAACCTCTGGCGCCGGCCCGATTTTGGTGGCCACTCGAGCTCGAACTCGTTGCTGGTCACCCGGTCCACGTCGAGATCGCCGGCCACCGCCCACGCCTTCACGACCTTGCCGGATTTCTGGCGGATCTCACCCAGATCGACCGTCTCGCCCTCGGGGAGCGGCGATCCCAGCTCCTCCTCGAACTCGCGCCGGGCCGCAACGCGGGGATCCTCCTCGATCTCGTACTCTCCCTTGGGAATCGACCAGGCGCCCAAGTCACGCCGGGCCCAGATCGGTCCACCGGGATGCACGAGCAGCACCTGCAGCCCGCCGGGGACGTAGCGGTGGAGAAGGATGCCGGCGCTCCGGGAGTGTGGACGTGGTCTGCGGACGGATGTCACAGTGGGCTCTGGTTACAGCCTGTCAACCTAATGTCATAGACAGGGTGTTCAATCGTCCAGGAAGTGAGGCCGGCCGAGGGCACGCGGCCGGCGGCTTGAGACCCGGAGGTAGCCGAGCAGATGAGAAAACTAGCCCGCTGGTGCTTTAGACATCGGGTCATCACATTGGTGGGGTGGATCGGCGTGGTGATCGGATTGAACGCGATCCACGGCGCGGTGGGGAGCGCGTACACCGACAACTTCAAGCTTCCCCATACCGACAGCTTCGATGCGGTCCGGCTCCTGCAACGGGCGGTCCCCAACGCGTCAGGCGAGACCGATCAGCTGGTCATCGCCGTCGACCACGGCAAGGTCACCGATCCCGCGGTGCGCGCCCGCGCCGAGCGGCTGTTCGCCAAGGTGGAGCAGGTGCCCCACGTCTCGACGGTGGCCTCCCCGTTCGCGGCCGGCGCCGAAAAGCAGATCTCGAGCTCGGGCCAGGTGGCGTTCGCCAACGTCACGTTCGACAACGCCGCCAACCACAACAAGATCACCGCGTCGGCGGCCCAGAAATTCGACGACACGATCACCTCGGCCTCCGGCGACGGGGTCCAGTTCCAGGTCGAGGGCAACATCGCTCAGGCGGGGAACTCGACCAACCAGGGCAGCGGGCTGCTGTTCGGCTTCATCGCCGCGGCGATCGTCCTGTTCGTCGTCTTCGGCTCGTTTACCGCCATGGTCCTGCCGCTGCTCACCGCCGGGGTCTCGCTGGGTAGCGGGATCGCGGTGGTCGGCCTGCTGTCGCACGCAATCCAGATTGCGACCTTCTCCAACGAGCTGGCGCTGCTGATCGGGTTGGGGGTGGGGGTCGACTACGCCCTGTTCATCGTCACCCGCTACCGGCAGGCGCTGCTGCGCGGGCGCAGCCGCGAGGACGCCACGATCGAGGCGCTGGACACCTCCGGCCGCGCGGTCCTGTTCGCGGGGCTGATCGTGTGCATCGCGATGCTGGGGATGTTCGCGCTCGGCGTCAGCTTCCTGTACGGCGTCGCCATCGCCGCCGCGGTAACGGTGGCGTTCACCGTCTTCTCATCGCTCACGCTGCTGCCGGCGATGCTCGGCTTCGTCGGTGGACTGGTGCCCCGACGGCGGGAGCGCCGCGCCGTCAAGGAGGGCAGCTTCCGCCGCGACGACGAGTCCGCGGCCTGGGCGCGCTGGACGCACGCCATGAGCAAGCGTCCGGCGGTGTTCGCGACCGTCGCGGCTGCGGTCATGATCCTGATCGCGATCCCGTTCTTCCACCTGCGGCTGGGCTCCGCCGACGCCGGCACCGACCCGACGAACACCACCACCCGCAAGGCCTATGACCTGCTGGCCAAGGGATTCGGCCCCGGCTACAACGGCCCGCTGCAGCTCGTCGCTCAGATCAACGGGCCGGCGCAGGCCGCGGCCTTCATCCGCACCGAGCGGGCGGTCGCGGCGACTCCGGGAGTGGTCGGCTCGGCGCCGGCCAGGATCATCGCGGGGACCGGGGGGCGGCCCACGGTGGGGATCGCCAACGTGTATCCGAAGGGCTCCCCCCAGGATGCCTCCACCACGGATCTGCTGCACCACGTCCGCGATCAGGTGGTCCCCGCGGCGACCAAGGGCACCGGCTTGCACGTGCTGGTCGGCGGCACCACCGCGATCTTCGAGGACTTCAGCCAGGTCCTGTCGAACAAGCTGCCCCTGTTCATCGGGGTAGTCGTGCTGCTCAGCTTCCTGTTGCTGATGGTCGTGTTCCGCAGCCTGCTGATTCCGGTCACGGCCGCGGTCATGAACCTGCTCTCGGCCGGCGCGGCGTTCGGGATCGTCACCGCGGTGTTCCAGAACGGCTGGGGCGCGTCGCTGATCGGGGTCGACAAGACCGGACCGATCGAGGCGTTCCTGCCGGTGTTGATGTTCCCGATCCTGTTCGGGCTCTCGATGGACTACGAGGTGTTCCTGATCAGCCGCGTCTACGAGGAGTGGCACCGCCGTCGCGACAACCGAGCCGCCGTGACGCACGGGCTCGCCGCCACCGGCCGCACGATCACCGCCGCCGCGGCGATCATGGTGCTGGTGTTCGCCTCCTTCATCCTCGGCGGCCAGCGGATCATCGAGCTGTTCGGCATCGGCCTGGCCAGCGCGGTCCTGCTCGACGCCCTGGTCGTCCGCTCGGTGCTGGTGCCGGCGTTGATGATGCTGTTCGGCGACTACAACTGGAAGATCCCGGCGTGGCTGGACCGCGTCCTGCCGCACCTCAATATCGAGGGCAAAGAGGGGCGCGAAACGGCCGACTCGTTGCCCGATCAGGCGACGCCCGAACCAGTAGCCAGCTGACCCCCGGTCGCCGCCGCTCGCGTACCCGGCGCGGGCGGCGGCCAGCCGGGACGCGATGATGCCAGCCGGGGTGGGCAGCAGGCCGGCCAGCCGCGCGCCCTGACCGCCGGCCAGCCCCGCGCCCTAACCGCCGGCCAGCGGCGCGCCCTAACCGCCGGCCAGCCGCGCGCCCTGATCGCCGGCCAGTGCTGCGCTCCAGTCGTCCACGGTCATCACCGCGGCCTGGCGCGGGAAGACCTTCTGGAGCAGCACCCGGTGCACCTCGTGGTCGCCGTCGGCGCAGCCGTCGGACAGGACGGTCAGGTCGTAGTCCAGATCGGCGGCCTGGCGCAGCGTCGAGAGCACCACGCCGCTGGTCGAGATCCCGGTCAGGACCAGCGATTGCGTCTCCCCGGCGCGCAGGATCACCTCGAGGTCGCTGCCCGCGAACGCGCTCACCCGCCGCTTGGTGACGACCGCCTCGCCCGGGGCCGGGGCCACCGACTCGTGGACGTGGGCGTCGAGCAGCTGACTCGATCCGGCCAGCTGGGAGAAGGCGCGGTTGCGCGAGCTGATCTCCGGATAGCCGTCGCGGAAGCCGACCACCACGTAGACGACCTTCACGCCGGCGCCGCGGGCCGCGGCCGTGGCCGTGGCCAGCCGCTCCAGCAGCGCCGCGTTGCCGAGCCGCTCCACGATTCCGTCCTGCACGTCCATGACCAGCAGGGCGGTGCGGGCGGCGTCCATCGGCGGGATCCTAACCCGGGCGCCGCTTGACCCGGCGGCGGGGAGGCGGTGGACGGGCTACGCGGCCAGCGCGCCCTCGGGGTCGGCGTCGGGCCGCTCGGTGATCGCCACCAGCTCGGCCTCCTCGATCGCGCGCTCCTCCGAGATGACCGCCTCGGAGGCCCGCTCCGAGCCCCGCTGGCGAAGCGCCACCGCGCCGACCAGCGCACCGGTCAGGGCGAAGCCCGCGGCCACCGTGAACGCCTGATCGAAGCCGTTCGTCAGCGCTCGAGCTCCCCCGAGCCCCACCGCGCCGTGGGTGGTGCTGGCGGCGATCGTGCTGAGGATCGCCAGGCCCAGCGCACCCCCCATCAGCCGCGAGGTGTTGAGCAGTCCGGATGCCAGGCCGCTCTGGGCGCCGGGCACGCCCTGCATGGCCACGATCGTCGAGGGCACCAGCGAGAAGCCCATCCCCAGCGCGGTCAGGAGCGCGCCGGCCAGCACCGTGCCGACGTAGGTGCCGCCGGGGCCGATACCGGTGAGCAGGATCATGCCGGCGGTCATCGACAGCATGGCGGTCACGATCACCGGCCGCGCGCCGAACCGGGCCACCACCCGGGGCGCCAGGGTCGAGCCGGCGAAGATCGACAGCGTCATCGGCAGGAAGCCCAGCCCGGCCTCGATCGCGTTGTAGTGCAGGACCTGCTGCAGGTACAGGGTGATGAAGAACCAGGCCGGGAAGTTGGCGCCGTACATCAGCAGCACGATCAGGTTGGCGGCCCGCAGGCGCCGGGCCCGGAAGATCGACAGCGGCACCAGCGGCACCAGCGCGACCTTGGCCTCGACGTAGGCGAACGCCGCCAGCAGGCCCAGTCCGGCGGCCAGCGGAAGCAGCACGCCTGTGGACCCCCAGCCCAGCGTGTCGGTGCGCACGATCCCGTAGGTGATGCCGATCAGCCCAGAGGTGACCAGCGTGGCACCGAGCGCGTCGAAGTGCCGGGGGTGGGCGGGGTCCGATACGGGGGCGATCGCGGGGATCGCGCGCAGGCCGAGCGCGACGACGATCGCGCCGAGCGGGACGTTGACGGCGAAGATCGCCTGCCAGCCGAACCCCTGGGTCAGCAGGCCACCGAGCAGCGCGCCGGATGACGCCCCCAGCGCTCCCATCGCGCCCCACAGGGCCAGGCCCCGGTTGCGCTCGGGACCCTCCGGCAGCGTGCTGGTGATGATCGACAGGGTCGCGGGCGAGGACACGGCGCCGGCGATGCCCTGCACCGCGCGGGCGCCGATCAGCAGTCCCCGTGATGCCGCCAGGGCGCAGACCAGCGAGCTCAGCGCGAACATCGCGGTACCGGCCAGGAACACGCGCCGCCGGCCCAGCAGGTCGGCCGAGCGCCCGCCGAGCATCAGCAGCCCGGCGAAGGTCAGCGTGTAGGCGTTGACGACCCACTGCAGTCCGGTGGTCGAGAACCCGAGGCCGTTGCGGATCGACGGCAGAGCCACGTTGACGATCGAGACATCCAGGATCACCATGAACTGGGCCAGGCAGACCACGAACAAGACCAGGTTGGAGTTCTTCCTCCGGTCCGCGAGAGCGTTTCTGAGTCTTTGCATGATCGGTATGATGCGGTCATGCTTATCCGGGTACAAGAGAAGGAGTTATCCTGGTAGTAGAAATTCCCCCCATCGCCCCTGAGACGTTCCCCGCCACGCCCGCGCAGATCGTCGGAGCGAACGGGGAGCGCCGCCGGTCCGAGCTCGCCGACTTCCTGCGCAAGCGCCGCGCCCACCTCAAGCCTGAGGAGGTGGGGCTCGCCAGCGGCGGTCGCCGGCGCACCCCGGGGCTGCGCCGCGAGGAGGTCGCTCACCTCGCCGGGGTGGGCACCACCTGGTACACCTGGCTCGAGCAGGGCCGCGACGTCCGCGCCTCACTGGAGGTGCTGGAGGCGATCGCCCGCGCGCTGCGGCTGACGCCGGCCGAGCGGACCCACCTGGTGCTGCTGGGCCGTGGCGAGGAGCCGCCGCCGGCCAAGTCGGCCGAGCGGGTGTCGTCAACCGTGAAGCGCCTGATCGAGGGACTGGGCCCCAACCCGGCCTACGTGATCGGCCGGCGCTGGGACTACCTGGCTTGGAACGAGGCCGCCAGTGCCCTGTTCGGCGACCTCGGCGCGGTCCCCAAGGCCGCGCGCAACCACGTCTGGATGCACTTCATGGATCCGGCCCGGCGGGAGATGTTCCCAGACTGGGAGCGCAGCTCCCGGTTGCTGGTGGCCAAGTTCCGCGCCGACAGCGCCCGGCACATCGGCGACCCCGAGTTCGAGCAGCTGATCGGCACGCTACGGAAGTCGAGCCCCGAGTTCTGCAAGGCGTGGAAGAAGCACGAGGTCGCCCGCTCCGGCGAGGGCCGCAAGCTCGTCTCGCATCCGATCGTCGGCGAGCTCGCCTTCGAGCACGCCGTGTTCAACCCCCAGGAGGCTCCGGAGCAGCGGCTGATCCTCTACTCACCGCTGCCCGATCACGACACCCCCGCGAAGCTGGCCCGTCTGCTCGAGACGTAAGGCGCCCGCGCGGGCGGGATCACGCGTCGCTATGCGCTTCCGAGACGCATAGACCCCGCTGTGTGACGACACTCCGGTACAAACGTACCGTTTTATTGGTACACTTGTACCACCATGGCAGTGACCTCGGCACGCACCCCCAACGCTCCCCGTCCGCGCGGCGCCGCGCGGCGTGAGGCGCTGCTGGAAGCGGTCCTGCGGATCGTCGCCGAGGTCGGCCCCGACGCGGTAACCCACCGGCGCGTCGCCGAGGAGGCACAGCTCCCGCTGGCCTCCACGACGTACTGGTTTGACTCCAAGGAGCACCTGCTGACGGCCGCGCTGGAGCTGGCCGCCGACCGCGACACCGCGCGGCTGCTGGCGCAGGCCGCGGAGTCCGATTGCCGTGGCGCCGACGCGCTCGACGCCGCCGTGGCGACGATCATCGATTCCTGTGGCACGGAGCTCGCCGCCAACCGCAGCTCGCTGACCGCCACCTACGCCCTGCTGCTGGAGGCCGCGCGCCGCCCGGCGCTGCGCGAGATCGCGGGCCGCTGGACCGAGGTCTACCTGCTCACGCTCGGGCAGCTGCTGGAGCGTGCCGGCTCGAGCCGACCGCGCGAGGATGCCGAGCTGTTGCTGGCGGCCGCCGACGGCCTGCTGATCGGGCAGCTCGCGTCAGGCGGCGCGGCCGATCTTCAGCCCCGGCTGCGCCGCCTGGCCGAAGCACTGGTGAACGGCCGATGAGCGCGCTGCGCCGTCGCTTCGTGCCCGCTCGCCGCGAGCGTGCGCCCGAGCACGGAACCGTCAACCTGATCCGGACCCTGCTGCTGTTCGAGTCGGCCATGTACTCGGCGGTCACGCCGGTCCTGCCCCACTACGCCCATGCTTTCGGCGCCTCCAAGCCCGCGGTCGGCGTGCTCGCCGCCGCCTACCCCGCCGGGATCATCCCGGGCTCGCTGCTCGGCGCCTGGATGGTCACCCGGGCCGGAGTGCGGCGCACCACCCTGGTCGGCCTGCTGGTGTTCGCGGTCGCGATCGTCGCCTTCGGCTTCGGCACCGACATCGTCAGCCTCGACGTGCTGCGCTTCATCCAGGGCGCGGCCTGCGGATTCATCTGGGGCGGGGGCCTCACCTGGGTGATCGCCGTGGCCCCGCGCCAGCGCCGCGGCGAGGTGATGGGATCGGTTATCGCCGGAGCGATCTTCGGCACGCTGCTGGGACCGGTGCTGGGCACGCTGGCGGTGGGGATCGGAACCGAGCTGGTGTTCTCGCTGGTCGGCGCTGTGTCGCTGGGGCTCGCGGTCTGGACCTTCGGTCATCCTGAGCCGCCGCCGGCCGAGTCCAGTCGTACGGCGACGCCGCTTCGAGCCCTGATCGCCAACCCCCGCATCATGCTGGGGTCGTGGCTGATCCTGCTCGAGGCCTGCACCATCGGCGCGACCGGAACGCTGCTGCCATTGCGGCTGTCGCGGTTCGGCGCCTCCGGCGTCGCGATCGGCGTCACCTTTCTGCTGACCGCTCTGGCCAGCACGGTGCTGGCCACGCCGATCGGCCGCCTGGTGGACCGTCGCGGGGCGGGGGTGCCGCTGTACGCGGGGTTGACGATGACCGCTGTCCTGCTGGCGCTGCTGCCGCTGCCCCAGTCGGCGCTGGTGCTGGCCGTGGTGAGCGTGGTCGCGCTCGGCGGGCCGCTGACCGCGTACACGATTCCCGCGATGTCGGTGATCACCGAAGCGGCCGAGCGGGCGGGGATCGCGCTGGCGGTGGCCACGATGGCGCTGAACCTGGCCTGGGCCACCGGCGAGACGATCGGCGCCCCGGTGGCGGCGAGCCTCTCGCAGGCGACCAGCGACGCAGTGCCGCTGCTGCTCCTGGCCGCGATCATGGTGCTGACGCTGATCCCGGTTCGCCGGGCCCGTCTGACGAGGCCGGCGACCGCCGTCCCGCCATCGGACGCGCAGGACATGGAGGTCGAGGCGTCCGAGCGGGTCCCCGTCGCTACGGGATGAGCACCGGATGAGCACGGGATGAGCGGGCCCTATCCGCAGCTGCTCTCCCCCCTCGAGGTCGGCCCGCTGACGCTGCGCAACCGCGTCGTCTCGACCTCGCACCAGACCGGCCTGGTCGAAGACCACCTCCCCACCGACGACCTGCTCGCCTACCACGAAGCCCGCGCCCGCGGGGGCGTCGGCGCGATCTTCGTCGAGGCCACCGCGATCGACCCCACCGGACTGCTCACCGGCCACACCATCGGCGGCTTCCTGCCCGAGATCGTGCCCCTGTACCGGCGCCTATCGGACTCGGTCCACGGGCACGGGGCGAAGCTGTTCGTGCAGCTCCTGCACGGCGGCCGCGAGCAGATCTCGAGCTCGCCCAAGCCGCCCGCCGTGGCCCCGTCGGCAGTCCCCAGCCTGCGCTTCAAGTGCGAGCCCCGGGCGCTGACGCTCAAGGAGATCGAGCAGCTGATCGACGGCTACGCCACCTCGGCCCGGCTCGCCGCCGAGGGCGGCCTGGACGGGATCGAGGTCTCGATGTCGCACGGCTACCTCCCGTCGCAGTTCCTCTCCCCGCTGAGCAACCGCCGCGGCGACGCCTACGACGGCTCGCTGCAGGCCCGCCTGCGGTTCTCGATCGAGATCCTGGAGGCCGTGCGTGACGCCGTCGGCGAGAAGATGGCGGTCGGCGTCCGGCTGTCGGCCGACGAGCTGGTCCCCGGCGGCCTGGACGTGGAGCAGTGCGCGGAGATCGCCGCGCGGCTGCACCGCGAAGGGCTGGTGGACCTCGTCTCGCTGGTGCTCGGCCACTCCGCGTTTCCCGCCGCCTCGACCTACATCGCCCCGCCGCCCCCGGTCCCGGCCAATGCCATAGCCGCGCCGGCGGCGGCGATCCGGGCCGCGGTGCCCGGCCTGACCCTGCTGACGACGACTCGGGTGGTTGACCTCGCCGCCGGCGAAGCGCTGGTCGCCGGCGGGACCGCGGACCTGGTCGGGATGACCCGGGCGATGATCGCCGACCCCGAGCTGGTCGCCAAGGCGCTGGCCGGGCGGGAGGCCGAGCTGATCGAGTGCGTGGGCTGCAACCAGGCCTGCATCGGCCACTATCACGCCGGGGTCCCGATCGGATGTGCGGTAAACGCCCGCACCGGGCGCGAGCGCACCCTCACCCCGCGCACCCCTCAGTGCAGCCAGGGCGGCCACGGCGGCCCAGGTGGCCGAGGCGGTCACGGCGGCCCCGGCGGCCGAATCGTCCTGGTCATCGGCGCGGGCCCGGCCGGCGCCGCCGCGGCGATCGAGGCCGCCACGGCCGGCGACGCCGTGACCCTGGTCGAGCGCGCCGAGCAGCTCGGCGGCCAGCTGCGGCTGGCCGGCCACGCTCCCGCCCACGTCGAGCCATGGCAGCGCTACCGGCGCTCCACCGAGTCGCGGCTGCGGGCCGCCGGCGTCTCGCTCCAGCTCGGCACCGAGGGCAGCGCCCAGCTGGCCGAGGGCTTCGACCTGGTCGTGCTGGCCACCGGGGCGCGGCCGTACGAGCCGCCGCAGGAGATCGCCGGACCCGCGGTCCGCCAGGCCTGGGACGTGATCCGTGATCCCGGCGCGACGGCCGGCCCCGCCCTGGTCGCCGACTGGGGCGGCGGTTGGGACGGGCTCGACGCCGCCGAGCGCCTGGCCGGCGCCGGCGTCGTGGTGACGCTGGCCTGCGCAGCCCCCACCCCGGGCGAGACGCTTCACCAGTACCAGCGCAACCTCTACCTGGCCCGCCTCGACGAGCTGGGGGTGGCGATCCTGCACCACCACGAGCTGGCCGATGACGGTGGCCGGCCGATCCTGCGCCACCTGTTCTCAGGCCGGGCCACCGGGCTTCCCGAGGTCGCCACGCTGGTGCTGGCCCAGGGCCGGGTACCGGTCGATGCGCTGTGGGGCGAGCTCGAGTCGCACCCCGGCGCGGTCCGGGCCGGCGATGTGCTCAGCCCGCGGACGCTCGAGGAGGCGGTGCTCGAGGGCACGCGCGCCGTCGCCGACCCCGCGCCCCCGCCCACGACCTAAGCTGGGGCGCCAATGAGTGTCGCGGATACCACCGTGTCGCGGATCGGCGGCCATCTCGTCGCCGAGAGCCTGCACGCGCTCGGCGCCCAGGTCGCCTTCGGCGTCCCCGGCATCCACTCGCTGGCGATCTGGGAGGCGCTGCGCACCAGCCCGGTCGAGGTCTATGGCACGCGCACCGAGCTCGCGGCCGGGTTCGCCGCCGACGGCTTTGCCCGCAGCACCGGCCGCCCCACGCCGATGCTGCTGTCGACGGGCCCGGGCGCCCTGAACTCGCTCACCGCGGTGATGGAGGCCGCCAGCTCCCACGTCCCGCTGGTGGCGATCTCGAGCCAGATCCCCAGCCACCTGGTGGGCGCAGGCCGCGGCTTCCTGCACGAGCTCCCTGATCAGCTCGCGTCGTTCAGGCCGCTGGTCAAGCACGCCGCCCGTGCCGAGAGCATCGCCTCGATCCCAGACGCGCTCGCGCAGGCCTGGCAGGCCGCGGTCACCCCGCCCAGCGGCCCGGTGTACGTCGAGATTCCGGTCGACCTGCTGCGCGGTGAGGCTAGGGGCTCCGCTGTGACCTCGCTCGAGACCCCGCCGACCCCCCTCGCCGCCCGCCGCGAGGCGCTGCTGGCGGCCGCCGCGGAGCTCGAGCACGCCGAGCGCCCGGTGATCTGGGCCGGCGGCGGCGTGCTCCGGTCCGGTGCCCAGACAGAGCTGCGCGAGCTCGCCGAGCGGCTCGACGCGCCGGTGGCGACGACCTATATGGGCAAGGGCGCGCTCGCCGGCGATCACCCGCTGGCCGCCGGCAGCGGCTGCGACGAGGCCCCCCTGCAGGAGCTGCTGGCCGGGGCCGATGTACTGCTGTGCGTCGGTACCGAGCTCGGGGCACAGACGACCGGTCAGTACGAGCTCAGGCTCGAGGGGCGGGTGATCCACCTCGACGCCGACCCGGCACGGATCGGCGTCAGCTACCCGGCGCTGGCCCTGGTCGGCGACGCCAAGCTGACGCTCCGGGAGCTGATCGGAGAACTCACGGCCCGCAGCCGCCCGGGAACCGCCGAGCGGATCGCCGAGCTGCGCGGCCGCATCCGCAACGGTCTGCAGGCCCAGGGACGCCAGACCGAGCTCGGCCTGCTGGAGACGATCGAGGCCGCCCTCGCCCCCGACGCCATCACGGCCTGGGACATGACGATCCTCAGCTACTGGGCCGCCCCCCACCTGCGCCTCTGGGCCGGGCAGCAGTTCCTGTATCCGCTCGGTTCCGGGACCCTCGGCTACGCCTGGCCGGCTGCGATCGGCGCCTCCATCGCCCATCCCGGCCGGCAGGTGCTGGCGGTCGTCGGCGACGGCGGACTGCAGTATTCGCTGGCCGAGCTGGGGACCGCCGCGCAGCACCGGCTCGCCGCCAAGCTGCTCGTGGTCGACGACGGCGGCTACGGGATCCTCCGCGAGTATCAGCGCGATGCCTTTGGCCAGACCACCGCGGTCGAGTTGCCGGCCGGCGACCTGGCAGCTGTCGCCGAGGCGTTCGGAGTCCCGGTCGCAACCGCCACCCCGGACGATCTGGGCGAGCGCCTAGGCTGGGCGCTGCGGCAACCGGGCCCGGCTGCGGTGGTTCTGCGAACGAAGATCGCCGCCGCCCAGCCGACGGGATGACGGCGAGCTCGCTGCCCGCGCTGCTGCGCGGTTCGGTGCTCGGGGTCGGCCCCTACGTCCCCGGTGCCAGCGCCGCCGAGATGACGGCCCGGTTCGGCCGCTCGGACATGGTCCGGCTCAACTGGAACGAGAACCTGTTCGGCCCCCTCCCCGGCGTCCTGGAGGAGACCGCTGCAGAGCTCGACTCCGTGTGGGCCTATGCGGAGGAGGCCTACCAGGAGCTCCGGGAGGCCGCGGCCCGCTGGGCGGGCGCCGAGCCTGGCCAGGTGATCCCCGGCCACGGGATCCAGGCGCTGACGCTGGCGCTGGTCAGCGCGTTTGTCGAGCCCGGCGACGCGGTGGTGATCCCGCGCCCGACCTACGGTCTCTACGCGCAGGCCTGCGCGGTGGCCGGGGCCGAGGTCCACCGCGTCGACAATCAGCCGTCGCTGGCGCTCGATCTCGAGGCGGTCGCGGCCACCGCTGCTGCCGAGCGAGCCAAGCTGGCGTGGATCTGCGATCCCAACAACCCCACCGGCCTGCGGTTGCCCGGCGCCGACTGGGAGACATTCCTCGACGCACTCCCGGATGGGTGCCTGGCGGTCGTGGACGAGGCCTACTGCGACTACGTCGAGCCGGCCGCGCGCATCGACCGCCTGGCCGACATCCGCGCCGGCCGCCCGGTGATCGTTATGCGGACCTTCTCGAAGATCTTCGGGCTCGCCGGGCTGCGGCTCGGCTACCTGCTCGTCCACCAGTCGCTGGCCGCGCACCTGAACTCGGTCCAGGAGCCCTTCAACGTCAACCGTGCGGCGCTGTCGGCCGGGCTGGCCAGCCTTCGCCGCACCGAGCTGCTGCCGGCTCGCCGCGACCAGGTCCGCCGGGCCCGCGAGCGGCTGGCCGCGCCGCTGGCCCGGCACGGCGTCAGTGCGCTGCCCTCCGACACCAACTTCGTGCTGCTCGGGCTCGGCGGCGACGACGACCTCCGAGTCGCCGACGCGCTGGCCCGCGACGGAATCCTGATCCGCGCCGGAACCGAATTTGGGCTGCCGGGATACGCGCGTGTCACCACCGCCGGCGAGCAGCTCATGGACGACGTGGCGGCTCGGATAGCCGCGGCGGTTCGGACATGAGCCGGGTGGTTCTGCTCGATCCCGGGGGGACCACCGATGCGGTCCGGGAGGGCCTGGGTTCGCACCGCCGGCTCGAGGTCGAGCAGGCCGACAGGCTCCCCACGAGCGGTGATGACGTGATCGCGCTGCTGGTCGCGCCCGAGGTGCCGGTCGGGGCGTCCCAGCTCGAGCCGCTGCCGGGGGTGCGGATCGTCGCCGCAACGGCGACCGGCTTTGATCACCTCGACCTCGACGCGATCAGCGCCGCCGGCGTCTGGGCGACTCACTGTCCGGGCTACTGCGACGAGGAGGTCGCCGAGCACGCGATCGCGTTCGTGCTCGATCTCCTCCGGGGCGTGACGCTGCTCGACCGCTCGGTCAGGTCGGGCCACTGGAACCAGCTTCAGTTCGAGCCCCGGCGGATCGCCGGCGCGGTGCTGGGAGTGGTCGGCCTGGGCCGGATCGGGCGCGAGGTGGCGCGCCGCGGCCAGGCCCTGGGCATGCGGGTGATCGCCACCGATCCGCTGATTGGTCCCTCCGGCGCCGGCGCCGTGGAGCTGGTCTCGCTCGAGGCGCTGCTGCAGACCGCCGACGCCGTGACCCTGCACGCACCGCTGACGCCGCAGACCAGGGGAATGATCGGCGCGGCCGAGCTGGGGCGGATACGCCCGGACGCGTTCCTCGTCAACTGCGCCCGCGCCGGACTCGTCGACCACGACGCACTGGGGGATGCGCTGCGGTCAGGGTCGTTGGGCGGCTGCGCGCTCGACGTGCTGCCGCAGGAGCCTCCCAGCCCCGAGGAGCCCGCCCTGCACTGGCCGCGGACGCTGCTGAACCCGCACGCCGCGTGGTACTCCCCGCAGTCGGCGAGCGCGCCCTACCGGATGGCCGGCGAGGCGGTTGCCGCGGTGCTCGAAGGTCGCGACCCGTACGGCGCACTGGCCCGCCCCGCGCCGGCTCAGCCGCCGCCCGGCTGAGGACCCGCGGTCCGCGCCGGCTCAGCCGCCGTCGGGCTGAGGGCCGCGGTCCGCGCCGGCTCAGCCGCCGCCCGGCTGAGAGCGAGCCGCCGCGCGCTCCAGCTCGCCCACGTCGCAGCCGAGCTCCAGCGAGGCCGCCGCCAGCGACATCGCCACGTAGCGCTCGGGCGTGTGGCCCTGATCGCCGAGCACCATGTGGACGGCCAGCCCGTCGGTCAGCGCCGACATCCGCAGCGCGACCTCGTCCGGATCGCGCACCTTCCACTCGCCCCGCTCGCAGCCGTAGCGAACCACTTCGGCGATCGTCGCTCGCCAGCGCTCGTGAAAGCGGCGCTGCGCCTCCGCGGTCTCGGGGTGCCGACGCGAGTACACCCATAGGTCCATCCACAGCGGCCAGTCGCTGGTGCTGGAGCGGACGAACAGCAGTGCGATGCGCTGCACGGCGGTCTCGAGCTGTGCAAGCTCGGCCAGCAGCGGCTCGTAGAAGGCGTCGTCGGCGTCGGCGATCGCCTGGGCGAACAGCTGATCCTTGGAGCCGAAGTAATAGACGACGCTGGTGGCGCTGATCCCGGCCTGCTTGGCCACATCCGACAGGCGCACGTCCCACAGCCCCCGCTCGCCGATCAGCTCCACCGCGGTGGCCAGGATCTGGGGTCGCCGCACGTCGTCAAGGCGCCGCCGGGGCCGTCCGCTGACCGGCGGCTGTGCAGCCCGGGACCCAGCTGGTACGGTGCCACGTGAAATCGCCATTTCAAATTAGTATTTCAAATGAGGGTTTCGCCCCGCTCCCCGCCGCCCCGCTCCCCGTCGTCCCGCTCCATGCCGCCCCGCTCCTCGCCGCCCCGCCCCTCCCCACTCCGCTCGGACGCCAACGCCGGGCGGGTGGCGCTGGTCACCGGCGGCGGAACCGGGATCGGCCGGGCCACCGCAGTGGAGCTGGCCGCCACCGGGGCCGCGGTGATCGTCTGCGGGCGCCGGCCTGACCCACTGCGGGATACCCAGGCCGAGATCGAGAGCGCCGGCGGCGCCTGCCTGGCGGTCCCGGCCGACGTCCGCGAACCCGATCAGGTCCTCGGACTCGTCGATGCCGGGATCGAGCGCTTCGGCGCGATCGACGTGCTGGTCAACAACGCCGGAGGGCAATTTGCTGCTCCCGCCGAGGAGATCTCCGACAACGGGTGGCGCGCCGTCCAGCGCCTCGCCGTCGACGCCGCCTGGACGGTGACCCGGGCCGTGGCCACCCGCTCGATGATCCCCCGCCGCGACGGGCTGGTGGTGTTCATCGGCTTCAGCCCGCTGCGCGGCAACCCCGGGTTCGCTCACGCCTGCGCGGCCCGGGCGGCGGTGGCCAACCTGGCCTCGGGGCTGGCGCTCGAGTGGAGCCGCCACCGGATCCGCAGCGTCTGCCTGGCGGTGGGGACGATCGCCACCGAGGGCCTCGATCAATACGGCGCGGACGAGATCGAGCGCTGGCGGGCAGCGGTGCCGCTGGGGCGGCTCGGGACCCCGGCGGAGGTGGCCGACCTGATCGCGTTCCTGGCGAGCCCCGGCGGCGCTTACATCACCGCCACCACGATCGCCGTCGACGGCGGCACCGACGCCTGGGGACTCGCCGAGCCGCCGCCGCAATGACTCGACCCGCTCCCCAAGCGTCGGCCGCAACCGCCGCCCGCCCCGTCGAAGCGCTGTTCAACCCGGCCTCGGTTGTCGTCGTCGGCGCCTCGGAGGACCCGCGCAAGTGGGGCAACTGGGTTGCTCGCGGAGCGCTGCGGGGCGAGGCCCGCCGGCCCACCTACCTGGTCAATCGTCGCCGCGGCCAGGTCCTGGGCCGCCCGGCCTACCCCTCCCTGGACCAGCTCCCCGAGGCGCCCGACCTGGTCGTGATCGCGGTCCCCGCCCCGGCCCTGGAAGAGACGGTCGACGCCGCGCTGGCCGCCGGGGCCCGGGCCATCACCGCCATCACCGCCGGAGCCGAGGCCGGCCGGGGTGGCGCCCTGGCCGCGCGCGTCCGCGCCGCCGGGGCCGTGCTGCTGGGCCCCAACTGCCTCGGGGTGCTCGACTCCGGCGAGCAGCTGGAGCTGGTCCCCAACCCGCTGCCGCCGGGCTCGATCGGCTTGATCTCCCAGAGCGGCAACCTGGCGCTGGAGCTCGGACTGCTGGCCGCGCAGGAGGGGCTCGGCTTCTCGCGCTTCGTCTCGCTCGGCAACCAGGCCGACCTCGACGCCACCGACCTGCTCGACGAGTTCGCCGGCCACGACGCCACCGAGCTGATCGCGCTCTACGTCGAGGACTTCCGCGACGGCCGGGCGTTCGCGCGCAGCGCCGCGCGGGCCGTCGCCGCCGGCAAACCGGTGGTGGCGCTGGCGATCGAGCGCGGCGGGGCCACCACCCGCGCGGTCCGCTCACACACCGGGGCCCTGGCCAGCGACGGCGCGGCGATCGAGGCGGCCTGCCGCGCCGCCGGAATCGAGCGGGTCCACACCCCCCGGCAGCTGCTCGACGCCGCCCAGGCCCTGTTGCGCTGCCCGCCGTCCCGGGGGCGCCGGATCGCGGTCCTCGCCGACGGCGGCGGCCACGGCAGCATCGCCG
Source organism: Solirubrobacteraceae bacterium (assembly GCA_036502145.1). Taxonomy (GTDB): domain Bacteria; phylum Actinomycetota; class Thermoleophilia; order Solirubrobacterales; family Solirubrobacteraceae; genus Palsa-465. The sequence continues at coordinate 16,546 of DASXZB010000053.1, read as the reverse complement.
CGGCGGTGGCCGCCGAGGCGGGCCTCGAGTTGCCTGAGCTGGACCCGTCGACCGCCGGCTCGCTGCGCTCGCAGCTTCCCTCCGGCGCCGCCGTCAGCAACCCGGTGGACCTGGCCGGCGGGGCCGAGCGCGACGTCCACACGTTCGACCGGATCGCCTTGCAGCTGCTGGGGTCCGGCACGATCGACGGGCTGCTGATCACCGGCTACTTCGGCGGCTACGCCGAGTACAGCCCGGCCATGCAGGCCCAGGAGCTTCACGCTGCCGCCCTGATCGGCGACGCGGCGGGCGCAACCGGTCGGCCCGCCGTGGTCCACACCATGTACCCGCGCGGCCCGGCAGCGGCGGCGCTGCGCGAGGCCGGCGTGCCGGTCTACGAGTCGGTGGAGCAGGCGGCCAAAGCCCTGGCCCGGCTGGCCGGCCGCAGCGACCGGGGCGACCGGGGTGACCACAGCGACGGCCGAGCGCACGAGATCCCCAGCCTCCCGGCCCCCGAGCCACTCGTCGCCGGCGACGGCTACGAGTCCGCCCGGGCGTTGCTGGCGGGCGCCGGGATCCGGTTCGTCCCGCAGAGGACCGTGGCCAGCGCCCGCGAAGCGGTGGCCGCCGCCCACGAGCTCGGCTACCCGGTGGCGCTCAAGGCGCTGGGGCTGTTGCACAAGTCAGACGCCGGCGGGGTCGTGCTGGCGCTCGCCGGCGACGCCGAGCTTCAGCGCGCCTACGCGGGCCTTCAGCGGCGGCTCGCGCCCGAGCGCTGCTCGGTCGAGCGGATGGCGCCGTTGCCAGACGGCGTCGAGCTGCTGATCGGCGCCCGCTGGGACTACCGCTTCGGCCCGGTGGCGCTGGCCGGCGCCGGCGGCGTGTACGCCGAGGTCCTGCGCGACACCGCGGTCGCGCTGGCCCCCCTCTCGCAGCCACAGGCGGAGGCGATGCTGCGCGGGTTGCGCTGCGCACCGCTGCTGATCGGTGCCCGGGGGCGCCCACCGCTCGACATCCCCGCCGCGGCGGCGGCGCTGGTCTCGCTGTCCCGCGCGGCCGCGGCCCATCCCGAGCTCGCCGAGCTCGAGATCAACCCGTTGCTGGTCACCCCCACCGGGGCGCTGGCCCTCGACGCGCGATTCGTCCGTGCCAAGGTCAACCAACAGGAGCCCACAGAGTGCAGTTCACCTACAGCCCAGAGCAGCTCGCGCTCCGCGAGCGCGCCGGCCGCCTGACCGACGCGATCATCCCCTACGAGGAGCCGTGCGAAGCCGGCCGCGGCCTGCCGCCGCAGTCGCTGGCCGAGATCCGCAACCTGGTCCTGGACGCCGGCCTGAACGCGATCAACATGCCCACCGAATGGGGCGGCCAGGGCCTGTCGATCCTGGACCAGGTGATCGTCTCCGAGCGCCTGGGACAGCTCACCAACGCCCTGTGGGACGCCGTCTGGCGCCCCGCCAACGCCCTGCGCCACTGCACCCGGCCCCAGCGCGAGCGCTACCTGATCCCGGCCATCAATGGCGACCGGCGTGACTGCTTCGCGGTCACCGAGGAGCGGGCCGGTTCTGACCCGTCGCTGATCGAGACCGTCGCCGAGCGCGACGGCACCGGTTGGCGCCTCAGCGGCGAGAAGTGGTTCGTCACCGTCGGCGACGTGGCCGACTTCCTGATCGTGCAGGCGCTGGTGGGGCCCGAGCGCGCCCCAACGCTGTTCCTGGTCGACAAGGACCTGCCGGGCGTGAGCGTCAAACGCACCCCCGCCTACATGCACACCTTCGTCTTCGAGCACCCGGAATTCGTCTTCGACTCCGTTGCGCTCGGCCCCGAGCAGATCCTCGGCGAAGTCGGCGGGGGCTACGAGCTGACCCGGGAGTGGTTCGTCGAGGAGCGTCTGATGATCGCCGCGCGCGCGACCGGCGCCGCCGAGCGCGCGCTGAGCCTGGCCTCGGAGTGGGCCAACCAGCGCGTCCAGTTTGGGCGGCCGATCGCCACCAACCAGCTGATCGCCGCGATGATCGCCGACAGCGTGTGCGACATCGCGCTGTGCCGGGCGCTGACCCACCAGGTGGCGTGGGAGGCCGACAACGGCATGCCGCGCAAGCTGCTGCACGCCAAGGCGGCGATGGTCAAGCTGACCGCGTCCGAGGCGGCGGGACGGGTCATCGACCGCGCGGTGCAGATCTTCGGCGGCCGCGGCTACATGCGTGAGAACCCGGTCGAGCGGCTGTACCGCGACATCCGGGTGGACCGGATCTGGGAGGGCACATCCGAGATCCAGCGGATGATCATCGCCAACGAGGCGTCCAAGCGCGGCCTCGACCAGCTCCTGAGCTACGGGGCGGAGGAGCCCGACCGGGAGGCGGTCCATGCCTGACCTGGTCGCTGTCGCGAGGGACGAGCATGCCTGCGTGGTCACGCTCCGGCGCGAACCCAAGCTCAACGCCATCTCCGGCCAGATGGAGCGCGAGCTGTGCGACGCGCTCACCTCGCCCGAGCTGCGCGAGGCTCCCTGCGTGGTCTTCACCGGCGGGCCGCGGGTGTTCTCGGCCGGCGCCGATCTGAACGAGATGCGCGGGCTGGACCCGGCGGCGGTCGTCTCGTACTACCGGGCGACCGGCGATTTCGCCGAGCGGATCGCCGACCTACCCCAGCCCACGTTCAGCGCGATCGCCGGCTACTGCCTGGGGGGCGGGCTCGAGCTGGCGCTGGCCACCGACTTCCGGATCGCCGAGCGCGAGGCGGTGTTCGGGCTGCCGGAGATCGGGCTCGGGATCCTGCCCAGCTCGGGCGGCACCCATCGCCTGGTCCGGCTGCTCGGCCCGGCTCGCGCCAAGGAGCTGATCCTGCTGCGCGAGCGGACAGGAGCCGACGAGGCCCACCGGCTGGGGCTGGTCACCGAGGTCGTGGATCCGGGCCACGCGCTGACTCGGACCCTCGAGCTGGCCGCCCGCCTGGCCACGCTGCCGCCGCTGGCCGTGGGGGTCACCAAGCAGGCGGTCGACTCGATGGCCGAGGCCTCACGCAGCGCCGGACTGGCCCTCGAGCGTCTGGCCTACGGGCTGCTGGCGCAGACCCCGGAGGCCGACCGGGCCACCGCGGCGAGGCTCGCCCGGTGAGCCTGCCGGCGGCGCTCAGCGACGAGCAGCGCGCGATCCAGGAGGTCTGCCGTGAGTTCGCCTCCCGGGAGATCCGTCCGATCTCCCTGGCCGTCGACGAGGCCGACGCCGAGCTTCCCTACGCCATCTGGCGCCAAGCGGCGGGGCTGGGCCTGACCTCGTTCATGCTTCCGGAGCGCTACGGCGGCGCGGGCATGACCGACTGCTTGACGTCGTGCGTCGTGCAGGAGGAGCTTTCGCACGGCTGCGCCGGAATCGGCAACCTGATCACCTCGAACGGATTCTTCGCAGAGCCGGTGCTGGCCCTCGGCGACGACGCCCAGCGGCAGCGGTGGCTGGCTCCGCTGACCGGCGAGGATCCGCCGTTCACCGCGGTGGCGATCACCGAGCCCCAGAGCGGGTCGGACGCCGCCTCGATCCGCACCCACGCCTGCCGCGTCGACGGCGGCTACGTGCTCACCGGGCAGAAGGCGTGGATCTCCAACGGCGGGGTGTCGAGCTACTACGTGATCTTCGCCACCGTCGCGCCCGGCACCGGCTTTCGCGGAATCACTGCGTTCCTGGTCGAGGCCGGCGACGAGGGGCTGCGCTGCGGACCGCCGATTCGCAAGCTGGGCCAGCGGGCGATCCCCAACACCGAGGTGTTCCTCGACGATCTGTTCGTCGCCGACGACCGGCGGCTGGGTGAGGAGGGCCAGGGGTTCGCCGGCCTGATGCAGACCTTCGACCGCTCACGCGTGACCCTGGCCGCATCGGCCACCGGGCTGGCCCGGGCGGCGCTGGAGTTCGCCGTCGACTACGCCAAGCAGCGGACCCAGTTCGGCAAGCCGATCGCCGAGCACCAGGCGGTCGCCTTCCGCCTCGCCGACATGGCGCTGCGGGTCGACGCCTCGCGCCTGCTGACCTGGCGCGCGGCGCAGATGCTCGACCGCGGCGAGCGGGCCACCAGCCAGGCGGCGATGGCCAAGCTGCATGCGTCCGAGACCGCGATGTGGTGCACCTGGGCCGCGGTCCAGACCCTCGGCGGGTGGGGCTACTCCCGGGAGTATCCGGTCCAGAAATGGATGCGCGACGCCAAGCTCGAGGAGATCGAGGAGGGCACCTCGGATATCCAGCGGCTGGTGATCTCGAGGGCGCTGCTGCGCTGACGAGATCCGCCCGCTGGCCCGCCCGCCCGCTGGGGTCGCCCCACCCCCGCCCGCCCGCCGGGGGTCGGAAAGCGGGCGAACGGGGGTGCGGCGACCTATCTCCTGGCGGCGTCCGCCTGGCGGGCCAGCGTGGTCAACGCGCTGAAGAACGCCGGCGACTGACCCCGGAACAGGCCCATGTCGGTCAGGAACTTGGCCACGCCCATCGCGATCCCCTTGGTCTCCGTTGGGCGGATGATCGAGCAGACCGGGAACTTGCGGCTCAGGAACGTGGTCGGCTCCGGCATGATCAGATTCGTCTGGAAGTCCTCGCCGCCGAACGGCTTGCTGTTGAGGTCCGGGAACACCAACCCATTGGTGGGGTCCTTGAGCGGCGGGGCGTTGCCGGCCTTGTCGCTCCAGGTCTGGAAGTGCAGAGCCTCGGTGGGCCCGATGCTCAGCAGGATCCGCAGAACTTCGGGGTCCCTGACCCGCTGGGCCAGCGCCGGGTAGAGGCTGGTGCCGCCCTGCTCGATGGTGGCGAAATGAAAGCCCGCCGTGTTGGCGATCGCCTGCAGGTGCTTGGCCGGCTTGAGATCGGCGTCTGACCGCGGGATCGCCGGGAACCGGCCCTTCATCAAGCCGGGTATCGCCGGCGGGAAGCTGTTTCCCAGGTCGGGATTCTTGTGGCGGGCGCGGTACCGCGTAAACCAGGTGGTGTCGACGGTCAGCTCCATCAGGTTGGTGAGGCGCTTGGTCTTGGCCGCGCCCTTGGCGGTGCTCCCCGGCAGCGTGCGGAACGGCTCGAGGGTCACCGGCTGGGCGCCGCGTGACTTCAGATAGGCGTTGATGAACGTGAAGTGGGTGAACTCGTCTTCGGTGTTGTCGTGGATGTACTGGGCCATATCCGAGTCGAGCTGACTGAGGGCATCGGTGTAGGCCTTGTTGCCGCTGCCGCCCCGGACCTCATGGTCCTGGATCCCGCCCAGCTCGTTGTACTGCTGCCAGAGGTCGGTCTCGAGGATCTCGGCCGCCGAGAGGAAGCGCAGGATCGCCGCGTCGCCCCTGCTCAAGCTGCCCTTCCCGAAGGCTTCCGGCGCGGTCGCCAGCACGCCGGCGCCGAGCGCTCCCGCGCCGGCGGTCATCAGAAACCGACGACGACTTGTGGTCACACGCTGCCCTGTGTGCATGGTCACGACTCGACTCCCATCGCTCTTGTGGATCCCGTTGGCTGCGCGCAGGTGTGGCGCGCGCTTACCCCTGTAGACGCCGCCGGGCGGGATCTCTTCCCGGCCCGGCACAGCGGGTCGGTCAGCCCTCGACGGGGTCCCCGGTGACGTCGCGCGCGACCAGGCCGGCGTAGACGCCCCCACGGTCCAGCAGCTCCTCGTGGGTGCCGCGCTCGACTATCCGACCGCGGTCGAGCACGACGATCTGATCGGCGTCGCGCACCGTCGACAGCCGATGGGCGATGGTGATCGTGGTACGGCCTTCGGCCAGGCGCTCGAGCTCGGCCTGGACGGCGTACTCGGTCTGGGTATCGAGCGAGCTGGTCGCCTCGTCGAGCACCAGCACCGGCGGGTTTCGCAAAACGGTGCGGGCGATCGCCATCCGCTGCTTCTCACCGCCGGAGAACCGATACCCGCGCTCGCCGACGATCGTGTCGTAGCCGTCGGGCAGCGAGGCGACCAGGTCGTGGATCCGCGCCGTGCGGGCCGCGTCCTCGATTTCCTGGTCGCTGGCGTCGGGGCGGGCGAAGCGCAGGTTCTCACGTACGCTGGCGTGAAACAGGTAGGTCTCCTGGGAGACCACCCCCACCGTCGCCGCCAGCGATGCATGCGACACCTCCCGCACGTCGACGCCGTCGATCGTGACACGGCCCTCCTGCGGCTCGTACAGGCGCGCCACCAGGTAGCCGAGCGTGGTCTTGCCCGCGCCGGTCTCACCGACGATCGCCACCCGCGTCCCGGCCGGAACCACCACGTCGACGTGGCGCAGCGTCCAGTCGGACTCGTCGCCGGCGGTCTTCACGCCGTAGCGAAACGAGACGTCCTCGAGCCTCACCTCCCCCAGCACCTCGTCGGGGCGCAGCTGGATCGGGTTGGGCGCCTCGACGATGTCCACCGGCAGGTCCAGGTACTCGAAGATGCGATCGAACAGGGCCAGCGAGGCCTCCATGGACGCGCCCACGCCGAGCAGCGACTGGATCGGGAACAGCAGCCGCGTCTGCAGCGTCGTGAACGCGACCACCGTGCCGATCGAGATCGTGTGGCCCAGGAAGCTCTGCCCGGCCAGCCAATAGATGATCGCCGGCTGGATCGCGAACGTCATCTGGATCGTCGACATCACCCAGCGGCCGGCCATCCGCGAGCGGACCTCCAGGTCGGCGATCTCCTTCGACTCCCCGGTGAAGCGATCCGCCAGGTCGCCGCCGCGGCCCATCGTCTTGCCGAGCATGATCCCCGACACCGACAGCGACTCCGCGACCAGCGCGCTGAGATCGGCCAGACGCCGTTGCTGCTCGGTCGTGATCCTGCGACGCACCTTGCCGACCCGCCGCGTCAGCCAGACGAACAGGGGCACGAACACCAGCGAGATCACCGCCAGCCGCCAGTCCAGCAGGCACATCGCCACCAGCGCGGCGATCACCGTGGTGGCGTTCTGGGCGATCGTGGTGGCGGTGGTCGTGACCACGTCGTCCAGGCCGCCGATGTCGTTGGCGATCCGGGACTGGACCTCGCCGGTCCGCGTCCGGGTGAAGAACGCCAGCGACATCCGCTGCAGGTGTGCGTACACGGCGGCCCGCAGATCGTGCATGACCCGCTGGCCGATCTGGTTTGACAGGTACGTCTGCCAGACATTGAAGGCGGCGGTCAGGATCGCGATCGCGATCATCCCGGCCACCAGCACGGTCAGCAGCGTGCTGTCGTGCCCGAAGATCCCCTTGTCGAGCACGTCCCGCAGCAGAAACGGCTGCACCATGCCCAGTCCGGCGCTGACCACGATCATCACCAGCACGACCGTCAGCCGCTTCCGGTAGGGCTTGAACAGCGCCAGGATCCGGTGGCGGTCGCGCTCGCGGGTGGGATCCATCAGCGGTGGCGGCTTGCGGTCAGGGTTGCGAAGGGAACGCATCGCCCCGGGCGCCGACACGCCGTGTGATGCCGCAAAGCCTCGTCCGCCCGAGCTCATTCGAGTTCAATGATGACGCACCCGCGCCCGCGGTCAACACTTCGTCGGTCAACGAAGCGTGGAGCCGCTAATCTCGTTGTGAGGTGCGAGGCGACGCCGACATAGCCAAGATCGGAGCCCTGGTGGCCGACCCGGCGCGGGCCCGGATCCTGCTGGCGCTGGGCGACGGGCGGGCGCTGCCGGCCAGCGTGCTCGCCGACGAGGCCGGAGTCGCCGCCTCGACGGCCAGCGCGCACCTGGGCAAGCTCGTCGACGGCGGGCTGCTCACCATGCAGGCCCACGGCCGTCACCGTTACTTCGCGCTCGCCGGCGAGCCGGTCGGCGAGCTGATCGAGGCGCTGGCCCGGCTGGCCCCACCGGCGCCCGTCCGGTCGCTGCGCCAGGGGACCAAGGCTCAGGCGCTGCGCGCCGCGCGCACCTGCTACGACCACCTCGCCGGGATGCTCGGCACCGGGCTGATGGCGGCGATGATCGACCGCGACCTGCTGAGCGGGGGCGACGGTCTCTTTCACCACTCCGACGCCGATCGCGACCGTCTGTCGGCGCCCGGCTTCGATCTCGACTACCGGGTGACCGAACGGGGCGCGGACACGCTGCACGGGTTCGGCATCGACTTCGACGAGCTGGCCGCCCAGCACCGGCCGCTGGTTCGCTACTGCGTGGACTGGAGCGAGCAGCGCCACCACCTCGCCGGCTCGCTGGGCGCCGCGATGGCCGACCGGATGTTTGAGCTCGGATGGGTCAGCCGCCGGCGCGACACCCGGGCCGTGCGCGTCAGTGACGAGGGCCGGGACGGGCTGCGGGAGACGTTCGGTCTGGTGCTGTCTGAGACAGCGGCTCGCTGAGCCCCAGCCGCCGCGCCAGGGTGGCAAACGCGACCCGCGCTCACCGCGGCGGTCAGAGACCACTACCCTCCAGGGCGATGAACGACGACTGGCGCCTGCGAATCGAAGCCCACGACGAGGGACAGGCCAGCGCGCTGGCCGAGCGGCTGGACGCCCACGAGATCGAGCGCGACCTCGAGCAGACCTTTCACGACCGGGTGGTCGTCTCGGTCGACGGAGCCGAGGTGTTCTGTTACGGCGCCGCCCGCGAGCAGCTGGACAGCGCCCGCCAGGTGATCGAGAAGCTCGCCGCCGAGCACGACTGGGAGCTCGAGTTCGAGCTGCGCCACTGGCATCCCAGCGCCGAGCAGTGGGAGGACCCCGACACCCCGCTGCCGGCCACCGACGCCGACCTGGCCCGCGAGCACCAGGAGCGAGTCGCCCAGGAGCGCGAGGAGTCGGCCGAGCGCGGCTACCCCGAGTACGAGGTCCGCGTACAGTGCGACAGCCGCAAGGCCGCCGGCGAGCTGGCCGAGAAACTGCGCGGGGAGGGCATCCCGGTCGTCCACCACTGGTCCTACGTGCTGGTCGGAGCGCTGGACGAGGACACCGGCAAGGCGCTGGCCGAGCGGCTGCGGGCCGAGGCGCCTCCGGGCAGCGAGGTCAAGATCGAGGGCAACCTCCGCGCGGTCTACAACGAGCGGCCGTTCCGCCCATTCGCGTTCCTCGGCGGTTTGGGCGGCTAGAGCCGGTCCGGCAGCGGTCGTCGCGGTGTCGGCGGCTAGAGCTGGTCCCGCGGCGGTCGTCGCGGTTTCGGCGGCTAGAGGCGGTCCAGCAGCGGTCGTCGGAGGTGCGCCGCGCCACCGTCGCGGCAGCGGCACGGATCTTCTCCGTTATACGTACCTTTTCCAGCACTCTGCACCCGATCCACCACTTGCCGGTGGGCCGTGGACATCCCTCAGCGAACCGGAGATACTGCGGGGGTGCTCGAAGACGCGGCCAGCGAGCGAAGCGACGACGGCCCGCGACCCCAGCCGGTGCCGACCGAGGCGGTGCGCCGCCGCGAGCCGGCCGCCCGGCTTGGCTCGAGCTCGTTTCCGCCGATCGCCGACTACGCCTTCCTGTCGGACTGCGAGACGGTGGCTCTGGTCGCCCCCAGCGGCGCGGTGGAATGGATGTGCCTGCCCCGGGTCGACTCCCCGAGCATCTTCGGAGCGCTGCTCGACCGCGACGCCGGCTCGTTTCGCTTGGGGCCGGACGCCGTCCAGGTCCCGGCGTCGCGGCGCTACCTACCGGGGACGATAATCCTGGAGACGAGCTGGGGGACCGGCTCGGGCTGGATGATCGTCCGCGATGTGCTGCTGATCGGCCAGTGGCATCACGAGCACGAGCGCTCGCACACCCACCGCCGTGCTCCCACCGACTACGACGCCGACCACGTCCTGCTGCGCACCGTGCGCTGCGTCAACGGCGAGGTCCAGCTGCTGCTCGACTGCGAGCCGAAGTTCGACTACGGACGCGAGCCGGCCGAGTGGCAATACAGCGCCGACGGCTACCACGAGGGAATCGCCAGATCCCCCAGCGGCGACGTCGAGCTCAAGCTGACCACCGACCTGCTGGTTGGGTTCGAGGGGCCGCGGGCCACCGCGCGACACATGATGAAAGAGGGCGAGACCGTGTGGTGCGCGCTTTCCTGGAGCGAGCACTCCCCGCCCCAGGACTGGGACCAGGCCTACAAGCGCCTGGTCTGGACCGCGCACCACTGGCAGCACTGGATCGACCGCGGCAACTTTCCCGATCACCCCTGGCGCACGTTCCTGCAGCGCAGCGCGCTGACCCTCAAGGGCCTCACCTACGCGCCCAGCGGAGCGCTGCTGGCCGCCGCCACGACGTCCCTGCCCGAAGCGCCCCAGGGCCAGCGCAACTGGGACTATCGCTACAGCTGGATCCGGGATTCGACGTTCATGCTGTGGGCGCTGCTGTCGCTCGGCTTCGACTGGGAGGCCAACGACTTCTTCTACTTCATCGCCGACGCCGCCTCCGGCGACGAGAAGCTCCAGGTGATGTACGGGTTGGACGGCGAGCGCGAGCTCAACGAGGACATCCTGGGGCACATGGAGGGCTACGAGCGGGCTCGGCCGGTGCGCATCGGCAACGCGGCCCATGAGCAGGACCAGCACGATGTGTGGGGCGCGCTGCTTGACTCGGTCTACATCCACACGCGCTCCCGCGACTCGCTCGATGACCGCGTCTGGAAGCTCCTCTCGCGCCAGGTGGAGAAGGCGATCGACAACTGGCGCGAGCCCGACCGCGGGATCTGGGAGGTCCGCGGAGAGCCCAAGCACTTCACCTCGTCGAAGCTGTTCTGCTGGGTGGCCTGCGATCGCGGCGCCAAGCTGGCCGACCTGCGCGAGGACCACAAGAAGGCCGACCGCTGGCGCCAGGCGGCCGAAGAGATCCACGCCGACATCTGTGAGCACGGCGTCGACGACCGTGGCGTGTTCGTCCAGCACTACGAGACCGAAGCGCTCGACGCCGCCATGCTGTTGATGCCGCTGCTGCGGTTCCTGCCCCCGGACGACGAGCGGATCCGGGCCACGGTGTTCGCGATCGCCGACGAGCTGACCGAGCAGGGGCTGGTGCTGCGCTACCGCACCGAGGAGACCGACGACGGGATGGAGGACCAGGAGGGGACGTTCTTCATCTGCTCGTTCTGGCTGGTATCGGCGATGTGCGAGATCGGCGAGCTCGAACGCGCCCGGGCACTGTGCGAGCGGCTGCTGGGCTACGCCAGCCCGCTGGGGCTGTACGCCGAGGAGGTCGACCCCGAGACCGGTCGCCATCTCGGCAACTTCCCGCAGGCCTTCACCCACCTGGCCTTGATCAACGCCGTGATGCACGTGATCCGCGCCGACCAGGAGGAGGCCGCGCGCCAGTCGCCGTGGGGAGACTGGCGCTGACGCGCTGGGGTGGCGGCTGAGGCGGCGGGAGGCCGGCCGGAGGCTGGCCGCTCGCCGCTGAGGCGCTCGCTACCGCGGCTCGAGCCGCACCGGCAGCGTCTTGAGCTGGTTGAGGAAGGCCGACTCCACGACCGTCGTGGGCCCGGCCATCTCCATCCCCGGATAGCGCCGCAGCGTCTCCTCCACCATCACCCGCAGCTCCAGGCGCGCCAGCGCCACGCCGAGGCAGAAATGCCGCCCTCCGGCCCCGAACGCCTGATGCTCGGCGTCACGGGTGATGTCGAAGCGGTGCGGGTCCTCGTACCGGCTTTCGTCGCGGTTTGAGCTCACGTACCACATCACTACCTTGTCGCCCTCGGAGATCTTCTGGCCGGCCAGCTCGGTCTCCTTGGTGGCGGTGCGGCGAAAGTGGGCGAAGGCCGGGAACATGCGCAGCGCTTCCTCGACCGCGTCGGGGATCAGCGAGGGATCGTCGAGCAGCCGCCGGCGCTCGGCGGGATGCTCCATCAGCGCGCGCATCCCGCTGCAGTAGGTCGCCTTGGTGCTGTCATTGCCGGCCGCGACGAGCAGGAAGAAGCCCATCACGATCTCGTGCTCCTCGAGCTTCTGGCCGTCGATCTCGGCGTGAACCAGCACGCTGGTCAGGTCGTCGGTGGGGTTCTCGCGGCGCTCGGCGATCATCTTCGAGCAGCGAGCGAAGATCTCGGGGATCTCATTGGCGACGATGCTCTGCATCCCCTCCGGGTTGAGATCCGGGTCGCCCGCGGCGAGCGCGGTGTTCATCAGCCGCGCCCAGATCGCGTCGTCCTCCTCGGGGATTCCCATGAAGCTCCCGATCACCCGTGAGACCACCGGCTGCGCCACGTCGTTGACCAGGTCGCAGGTCTCGCGGCCCTCGAGGCGGTCGAGCACGTCGGTGACGATCTTGCGGATCGCGGGCTCGTGGGCGGCGATCCGGCGCGGCGTGAAGCCCGCCTGGAAGAGCACCTTCAGGCGATCGTGCTTGGGCGGATCCATCCCGATGAACATCGCCCGCATCAGCTCGATCGGGAACACGTCGGTGACCGCGGTGACCCCGCCGAGCTCGGAGGAGTAGGTGCGCCAGTCGCGGCTGACCGTGTGGATGTCCTCGGCCCGGGTGACCGACCAGAAGCCGGCCTCGCCGGGATACTCGCTCACCCGTGCGGTCCAATGCACCGGACACTCGCCGCGCAGCCGGGTGAACAGCTCATGCGGCGGACCGTCGAGCCACAGCGCGCGCTCGGTTACCAGCACCTGATCGAGATCGGCGCTGGCGAGGTCCCGGGGGCCGGGCGCGGTTCCCGGCTCGGCGCCGGCGAGATCCTGGCGGCCGGGCGCGGTTTCCGGCTCAGCGCCGGCGAGGTCCTGGGGGCCGGGCGCGGGTCCCGGCTCAGCGCCGCCGACATCCGGGGGAGCAGGCCCGGCTCCGGGCTGAGCTGCACTCGCGGTCTGCTCGTGGGCTGCGCTCCCGGGTGCTGTCACGGTCTCCTCCTGACACGGGCTACGGGTGCCGGGATCTTACTGGCTGGCTAGCCAGCATGGAATTCGTTTCTTGGCTGCGCGGGCCGCTGCCGCCGACCTGCTCGTGGATCGCACCGCTACGGTCGCCACCCCCGAAACCACCCATCCCGGACCGTCACCGCACAATGGACGACGAACAGGACAACCTCCGTAGGACGATGAGTCGGCGACAAATCCGGGCGCCGGCATTGGGTTTGTCACCAGGTGCGCGTAGGGCGTTGCGTTGGCGACAAATCCAAATCGGATCGGCGGTTTTGTCGCGCGTGGATCGCGCCCGCGGCGCATCGGGACGTTTGCGCCCCCCTCCCAGTGTGCAAACGTCCCAACGACGCTCCACCCGCGGAGCACCGGGACGTTTGCGGTCTCCCACTGTGCAAACGTCCCAACCGAGCCCCGCGAGCGGAGCATCGGGACGTTTGCCGCCTCGCGCTATCGGGCTTCCTGGGCGCGCGCGAAGTCGCGGTCCAGGCTGAGCGCCGGCTGCTCGCGTCGGGCCGTCGGGATCAGCAGTCCGGTCGCCGCGGCGGCGATCAGGAATACCGACTCCAGCGCAAAGGACTGGGTGAACCCGGTCACCGTGGGCAGCCCGTGGGCGACGTTGTTGGCGATGAAGGTGGCGACGATCTGCCCGCCCAACGCGCCGCCCAACGTCCGCATCACGGTGTTCATGCCGGTCGCCGCCCCGGTCTGCTCCGGCGAGACGGCCTGCACGATCAGGTTGCTCAGGGCGGCGAAGGCCAGTCCGATTCCGATCCCCAGCAGAGCCGCGCTGATCAGCATGTCGTAGGGGTGCGCGTGTGCGACGGCCAGCCATCCGAACGCCACAGCGGTCACCGCACTACCGAGGATCACCGCGAATTTCGAGCCGAAGCGGCGGGAGAACCGTCCGGCAAAGCTCCCCAACACGCTCATGAAGATCGCCGCCGGGACCAGGTACAGGCCCGCGGTGACCACCGAGGCCCCGAAGCCGAAGCCCGTGCTCTTGGGCAGCTGGGCGAACTGCGGGAAGGCCAAGAACGACGCGTACATCCCCGCCCCCAGCAGGAACGCGACGAGGTTGGTGGTCCATACACCCCGGATCCGCATCATCGCCATGTCGATCAGCGGAACCTTGCTGCGCACCTCCACCAGAACCCAGGCGGCGCAAATGGCAAAGCCGAGGGCGAGCAGGCTGAGCGTCTTCGCCGAGCCCCACCCCCAGGTGGTGGTCTGCGAGATCGCAATCAGCACGCAGGAGAAGCCGGCCGTCATCAGGGCCGCGGCCAGCCAGTTCACCTTCCCGGGCACCTTGATCGGCGATTCGGGGACGAATCGCCACGTACAGACGGCGGCGATCACCGTGACGATCAGCGGGATCCAGTACAGCCAGTGGTAGTCCAGGTGCTCGACGATCAGCCCGCCAATCACGATGCCGATCCCACCCCCCACGCCAAGGATCGAGGACAGCACGCCGATGCTGCCCGCCACTCGCTCAGGCGGGAACTCGTCCCTGACGATCCCAAACGCAAGCGGGAAGATGCCGCCTCCGGCGCCCTGGATGATGCGCCCGACGATCATCGGCAGCAGCGCCGTGGACAGCGCCGAGATCACCGTCCCCGCGCCGAGGATTACCAGCGTTATCAGCATCAGGCGCTCCTTGCCGTACATGTCGCCCAGCCGGCCGATGATCGAGGTCGCCACCGAAGCCGACAGCAGATATCCGGTGAGCAGCCAGGTCACGCCGGTCTCGGTGGCGTGAAGACTGTGCTGGATCGAGGGCAGCGCGGGGATCACCGCCGAACTCAGCATCGCGTAGGCGAGCCCGGCCACCGCCGTCACCGCCAGGATCAGGTTGGCGTGGACCCCATGGGGTCTTGCAGCTCCCGAGGACACGAAGGGCTACTGTAGCGGAATGACCATTCCGGCCTTTTCGGCGACTGAGGCTCCGAAGGCGACCCCCGACGACTGGAGCACGCTGGATCTCGACGGCAAGCGCGAGCGGCTGCTCGACGCCGCCGCCGAGGTCTTTGCGCGCCAGGGGATCGACGCTCCGATGAGCGAGGTGGCCGACGCCGCGGGCTCCGGCGTGGCCAGCATCTACCGCCGTTTCGCATCCAAGCGCGAGCTGCTGGCGGCGCTGGTCGTGCTGCGCCTCGACCAGATCGCCAGCGCCGCCCGGGCCGCCAGCCGGAGCCGGGGCGACAGCTGGTCGGCGCTGACGAGGATGCTGCACCAGCTCGTCGAGCGCCAGGCCGCCGACGACTTCCTGGGCGAGGCCCGCGCCGCGGTAGCCAGCCATCCCGACGTAGTCGCCGCCACCGAGCGGGCCACCGACGCGCTCGACCGGGTGCTGGCCCAGGCCCGCGACGAGGGGCGTCTGCGCAGCGACGCCACCACGCTGGACCTGCGGCTGCTGTTCGCGGCCACCCGGGCCGCCCGGCAGGTCGAGCCTGAAAACTGGCCGCGCATGCTCGAGCTGATGATCGACGCGCTGGACTCCCAGCCCGGCCGCCGCTGACCCGGCGTCCTACGAACCTCCTACGCGGCTGCGGCGGTGGTCTGACGCGGTGATCACGTTCGCTTGATCCGGCCTGTTTTGAGTGGGCAGCGCGCAAGACCACCAGCGCGTGGCGCGCAGGTGGTCCGCCGAGTAGCCCTCCTAACCCGCGGTGGTGCCGGCCCGGGTGGCGCCGTCCATAGGACTGCCGGGAAAGAAAAGCGTGCGCTCAAGGCGCAGGCTGGTGATGGTGGGGGCATGCCATGCGGACCGCTGCCTCAGACCCATCGTCTCCTGCTTGTCGCCCGAACCGCTTGGCGTGACTTCCGAGTCGGGCTCGGTGTGCTTGCGCTCCTCGTGTGCCATCGTCAGCTCCTCTTTCGCCACCCATTCTGTATCCGCCAGCTTAAGCCTATCGGGCGAGACTGGCGAGCTCAATGCGGCCACAGCCCAACGACGAGCTGGGGGCGGGCAACAGCGGCCTCACTGGACTCATCCTGTGACCTGGGCGCCCAGCACCTCGCCGCGCGACACAGCATTCACGTGCAGCCCGGCCATGATTCCCCGAGTGAGGATGGTCACCGCCGCGTGGTAAGCATCCGGGGTGTCCTCGCGCTGAATCGTCCCCCAGGTGGCGCGCATGTGTCCGACGTCGAGGTAAGCCGCGGCCGGCCCGGTTTGCACCTCGTCGAGGGCATCGTCCACTTCGCCGGCGCAACTCCGCAGCCGCGCCACGAGATCGGCGGCCTGCACGCCTTGGCGGCGATTGAGCCGAACTTGATCCGGTAGCCGGTCGCGCATCGCCTCTCGGACCAGCCACCGTCCCGAGCCGTCGCGGGGATGCCTGAACACGGCGTCGGGCACCGACAGCGTGAAGGCGAGCACGCGGACGTCGGCGGTCGGATCGCGAATGGCGACGCCGAAGCGCGCTCCGAGCTCAGCGGTTATCGCCCCCAGGATCGCGCGACCCGGCCCGAGGAGCCCCAATCGCTGATCAAGAGGCGTCCGCGGAAAGGTTTCAGGATCCCGGAGCCGGCGCTCAGCCAGATCCAGGCGCCGGGCGAAGTCCGGGGCGATCGCGGTGGATCGGTACCACTGCGGATCGAGCCTGCGCTTGGCCAATCGCGCCCTCACCGCAAACGGGAGCGCCGCGCCAACCCGTCGCCTGAGCCACCGGTTGACGCCGAGGTCGCGGAGCTGGCCGACCAGCGGTTGCGAGAGCGGATCTCCCGGCCACGAGATGCCGCCGTTGCCGACGGCTCCGTTCAGAAGCACGCGACATCCGGCCGCCGCCGCCTGCTCGTGCAGGTCGAGCATCCAGAACATGTTC